>CAIXUG010000001.1 GCA_903922605.1 uncultured Verrucomicrobiota bacterium
CGTTCTGGACATCAACACGGACATCTCGGCCCGGAAGAAGGCCGAGCTGCAGATGTTTCGCGCGCAGCGGATGGAAAGTATTGGCACACTGGCCGGTGGAGTCGCCCACGACCTGAACAATGTGCTTGCCCCGATCCTGATGTCCCTGGAGCTCCTGCGGATGCATTGTCCGGATCCCGAGTCAGAGGATCTGTTACACACCCTGCTGCTGAGCGCCCAGCGCGGGGCGGACCTGGTCAAGCAGCTGCTTTCGTTTTCACGGGGAATCGAAGGCGAGCGGGTCGTCGTCAACGTTGCCCATATTCTGCGCGATCTCAACCGGGTCATCCGGGAGGTCTTCCCCAAGAACATCGAAATCAGGCCGTTGCTCGATGGCGAGGGTTGGACGGTGGTCGGTGATGCGACGCAGCTGCATCAGGTATTCCTGAATCTTTTCGTGAACGCGCGGGACGCCATGCCCGGCGGTGGCAGGCTGAGCGTCACGATGGAGAATGTCGTCCTGGACGAGATGTATGCCGGGACCAACGCCGAGGCAAAGCCCGGGGCCTATCTTCGGGTGACGGTGGCGGATACCGGCATCGGCATGCCCCCGAAGATTCTCGACCGCATTTTTGAGCCCTTTTTCACCACCAAACAGCTGGGCACGGGAACCGGGCTTGGCCTGTCCACGACGTCGGCGATCGTGAAAAGCCATGGGGGCTTCATCAACGTTTACAGCGAACCGGGGAAGGGCACGACCTTTCATGTTCATCTGCCGGCCAGCACGGCCTCGGTCGCGAAGGAAAGCGGCAAGATCGGCCGTCCCGCACTGCCGAAGGGCAATGATGAGCTGATTCTCATTGTGGACGACGAGGCAAGCATCCGGACCGTCGCGCAACTGACACTCGAGCGCTTCGGCTATCGCGTGCTGCTGGCCAGTCAGGGAGCGGAGGCGCTGGCGATTTATGCGGTGCACCAGAATCAAATCGCCGTCGTGCTGACCGACATGGCCATGCCGGTCATGGACGGGCCATCCATGATCCTCGCCTTGAAAGCGCTGGATCCACGCATCAGAATCATCGGTTCCAGCGGACTCACCACCCACGACACGCCGGGCACCACGGCCAGCATGGTCGTCGATCATTTTCTACCCAAGCCGTATACGGCCGAAACGATGCTGATCGCGATCGCAGCCGTCCTGAAATCCAGTTAGGCGCCGTGACGGTGGCGTGAAGAAACCAACCACTCGGCCACTCATGGGGTGCGCTCGTAGCTGCCGAGTTCGCCAGCTACGCCGCCGCCAGGCTCACCCTGATAGAGTGCCGCCACCGACGGGCGGCTCAGCACCACCAGCGTGAACACCCCCAACAGGGTGCCAAAGGGCACCATCAGGCAGTTCACCACCGCCACAACGAGACTGAACGTCCGGTGGCGTCGCCGGCTCAGGCACCAGGCCGAGAACAGCGTCAGCGCGGCAAACGTCAGCCCGGCGCAAATGAAAAAAGCGGCGAAAACAACGAACATTCCGCCGACGAAATAGAGGTCCTGTCCTGGTGGTGTCGGAAGCCTGCCCGACAGCATGGCCAGGCCGAACACCAGATACGGATGATCGGGAAAAGACTGAAGAGGGCCGTCATCCCGCCCATGACCCAGTGGCAAATGCTGAGCGTTTTGAGGTGCTCACCATCCACAATGCGCTGGCGTTCGTCGGGCAGGATCAAAGCGGATCACTTCTGCGGCTGCGGATTGCGCCACTCGCGGCCGTCGGCGGCCAGCAGGTCGTCGGCGGCGGTCGGGCCCCAGGTGCCGGCCAGGTAGAACTCCCGGTTCGTGAGCGGCTTGTCCACCCAGGCGTTGCGGATGCTGTCCACGATCCCCCAGGCCGTCTCCACCTCGTCGCGGCGGATGAAGAGCGTGGCGTCACCGGCGATGGCCTCCAGCAGCAGCCGCTCGTACGCCTCGGGCGTGTAGGCGCCGAACTCGGTGTCGTAGCTGAAACGCATCCGCACCGGCCGCAGCTCCATCGCGGCCCCGGGCACCTTGCCGTTGAAACGGAGCGTGATACCCTCGTTGGGCTGGAGTCGCAGCGTCAGCGAGTTGGGGTCGAGCTTGGTCTCGGATTTGGCGGCGAAAAGGATGTTCGGTGCGGGCTTGAACTGGATGCGGACCTCGCTCGCGCTGAGCGGCAGGTTCTTGCCGGTGCGGATGTAAAACGGCACGCCGGACCAGCGCCAGTTGTCGATGAGGACCTTCATGGCGACGAAGGTCTCAACATTCGACTTCGGGTTGACCTTCGGCTCGCTGCGGTAGGCCGGGCGCACCTCGCCATCCACCTCGCCCGCGAAATACTGGCCGCGCACGACGTTCTTCGCGACGTCGGCCGGCGTCATCGCGCGGATGGACCGGAGCAGCTTCACCTTCTCGTCGCGGATGTTCTCGGCCTCGAGCGAGACGGGCGGTTCCATGCCGACGAGCGACAGCACCTGCAGGACGTGGTTCTGCACCATGTCCCGCATCGCGCCCGATTCCTCGTAGTAGCCGCCGCGTGAGCCGACGCCGATTTTCTCGCCGACGGTGAGCTGGACGTGATCGATCGAATCGCGGTTCCAGAGATGTTCGAAAATGCCGTTGGAGAAGCGGAAGGTCAGGATGTTCTGGACCGTCTCCTTGCCGAGGTAGTGGTCGATCCGGAAAATCTGCCGTTCATGGGCATGGCGGACGATCTCGGCATTGAGCGCGCGGGCGCTTTCCAGATCGTGGCCGAAGGGCTTTTCCACGACGAGCCGGTCAGGCGTAAAGCCCTCCTCCTTGCGGAGCAGGCCGACCGCGCTGAGATTTTCGGAAATCTCGCCGAACTGGCTGGGATTCGTCGCCAGATAGAACAGCAGGTTGGAGCGGAGCTTTTCGTGCTCAAGACCGCCAATCTGGGCCTTGAGCTTTTCGTAACCGGCCCGGTCAGAAATGTCCGCCTGGCAATAGAGCACATTGGCCGCAAAGGCCGCCCAGACCTCGTCGTTCACCGGCTTGGTCCGGGAAAACTGGTTCAGTGCCTCCCGTAGCTCGTTGCGCCACGACTCATCCGTCTTCTCGCGCCGGGCGAAACCGATGATCTTATAGGGCGTGGGCAGCGCCTTCTCGAGGGCGAGGTGATAGAGGGCCGGGATCAGCTTGCGGGCGGTCAGGTCGCCCGAAGCGCCAAAGATGACGACCGTGCAGGGCTCGATCTGGCGGCGGGGCTGGACGGCGCGGGAGGCCAGAAGTTCATCAAGACTGGACGAGTCGTTCATGCGGATCGGAGCCTGCTAGAGGTCAGGGGCGGATTCAATGGCGCATTATCTGACCGTCCAGGCCGCCCTTCGCGAACGTGTTGGAGCTTGGGCCGGCTTTCGCCTACGGTCGGGCTCCCGTGACTTTGCAGGAAGAAATTCAGCGCCGGCGCACCTTTGCGATCATCTCGCATCCGGACGCCGGCAAGACGACGCTCACCGAGAAGCTGCTGCTCTATGGCGGCGCGGTGCAGCTTGCCGGCTCCGTGACCGCGCGCAAAAACCAGCGCGCCACCACCTCCGACTGGATGGAGCTGGAAAAGAAGCGCGGCATCTCGATCAGCTCAACCGTCCTGCAGTTCGAGTACGACGGCTACCGGGTGAACCTGCTCGACACGCCGGGCCACAAGGACTTCTCCGAGGACACCTACCGGGTGCTCACCGCCGTGGACGCCGTCATCATGGTCATCGACGCCGGCAAGGGCGTGGAAAACCAGACGCGCAAGCTCTTCGAGGTCTGCGCGCGGCGGGGAGTGCCCATCTTCACCTTCATGAACAAGCTCGACCGCCCCGCGCGCGATCCCATCGCGCTGATGGACGAGCTGGAGGCGGTGCTCGGAATCAGGACGTGCGCGCTGAACTGGCCGCTCGGCAACGGCGCGGATTTTCGCGGCGTGTACGACCGCGCGGAAAAGAAGGTCCACCTGTTCGAGCGCGTCGTGGGCGGCAAATACCGCGCGGCCGTGAATGTGACCGGCCTGGACGATCCGTTGGTCAGCGGTCAGCTCGACGCGCAGACCTACGCGACCGTGCGCGAGCAGATTGAGATGATCGAGCTGGCCGGTGCGGAGTTCGACCATGAAAAGGTGCTGGCCGGCAAGCTGTCGCCCGTCTTCTTCGGGTCCGGCGTCAACAACTTTGGCGTGCAGCTACTGCTCGACAGCTTTCTGAAATACTCCTCCGCTCCCCGGGGGCGGATGGCGATGGGCTGAGGGCCGCGCGAGGCAGGGAAGGAAAGCGGCCCGTTGATCGGTTAAATACGCAGTTCGAAAACGCCATGACCCGACCGGCCGGCGCGACTCAGACAACGGTCCGGCCACGGCGCAGCCAGCGCGCGGTGGCGAGCATGACCAGCCCGCTGAAGACAGCCGTGGCCGCCGGCTCCGGCACGGTGGTGCCCGAAATGCCCCAGCCGTTGAGCTTCGCCAGGTTGCCGCTGGCGAGGTCGGCCACCAGCAGGGTCCAGTCGCCGTTCGGGTTGGTCCCCACCAGCCCCGCCAAGGCCGAGCCTCGCGTGTCCCCCAGCGCGTCGGCCCGCCCGTCCGATTTCCAGGTGCCCGTCAGCTGCCCCGCCCCGTTCAGCGTATAGCTCACCGTCTGGTACAGGTGGATGTCATCCGCCGCCCCGTCGTTGATCGTCACGCTGAAGCCCGCGTCGCTGTAGCCGTCCCCATTCAGCGGGGTCAGCCCCGTCCGGTTGATCAGCACCGCCAGCGCCCCGCTGGGGCTGCTCAGCTGCACGTACAGGTCGCTGTTCCACGCCGTGTTCCCGTCGGCGCTCCCGATGTCCAGCGTGATGCTCAGGTCGGTGAGCTGGTTCCCCGGCGTGCTCACGGTCAGCACCCGGGCCAGGCCCGGATCGGTCGGGTCATTGATCGTGTTGCCGCTGCCCAGGGTCTCGCTGACCGAGAACACGGCGGCGTGCGTGAACGGCAGAGCCAGGACGGAGGCGGCAAGAAGTGCAAAGTGGGGCTTCATGGCAGGAGTAATCAGTGATCAGTAATCAGTGGGTCGGCATTCTCCGTTCATAACTCGCAACTCGTAACTCGTAACTTCCTTCACGGGACGGTCACGGTGCGCCAGTAGGAGGGGCTGGGCGGGCTGGGATCGGTATAGGTGGCGAAGCCGCTGGCATCCGCCGTGACGGTGGTCAGCGTGGTCCAGGTCACCGGCGGTGTCAGGCCGCCGGAGCGCTGCACCTCATAGTGCGTCCCGGGGATGCCCGCGAACTTCAGCAGCACATCGGGGCCCACCATGGTGACCGACACCAGCGCGGTGCCGTCGCCGGAGCTGCTGCCCACGGTCACCGTCACGATCCCGGTGATGATGTTCACCCCGTCGCTGATCCTCACCTCGAAGCTGTCATCGCCGACATAGCCCGCCGGCGGCGTGTAGCTGATCGTCTTGGGCGGCCCGCTCAGCAGGGCCACCGTGCCGCCCTGCAGGCTCACGCTGTCCACCGAAGGGACCGTCCGGGTCGTCCCTTCCGGGTCGCTCGTCTTCGCGATGATCTTCGACACCAGCACCGACACAGAGGTGTTCACCGAGCAGTTGAACCCATAGCCAGCGTAAGCGGGAGGCTCGTTGATGTTCCCAATGGTGACAGTCAGCACCTTCTCAAAAGTCAGCCCGCCCACATCCGTCACCCGCACCCGGACAGAGTAGCTGTTCTGCGTCTCGTAATCGAACACCGCCGCGGTCTGCACCGTGTTCCCCACGATGCTGAAGCTGGAGTTGTCCGTATCCCCGGTACCCGTCACCAGGCTGAAGCTCGCCGTGTCGCCCAGCGCCGCATCCGGGTCCGTCGCCGACAGCGTGCCCACCGTCGTGCCCACCGCCTGGTTCTCCAGCACCGTCGCCGGGCTCAGGCTGATGTCCGTCGGGGCTGAGGTGTCCTGGGCGGTCGTGAAGGTCAGGTCGGCGCCGAACTGCGCGCCCGCGACATTGGTTCCCGCCACGCGGTAGTGGTAGGTCGTGTTCGGGGTCAGCCCGGTCAGGGTCGCACTCACCGCCTGGTCCACCGTCCCGTTGTCCGGGGTCAGGGTGATCGCGCTCACGGTCCCGTAGTTCGTGTCCGCCCCGCTCTCGAACACCGCCACGGTGCTCAGACCGTTCGGGTTCACCGTCCCGTTCAGGGTCGCCCCGGTCAGCGTCAGGCCGGTCGCCGCCAAAGTGGTCAGCACGGGGGAGTTGTCCACGGTGAAGGCCGTGCTCGGACCGGCAGCCGGGGCCAGGTTGCCGGCCGTGTCGCTGGCGGTGCTCGCCGCGAGGCTGATCCCGAGAGTGCCCACGCCGCTCAGGCTGGAGAGGGTCACCGTTCGGGTGCTGCCCGAACCGGTGACCGCGACCGAGCCCGCGTCGGCGCTGCCGGTCTTGTTCAGCGTGATGTTGCCGCTGCCCAGGGTGATGCTGTTCTCCCCGCTGTAGGTCACGGTGTACGTCACCGGGCCGGTCGTGGCCGTGCTCGCCGACGGTGCGCTGATCGCGATACCCGGGGGCGTGTTGTCCACCGTGAAGGTCGCGCTCGGCCCGGCTGCGCCGGCCAGGTTGCCCGCCGTGTCCGAGGCCGTGCCACCGGCGATGGTGATGCCCAGCGTCCCGTCGCCGGTGATCCCCGAGAGCGTCACCGTCCGCGTGCTCCCGCTGCCGCTCACCACCACGCTGCCGGCCGAGGCCGTGCTGGTGCCGTTCACCGTGATGTTGCCGGCGTTCAGCGTGGACCCGCTGAAGTTCGCGTCGCTGTAGGTCACCGTATAACTCACCGGCCCGCCTGCCGTGAGGCTCGCCGAAGGCGAGCCGATCACGATCCCGGGGGCGGTCTTGTCCATCGTGTAGGACTGTCCCGCGTACGGCAGCGAGGTCGAGAGCGTGGGCGAAAGACCCGTCGAATAGGCCAGGTTCAGCGTCAGCGTGCCACCGGATGATCCCGTCGTCACCGGCACGCTCCACGTCAGGCCGCCGTCGCCCGTCGTGGGGGTTCCGACCGTCGCTCCGGTTGCCGCCGTTCCGCCCAGTGTGAAGTTCCCCGACGCGACCCCCGTCACTGCCGACCCGAACGTCAGCGTCCAGTTCACCGTCCCGGCATTCGAGGGGGTTGCGTTTGCCCGGTTCAACGAGCTGACCGTCGTCGCCGGCGTCGCGCTGATATTGAGCGTCACAATCCCGACGTTGGACTGGATGAAGGTGGTATCGACCGCCTGGTAGGTAAAGGTATCCGTGCCCGAATAACCCGTGGTCGGGGTGTAGATGAAGCTGCCGTCGGCATTCAGCGTCACCGTGCCATGGCCGGGGGAGGCGATGAGCTGGACACCCTGGATGTTGTTGTCCAGATCCGTGTCATTCTGCAACAGCCCGACGTTGGGCGCGGCGGTCAGGCTGCCATTTTCGTTCAGTGAGTAGCTGTCGTTCACCGCTACCGGCGCGTTGCCGGAGACAAAGCTGCTCTGCTGGATGAAAACGTCCGAGTCGTACAGGGTGTCGAAGGTGTCGGCGATGGCGATCTTGATGTGGTTGACGACCCCCGGGGTCACGGAAGCCTGGGCAGAGAAGACCGTCGTGATCCCGTCCAGTTCGGTATTGTAAACCTTGCCCGTGTTATCGCGGTAATACTGCGCGTTGTGGGGATTGGTCCCGATCGGGTTGCCGCCGTTGACGTTGTTGATGGAGACCGGAGTCGTGGTGCCCGGAATCAGCGCGCAGTTGTTCGCCGCCGCGTGGCCATTTACAAAGAATCCAAAAACATCATTGAACTGGGTGTTGGCATATTCCGGGTATTCCTCCGAGCCAAATACATAGCGGAAGGCGATCGTCGGAAAGGTGGGAACAAAGTCGAATTCCAGGATCGTCGCGTCATGCAGGGTGCTCGCCGAGACTCCGATCAGCGCGGCCAGGTCGGCGTCTCCCGCCAGATTGAGGGTGAGCGTGGTGTTGGCGGCGGCGTTGGGGCCGACCACATTCTGGACGCCGCCCGAGCTGAGCACGATGCCGCTGTCGATGCCGATGATCCCCTGCCCGCCAGTGAAAATGCCCGCCGAGGAGCTGTCGCTCGATTTTGTCGTCCCGCTTCCAATATGGGCCGTGAGAGTGGGATTGCTGAACGACTGGATGCCGGTGCCCTTGATGTAATTCGCCAGCGCCAGCGCATCCGTCCCGGTGGTTCCGGCAGAATTGCTGATGCCGAAACTCTGCCCGACAGCCGTAAGGGCGATCCATGGCAGCAGGGCGGACGCAAGCAGCCGGAAACAGCGCGGAGAATGACCATGCGATCTCATAAGTTGATGGGGGATGAATACCTACTTTTAAAACCTTCTGATTATCATATCAGCCTTGCAATACCAATCTCACCTCCCGGCTGAAAACCCGTCTGAAAACATGGAACGGTACGGCGGAAGGGATTCACGGCTGCGGAATGACTCCGTAGAGCCGCAAGTTGGCCAGGCAATGAGGACGATGCGGGGGTGTTCACAAATGATGGGCGGCGAATGCGTTTTTGGGCAACCAACACGGGCTCATACCTATAAGTACGGAAATGCGGGGGAGACTTTACCGGATTTTCGAAAGATTTTTCCCGGACCGACGGAGACGGCGCGCAGCGCCTTCCCGGTGGCTGCGCAGAGTATCGGGCCCCGGGGATGGAAACAATTGACCCCCATAGGTTTGAATCACGGGTGACCAAACTGGCGGATTTCCCGTGTTCACGGGGGCTGCGGCAGGGTTGTGACGCCGCCACGACGGTGCAAACGCTGGTTTGGGGCGGGAATAGAGCGCGTCGGAGGACGACACGACGAAGCCCTGCCGTCGCCGCTCATGGAGTTCCAGAACGGCTGCTGGCATGGGCACCAGCTCCAACGTGCGCCCTACCGGCCAGGTGCTTCCCAGGCTTCGAGTGCTTGGCCGGGCGCGATATGTAAGAATACCGTGTCGTCCGCCGCGAAGCGCATCCAGTTGCGAGGTGCGGGTGCGTTCAGGCGCAGGCGTTCCCGGCGGATTTCCCCGGCGGCCGGCAGCGCATCCCAAAACGCCAGCGTGCGGTCGCCCGAGGAGGCGACGACCTTGCCGTCGCCGGAGACGGCCAGCGCCGTTACGCCGCCGGACTGCGCCCGCCAGCGCTCCGCCGGGAGTTCACATCATAGACCCGCACCCGGCCATCCTCATTCCCCACGAAGAGCCGACGTCCGTCCGGGTGGAAGGCGACCGCAGTGTCGAAATCCTCCGCGTTGCCCAGGGGCACGAAACTGCCGGCCACGTTGTCAGTCCGATACAGCCGTGCGTGCCGTCCGATGAAGCCGGTGACCGCAATCAGCCGGCCGTCCGGTGACACATCCACGCAGTTGACACCACTCGGGCCGTAAAGCATCCGCTGGTCATCCGTGCCGGAGGTTTTGCGGTGTTCGAGATCCACCACCAGCAGTTTGCCGGGAATCAGGCCGACGAGCGTTCGCTCATCCCGTGAAAGCACGCCCCGCACCACCAGCCCGAAGCCCGGGTGCGAAGGAATGCCCTTCACCCGCCACAATTCACGCGGTTGAACGCGGTCGCCGATGGGTTCCCAGACGAAAATCTCGCCGGTGTCAAAATGCCGCGTCACCGCCCGCCCGTCGCGCAGCACCGCCAGCGGGTAATGGGCTTCGGGATAGGCAATGCGCCGGTTGGACTGGCGGTCCCACAGCCAGGTGCGATTCGTATCGGCACGGTAGAGGACAAAGCGTCCGTCGGCCGAAGCCGCCGGGTGTTCCCAATAGTTCCAGGACCACACCCCACCGACGCGGGACCGGGAGATGGCGGCGGCCAGCGGCCAGCGGCGCAGCGTGCCATCGCTGCCGACGGTGGCGAGCGGGGCAGAACCGGGCAAAAACACCAGATCGCGTACCCGTTCGGTATGCCCCAGCAGAAACCCGTACTGCCCCTCCGCCGCCGAGCGGCTCAGCAGGTTGGCCGGGGGGAGCTGCGGTCCATCTTCGCCAAACGGCTGGGCCAGACCGGGAAAGGCCTCGTCGTCATAGCTGCGGGTAGTCGGTTCGGAGTCCAGCAGCCGGAAGGTCCGGAGCGTGGAGTCATCCGTCGCCACCGCCAGAACCGGCTCATCCGGACTGAATGCCAGCGCATGGATCTGGGCCGGCAGAGCGACATTCAGGACCGGCGCGTTGCTGACGAGCGAGAACACCGTGACCCCCAGAGCCGTGCGTGCCTGGCGGCCGGTGGCCACGGCGAGATGCCGCAGATCGCCGGAAAATGCCAGCAGCGCCGGCGAGCCGTTGGTCAGGAGCAGCGTGTGCGCCGGGGCGGAAAGCCCGGCCGCCACCGACTTGAATTCGGCGGCCGGCAGCACCTCAACCCGCACGCCCTGAGGATGATCGCGCGACCACGCCAGTTGTTTGCGGTCGGAAGACAGCGCCAGCGGACCGTAAACCTCGCCGGTCAGCAGCTCTTCTTTGCCACTGGCCAGGTCGAAGACCCCGGAGCGGGCGGTGCCGTGCGCGCCCCACACATTGTTGCCGGCGAAGAGCACACGCGCGTCGTCGAGCCACACACCGTTCAGGCGACGACCGGCAGTCGAATGCAACAGACGGCCGGTGTCGGTCTCGGCGATGATCAGAATGTCGCCGTCACCACAGAGGAAGTGGCGGCTATCGGGAGAAAACGCCAGCGTGTACAGCCCGTGGTCGATGGCGATCTGGGTATGCTGCGCGCGCGGGTCGGACACGGTGATGCCGCTTTCCTGGGCACCGTTGGCGGGGTCCACCCAGCGCAAAACCCGGTCGTCCGTGATCACGGCCAGCCGCTGCCGGACCGGTTCCCAGGCAACACAGCGCGGCTCGGACTGGTCGAATTCGGTGCGCCGCACGTCATCGCCCCGGCTCAGCCATTGCAGCAGCCGCCATTCGAAGCCGCGCCGTTCCGGGGCCAGGCCATCGAGCAGTTGCCGAGCCCGGCCCAGATCGCCCTGTTGCCGCGCCGAAAACGCATGGGCTACGGTGGCAAAGTAGGCGTGGTCATTGGCCATGCGCTCGGCCTCAAGTGCCGAAGCGGCATTGCGGTCGGCCAGATTCCGGGCGGATTCGGCCCGCCGCCACAGTACGGTGGCGGTCACCGTCCCACCCACCAGCGCACAGGCCAGCGACGCCGCGAGCAGGGAGAGCTTCTTGTTCCGCCGCACCCACTTGACTGTACGTTCCAGCGGCGTGATCGGGCGCGAGCGGATCGGCTCGCCCCGCAGCCAGCGATCCAGCTCCTCCGCCAGCTCACCCGCGCTGGTGAGGCGGCGGGCGGGATCCTTTTCCAGGCAGCGCAGACAGAGAGTTTCGAGATCGGCGGGAATCAGATTCGCCAGCCGGGACTTGAAGGCCCCGGAGGAGGACGAGCCCTCGGTCGCCCGGCGGATTTCGGCGCTCGAAAATCGCGGCGGCTCCGTTTCGAGAATCTGGCGAAAAATCTCCGCATGGCCTTCGCCTGCAAAGGGGACGCGGCCCGTGAGCAGCTGGTACAGGATGGCTCCCAGCGCCCAGACATCGCTGGCGGTGCTGATTTCACGCACGCGTCCGGCGGCCTGTTCGGGCGACATGTAGTGAGGCGTGCCCAGCTGCGCGGAAGAGATGGTGAGCGAGCTGTCGGCATCCACCAGTTTGGCCAGCCCAAAGTCGGTGAGGTGCGGTTCGCCCGCCGCGTCGAACAGAATGTTGCCCGGCTTGAGGTCGCGATGCAGCACGCCGTGCTGGTGCGCATACTGGACGGCCCGGGCGACCTTGGACATCAGCCCGGCAACCTCGCGCAGCGGAATCCGCACCTCCGGCCAGGCCAGCCGCTGGGCCAGCGAACCGCCCTCCATGAGCTTCATGCTGATGTAGGGCTGCCGGTGGAGTTCGCCCACCTCGTAAACCCGCACGATGTGCGGATGCTCCAGCCGGGCGGCCGTCTCGGCCTCGATGCGGAAGCGCGCCTTCTCGGCCTCGCCCATCAGCAGCACGCTGCGCAACAGCTTGAGCGCGACCGTGCGGTTCGCCCGGGCATCCACCGCCTCATACACCACGCCCATGCCGCCCGCGGCCAGCTCCCGCTCGACCCGGAAGTGCCCGAGCCGCGCGGGCAGTTGCGTGCCGTCAAAAGGGGTCTCGGTTTCGACCGACGGCGGCGGTGGTGGCTCCGTGAGGAGCACCTGCATCAGGGCGCAGGCGGCGCAGGGCTGATCTACGGGCGCGGGTGCCCCGCAGCTTCGGCAGACGCGCGGAGAGGAAGCGGCAGAAGGAGGATTCATCTGCGGTCAGCGCCAGCGCCTGGGATTACCAGAACAGGGTGTGATCACATCAACTTCCGGCCTGCCGCAGGCAGACGGGCAGGACGGGAGGAGAAAGCTTGATCAAGACCCTCGTCTCCTGTCGGTGCTGGTAAATGGTTCATCCCAAAGGAAAAGAAGGGAGTTTTGGCCGGAACCTTACTGCCGTAGCAGACGAACGAGGTGACGCAGCTCCTCCTCGACCTCGGCCGCATCCACCACCGTGGCCCGGATTTCCGCCCGGATGGTGGCGGCAAATTGCTGCCGCAAATCGTAGGCCGCCTTGCCCACCGCCCCCTCGCTCATGGCGAGCCGGCCCCCGATGGCGGCATGCGTCTCGGCCTCAGGACTGCCATCCAGCGAGAGCTTCAGGGCCGCGAACAACGCCGCACGTTCGGACCATCGTTCGGCCAGCTGGGCAAAGGCGCGCGCAAAGAGATCCCTCGCCCAAGCACGCTCGAAGGCGACGTCCGGAGTGTCGGTGTCGGCAACAGCAGGTTCCAGGCGGAGTGTCTCCAGTTCATCCAGCGGCAGCAGGACGGCCCCGCCACCGCGCTTGACCGCTTGCGTCCGGTCGTGCTGGTCGCGCAGCCAGCGGCGGAAGGCCACCAGCAGGAAATTGCGGAAGCGACCCTCGCCGGGTCGCACATCGCGCAGGAAATCACGGCTGAGCAGATAGGCGAAGAATCCCTGCACCCGATCGGCCGCCGTGTCGTGATCGGCTCCGCGTCGGCGCAGGAAGGCGTAGAGGGGCCGCCAATAGGCCTGCGCCAGCCGTTCGAGCGCCGCCAGCGCGACCGGGGTGTCCGGTTCGCGGGCGGCGACAATCGCCGACCACAGCGTGGCCGGAAACAGCGCCTGCCGGGTGGCCGCGTCGTTGTCTAGGTTGTCCATGTCTGAGTGCTTGTGCGCAGTAGGCCACGTGGCCGCCGGCAAGGCAATGCCCCGGCGGGTTCGGGCTCGCCGGGCGGGCAGATTTCAGGTTGTCTGTCCGTCCCCGTCACCACGGGGCATCATTCATGTCAGGCGAAACGTCATCCGCCGGCCACCTAATCGAGCCGGAATACCCGCAGTTCTCCGGGTTCATCTTCAAGATCCAGGCGAACATGGACCCGCGCCATCGTGACCGGATCGCGTTCGTGCGCGTGGTCAGCGGGAAGTTCGAACGGGATATGGTGGTGACCCACGTGCAGTCCGGCAAAAAGGTGAGGCTCAGCTCCTCGCACAAGCTCTTTGGCAACGAGCGCGAAACGGTGGATGAGGCCTACCCGGGCGACATCATCGGCCTCGTCGGCCATGATGGCTTCGGCATTGGCGACACGCTCACCACCGACGCGAAGATCCGTTACGACGAGATCCCCCGCTTTCCGCCCGAGGTCTTCGAGTATTTCCACAACCCCAACACGGCCAAGTTCAAGCAGTTCCGCCAGGGGCTCGACCAGCTGCTGCTGGAAGGCGTGGCGCAGGCCTTTCACCTGACGAACACCGCGAGCCGGGTGCCGCTGCTGGCGGCGGTCGGTCCGCTGCAGTTCGAGGTGCTCCAGTACCGGCTCGAAACCGAATACGGGGCCGAGACCCGCCGGGAAGCCGCCCCGTTCCAGGCCGTCCGCTGGCTGCCGGTGGACACCAAGGCCGAAGATCTGGACGCCATTTCGCTGCCCACGGGTGCCCGGTTTGCCTTCGACCTCGACAACCACGCGGTGGCGCTCTTTCCGAGCGACTGGGCGCTGAACTATTTCGCCCAGAACAATCCCAAGCTGGAACTGGCGGCACTGGCCCCGAAGCGGGACGGCGGGGCCTAGGGAGAATCCAGTCGGAAAAAGCCGAGGTCGCCGACCGGGCTGTTGGTCGCCGGCAGCTCAAAGACGGAGTCGGTGGCAACCAACTGAGACAGGACCGACCAATGCAACAGGTCCGTCGAGTTCCGCAGTTCGTAGGCACGGCCAGGTTCCGCCCCGGTGACCTGGAATTTCACGGGCCCGTGAGGAAAGCCGGGCTCCAGCGAAAGCCGGGGCGAGGAGGCCGGCTGAAACAGGTCGGCCAGATCGTTCGCGTTCGCGGCATCGCCGAGAAAAGGGCGCAGGGAGAAGATTTCCTGGACCGTCCGCAGCGTCGAGCTGTGGGTGTAATAGACCGAATTGTGATAACCACCCCCCTTGCCCAGCGGGGACAGGACGATCAATCCGATCGGGCCGTCGCGGGTGGGATCCGTCGCGGTTTCCGCGCCCTCGTCCCAGGTGATAAAGACGGCCCCGCGGTCTTGAAAGGCGGGGGAGGCGGTGATGACTGCCAGCGTATCGCGCAACCAACGGTCCCCCTGGGTCCGGGTGCTCGGCGAGCCGGGCGACAGGTTGTGCATGTCGTTGGTCAGGTTCGGGGTGATGAAGTTGAAGCGGGCGACCCGACCGGCGGCCAGGTCCGGGGCGAGCTCGGTGAAGGGACGGACGTGATTGGTGCAATAGCCGAAGTCCGACGTGATGCCGGGAAAAAACATGAAGGGGTTGTGGCGCACGGCGTAGTTGCCGTTGTTCGTGTTCGGGATGTCATTCCCCGAGATATCCTCCTGATAGGTTCGCCACGAAACTCCCGCGTGATCGAGCTGGAAGGCGAGATGGTTGGTCGTGAGGTGGGCGTTGACGGACGGCGGCTGGTCGGACAAGGCCCCGAAATTGGTGCCGGCCACGAGCCAGATGTAGTTGGGTTCGCTCGGATGATTATTGGTCGGTGTGTAGTAGTTTTCCGCGAACGAAGCCTGCGGCAACAGCACCTGGTTTATGAAAGGACAGTGATTGGTGTCACGGATGGTTTCCCAGCTGTGGTTTTCCATCATGATGAGGAAAACGGTCCTGATTTCCGGCAGATCGGCGGTCGCGGACCACGACAGTCCGAAAACCAGCAACCCGAGCACAGCCAATCGGTGGGCGGAGGGAAATTTCATGCGCGGCGGTGCGGAACGAACGGAACCCGTCCCAGCCCTGAACTAAGCGTATTTTGAGCCAATCCCGACGTGGACGCGAATTATTCTGCGCGGTCGGCTTGTTTTCGTTCCACTTCATGCACGCGGTGGCGCTCTTCCCAAGCCACTGGGCGCTGAACTGCTTCGCCCAGACCAATCCGAAGCCGGAACTGGAAGCGCTCGCGCCGAAGAAGACGTAGGCGCAAGGCCGGCAACCCCGGGCCAATTGCCGCCCTCAGAGACGGCAGCTTTCCCGCGAAGCGCCTCCCGGCCGTGCCAGGACCTAAAGCGCTCCTTGCGGATAGGACAAAATTCTGTCATAGAATACGCCAACCGTTACCCCCTCTGCCCACAACGGTTTCCATGCGCATGAAAACTTTCCTCCATGCATGCTGCGTCGTCGGCCTGCTTTTCCTCGGGAACGCGGGTCTCGCGATCGCGCAAGCTGCCGACCCTACCGGCCCGGTGCCACCCGTCGCCTCCGCCACGCTCACCATCAATACGCCGTCACCGGGGCAGCAATTTGCTCAGGGCAGTCCGATCAACATCGACGCCACGGCCGTGGACCCGGACGGGGAAATCCGCCGGGTCGAGTTCTATGCGGGCGACCTGTTGCTGGGTGTTTCGGAGATTTTGACGAAGGATGCGATTGTCCCAGGACGGGCCCGGGACCATCATTTTGCCTGGACCAATGCGCCGGTCGGTGAATTTAAGCTGCACGCGAAGGCCAAGAGCACGGCTGGTCTCGCAATCAATTCGCCCGCCGTCCCGATCACCGTGCTCGGGAACCCACTCAAGCCGAGTTTGACCATCACCTCACCCCAGGATGGCGCCACGGTCCGGGCCGACGAAACGAACAAGGTGGTGGCGGTGGGGATCGGTCGCGTCGGCGGGATTACCGATGTGGAACTGCTGCTCGATGGCCAGAAAGTTGCCGAGTCGCATCTCACGTTCATCCGCGCACCGGGAGCCGACGAACCGGTGACCCACACATTCGCCGTCGTCATTGCCGAAGGTGAACACAAGCTGGTCGCCCGCGACCTGACCGACCCGGCCCTCAGTTCACCCGCGGTGACAATAACGGCCCAAGGCGGCGTCGCCCTGGTCACCATCGCCACGAGCAAATCACCGGCCTACGAGCGCTCCTCGACGGGTGACGTGAATGACCTGGCCAACCAAACCGGCAGCTTCCGGGTTACCCGCACCGGCGGTGACCTGACCATGCCATTGACTGTCTTCTACCTCCTCGGCGGCACGGCAACGCCCGGTACGGATTATCAGGTGCTCGACGCCGTTACCGGTGGACCACACCAGCCTGGCCCCACGAACCAGACCACGGTCCTGCGTTCGCTACAGTTTCCCGCCGGCGCGGCCACGACCGACCTCTCGTTTGTCGCCATCCCGGACAAGCTGACCGAGGGCACCGAAAGCGTTGTGGCCACGCTGATCCAGTCACCTTCGGCCGGGCCCATGCCGGCCGACTATGAGCTGGGCGAACCCCACGAGGCGACGGCCGAGATTCGTGACAGCGCCATGCCCGCGCGATTCGTGCTGCTAAACGCCCCGACCAATGGTGCGTCGTTCACCAACCCCGTGACGATTCACGTCGAGGCGACTGCCGAGATCACCGGCGTGGGCATTTCCGGCCTGGTCTTTGTCGCCAACGGCGTCGAGATCGGCCGTGCGCTATATTGCTGTGAAACCTGCCTCTGCACCGCGCCGGTTCCGGGGCAGCCCTTTTCCGGTAGCATCGACTGGAAGGATGTGAAGCCGGGAACGTACAGGTTGGTGGCCAAGGCGTTAACTTCCCTGGATTCGATGCCCGAATCCGACCCGGTGACCATCACCGTGGTGGGCCCGCCGCCCACGCCGCAGCTTACCATCAAGCAGCCGACGAACAACGCCACGCTGCGGGACGACCAGAGCACCACCGTGATCGTCGTGGGTATTGGCCGCGTAGGTGGGATCACCGATGTGGAACTGCTGCTGGACGGCCAGAAGGTGGGCGAGTCGCACCTCAGCTTCATCCGTCCGCCCGGGGCCGATGAGCCGGTGACGCATGAGTTCTCGCTGCGCCCTCCCGTCGGTGACCATGAACTCGTCGCCCGCGATTTGTCCGACTCCACGGTCATTTCCCCGGTGGTCCACATTCACGTGATCGACCCGAACCCGCTCGCCACGATGACCTGGGTGAAGCCGGAGGATGGCGATACGTTCCCAGCCGGCACGCCCATCGATCTGGAGGTCGCGGCGTTTGATCCCAAGGGCCTGATCTTCCATGCGGATTTTTACTCCGATGGCAAACTCATCGGCGGCGCCGACTACAGTTGTCCGCTCTGCAAACCGGCCCCCGGCGCCACCCTCTCGATTCCCTTCCAGTGGACCGGTGCGCCGCTCGGCAAACACCTGCTTGCCGCCGTGGCGACGAACTCGGCCGGACTCGCTGTCGGCACGAAACGCCTCACCATCGAGGTCACCGCGCCGCCCGCCCCGCGCATCGCGGCTGAGCGGACATTGCCCGCCGTCTTCCAGCCCGGCACGAAGTTCACGGTCAGCATCACCGTGATGCCCGGCACGAACGTGCAGAACTATGTCGTCGAAGATCACCCGCCCTTCCTCTTCCACGGCGGCGCAGTGCCGCCGCCCGACCAGCCGCTCTGGAACGTCACGGCGGTCAGCGATGGCGGCGTTTTCGACTTCGCCACGGGCGCGGTGAAATTTGGCCCGTTCTTCGATCACGAAACCCGGACCCTGACCTACGAGATTACGCCGAATTCCGTCCCCATTGGGGTGGCGGAATTCGCCGGCACGGCGGTGGCCGACGGAGTTGCGGTACAAATCGGCGGCGACCACCAGTTGCTCGGAGACCAGCGTCATCCGGCGGATCGAGATCCGGCGGATGACAGCATCAGCGCGACGGAACTCACGGCCTACGGGGCGGCCTGGAAAAACGGTGGCACCTGGCCGCTCGGACCGAATCCGATTCCGGTCGATTACGTCACCCGGGCCGGCGCGCTCTGGCGCGAAGGTGAGCGCTATCGTTTCGATCCTTCCGCCGGCCCGGCCCCATTGTGCTGGGTGAGCAATCCGCTGCTGCCGCCCATCACGCCGGCAAACGGGGGCTCCACCACCAGCAGCGTGATCAAGAAGCCGGCATTCCACGGCATCGCGTGGCGCCGCGTGGAAGGACAGGCCGGCCAGAGCTTGAGCGTCACCGTGCGCGCTTTGCCGGCGCCGGATGTGAATGCGATCGCCCTGGAAGAAAAGGTTCCCGGCACCCCGACTGCGATCAGCGACAACGGCACCTTTGACACCGCCACGAAAACGATCCGCTGGGGACCGTTCCTGGACGGTCTGGCGCACTCCGTGACGTACCGCCTCGAAGGCGACGCGGCACGCCGTCCCGAGCACGGAACCGCTTCCTTCGACGGCTCCAGTGTGCCAGTGCTGCCCCTGGGCTCCGGTGACGCCACCGGGCCGCGCCTGGTCAGCGTCGGAGCCACGGATGATGGCGCGATGCAGGTCGTGGTCGAGGACGACACGATGAGCGCCACCACCGCCTACGAGCTGGAAGTCAGCACCAATCTTCAGCACTGGTCGAAGGCGGGTGCCTTCGTGAACGGCAACACGGCCGGCTTCGCCCGGGACGAGGTCCCCGCCACCATCGGGCCGCGTTTCTACCGGGCGGTGCGGGGGAACTGAAGAATCGGGGCGCCGGGAAGTCAGCGGGCCACGTCGGTCGGGGGCCGCGACTTGCCGCCCTTTCGCTTTGGCATCGGAACCCATTGTTCTACCGGCAGCGGCTGGGCCGCGACGGCACGCAGATCATCGTCTGAGAAGTCGACATCAGCGGCCATGTTTTCCCGAACCACCAGCCAGCCAACAACCACAACCAGACCCAGGATCGCGGTCGGCAGGAGGGAAAGGAAGGTCCCATCGACGGCAAACCAAAGACTGATGCCACTGCCAAGCAGCATGAACGCGGGCGTTTTCGTGGGATTGGATTCATGCACCACAGCCGCGGCATTCGCCGCGTGCCAGACCGATTGCGCGAACGAAAGCCAGCGCAGGGAGAGGCCATAGGCCAAGGGCCAGCACCACGTCAGGCCCCAAGCCAGCCAGTCACGGAGAACCAATGGCCCCGTGCCCAGGACCTTTTCCAGACTGAGCGCAGCCAGACCGAGCAACAAGAGCGCCCCACCACGGTCAGCCACCCGACGGAGCCGCTGCGCTTCGGCATTCAGCCCGTCGAACACTTCGCGGGGTTCGAGGCCGGTGGTGAGAAGCAGTTCGAACGCACCCTCACGCCGGTCCTCGGCGACCGGTTGGGAAACCGCCAGATGCAACAGGGTATCCACCGCCGCCACGTAACCCATGGCCGTGACCACCAATGCGGGCCACGGAAACAGGACGGCGGCCAGCACGCCACCCAGACCCAGGACGACTGTCACCAAGATGATCCCATGGCCCCAGGAACGATTGCGACGCAGCCGCCAAGCAAAGACCGCATCCGCCGGCACCGGCAGTTGGCTTCGCCGCCAGGTCGCCGAGCCACCCCACGCATCACGCCAGCGACCGAGGAGCCCCTTTCCCTCGTCCTCGCTCCATTGCCGGTGAAACAGCCAGGTAGCCAGCCCTCCGAACAGCAGTGACCAGAGCAGAAATCGCAGCACCAATCGGCCAACCAATGCCCCGTCGTCATGGCCTGCACAGGTGCCGGGAATCCTCGTCCAGTCGCTCAGGCCGCCCCAGACATACAGCGCCAGGCGACCTGCCGGACCCAGGCGTGGAGCCAGCAGCCATTCCAGCGTGAGGGGAAGCCCAACGACGATGATCGTGAATCCGGCGGCGATCGAGTTCGCGGCGGCGACCGATCTGGCGTACAGCCGGCCAACGGCCCGCATGATCGTTCCAAACACGAGCACGACGATCGGTAACAGGATCAGGAAGACGACACCCTGTGGCCGCGCACCAGTCCACCAGAGCCCGGTGATCAGGACGGGCACCATCAGAAGCGCACCTTCCAAAACCAGCAGCATGGAGCCCAACAGGCTGCCCCAGAACACTGCCGCCGAGTTCAAGCCGGCCAGCCGCAGCAGCGACTGGCTGCCCGCCTCCTGGTCGCTCGCAAAGAGCATCGGGCCGCGTGAAAGCGAGTACGCCACCAGCCCGAAGGCGACCTGGACCATGCCCAGCCTCATCCCCTGGCGGAAGACCAACAGCAGCAAGACCGCCACAACAGCGGCACCGCCCAGCGTCTTCAAGCGCGCCCGGATGGGCGGCCCACTGCGCGCCGCCACCCGCAGCTCGCGCTGGATCAGGGGAAGCAGGCCGCTCATGCCGCGAATCGGACGGGGTCAGGACTGGTTGCCCGCCCGCCGCTCCAGCTCATGCACGCGGCGGAGCAGCTCCGGCAGGCGTTCGGCGGCGAGGAGCTGGCGCTTCATCACCCGGTCGGGTTGGGCGGGCGAGCCCATCCACTTCTGGCCTTCGGGGATGTGGTTCATGATGCCGGACTGGGCGACCAGCGTGACCTTGTCGCCGATGCGAAGATGGCCCGCCACACCGACCTGGCCGGCAATGGTCACGTAGTTGCCGATCTTGGTGCTGCCCGCGATGCCGACCTGCGCCACGATGATGCAGTGCTCACCGATGGTCACGTTGTGGCCGATCTGCACGAGGTTGTCGATCTTGGTGCCCTTGCCGATGACGGTGGCCCCCAGCGCCGCGCGGTCGATGGTCACATTCGCCCCCAGCTCCACGTCATCGTGGAGGATGACATTGCCGACCTGCGGCACCTTGCGGTGGGCGCCATTGTCGAACACATAGCCAAAGCCATCCGCGCCGACCACGGTGCCGGCATGGATCTGCACGCGGCGGCCCAGCACGGTGCGGTTGTAAAGAGTGACGCCCGGAAAGAGCCGGCTGCCCTCGCCGATCACGCAGTCGTCGCCGACATAATCCCGCGCCTGCAGCACCACCCCGGGACCGATCTTGGCGCGCTCACCCACGTGACATTGCGCGCCGATGTAGGCGGTCGGATCAATCCGGGCCGTGGCCGCGACAATCGCGGTCGGATGGATTCCTCCGGGAAACACCGGTTCGGGAAAGAACAGGGGCAGCACCTGGGCGAAGCCGACGCGGGCATTGGCCACGCGGATCAGCGTCTTGCCGCTGGCCGATTTGAAATCACCGGCCACCAATACCGCCGCCGCCGCGCTCTGGTCGGCCCGGAGGAAGTACGACTCGTTCTCGGCGAAGGTCAGGTCCCCCTGCTTGGCGGAATCTGCCGGGGCGAACCCGAGCAGCATCAGGGCGGGGTCGCCCAGCACCTGACCGTTCAGTTTTTCAGCAATCTGGGCGGCGGAAAATTCAGGCATGAAAATGAGTGGGGGAGTTGGGGGTCAGAAATGGGTACGCGTCCGTTTCCGGAGCGAAGGCTCCGAAGCGGCTTGGCACCGCTGAAAGGCGGCGCACCAGGCTCCAAAAAATGGCGGCGCAGAATAAGGTCATGTTGACTGGATCGCTGCTCCACGCACGGGGCGGAGTGTAGCGACAGCGATTCATACGCCGGCAATGTCTTTTTTGGCCTATTTGCGCTCTTTTCCACTGACTTGGGTCGGCCCACCGGCCACGGAGGGCCTTGCCCGCAGGGTCCTAATCTCAATCTTCCTCTTACTTTTCATCACCGGAAGCAGAGCCCTTAGGATGAAGATCGGAAGACCGCCGTGTGGCCATAGCGTTGACTCACCCGCCGAATGCTGCTGACACTTTGGGACATTTTCCACGCGGCACCTGGGGCCGCCACAGCACTACACCTACCTTATGAGCAGAAAGATTCGTTACGGCATGATCGGGGGCGGACGCGGCGCGTTCATCGGCGCGGTCCATCGCATCGCGGCCAACATTGACGGCCAGATCGAGCTCGTCGCCGGCGCCTTTTCATCCGATGCCGAGAAGTCGAAGGCCTCCGGCGCCGACTTCTTCCTCGATCCTGCGCGCGTTTACGCCAGCTATGCGGAACTCGTGGCCAAAGAGGCCGCCCTGCCCGCCGACCAGCGGATCGACTTCGTCTCGATCGTGACGCCGAACCACGTTCACTTTCCGGCGGCCAAGGCGGCGCTGGAGGGCGGCTTCCACGTGCTGAGCGACAAGCCGGCCACTTTCGACCTCGCCGAGGCGAAGGAGCTCGCGGCCATCGTGAAGAAGACCGGCCTGCTCTACGGCCTCACGCACAACTACACCGGCTATCCGCTCATCAAGGAGGCCCGCGAACTCGTCCACAGCGGCAAGCTCGGCAAGATCCGCAAGGTCGTGGTCGAGTATCCGCAGGGCTGGCTTGCCACCCGCATCGAAGCCAGCGGCCAGAAGCAGGCCGCTTGGCGCACCGACCCGAAGCGCAGCGGCGCGGCCGGCTGCATCGGCGACATCGGCACCCACGCCGAGAACCTCGCCGAATACGTCACCGGCCTGCAGATCAGCGAGCTCGCGGCGGACATCACCGCCTTTGTGAAAGGCCGCAAGCTTGATGACGATGGCAACGTGCTCCTCCGCTTCAAGGGCGGCGCGAAGGGCGTGCTGCACGCTTCCCAAATCTCCGTCGGCGAGGAGAACAACCTCAGCCTGCGCGTGTACGGCGAACTCGGTGGCCTTGAATGGCACCAGCGTGAGCCGAACACCATGCTCGTGAAGTGGCCCGACCAGCCGATGCAGGTCTATCGCACGGCCAACGGCTACCTCGGCGCCGCCGCCAAGGCCGCCGGCCGCACGCCACCCGCGCATCCGGAGGGCTATCTCGAGGCCTTCGCGAACATCTACAAGAACTTCGCCACCGCCATCCGCGCCCGTCAAGCCGGCCAGAAGCTCGCGAAGGACGATCCCGCGAACGACTACCCGAAGATCAGCGATGGCGTCCGCGGCATGGCCTTCATCGAGGCCGTGGTGAAGTCCTCCAAAGCCAACTCGGCCTGGACCAAACTGGACGCCTAAACGTCAATCTGGCGCAGACGAAACCCGGTCGGAAGCCTCCGACCGGGTTTTTCATTTCGATGCCGGCCGAAACGTCTGCCCGGCGGCCGGTCAGGCCGCGGCCGCCAGCGGACGTTCGCGCGTCTTCTCGGCGCGCAACTGGCCGCAGCCGGCGGCGACATCAATGCCGCGACGCTGGCGGACGGTGCTGGGAAAGCCCGCCGCCTGCAGCACCTGCTGGAAAGCCTTGGCCGCATCGGACCGCGTCGGCGTGCCGGCGAAGCCGCCCGTCGGATTCAGCGGGATGAGGTTCACGTGGGCGTCGATTCCGGCGAGGAGTTCCGCGAGGCGTTCGGCCTGCGCGGCCGAATCGTTCACGCCCTCGATCAGGGTCCACTCAAAGAAGATGCGGCGACCGGTCTCGGCACCGTAGGCGCGGCAGGCGGCGATGAGCTCCGCCAGCGGCCAACGCCGGCTGGCGGGCACGAGGGCGGAACGCTCGGCCTCGGTCGCGCCATGCAGGCTCACCGCCAGGTGGTAAGGCCTTTTTTCCTCCGCCAGCCGCAGAATGCCCGGTACCACGCCCACGGTGCTGATGGTGATGCGGCTCGGGCCGATGTTCAGGCCGCGCCGATCGCTGATGATTTCCAGCGCGGTCATCACCGCGTCGTAGTTGTGCAGCGGTTCGCCCATGCCCATGAGCACGAGGTTGCGGAGACCGGCCTGACGTGTCGCCTGCAGGGCCAGCTGTGCATGGCGCACCTGCGCGACGATTTCGCCGGGGCGCAGATGCCGCACGAAGCCCATCTGGCCGGTCGCGCAGAAAACGCACCCCATCGCGCAGCCCGCCTGCGTGCTCAGGCATGCGGTATGTCGGCCGGTAAAACCCATCAGCACGGTCTCGACGCTCTGGTTGTCGTTGAGGCGCAGCAG
Source organism: uncultured Verrucomicrobiota bacterium (assembly GCA_903922605.1). GTDB lineage: Bacteria > Verrucomicrobiota > Verrucomicrobiia > Limisphaerales > UBA9464 > CAIVQB01. Next base: position 24,152 of record CAIXUG010000001.1, read on the forward strand.
GAACTTGCGCGTGAGCCCGTCGCTGCTGGCGATGTCGGCGCTCGCGGCGGGGGCATCGGCGAAGAAGGGGCGTCCCACGCCCACATTTTCGGCGATCCAACGCTGCAGGGGCGGCACGAAGTCGGCACGCGCACCCAAATCCGCAGTCAGGTCGCGATGCAGGGCCCGCCACAATGCCCGCGTGTGGAGCGGGCGCAGGCCGGACGCCACCAAGGCACGCTCCAGCTCCCCGAACGTGAGATCGTGGAGCGCACGGGGCGTGGTGTTTGCGGCGGCGACAGGCGGCATCTCGGCCACAATTGTGACGGCCGGGCCGGGGTCGCGACAATGAAATCGGTAGGCACAGGAATATCGGGCCCTGTTAGTCGGAGCTGAGGCTGCTCTGCTCTGGAAAGCAGCAACAACCCGGCGCAAGCCGGGGCGACGTGAGTCCAAGGTGGCCCGGCTCGCGAGGACGCTCGCCCCACCGAAATTCCTTTTGTCCTCCAGCACCGATCACACCTTAGCCGGGCCACGATTAGGAGCGACACCGGCCACGCCGCCCGAGCTTTCTTATTCCGTCCTTCCCCCTGCTCTGGCACAACCGGGTCGGAACATGGAATACGAAGCGGTCATCGGCCTGGAAACCCACGTCCAGCTCAAGACGACGTCGAAGATGTGGTGCGGCTGCGCCAACACCTTCGGCTCCGACCCGAACACGAACGTCTGCCCCGTCTGCCTCGGCATGCCCGGCGTGCTGCCCGTCGCCAACGCGGAGGCGCTGAAGCTGACGGTGCTCACCGGCTATCTGCTGAACGGCGAGATCCCGCGCTTCGCGAAGTTCGACCGGAAAAACTATTTCTATCCCGACTCGGCCAAGAACTACCAGGTCACGCAATACGACAAGCCCAGCACGCTCGGCGGCTGGCTGGAGTTCGAGTTCAAGGCGGCGCCCACCGGCTTCGCCCGCGTGCGGATCACCCGCGCGCATCTGGAGGAGGACGTCGGCAAGAGCACGCATTTCGACCGGCACAGCGGCGTGGACTTCAACCGCGCCGGCGTGCCCCTGCTCGAGATCGTTTCCGAGCCGGACCTCACCAGCTCCGACATGGCCTACGAGTATCTCAACGCCCTCAAGGACGTGCTCATCCGCGGCGGCGTGTCCGACTGCGACATGGAAAAGGGCATGGTCCGCTGCGACGTGAACGTGTCCGTGCGGCCCAAGGGCGAGACGAAGCTCGGTGCGAAGATCGAGATCAAGAACATGAACTCGTTCTCCGGCGTTCGCCGCGCGCTCGACTACGAGATTCCGCGCCAGATCGAGGCGGTGAAGCGCGGCGAGACGCTGCGGCAGGAGACCCGCCGCTGGGATGACATGGCGGGCATCACCGAGCCGATGCGCTCCAAGGAGGACGCCCACGACTACCGCTATTTCCCCGAGCCGGACCTGATGCCCTTCTGCCCGACGGATGAATGGCTCGCCGAGGTGAAGGCGCGGGTGGTCGAGCTGCCCCTGCAGCGCAAGCTGCGGCTGATCCGCGAATTCGGCCTCCCGGCCGGTGATGCCCAGGTGCTCAGCGATAACCTCGAACTGGGCCGCTTCTTCGAGACGGCGGCGAAGGATTTCAAGAACCCCAAGGCCATCGCCAACTGGATCATCAACAACCTCGCGGCCAAGCTCGCCGAATCCTTCACCGAGGTGGGCGATTTGAAATTCCCGCCTGAGGCCCTGCGGGAGCTGGTCGAGCTCGTCGAATCGCGCAAGATCAACTCGAACCAGGCGCAGGTGGTCTTTGCGGAGCTGTTCGCGAACGGTGGCGCGCCGGCAGCCATCGTTGAGGCCAAGGGGCTGGCGCAGGTCAGCGACACCGGCGCAATTGAGCAGCTGGCCGACGAGGTGATCGCCGCCAATCCGGGTCCGGCGTCTGACTTCCGCGCGGGCAAGGTGGCAGCGCTGAACTTCCTCAAGGGCCAGCTGATGAAGCTATCCAAGGGCAAGGCGAATCCGGCCGTTGCCGGCGAGGTGCTGGAGCGGCGGCTGCGCGGCGGAAGCGCCGCCTGATAACTGAGTTTGCGACTTGTGACCGGGTTGCCGGCCGGCTGAAACTGAAGACGACGTGACCACTCCCCAGGAACAACTGCTCTGGCTCGCCCACGAGATGGGCCGGCTCGAACGTGGCCTCGTTTGCTTCAACGAAGGCACCGCCTCGGCGCGGCTGGAGGGCGACCATTTCCTCGTCACCGCCAGCAGCTGCGTGCTGGGCACGCTGACCCCGGCCGATCTGGTGGAGTGTTCCGCCGCCCGGATTCTGGCCCTGCTCGACATGCCGCTTTTCGACAGCAACGAGCTCGACCGCACCCTCATGCAGGCCCGGGTCAGTGAGACGGCGAAACGGCCCAGCCTGACGGCAGCCTTCCACTCGCTGATGCTCCAGTATGAGGGCGTGAACTTTGCCGCCTATTGCTCACCTCCCGCCTGCGTGCAGGTGCTTTGCTCACCGATGGCCGAGGCGTTTGCGGAGCAGCGGCTGTTTCCCGAGCAGGTGATCCAATGCGGCGTGCAGTCGGTCTATGTGCCCTATGCCGATCTCGGCAGCACGCTGGCCCGGGAAGTCCGCAGCCGCGTCACGCTGCAGCAGCGGCGCACCTCCCGGGGCATACCCAAACTGGTCGTGATCCAGAACACCGGCATCATCGCCTTGGGATCAACCGTGGAAAACGTGCTGGCCACGCTGCTCACGGCGGAAAAGTCCGCCCAGGTGTTCATGGGCTCGGCCGTGCTGGGCGGCCCGACCTTCCTGAAGCCGGGCCAGTCACAGCGGCTGGACAACCCGGTCAGCGGCCCCGCCACCGCCCAGGAGCGTCCGCGCCTGCTCAAGCAGTGAGGCTGAGACACGGACACGGTGCCGCAGGAAGCGGTTCAGCTCCGCCGTTCGTGACGCCGCCATAGGGCAAACAGCGCCAAGCCAGCCCCAATGGCCGCCGTGGTCTCCAGCGGCTCGGGCACGCCCGTGATACCCCCGATCCAGCCCAGATTGGACGAGACCCGGGTGGCCACCCAGCTGGCGGCGATGTCGCCCGCCTGATCGGGAACGAGCTGGTAGCCCGACCCGGAGTCGAAGTAGAGCCCGCCGGCATCAAAGATGGCCGCGTTGAAGGTGGATCCGTTCGCCGTGGTGCGGAAGCTGGATTCGACGCCGTAATTGATGCCCGCCAGTTTCCAGACGCCGCCCTGCTGGATGAACACGCCGCCGCCGCTGTCACCCGTCGAAAGAGTCACGGTATCGGGCAGGCCGCTGTTCCGGTCAAAAGGCACCACCAGCATCTGCCCCAGTCCGGTGCCAAAGTCACTGGTGTCGGCCACAGAGCCCCGTCCCCAGCGTTGCACGCCATCGCCGGTCCCCCAAAGCCAGCCGCGCGTATCGCTGGGTGAGGCACCGCTCACCGTGACCGCACTGCCCCGTTGGGTGCCCCGGCCGACCACCACGAGATCCTGGCCGGTCTCGCCCGAGCCCGTGAAAAGCGGCGCGTAGCTGCTGAAGGTCCCGCTGACCTGCCAAAGCGTCAGATCGGTGTTCGGGCTGTCGAACTTGGCGACCGTCGTGTAGGAGCTGCCGTCGTAGCTGAAAGTGCCCCCCACCGCGCCACCGACGTGCTTGGCCGTCAGAAAATAGTTCGGGGCGATCGCGGTGCCGAGCACCCCACCCCACGTGCCCTCATACTGCCAACCGCTGCCATCGCCGGGATTGGTGGTGTTGTGGGTGGGATCACCGGTCGATAGAAAGATAACAGCCTCAGCCGGTTGCGACGCCAATCCTGCCAGAAGAACGGCCGAAAACAACAGCGTGGATTTCATATCGGGAGGATTTCTTAGCCGGAACGACCGCAAAATGCGAGCCGCTTGTGCTGAGACTTTCGTTGCCTGATAGGCGCAAATTTTTTACAAAGCGTCTGCGCTATCGGTTGCGACAGATGATCGCACCGGAAGGCACATTGCCAACCCGTGTCCTGCCCCCCGCCCAACATGTCAGTTCCCCGCCGCTCCCGGGTCAGCGCGGGCCTGCTGATGTACCGCGAGCGGGAGGGCGAACTGCAGGTGTTCATCGCCCGTCCGGGAGGCCCCTGGTTCCCCAACAAGGAGCGCGATCTGTGGACCATCCCCAAGGGTGAGGTGGAGCCGGGTGAAGGGCTGCTCCCCGCCGCCATCCGGGAATTTCAGGAGGAGGTCGGCATCATCCCAAACGGCCCCTATCACGAACTGGGCTCCATCCGGCAGAAGGGCGGCAAAACCGTCCACGCCTGGGCGTTTGAGGGCGACTGGCCGGACGGGCAGCCCATCCGCAGCAACCGTATCGAGGTGGAATGGCCACCGGGATCGGGTTCACGCTCCTCCTGGCCGGAAATTGAGAAGGCCGAGTTCTTCACCCTGCCCGCCGCCCGGGAAAAGATGAAGGTGGCCCAGCATAGCCTGCTGGACCGCCTGGTGTCCCTGCTCGACGGCCTCGATGAGGCCGCCAGCGGCGGCTGAGGGCCGATCGGGCCGCTCAGTCCTTGCCCCAGAAATCGAAGACGAACACGTCCGCGACGAACGGGCCGATCAGCTTGCCGAACTCCTTGTGATCGGGATGCACGAGATAGGCGTTGCGATCCTCCTCCGAGTTGAAGGTGACGATCCAGGCGTGCGTGAATCCCTTGTTAAAGCCTTCCGGGCTGTTGTTCAGACCCCAGGTCAGCTTTTGCACCTGCGGAATCTTGGTCTTCAGGGCGCGGAAGGCGTCCTCGACCTTCTTGATGTCCTCCTTGCTGGTGCCGTCCTTGAACTTGAAGGCGACCACATGGTTGAGCTTGGTGGCCTTGGACTTTTTGGCCTCGGCCTTCCTTTCTTTCTTGGGGGCCTTGGCGTCGTCTTCAGCGCGGACGGTCATGGTGGTGAGGGTGGTAAGGCTCGCCAGAACGAGGCAGAGCGGCAGATGGAACTTCATGTTTTTTGTGCGGCGTTACGGTGAAACGCGACCGCAAGCTACGCGGCGCAACCCCCGGGTCGCAAGTGGCGGCTGACGGCAGTTATTCGCAATCTGACTCGCGCCGGCCACCGCATCTTCATTCCGAAAGAGACTTGCCACCGGGCATTTCCACCGGGTTGGCTGCCGTTGCGATCCCATGATGAAACCGACTCTCCGACCGATGACGGCCACCGATTATCCCACCGCGCTGGCCCTGTGGCAGGCGACGGAAGGCATGGGACTTGGCGCCGCCGACTCGGCCGCGAATGTGGCCGCCTTTCTCGCGCGCAATCCCGGCCTCAGCGTCGTGGCCGAACAGGCGGGCCGCCTCGTTGGCACCGCGCTGTGCGGCCACGATGCCCGGCGGGGCACCATCTATCACCTCGCGGTGGCCGCCCAATTCCGCGGCGCCGGCACCGGACGCGCGCTGGTGGACTGGTGCCTGGCCGGGCTGCGGCGGCACGGCCTCACGCGCTGTCACATCATCGTCCTGGCGCATAACGAGAAGGGCCGCCGTTTCTGGGCGCATCTTGGTTTTAAGGAATACAATGAGGTGACGCTCTGCTCGTACGATTTGACGTAACACGGAGGGAAAACCGCGCGGGCAAAGGCTTGGCCGGCATCCCAAGTAGGACGGGCGTCCCGCCCGTCTTCTATCTTTTCCCCGAGCGGTGTTCGGATGACCAACCAACACGAATATGGAAGACGGGCGGGACGCCCGTCCTACTTGGCAGCCGCGCTCACGCCGGCGCGGTCAGCAGCCGGGGTGCCTTGTCCCGCAAGGGGAACCAGAGCTTGAAGGTGGTGCCTTTGCCAAGGTGGCTTTCCAGCTCCACCCGTCCGCCGTGGTCACGGATGATGCGCTGCACGATCATGAGGCCCAGGCCGGTGCCCTTCTGCTTCGTGGTGTAGAAGGGCTCAAAGATCCGGTTGAGCTGTTCCGGCGGAATGCCGCTGCCGGTGTCGGTCACCGCGAGCCAGACGGCGTCAGGCGTGGCCCCGGTACTGAGCGTGAGCGTGCCGCCCTTGGTCATGGCCTGCATGGCGTTCTTCACCAGATTCACCAGCACCTGCCGGATCTGGGCGGCGTCGAACTGGGCCACCGGCAGGTTCCGCGCAAGCTTCTCCTTCACCTCCAGCCGCCGGTTGTCGAGTTCGGGCTGCAGGACGGCGAGGGTGTCACGTACCACGTCGTTAAGCACCCCGGGCTGGAATTTGGGCGGCGTGGGCCGCATCGCGGACAGAAATTCGGTGATGATGTAGTCGAGCCGGCTGATCTCGCCCTTCGCCACCCCCAGGAACTCGTCGAGCTTGTCCGCGTGGGCCGTAACCGCCGCCGGATCCTCATCGGCGGCGCGCCGTAGCCGCTTCACCTCGCGCTCCATGAGCTGGAGATGGATGTGCAGGGCGTTCAGCGGGTTGCCCAGCTCATGCGCGACGCTCGCAGCGAGCAGCGTGAGGGCGTGGACGCGCTCGGTCTCGACGGCGTCGGAGGTCTGCTGCCGGGCCTCGGTGGCATCGTGCAGGATCAGCGCGACCCCGCTGCTGCCGCTGGCCTCGCCATCCAGCGGCGCGGCATACAACCGGATGAAGCGCTGGCGCGGATAGCTCACCTCGAATTCATGCCGCATCACCCCTGGCCCGCCGCGCCTGTCGAGGCGGGCGACCTGTTTCCAGTCGAGGTGGGGCAGGTAACGCGTCACGGGCTGGCCTTCGCCGTCATCGGCGCGGAGGCCGATGAGCCTAGTGACCGACTCGTTCAGATAAAGGATGCGCCCGGCCTCATCCACGACCAGCACGCCGTCCTCGATGGTGTTGAACAGGGTTTCGAGAAAGGAGCGTTCGTGGGCGAGACGCTGAACGACTGTCTGCAAGCCCGTCGCATCGAGCCGGCCGATGCGGCCCAGCACCTTGTCGAGGAATCCTGATTTCGTCCCGGCCTTCATGTTGCACGATCTTTCCGGAGGAACAGATTGGTGTCCGCCAGCAGGTTCGGCCTCAGGAACAGATCAGTGTCCTGGGTCTGCAGCCGGCCCTGGGTGGTGAAGGCGAAGGAGCGGGTCATGCCTGAATGCGGATACCGTAGGGATTGGCCCGGGCAAGGCAAGGCGGTGCGACACCGGGCTTGCCCCCGTCCCGGTTTTTCCGCGAACCTCCCCGGCTGTGATTCACCTTTGCTACGCCGTCATCTGGCTGCCTCGTCTCGCGACGCGGACGCCGTGTTTGCCTTGGCGTGGGCTTGCCGAGCGGCAAAAACCGGCCAAAATGGGAATCCCCGTTGACCGCTGCGGGACAAACCGTATGCTTCCCGCCACACAGTCACGCTTTACCTGATGCGACAATTCATCGCCATCGCCAGCAATGCCTTCATGGAATTGGTGCGGCAGCCCATTTACCTGCTGCTCATGACCACGTCGGCAGGATTCTGCGTGTTCCTGGCGGCGGTGCCTTACTTCGGGTTCGGCGAGGATCCCAAGCTGGTGAAGGACAGCACCTTGGCGGTCGCCCTGCTGGCGGGCCTGCTGGCCTCGGTGCTCTGCGCCTCGGCCAGTGTCACCCAGGAAATCCGCACCGGCACGGCGCTCACGGTGCTGGCGAAGCCGGTGGGCCGCGTGACCTTCCTCCTGGCAAAATACGCCGGCCTGGCCGGCACGCTGGTGCTGATGACCTACGCCAACATGGTGGCGGTGCTGCTGGCCAGCCGCATGGCGTTTGATGCCTACGGCAGCACGGATTCCATCTCGCTCGCCATCTACGCGGCGGCGGCAGTGCTGGCCTACGGCGTGGGTGGTTTCTCCAACTTCTTCCTGCGCCGCACCTTCGTTTCGGACGCGGTCTTCGCGTTTGTACTGCTGACGACCGTCTCCGTGTGGGTGGCCTCGATGGTGTCACATCCCGACAAGCCCTTCGCCGAGCCGGCGGCGGTGGACTGGCGGCTGGTCCCGGCCGGCGTCCTGATCCTGTTTGCCCTGCTGGTGCTGGCCGCACTCGCCCTGGCCTGCTCGACCCGGCTGGACACGGTGCCCACGCTGGCAATCTGCTCCGCGTTCTTCCTCGCAGGCCTGATGACCGACTACCTGTTCAAGGGTCCGGCCGATGCCGGGGCCTGGTGGGCGAAGACCGCCTATGCGCTCGTGCCCAACTGGCAGCAGTTCTGGCTCGCCGACGCGCTGGAGGAGAAAAAATCAATCCCCTGGAGCTACGTCGCCCACGCGGGCGGCTACATGCTCGCCTATCTGTCAGCCGCGCTGGCGGCGGCGCTGCTGCTCTTCGACGACCGCGAACTGAACTGATTTTGAACCCGATGAACCCGGCCCAACTCCCAACGTGGCGGCGTCCCGACGCCGACATTGTATTCTTTGGCGACAAGCCGTGGTTCAATCCCCTTTCCTGACCGATGGAACGCAATCTATCCAAGAACGGACTGATCAATGCCCTGGCCCTGCTCGCAGCCGGCCTGGGCGTGGCAGCCCTGTCGCATTACGAGAAGTCCCTCACCGCCACGGTGGCCGCGGGCTTCTTCCTCGTGGGCTTCCTCGTGGCGCTGGTGAGCTGGTTCCAGATGCGCCTCGCCATGCGCGAGGAGGCCGAACGGCTGGAAGTCGAATCGCTTTCGACTTCCCGGGGTGATTCCGCGCTGTTCAGCGAATCGGCCGCCGAAACCTTCCCCGCCCGCCGCGCCCGCGAGCAGTTTGACCGCTGGCTGGTGCCGGCCTTCACCGTGCTGCTGGGGGCCTTGGAGGCCGTCGGCGTCCTGTGGTTTTACCGTGAATTGCGCGAGGGCGCCGACCCGGTTTCCGCGCCGGATCCGACGCTCGCCTTGGCCGGCTTTGCCAGCATCGGCCTGGTGCTGTTCCTCCTGGGCAAATATGCCGTCCGTCTCGCGCAGTTGGAGGATTCCCGGCTGCTGCGGCCCGGTGCCTCCGCCGTGCTCCTGGGCGCGCTGCTCGCCGGGGTCTCCGCAATCGTCGCGGTCTGCGACTGGCTGGGTTTCCCCAAGTACGACCGCTATATCGCCTGGGTGCTGATCGGCCTGTTTGCCCTGGTCACGGTCGAGACGCTCTTTGCGCTGATCTTCGAGATCTACCGCCCGCGCGTCCGGGGCAAGGCGATACGGCTGATCTATGAGAGCCGCATTACCGGCCTGCTGGGGCAAAGCGGCGGCCTGTTCAGCACGGCGGCCCAGGCGCTGGACTACCAGTTCGGCTTCGAGGTCAGCGACACCTGGTTCTACAAGTTCCTGAAAACCCGCCTCGTCTGGCTGCTGCTGGTCTGGCTTGGCATCCTCACGGTCTCCACCTGCTTCGTGGCCATTGATCCCGGCCAGCAGGGCCTGCTGGAGCGCTTCGGCCGCCCGGTCGAGGGCGGAGTGCTGGATTCCGGGCTCCATCTGAAACTGCCCTGGCCGATCGACGACGTGGTGCGCTACGACACGCGCTCGCTCCAGTCCTTCAACGTCGGTTTTGTGCCCGATCCCGAAAAGGAGGGCGAACGCACGCTCCTCTGGACCCGCCCACACTACAAGGAGGAGTTCAACCTGCTCGTCGCCAGCCGGGAACAGCAGGCTGCCGCCACTCCGGGAGACCAGACGGTGCCGGTCAACCTCCTGACCGTGAGCATCCCCGTGCAGTACGTCATCCGCGACGTCCGCGCCTGGGCCTACAATCACGCCAACGCCGGCGACCTCATCGAGCGCATCGCCAACCGCGAGGTCGTCCGCTACATGGCCAGCGTGGACATCGACAAGATCATGAGCTTTGGCCGGCTGGAGGCCTCGCATGATTTGCAGGCGCTGATCCAGAAGAAGGCCGATGACGCCCGGCTCGGCGTGCAGATTGTGCTGGTCGGCCTGCAGGACATTCATCCGCCGGTCGGCAACAAGCAGCTCCACGTCGCCGCCGCCTACGAGGAAGTGATCGGGGCCATCGCCGACAAGGAATCCAAGGTGCTGGCCGCCGAGGCCTACCGCGCCGAGACCCTCCCGCGGGCCACCGCCGATGCCGCCCGCAAGCTCAACGAGGCGCACGCCGCCGCCACGCGCCGCAGCGCCATGGCGGCCGGCCAGGCCGCCCAGTTCAACAACCAGCTGGCCGCCTACAACGCCGCGCCCACCGTCTTCCGCGCCCGCACCTACCTCGACACCTTCGCCACGGCGGTCGGCCCCGCCCGCAAGCTCGTCATCGGCCCGACCAACACGTCGGACGTCATCATTTTCAACCTCGAGGACAGCATCGCCTCCGGCCTGCTCGGCGGCGCAAAGATCACCGACCCGGACAAGAAGTGAGCCGCCCACACACCCCGAATCCCCCAACTTTTACCCACCCGAATCCGTTTTCCGCATGAAGAAGAAAAACCCGCTCATGTTGCTCATCGGCACGCTGCTCCTGCTGATCTTTGTCGCGATGCTGTTCTGTTTCCAGGTCCGCACCACCGAGGTCGCGGTGGTCACGACCTTCGGCGAGTACTCGCGCAGCATCACCAATGCCGGCCTGAACTTCCGCCTGCCGCTGCCGATCCAGAAGGTGTACAAGTTCGACAACCGCCTGCAGAACTTCGAACGCAAGTTCGAGCAGACGACCACCAAGGACGCCAAGAACCTCCTCATCACGGTCTTCGTGGGCTGGAAGGTCAGTGATCCGAAGACGTACCTGGAGCGCTTCAACGGCGACTCGGTCCGCGCCGAGCAATCACTGGAAAACCTCGTCCGCAACGCCAAGAACGCCGTCGTCGGCAGCTACAATTTCAGCGACCTCGTCTCGCCCGACCCGAGCCAGGTGAAGTTTGACGCGGTCGAGGGTGACATCCTCAAGGCGTTGCAGGGGCCGGCCCACGACACCTACGGCGTCAGCATCGAGCTGGTCGGCATCAAGCAGCTCGGCCTGCCCGAATCCATCACCGGCAAGGTCTTCGAGCGCATGCGCGCCGAGCGCATGCGCCTCGTGCAGCAGTTCAACGGCGAGGGCGAGGCCAAGGCGATCGAGATCCGCAGCGAGGCCAACCGCAAGCGCGACGAGCTGCTCGCCCAGGCCGACGCCGACTCGCTCCGCATCCGGGGCGAGGCCGAGGCCGCCGCCTCGAAGGACTACATCACGCTCGAACAGCGGCCCGACCTCGCCGTGTTCCTCATGCAGATCGAGGCGCTCAAGACCGCGCTCAAGGATCGTGCCACCCTCATCCTGGATGAGAAGGTTCCGCCGTTGAACCTGCTCAGCGGCGAAAAAGCCCCGTCGGCCCCGGCCACCAAGTAACCACCGAAGGTCCAGCCCCCCGCATCCCATGGCCGATCCCAAGTCCAGTTCCGGCAACCTGAAGCTGACCCCCTCGCCGGTCACCTCGCAGGATGACGCTTCCAGCCAGGCGCTGACCGAGGCGCTCGGCAGCAGCGTCCTGCTGGTCCGCCTCCTGTTGTGGGGCCTGCTCGTGGCGTTCGTGGGCTCGTGCATCTTCCAGGTGAAACCCAACGAGGTCGCCGTGGTGCTTCGCTTCGGCAAGCCGCGCGGGACCGGGCCCGACATGCTGCTCAAACCCGGCCTGCACTGGGCCCTGCCCCTGCCCATTGACGAGATCGTCCGGATGCCGGTCGGCGAGTCCAAGAGCGTCCGCGCCAAGAACGCCTGGTACGCCATCTCGCCCGAGGAGGAAGCCGCCGGCGTGGTGCCCGCCGCCAATCCCACGCTGCGCCCCGGCGTGGACGGCCACACCCTGACCAGCGACGGCAACATCCTGCATGTGCGTGCCACGCTGAAATACCGCATCGCCGACCCGGTGGCCTACACGTTCCAGTTCCGTGACGTGACCAACACGCTGGTCAACTTCCTCAACAACGCCATCTATCACGCCAGCGCCCGCTTCACCGCCGACGCCGCGCTCTACAAGGACCGAACCGCCTTCACGGACGCCATCCGGGCACGGCTTTCCAGCCTCGTGGAACGGGCCAGCCTCGGCATCGCCCTCGAACCGCTCGACGTCGAGGTCTCCGCGCCGCTCTACGTGCGGGATGCCTTTGACGAGGTCATCCGCGCCGAGCAGGACCGCTCGAAAAAGATCAGCGAGGCCCAGGGCTTCTTCGACGAGACCGTGCGCAAGGCCGAAGGCGAGGCGTCCGCCATCCGCTCCAGCGGGCTGGTCGTGAGCAACTCGCTGGTGCAGGCCGTCAGTGCCGAGGCCAAGTTCTTCCTCGACCAGCTGCCGGTCTATGACCGCAACCCGGCGCTCTTCCGTGAGCGCAAGCGCATCGAGGCCGTGACCCAGGTCCTCACCAACGCGCCCGACAAGTTTTTCCTGCCCTCCCGGGCCGACGGTCAGCCGCGCGAACTGCGCCTGCAGCTGAACCGTGAGCCGCTGTCGCCCGTCACCAAGCCCAAGGCCAACGGCCAGTGATCCGCCGCCCATCCTCCTTCCCCTCCTAGCCCATGCAAGTCACCTCCCTTCTCGCCCAGCAAGACGACTGCGCCGACTGCGGTCACGACCACGGCGGGCTGCAGCACAGCCACACCAACATGAAGCTGTGGCAGACGCTCGTCGGCCTCATCCTCGTGCTGAACTCGTTCCTCGTGGAATGGCTCTCGCCCGGCATGGCCACCGTCGGCGATCTCAGCGCGCTCGCGGGCACCATCGTGCTGGCCTACCCGATCCTGCTCGTGGCCTTCAAGGACCTCCGCCTCGGCCGGCTGAGCATCAACGAGCTGGTCGCGCTCGGCGTGCTCGCCTGCGCGGCCAAGGGCGACTTCCGCACCGCCGGCATCGTCGCCTTCTTCATGCTCCTCGGTGAGATCATCGAGACCCGCACCGCCGCCGGTGCCCGCGCCTCGATCGAGTCGCTCGTCAAGATCACCCCGACCAAGGCCCGCCGCCTCGTCGGCAACAGGGAGGAGGAGGTCGCCGCCAGCGCGCTTTCGGTCGGTGACGTGATCCGCATCCGCCCCGGTGACAACATCGCCGCCGACGGCGTGATCCTCACCGGGCAGGGCTCGGTGAACCAGGCGAACATCACGGGTGAATCCCTGCCCGTGGACAAGAACCCCGGCGAACAGGTCTTCGCCGGCACGGTCAATCTCAACGGCCTGCTGGAGGTCAAGGTCACGAAGGCCGGCCAGGACACCACCATCGGCCGGGTCCGCGAACTCATCCTCGCCGCCGAGAAGACCAAGCTGCCCTTCATGCGGATCGTGGACCAGTACATCGGCTACTACACGCCGCTGGTGCTCGTCATCGCCGCACTGGTCTGGGCCTTCACCAAGGATCTCGACCGCGTGATCAGCGTGCTCATCGGCGCCTGCCCCTGCGCCTTCATCCTGGCCACGCCCACCGCGATGGTCGCCGCGCTCAGCGCCGCCGCGCGGCTCGGCATCCTCGTGAAGAACATCGCCGACCTCGAGGCGGCCGCCCGCATCACCGCGTTTGTCTTCGACAAGACCGGCACGCTCACGACCGGCAAGCTGGTCGTCAGCCGGCTCAATCCGCTCGGGGACGTCGCCCCGGCCGAGCTGCTCCGCCTCGCCGCCAGCACGGAACGCTTCTCCAATCATCCGACCGCGAAGGCCATCGTGCAGCTCGCCGAGGAGGCCGGTGTGCCGCTGGCCACCGTCACCGATTTCAAGGAGATCGCCGGCCGCGGCGTCGGTGCCCTGCTGGACGGTTCCCGCCTCGTCATCGGCCGCGCCGCCTGGTTGCGCGACAACGGTGTGAACGGCGACTTCCTCAAGTCGGTGGACCTCGATGAGACCGCCGGCTTCAGCCTGCTCTTCGTCGCCCGCGATGGCGTGTGCATCGGCTGGTTCGGTTTGCAGGATCAGACCCGCGGCGAGGCCGCCGAGGCGATCCAGGGCCTGCAGGCGGCCGGCATCCGCCGCATCGCGATGGTGAGCGGCGACCGCAAGCCGGTGGCCGAACGCGTGGCCGCCGAGATCGGCGTGCCCGAGGTCGTCGCCGAGTGCCTGCCGCAGGACAAGGTCGAGTTTGTGAAGGCCTGCAAGGCCAAGGGCTACCGGGTCGCCGTCGTCGGTGACGGCGTGAACGACGCCCCGGCGCTGGCCGCCGGCGACATCAGCATCGCCATGGGCGCCGCCGGCAGCGAGGTCGCGATCCATTCCGCGACCATCGCGCTGATGAACAACGACCTCCGCCGCCTGCCGTTCCTGGTGAAGATTTCCCGGATGGCCCGCAACGTCATCAACCAGAACTTCCTCTTCGGCATCCTGTTCGTGGTGGTCGTGCTCACTGCCGGGGCGATGGGCAAGGTGCATCCGATCATGGCCGCGCTGCTGCACAACGTCGGCGCGCTGGTCGTCGTGTTCAACAGCGCCCGCCTCGTCCGCCAGGGCGAGGAGCTGGAGCCGTTCCTGAAGCCCGAAACCAAGCCGGAAGAGCCGGGCGACAGCAGCCCGGTGACGTTGACGCCGGCGACGGCTTGAGGTTTATTTTACGCCGATGGCAAAAGTTGAAAAACCTGTTGTGTCCGCCCGCCAAAATGCCTTGGCAGAAGCCGCATTCCCGCAGGGACAACGTCTTGTGAGCATGGACACCTTGAGGCGTTCAGACCGGAAGTTGCGGTTTGAAGACGCCAAGCGCAGGGTTTTTTCCGAGCATCGCGAACTCCTCCGACGTCTGGCTGAGTGATGGAGACCGAGCCGATATTCCTCGAATATGATGAAGTCATCGAACTCCACGAGCAGTCGATTGCCGAGTTCGGTGGCAGCATGGGAATTCGGGACCGTGGTCTGGTGGAATCCGCCCTTGCCTCCGCCAAGAACGCGTTCTTTTTCGGAAACGGAGACACTTTCGATGTCGCTGCGGCTTACGCATTCCATATCGCCGAAGCTCAGGCCTTCCTTGACGGCAACAAGCGAACCGCCATCGCCAGCGCAATCGCCTTCCTGCACCTCAATGGCGTCGCCGAAGTCCCAGGCGATGGTGTGTTGTATGACGCAATGATTGCCATTGCGAAACACCGCCTGGACAAACCTGGGCTGGCTGACCTGTTCCGAAAGCATGACGGGAACAGTGGAGGACGTGTGCTCCGGGAAGAACCACCAACGGCTTACGGGCAGACAGACCGGCGAAATACGAAGTACAGTCTATCCCCCGGAAAATTCTGGGTCGAAGGACTGCCGCCTGTTCTCAATGGGATCACGGGAATCTTACCTCTTCCGATGATTTTGGACCTGACAGTTGGCGAGGAAGTCGTGCTTTGCTGGCGAGAACCGACTCCGTTCGCAGACCAGTTTGCCTCCATACGTCCGTTCAGTCTGTATCTGAACACCGGTATGTTCAGGTCAGGTTTCGGACCACTGATGTGGATGGTTTTTTTTGTTACCGAAGGTTCGGAGCAATCACCCCATCTGGCCGCCGCTGAATGCCTCGTAAATCCTGACTCCGAAATTCAGTTGGCACTTTGGCGAAGACTCTCCAAGCAGACTCACTGGCATCTAGTGATTCTTGATGGCCGGAATCAGGTGAAAAGATTTTTGGAGTTTCCAAACAATTTTGAGCTGAGCCGAGCTTTGGGACTGATGGCGCAGGTTTGTTCGGGTTCTGAAATGACAAATTTTGAACGCGCCCAGGAGGAATTCAGCCAGGCTTTCCCGCTGGAAACCCTGCTGAAGCCCCAGTCCCAGCCATAGGTCCGATTCTGACAACTTCACATGGCCACCCTGCCCACTCCGCACTCCGCGCTCCCCGCTCCGCGCTCCGACGAAGTCGTGATCCGCGCCGCCGGCCTGACCAAGGTCTTCCAGGATTTCTGGGGCCGGCCCAAGGCGCGTGCCGTGGACAACGTGGATTTTGAGGTGCGCCGCGGTGAGGTGTTCGGCCTGCTCGGGCCGAACGGTTCCGGCAAGTCCACCACCATCAAGATGCTGCTGGGCCTGCTCTACCCGACCAAGGGCCAGGTCACCGTCTTCGGCGCGTCGCCGCGCGACGTGAAGACCAAGGCCCGCATCGGCTACCTGCCCGAGGAAAGTTACCTCTACCGCTACCTCACTCCCGGGGAGACGCTCGATTTCTTCGGCAACCTGTTCGCCCTGGATTCCGCCGACCGGAAGAAGCGCACCGAACAGCTCATCGAGATGGTCGGCCTCGGCAACGCGCGCACGCGCACCGTGGGCGAGTTTTCCAAGGGCATGCAGCGCCGCATCGGCCTCGCCCAGGCGCTGATCAACGATCCCGACCTCATCATCCTTGACGAGCCCACCGCCGGTCTCGACCCCCTTGGCTGCCGCGAGATCAAGGATCTCATCCGGACTCTCGCGAAACGCGGCAAGACCGTCATCCTGAGCTCGCATCTGCTCGCGGATGTCGAGGACGTCTGTGACCGCGTGGTGATCTATTACGGCGGCAAGATCCAGGCCCAGGGCACCCTGAAGGAACTGCTCGCCGCGCCCGACGAGGTCCGCATCACCTCGCCGGTGCTGAGCCGGGAGACCACCGAGAAGGTGCTGCAAATCCTGCGCGCCGAGGTGGGCGACACCGTGCGGCTCGAAAACCCGACCCAGAACCTGGAGAACTACTTCCTCGGCGTGGTCGAACGCGCACGCGCGCAATCCACGAGCGGCGCCACCAGCGGCAACTCGGTCGCCGCGTTTATCAAGGGCAGCGCCGAGGCCGGTGCCAGCCAGTCCGACAAGGTGCTCGACCGGCTCACCAAACCGTCCACATCCGCAACGGCGACGACCGCGCCGGTTCCCACTGTTACCGCGCCCGCGCCCAAGGTGGATGTCGCCAAACTCGCGGCCCTTACGAAAGCCGACGAGCCGGCAACACCGGCAACGTCTGCCCCATCCGCCACCCAACCCGCACCCGAGGCCCCCAAGCCGGCGGACCTGAGCAAGGCCAACGAGAAGCTGTCGGGCCTCCTCGGCGGCAAAAAACCCTAGCGGTGTGATGAGAGGCTCACTTATCGCATGGTTGGCTGGCATTTTCTGCATCTTGCAGCTCGGATGCGGGAATTCGCATGCCGTGTCGGTAGACACGGTATCGGCGGACGATCCCGAAATGAACCGGGCGATCGCCCAAGCCCGGTTAACCATGTCTCGCTTCGATGAGGCCTTTGACCAGAAGCACACCACCGCAGACCTTTTTTTCCTCAAGAAGCCTTATGCGACCCCAAGCGGGGGTGCCGAGCACATGTGGATCACGATCAAGGACCGATCTTCAGAAGGATATGTCGGAACGGTGAACAACGACGCCGAAACAACCAAACTCGCACGCTTGGGCCAGGAGGTGACCGTGAAACCGTCCGAGGCGTCCGATTGGTATTTTGTCAAAAATGGGGTCATGCACGGAGGTTATACGACGCGATGCTCAATGAAGAAAATGAAGCCGACGGAAAGGGCCGAGCTGCTGCTTCGCCTGCCCTATAAAATGGCTCCCGATAACGAGTGAATCCGATGCAGCCCCTTTTCGCCGTCGCCCGACTCACGCTGAAGGCCGCCTTCCGCTTCAAGCTCGTGCTTGTGCTGATGGCGCTGCTGCTGGGCGCGGTCATTGCGCTGCCGATGATCATCAAGCACGACGGCTCGGCGCTGGGCTTCACCCAGATCCTCATCACCTACACGCTCTCGGCTATTACGGCGCTGCTGGGCTTCGCCACCCTCTGGCTGGCGTGCGGCTCACTGGCGCGGGAGGTCGAGGACTTCTCGATGCAGCTGGTCTGCACCAAGCCGGTCCCGCGCTGGCAGATCTGGCTGGGCAAATGGGTGGGCATCATGGCGCTGAACCTCCTGCTGCTCGCGGTCTCGGGCACCGCCGTCTATTTCCTGCTGCTCGCCAAGGCGAACGGCCTGAGCGCCGAGCAGCAGAAGGTGCTGCATGACGAGGTGCTGGTGGCCCGCAAGTCGGCCCGGGAGGCGATACCGAACATCGAGCCGGAGGTGGAGAAGCTCTACCAGGAGCGCATCCGTCAGCAGGCCGTGGCCTCGCTGGACCGGGATTTCGTCCGCCGGCAGATCCGCGAGCAGATCAAGGGCTCCCGGCAGTACATCCGTCCCGGACAGGGCCGGCGCTGGATCCTCTCGCTCGGGCCGGATGCGGCCTCCCGGCTGAAAGACCAGACGCTCTACGTGCGCGTCCATTACATCACGACGGAATACGCCGGCTCCGGGGCGACCTACGATTTCGGCTGGGAAGTCGGCCCGCCCGAGGGGCATACCCGGCAGCGCCTCCGGAACTCCTTCGCTCCCGATTCGTTCACGACCTTTCCCATCGAACCCAACCACATCGCGCCCGACGGCACGGTGACGGTGGACATGTTCAACCTGAACGATAAGCCGGTGCTGCTGCCGTTGGAGGACGGGCTGGAAGTGCTCTATCGCGAGGGAGGCTTCGCGCTGAATTTCGCCCGCGGCCTCGGGATCATCTTCTGCTGGCTCGGCCTGCTCTGCGCCATCGGCCTGTTCACAGCCTCCAAGATGCAGTTCAATGTCGCGGCGTTTGTCTCGCTGGCGATCCTGATTGTCGGCACATCCAGCGGCACGCTGAAGCAGGTGGTCGAGCAGGGCGGTGTCATCGGAGTCAGCAGTGAAGACGGTGTCGTTGCAAAGAAGACGCTGTTCAACCAGGCCTCGGTGGTCGTCTATGGCAACCTGCGCTGGGTCATTGAGCAGATCGCGGGGTTCAATCCGGTGGATTCGCTGAGCACCGGCCGCAGCATCACCTGGGGGCAGCTCGCCACGGCGTTCGTGGTGGTCGTCGGCCTCGCTGGCGGCATCTTCATGGTGGCGGGCATCTGGATCTTCACCCGCCGGGAACTGGCGGCACCGCAATGAACGCGCGCAAATCCATCTTCGCCATTGTGATCGTGCTGGCGCTGGTCGCCGGCTCGCTGGTGCAGACGCGCCTGAACCGCGACCGCGAGCGGCTGGGCCTCACCCGCACCGCCATCATCAGCAACGCGCCTCCCGTGCTGGCCTTCACCACCGTCGCCCTGGGCGGCTTCCGCGGGCTGATTGCCAATGCGCTCTGGATCCGCACCACCGAGCTGCAGGAGGACGGGAAATACTTCGAGGCCGTCCAACTGGCGGACTGGATCACCAAGCTGCAGCCCCATTTCTCGCAGGTGTGGGCCAACCAGGCCTGGAACATGGCCTACAACATCTCGGTCAAGTTCCCCAACCCCGAGGACCGCTGGCTCTGGGTGCAGCGCGGCATCGAGCTGCTGCGCGACCAGGGCCTGAAGTACAATCCCGAGCAGGCGCTCATGTATCGTGAGCTGGGCTGGCTGTTCCAGCACAAGATGGGGGCCAACCTCGACGACGCCCACTGGCTCTACAAGACCGAGTGGGCCCGCATGATGCAGGAGGTCATCCCCGGCGGCCACCCGAACTACGACGAGCTGCTCAACCCGAAGACGCCGGAGGCCAGGGCCCGCGTCACCAAGCTCGTGGAGACCTACAAGCTCGAACCCGCAATGATGAAAAAGGTGGACGACACCTACGGCCCGCTCGAATGGCGCCTGCCCGAAACCCACGCCATCTACTGGGGCATGATGGGCATCGAACATTCCCCCGCGCAGGACAAGATGCCGCTGCGCCGCGAGATCTTCCAGCCGATGCTCGCCGCCTTCCAGCGCGGCCGGATCGTCACCAACCGCTTCGCCAACCGCATCGAGCTCGAGCCGAACCTCGACATCATCCCGAACGTCTCCCGCGCGTATGAGGATGCCATCGCGGCCGAACCCGACAACGCCGCCCACATCGGCACGGCGCACCGCAACTTCATGAAGGATGCGATCTACTTCCTCTATGCCAACAACCGGCAGGCCGAGGCGCAGAAGTGGTTCGACTATCTCCGCAAAAAATACGGCAGCGGCGACAAGGTGGGCATTCCCGAAAACTCCACCATGGAGGAGTACGCGCTCAGCAAGATCACCGAGGATATCAACGAGACCTCCCGCGACCGCGTCACGGCGCTGCTGCACGGCTTCCTCACGCAGGCCTACTACAATCTCGCCATCGGCGAGGACGCCCACGCCGCCGGCCTCGAACGCATGGCCGCACGCATCATCGACAACTACAACTACCGCACCCGCAATCCCGGATCAAAGGTGCGCGTGGAGCTGGCCTCCCTGGACGAGATGAAGCGCAATGTGCTGCTCGACATGCTCGCCCCCGACCCCGAGGTGAATCCGGAATTCCAAGCCATGCTGCGCACCAAGCTGCAGCTGCCGGCCAGCTTCGGCGTGCCTACGGGCACGAACGCCCCGGCCAAGCCCACCGCGCCGTAGGCATTCACGCGGGGGACATCTGTTTCCCGGTTGTGCCAACAGGTTGTGAAAAAGACGGGGCGACGTCCGGTTGACGCTACCCGGCCTTTCCCTAGCCTCCGGCCATGTTCCGTTCGGTGTGTCATCGCTGGTTCGTGGTGTTGGGCTGTCTCGTGGCCATCCTTTTGGGGACGGGCTGCGACAAATTCCGTCCCCACAACTCGGATGAACGGACGGAGGCGAACTTTGAGACCGCCTACAACCTCGGCCTGCAGGGGCTGAACGACGACGCCATCAAGGCCTATTACCGGGCCTTGGAGGCCAACCCCTACAACGCCACCGCCCACCGGGAGCTGGGGCAGCTTTTCTTCGACAAGAAGCACGACTACGTGCTGGCGATCTATCACCTGCGCCGGTGCCAGCAGATCCGCGCCAACCGCAACGATCGCGAGGCCAACGACTATTCGGTCGAGCAGGTCATCAAACAGGCGCAGCTCCAGCTGGCCATCGAGTTCTCCGGCCAGATCGGCCGCCAGCAGGCCCAGTCGCAGGTGGACGAGCTGAAGCGCCGCAATGCGGAGCTGGAGGCCGCCATGGCGCGGCTCAGCCAGCAATTGGGCCAGAACGCGCGCCCGCAGCCGGACAATTCCGTGGCCGCCCAGCCGAAGCCGGTGGTGGAGACGCCCAAACGCAGCGTGCCGGAACCCGCCCGGGCCGCCGAGCCGGTCAAACCGGTCACCCGGACCGCCGAACCGCCGGTGACCAAGCCGGTCACCACCCCACGAACCCACGTGGTCAAGTCGGGCGAAACCCCCGCTTCCATCGCGCGCCAGTATCACCTGAGCGCCCAGCAGCTCATGAACGCCAACAAGGGCCTGGATGCGCGAAAACTGCGCGTGGGCCAGAGCCTTAATCTGCCGGACGGGGTGAAGTAAGTGCCCGCCCGAAAATTCGAGAAGGTGCTGTTTTCGTGACCGAGGCCGGATGGCCGCGCTGCTCCGGTTCCCCTCCTGACTCCGGACGCAGTCCCTCCTGTCTCCTGTCTCCTTCGGCCCCTGGTGTTTCCTTGGAGCTTGGCGCTTGTATTTTGGAGCTCCGTTGACAGTGGCTTTGCATCCGGGCGGGCGGCGTCCTAGGTTCGGGGCGTGTCCGGCCGTATCACGTTTGCCGCCATCGCCTTGTTCTGGGTGGTGATGAACGTCCTGCTTTGGCGGGCGGAGTTCGGCGGCGGTCGCGAAACTGCGTCGGAGATCCCCATCGAGACCGTTCTGGAGCGCGTCCTCGATGCCGCCGACGATTCGGTGCTGACCCTGCGCCACCACGGCGAGGCCATCGGTCAGGTGCGCTGGAACCCCAGCATCGTCGAAGGCATCGGCGACACCAATACCGCGGCCAACCTGCCCGAAGGCATGGTGCGCACCCCGTCGGGCCATCTGCTGGATGTGGAACTGAACCTCTTCGGCGACACGCCTTCCAGCCGTTGGCGGGTGCTGTCCCACGTTTCGCTGAACACCAACCATGTGTGGCGTGACCTGAGCCTGCGGCTCATTCAGCGCCCCAACCTCTGGGAGTTCACCGCCGTCAACGGCGAGAAAACCATCCGGCTGCGTACCGAGGAAGGCCACACAGCCTCCGAACAGACCTTCGCGCTCAGCGATTTCGCCAACCCGTTCGCCCTGATGGGCCCCTACGCCGCCCTGCTGCCGAAGAACCTCCTGCCGGGCGTCCCCTTGCCGGGGGCGAACGGGGTGCGGCCCAGCATCGCCTGGTCCGCCCGCAACGACTGGCTGCGCGTGGGACACAACCGCGTGCGGGTCTATCGCCTGAAGCTGAAGCTGTTCGAGCATTTCGAGGCCGTCGCCTATTTCAGCCGCGCCGGCGAGGTGCTCAAGGTGACGCTGCCCGACGGGCTGGTGCTCGTGAACGAGGCCCTTCCCAACATCAGCCGTGAATGACCGGATACCCGCATGATTGAGCTGCAAAACCTGGTGAAACACTTCGGCGACGTGCGGGCCGTGGACGGTGTCACGCTCACCGTCCCCCAGGGGGAATTCTTCGCCGTGCTCGGCCCCAACGCCGCCGGCAAGACCACCACGATCAAGATGGTCGTGGGGCTCATCCGCCCCACGGCGGGCAGCGCCAGGGTGGCGGGCTTCGACGTGCAGGCGCAGCCGTTGGAGGCGCGCGCCCGGCTGGCCTATGTGCCCGATTTCCCCTTCCTCTACGACAAGCTCACGCCTTGGGAATTCCTGCGCTTTACCGGGCAGCTTTTCCGGATGACCGACACCGAAATCGCACGCGCGGCGGATGAGCTGGTGCCCCGCTTCAGCCTCGAAAGCTGGCTCAACAAGCCGATCGAGGGCCTGAGCCATGGGACGCGCCAGCGCGTCGCCATCGCCAGCGCGCTGCTGCACAACCCGGAGGTGTTCGTCATCGACGAGCCCATGGTCGGCCTTGACCCGCACCACGCGCGCGTGGTGAAGGACGTGCTCAAGGAAAGGTCGCGACGGGGCATGACAGTGTTTCTCAGCACCCACCAGATCAGCGTGGCGGAGGAAATGGCCGACCGCATCGGTATCATCCATCAGGGCAAACTGGTGGCCATCGGCTCGGCCGCCGACCTGCGCCGCCAGGCCGGCACCGATGGAGCGCTGGAAAACGCCTTCCTTGCCATCACGAGTGAGGCAAAGACGACGACGGTGGCAGAGTGAGGGGGAGTTTTTGGTTTTCAGTTTTCGGTCTCCGGTTACCGGCTCGCCATCGACCTGACTTCGCTGTTCGCCGTTCCCTGTTCGCTGTTCGACCGCGCTGTTCGCACTTCTAACTTCACATCGCTCCTCCTAGGCTGCGGCCATGCGCACGGTCATCTATCCGGGAAGCTTTGATCCGCTGACCAATGGTCACCTCGACGTGATCGAGCGGGCCGCCCGCGTCTTTGACCATGTCATCGTGGCCGTCGCCCGCAACGAGTCGAAGCAGCCGCTGTTCACCCTGGGCGAACGGCACGACTTCATCCGGGCCGACGTCGCCCATCTGGCCAACGTCGAGACCGACAGTTTCGACGGCCTGCTGGTGGATTACGTGGTGCGCCGCGGGGCGTGCGCGGTGGTTCGCGGCCTGCGCGCCGTAAGCGACTTCGAGTTCGAGTTCCAGCTCGCCCTGATGAACCGCCGCCTGAACGAGCGCGTGGAGACGCTCTTCATGACGCCGCGCGAGACCTACACCTTTGTCAGCTCGCGGCTCGTGAAGGAAATCGCCCGGCTGGGCGGTGACGTGGGCCAGTTTGTGCCGCCGAACGTGGTGGCCGCGCTCCGGACAAAGTTTGCCGCCAAGCCGGCCTGATCGCCGAACCTTCTATCCCTCCGTGTCCATTTGGAGAAATGAGCGGGTAGGGATGGCGCGCTGCGCCGTTCCCCGTCGCCGAGCGGAGCGTCAGGCGACGGAACGAATGCCCACGACCGGCATACACTTCTGCCACCCCTTCAGGGTGGGGACCGCGCAGCGCACGGTCCCGACCCGGCGTACATTCACCACCGGACCGGCCTGATCCCCACAGGTCGGGGTTGCGCCCCAGCCGCTTTGGGCCGAAGCTCCGGCCATGCCGCTCAGAATCGACAGGCGTCAGCTCGAGGGGAAGACGATGCAGGTGGCCGGCGAACTGGCCGCCGAGGAACTCGCCACAGGGTTCAACGACCCGCTCATCACCTTTGCCTCCCCCCTGGCCTATGACCTGGAACTGGAGGAGCAGCCGCAGGGCATCCTGATGCAGGGGACGCTGAGCATCACCCTGAGCTGCGTCTGCGGACGCTGCCTGAAAACCTTCGCCCACCCGATCGAATTGCCGGCCTTTGCCGCCCTCGCGGAGTACGAGGGGGAGGAGGCGATGGTCCAAGAAGGCGATTTTGCCGACTTGACGCCCTACCTGAGAGAGGACATTTATCTCGGTCTGCCAACGAATCCGTTGTGCCGACCAGAATGTCGCGGGCTCGCCCGAAAGGCCAAGGCCCGCGATTTGCGTCTCGAGGTCCCGCCGTCCGACGGCAGTTCTCCCTGGGGCGCGCTGGATCAGTTGAAACTGTAAACAATAACGACCTATGGGCGTCCCGAAACGTAAACCGTCAACCAGCCGGCAGCGCATGCGCCGCGCCTACAACAGCGTGATGCATCTGCCGAAGCTCAATTCCTGCCCGCAGTGCGCGGCCCCGTACATCTCGCACCGCGTGTGCCCGGCCTGCGGTTTCTACAAGGAACGCCAGATCGTCTCCGTCAAAGCGCAGGCCTAATCGCCTTTACGCGAGCGCCGAGCCACGCTGTCAGCGGGTCGGCGCTCCGTCGTTTCTATGCGCCTCGCGGTGGATGTCATGGGCGGCGACCATGGTCCCGAGGAACTGCTCCACGGGATCAAGCTCGGTCTGGCCGAAGAACCGGCCATCGTATCGCTCCATGTGGTCGGCCGTGAAGAGGAGGTGCGCCCGCTGTGCGAGCGCATCGGGCTCCGTGATGCCCGCGTCCAGATTCATCACGCCAGCGAAGTCCTCACCATGGAGGACAAGCCGGTCCAGGGACTCCGCAAAAAGAAGGACTGCTCCCTGCTCCGCGCGGTCGAGCTGGTGAAGGACGGGAAGGCCGACGCGGTGATTTCCGCCGGCAACACCGGCGGCATTGTCGCGGCTTCCACCATCCGCCTGCGCACGCTGGAAGGCGTGGAGCGGCCCACCCTGGCGTGCATCATGCCTTCGCGGAACGGCGCGTTCGTGCTGGTGGATGGCGGGGCCAACCCCGACTGCACGCCCCACACCCTGCTTCAGTTCGCCGTGATGGGTTCCGTCTATTCGCGGGCCATGCTCGGGGTGGAGAATCCCCGCGTCGGCATCCTCAGCAACGGTACCGAGGAGACGAAAGGCACGGAACTGACCCGGACCGCCGTGGAACTGCTGAAACGGACCAGCCTGAACAGCACCGGCTATTGCGAGGGTTATGACCTTTTCACAGGAGGTGTGGACGTGGTGGTCTGCGACGGGTTCGTCGGCAACATCGTGCTGAAAACCGCCGAAGGCCTGGGCAAGACCTTCGGCGCGTTGCTGAAGGAGGAGCTGACCGCGAACCCCATCCGCATGCTCGGTGCCCTGCTGGCTCGAGGCGGCCTGGGCAAGATCAAGGTGCGCATGAACCCGGACACCTATGGCGGCGCACCCCTGCTCGGGCTGAACGGCAGCGTCGTGAAGATCCACGGTTCGGCGAAACGGTTCGCCTTGAAGAACGCCATCCGGCAAAGCTTGCGCGTGGTCAGCCAGAACCTGAAAGAAACGATCACGCGCGAAATCGCCGCCGCCAACGCCGCCGCCGCCAACGCCGCCGCCGCTGACGACGCTCCCGGCGCCGCCAGCGCCCGCTAAGTTCCGATGGCCCCCATCCGACATCCCCGTTCGAGCCGGCCGCATCTGCGGACCGTCTCCATCACCGGGGTCGGCTCCTATGTGCCGGCACGCATCCTCACCAACGCCGAGCTGGAGAAGATGGTCGAGACCAGCGACGAGTGGATCAGGAGCCGGACGGGCATCCGGGAACGCCGCATTGCCGCCCCACACGAGACGGCCTCCGACCTCGCCTACGAGGCTGCGCAGCGCGCCCTGGCCAGCGCCGGGATTACCGCTGATCAGGTCGATCTCATCATCGTCGCGACCATCACGCCCGACATGCAGTTCCCCAGCACTGCCTGCCTCGTGCAGCACAAGCTGGGGGCCACGCGGGCGGCCGCCTTCGACGTGGGCGCGGCGTGCAGCGGATTCGTTTACGCCCTCGACATCGCCAGCCATTTCGTCGCCTCGCATACGTATGACACCGTGCTCGTCATCGGCACGGAAAAGATGTCGTCCGTGGTGGACTGGACCGACCGCAACACCTGCGTGCTCTTTGGCGACGGTGCCGGTGCCGCCGTGCTGCAAAACCGCCCGAACGCCCACGGCCTGATCACCACCTGCCTCGGCTCTGACGGCGCCAAGGCCAGCCTGCTGGAGCTTCCCGGCGGTGGCAGCGCCTGCCCCGCCACGGCTGACACTGTCGCCAAGCGGCTGCACTTCCTGCGCATGGACGGCAAGGAAACCTTCAAAAACGCCGTCAACGCCATGGTCTCCGCCGCCAACGAGGCGCTGTCCCGCTGCGAGATCGGCATCGAACGCATCAAGTGCGTCATTCCCCATCAGGCCAACCAGCGCATCCTGAACGCCGTGGCCGAACGGCTCGGAGCTACCGACGACCAGCTCTTCGTCAACGTGGACCGCTATGGCAACACCAGTGCCGCCAGCGTGGCCATCGCGCTGGATGAGGCGGTGCGCGAAGGCCGGATTCAGCGCGGTGACCTGGTGCTGCTGGTGGTTTTCGGCGCCGGACTGACCTGGGGCGCGGCGGTCATCGAGTGGTAGAAGGCGGTCTTTGATCATCGCGACAACCGATTTGGCTTCTGCTAATTTGCAACGGAAGAAACATTTCCTCCGTTGAAATTCAAAAAGGAAAGCCTCCTAAATTACCCCACGAGATGAGTGCCAACAAACCGACGAAGAAGACGGTAGCGAATTCCGTGACGGCCAAGGCTCATGTTGCCTATCCTGACCAGACCAAAGGAAGTGCGATTGCCGCCAAGGCACGTCGTGCGGTCGGCCAGCTTGACCATGCCAAACGGCAGAAGCTTTTGAATGCTGGATTGAGTCTGATCTATGGCAGCACGGCAACCCAAACAGTCAAGGCTGGCGTTAGACACTAACGTCCTCCTGGATCTGGCTGGCGGCGAAGATTTCGCCGTGGAATTTTTGAAAGTCGTGCAGGCAAACGGCTTCAAATTGGAAATCGGCCCGACCGTAGTTGAGGAGCTTACGTACCTTGCGCTGCAGGGAGAGGCCGCCAGCCAGAAACTGGCCCTCAAAGCGTTGACCGCCATGCGGGGCTGGGGGATTTCGCCATTCCACCTGACAGCTCTCGAACGCGGGCTGGTCGATGAGTTTTCCAAACGCCTCTGCGTCCGAGGGTTGCTCCCGCCAGACGAGAAGCATGACGCAGCCGTCCTCGGGGAAGTTTCCTTGGCGGGAATAAAGGTGCTGGTCAGCTCAGATTCCCATCTGCTGGACATTGAGCCCGCCTCGCTTGCAGCCCAGTTTGCCGGAGTCCACTTCCCTGAAAACGTCCAGGTGTTCAAACCCGGAACCTTTCTCAAGGCCTTTTAACCAGCAGCGTTGCTTCGTTCCTGCCATCTCGCTCCTTGGCAACCGGGGGTTAGGCCGGCATCTTTCTGTCCGCAAAGTCAATTTCCCATTCCACCCGGCAACGCTCCTGCTAGCGTTCCGCTCCGCAAAACTATGGAACTTCTCCGAGGCATCTTGAAAGCCGCCGTCGAGGGCGGCGCATCCGACGTCCACATCAAGGTCGGCTATCCGGTCGTCTTCCGCATCAATCGCCAGCTCACCGCGATCGAGGCGCCCGTGCCCACCGAGCAGTGGATGAACAGCATCCTGGAAAAGATGGTGCCCCCGCACGCCCGCAAGCGCATCGACGAGGATCGGGAGGTGGATTTCAGCTACTATGAGCCCGGGGTGGGCCGTTTCCGTACCAACGTCTTCCAGCAGAAGGGCAACTTCGCCCTGGCCATGCGCTACGTGAAAACGCAGGTGCCGAGCTTCGACGAACTGGGCCTGCTGCCCGTGCTCAAGGACATCGCCTCCTCCCACCGTGGCATCGTGCTGGTCGCCGGCACCACCGGCTCCGGCAAGTCTACCACGCTGGCGGCGATGCTGGAGCACATCAACGCCAACTTCAAACGGCACGTCATAACCCTGGAAGACCCCATCGAGTTCGTCTTCGAGGACAACCAGTCGGTGATCGAGCAGCGCGAGGTCGGCCTCGACACGCAGAGCTTCCAGAGCGGCCTCAAGCACGTCCTGCGGCAGGATCCCGACATCATCATGGTCGGCGAAATGCGCGACTCGACCAGCTTCACGGCGGCAATGCAGGCGGCCGACACCGGCCACCTCGTGCTTTCCACCCTCCACACCCAGAACGCCTCGCAATCGATCGGCCGTATTCTGGACTTCTTCCGCCCGGAAGAGCGCGAGCAGTGCCGCCGTCAGCTCGCCAACACGCTCAAGGCCGTCGTCTGCCAACGCATGATCACCACCACCACGGGCGGCATCACGCCCTCGCTGGAAATCATGATTAACACGCCAACCGTGCGTAAGATGCTGGAGGAGAACCGTCTCGAAAAAATCTCCGCCGCCATCGAAACCGGTCGGGACGACGGCATGCAGACCTTCAACCAGGCACTCTACGACCTCGTGAAGTTGCGCAAGGTGACCGAGGCCGAGGCGCTCGCGAAGGCGAGCAACCCGCAGGCGCTCGACATGATGTTCAAGGGCATCTTCCTCGACGAGGGCCGCCGCATCTTGCAATAGGCGTTCATCTGAGCGCGGAGCGGCGGGCGAGTGAACCAGTGTGTGAGAAAGTGGGAAAGTCAGAGAGAGGGAGCGACGAGCGCCTCGTATTCCAGCATCCCACTTGCCCACTCTCCTGCCCTCGCCGTTGGTGGCGGAAGAGCTGACGGTGATCAAACCACTGACGGCCGAGAACGTTACCCTGCCGACTCACTGACTTACTGACTTACTGGCTCACTCTCGCTGCCGCCCGTCGGCATTTTTTGTCACCGGCTTGTAACATCTCCGCCATCACGTAGCATTGCGCCATGCCTACCAAAAGCCGCGTCATGGCAAAGATACTCGTGGTGGACGATGAACCGGATGCTCTGGAACTGGTCGGCTTCAATTTGAAGGCCGCCGGTTATGAGGTCGTCACGGCGGATGATGGTGCGGATGCGCTCAAAAAGGCGCGCCAGCACGCACCCGATCTCATCCTGCTCGATGTGATGCTGCCCGAGGTGGACGGCCTCGAGGTCTGCAAGCTGCTGCGCCGCGATCCGGCCACCTCGCAGATTCCCGTCATCATGCTCACCGCCAAGGCGGCGGAGATCGACCGCGTGCTCGGCCTGGAGCTGGGTGCGGATGACTACGTCACCAAGCCGTTCAGCCCCCGCGAACTGGTGCTGCGCGTGAAGAACCTGCTCCGCCGCCGGACCGACGGGGAGGAGAAGCCGGACCAGTTCAACATCGGCGACATGTTCATCGACGTGCCCCGGCACCTCGTCACCGTGGCCCGCAAGCGGATCGACCTGACCGCGACCGAATTCAAGCTGCTCACCACCCTTGCCTCGCGCCGGGGCCGGGTGCAGTCGCGGGAGCAGCTGCTCCGCGACGTGTGGGAGTACGACAACATCATCGACACCCGCACGGTGGACACGCACATGCGCCGCCTGCGCGAGAAGCTCGGCACCGCCTGCCGCTACCTCGACACGGTGCGCGGCGTGGGATATCGCTTCGTCGAAAACTGAGCGGTTCCCCCGCCGGTTCGACGCATGTGGCCCATCCTTTTCCTCCTCGCGCTGGCCGCCGGCGGCACCTTGGCCGCCTGGTTCGCCCAGCGTGAACGCGTGGTCCGGGCCCGCCTCCGGGACGCCGAACTGGCGCTCGCCGAGCTCAAGACCGCCCGGCATCTCACGCTCACCGAGGAGCAAACGAAGCAGCAGACCGTCTTCAACAGCATGGTCGAGGGGTTGCTCATCCTCGACGAGGATGGCCGTATCCAGTTCGTCAATCCCACGCTGGGCATTCTCTTTGGCCTCCAGCATGACATCCGGGGCCAGACGCTGCTGGAGGCGTTGCGACTGCATGAGTTGCAGGAAGTCGCCCAGCGCGTGCTGATTGAGGGCCGGGTCACCGGCTTCGAGTTCGCCCTGCCGGGCACCGGCTCCCGCGTGCTGCAGGTCAATGCCGCCAGCTTCCGTGATCCCGACCGCGCCCACGCGGGGATCATCCTCGTCTTCCATGACCTGACGCGCGTGAAGCAGCTGGAGAATTTGCGGAAGGACTTCGTCGCCAACGTCAGCCACGAGCTGCGCACCCCGCTCTCGCTGATCAAGGGCTACGTTGAGACGCTGCTGGATGGGGCCAAGGACGATCCCGAAGTGGCGACCCGCTTCCTTCATACCATCGAGAAGCACGCCGACCGGCTCACCTTCCTCATCGAGGACCTGCTCACGATCTCCCAGATCGAGTCCGGTCAGGTGGTGCTTAACCTCCAGCCGCTGCCCTTGCGCGATCAGGCGGAGCAGGTGGTGAACGACCTCACCTCCCGCGCCCTGGAACGCAAGGTGAACCTCCACAACGAGGTGCCCGCCGACCTGATCGTGCGGGCCGATGGTGACCGCCTGCAGCAGGTGCTTTTCAACCTCGTGGACAACGCCATCAAGTACGGCCGCGCCGGCGGCAACGTGCGGCTGGGTGCGCGCCGGCTGGACGCCGAGCGTATCGAGGGCTGGGTGGCGGATGACGGTCCCGGCATCCCCGCCGACGCCGGTGAACGGGTCTTCGAACGCTTCTATCGGGTGGACCGGGCCCGCTCACGCGAAGCGGGCGGCACGGGCCTGGGACTCAGCATCGTGAAGCACATCATCCAGAGCCACGGCGGCGAGGTGCGCCTGCAAAGCGAGCCGGGCAAGGGTGCGACCTTCTTCTACACGCTGCTGGTGGGCCATTGAGCTGGACCCACGCAATCGGAGATACGGACCGCCTGGTCCGTGTGTCGGGCCTGATCCCAGTTCCCGAAATGAAACGGTATCTTGGGATGGCGCGCTGCGCCGGCCCTGTAGCCGCGCAGCCCAGTAGGTCGGGCCGCTGGCCCGACAGTGTACGCCGGGCCAGCGGCCCGGCTTACTACGAAATACCGCGCCATACCCACCAAACCACCGATTATCATCGGGAAATGGTATGAGGGCTCCGATCAGCTTTTGAAGAAGCGCCGGAAGATTTCCGGATGGCGCATGCCGATGTAGAGGAGCATTCCCAGCGCTACCAGCGTGACCATGATGGCCAGGCCGAATGCTACCGTGCGAAATGCACGGATCTTGTCCTGCAGCGCCTCCGCTTCCTGGGCGCGTTCGGCCTGCCAGATGGCCATCTGTTCATCCACCAGGTGCTTGGCCTTGTCGGGATCAATCAGCTCGCAAATTCGCCAGTCGGCCGACTTGTCCACAAACGTCGCGGTCGCCCCTGCCACGGTCGCCGGGGCGGCTTTGGAAAAACCGCTGGCCTGCCAGTAGTCAGCGTCCTCCTGCGTCCAGAGGCGTTGGACGCCCTGGTTGCGGGCGACGATCTGCACGCGCCGCCAGAGGGTGGCGCGCAGCTCGTCGGCCTGTTCGGAATCGGCGACGGCCTCGGTGTGCAGCAGCGCATCGTTGCCCTCGACCAGTAGGCCGATCGCGGCCAGCAGGGCGCCCTCAACCTCGGACGGCACTACCTGGAACTCCGTCACGAAGCGTTCCAGCTCCAGCCACGGCAGGCCGGCCTGCTGCCAGAGCGCCTGGAGCGCTGGCAGATCCTCGACGGTCGCGCGGCGTGCGCTGAGGGCGGGGGGTTCCACGGCGTAAACGTGACGTGGAACCGCCCCGGTTTCAAGCGCTCCGCAACCGGAGTTATTCGCCCGTGCTCAGGCGGTAATAGACGCGGTCCTTGTCAACCGGCCGCGGCAGGGTAAAGGCGGGCGGGCTGTTGGAATCGAACTCCCAACCGGTCACTGGCGACCAGTTCAGGAGATCTTCGGACTGTTCCAGATTCAGGCCGGGCGCCGGTGCGTCCTTGAGATTGAAGCGAAGCGGCCCCCCGCCGGCCGGCAGCGAAAGCTGCAGCGAAGGGGGAGCTGGCGGCGGCGGCGCCATGCTCGTGACGTGAAAAGTCACGGTGGTGGACAGCCCGTTCACGTCGGTGGCGGTCACGCTGATATCCGATTCGCCCACAACGCCGGGCGCCGGGCGCAACGCCAGCATTCGTTCGGGTAGTTTGACAATGGAATCGCCGTCGGGAGTCACGGCGAGGGTGCCGGACGGAAACAGCTGCAGATTTGTGGCCACCACGGAGATCGCGATGTCCTCCGGCCGGGTCCGATCATCCGTGACCGTGAATTGCACAGGGAAGATCTCCGTATTTGGTCCAAAAAACACGTTCCTGAGCCCGGCAATGACCGGTGGCTGGTTCCCGGGCAGATCCACGGCCAGTGTCTGCTCCGGTGCAAACGGGCCGCCGACGAACGAATTGTCCACCGCCTGCACACTCCAATAGACCGAGTCCACGTTCGTGACCGGCAGTTTGATCAGGCGGGAGCCGGCGAAGGCGCAGTTGCCCGGCGAGACCACTTGCCTTGTGCCATCCCCGAGAGACATCGAGGGGACGATTTCGTTGCCGCCCGGTGTGGTTCCGACCCGGAGGTTGTAGGTGAGCGGCGCGGTCTGATTGGGGTCGGACGCATCCCCCCAGAAGAAGAATAGGCTGGCCCCAAAGCTGAAGGCCTGCAACCGGCCGGGCATGGACGGCGGCAGGTTGGCGGGCCGGTTGGGGTTCGTGAAGTAGCCTCCGTTCAGTCCATAGACTCCCAACAGGGCGACATCCAGCGCTCCGTCCCCGTTGACATCACCGGCCACCACCGTGAGCGCGGGCGAGTTCGTGGCGACGAAACCGCGGGGTGTGAAATGACCGGCGCCATCGTTATGCCAGACGGTGAGCGACGAGTTGGTGCGCAGCCGGCCAGTCGCCTTGTCGGCGGGATAGGTCAGAGAATTCATCGGGGCGATGAAGTCCGGCGTGCCGTCGTTGTCAAAATCGCCCCAGGCAGGTGTGCCCGCCTGCCTCATGACATCGGCTGGCAGGCGCAGCGTTTCGACGAAACCGCCGGTGGTGTGCTGGAACAGGGCGAGTTCGGTGGTGGCGCGTGGATAAGTGGGAAGGTTTCCAACCTGGAACTGCATCCACACGTCCGGCCGGCCGTCCCCGTTGAAATCCGACCAGCCCGCCGCGATGACCAGCCCGGCGGGGAAGCTTGTCCCGGTGTCGGTGAAATTGCCGTTGCCGTCGTTTCGCAGGAGCACGGCGACGTCGTGGGTCACCCCGGTGTTGAACAGCAGGACGTCGGCAACGCCATCGCCGTCGAAGTCCGCCACCACCACCGGGCCCGAGGCGTCGGGCAAGGTGGTCGGGATGGCCACCAGCACGCCCGCGTCGTTGCGGAACTGTTGCGACGACGGCGGCAGCCCGGCGGTAACGGCCGGCGCCACGAGAATCAGATCCAGGTCGCCGTCGCCGTCCAGATCGGCCCAGGCCGCACCGGAATGGCTCGTCTGCGTGAGCGCCAGCGGCACGTTGGTGAAGGTGATGGGCAAGTTCAACTGAGGGTTCGACGTGGAAGGTTTCGGGGTGCGATTGACGAACAGCGGCTGGGTGACATTTCCCAGCAAAAAGAGGTCAATCCGGCCGTCGCCGTCCAGGTCTGCCGGGACCGCTCCGGCAACCGACAGCGGCACTGCCAGGCGGTTATTTGATGAAAAATTCCCCGCGAAATTCCGCTCAAAGAACAAGGAGTTGCCAGCGGCCATGAGGCCGGCGAAATCAAGGAACCCGTTGCCATCCAGATCCGCCCAAAGTCCTTTCGCCAGCACCGAGTAATCGGTGAGGAAATGCCAGCCGGTGAATTCCGCCGGGAGCAGCGTGAGCAGAAAGCTCGTTTGGGCGAGCACATTGGTCGTTCCCGCCTTAAGGACGGAAACCCGGATGGAGTAGTTTCCCAGCGGCACATCCGCTGTCTCACTCGCGCTCGGTGCGGTGATGCTCAGCATCCAGGCAGCCCCATTGGGCGTGGCCGTGATGCGCGGCATCTGTGTACCCCGTGAATTGCTCGCGGAGAGGGTGAGGACGACCCCGGCTGGCCGGGTCACCTCGAGTGGCACCGTCAACGCCGGCCCGCCCACATAGATGATCTGGTTGGGTATGGGTGCGATCGTGACGCCACCGCCCGACTGGGCGAAGGCGGTCAAAAAGGAGGCGAGGAGGCCGAACAGCCAGAGGAACTGGCGACTCGGGCGCTCGTGGGAGCGGGTTTGCATGGGGATTGGTTCCGGTTGGTTTCCGTATGACGTGTGGGAGTGTTTGGTGTATGGCATACACATATCACGCAAGTCAAGGTTGATTCTGCTTTCGCCAAGAAGGAGCAATCCCGTCACTGAGCCTCAATGCCGGTACCACGGCAAAAAAACGAAAAAGGCGGCTCCGTTACCGGAGCCGCCTTGGTGAAAGACCCGTTAATACCACCTATGCCTTGTTATCGGCCAGCGTGACCACTTTGTAACCGCCCTTGGACTTGAAGTAGAGCAAGATGCCCAGATAGAAAAGAGCCATCGTGGCCGGAATGGCCGCAGTTACCTTGAGGGCGGTGCGTCCGCCAATGAGATCCGCATCATGGACCTTGGTTTCGTCCGCGGTACGCTTGTCAGCATCCTTGGCACGCACCTCGCCGACTTTGGTTCCATCGAGACCAACGATGGCCGGGAAAAAGAGGAACTTGTTTTCGTTCGGAGCCTTGTAGGCTTCATAGACTGCTGGAGCCTTTTCCTTGAGGTCGCGCGAGGCGAAGTAGTCCTGCTTGTAGCCAATGCCCGGACCGCCCAAAAGGCCGGCGCTCAGCATGCCGACACCGCCGATGGCACCAATCGTAATAGCTCCGCCCTTGGGAAACCGATCTGAGACCACGCCCAGCATCGTAGGCCAGAGGAACGTCTTGCCGACGCCATAGACGCTCGCCGCGACGATGCAGGCCACCGCCCCATTGGCATTGCCCAGCAGCGTCAGACCCGTGGCCCCGAAACAGGCGCTGACCAGCAGGAGGCCAGGAGGGGAGATTTTGTGGACGATCGGTCCGGCGAAGAAACGCAGGATGAACATCAGGGTCGAGGTATAGATGAAAAGCAGCAGGCCGTTTTGGGGGCTGGCCAGGATGTTGCCGGTGATGTTGGAAATCCAAGAGTCAGTGCCGAGTTCGACATAGCCGACCAGCGCGTGAACAAAGAGCAGCACCAGCAGCAGCGGCGCGGCGAACTCACCCAGCATGGAGGCAAAGCTGACGCCCTTCTCGCTGGCTTCCGATTTCGGGAAATGCTGACCAAGGCACATCAGACCGTAAAACACCACCGGCAGCAGGAACATGGCCCACTGAATTTCCCAGCGGACCTTGCCAACCATGAAGTACGAAACCAAGGCGCCCAACACCAGACCGGCGGGCCATCCGGCGTGAAGGATGTTGAGGTAGTGCGTTCGGTTCTTGGGAAATAGCGAGGCCACCAGCGGATTCACGACTGCCTCGGCCAGGCCGTTGCCGACGGAGAAGAGAATCATGCCCCACTTCAGGCAGTTGTAGGCCGCTTCCTTGCCACCGGTCTTGAAGGCCGCAGTCGCAAACAGTGTGAGCACTGCCGAGCTGAAATGGCACAGGAACGCCGCGATCATGAGCTTGCCATAGCCGATCACATCGGCCAGCAGGGCGCCGAACAGGATGACCACACCAAAACCGACGAGACCGAAACCGGTGACTTCACCCTTTTCGGTCTGGGTGAAACCGTACTGTACTCCCCAGTCATCAAGGATGCCGCCGCGAACGCCGAAGCCGACTCCGGCGGCGAGGATTGCCATAAAGCCTGCCCAGAGCAGGCGGTTGGCGTTAGTCTTTCCATTGCTCATAGATTTTTTGCGAGATGGTTACAGGTGAAACGCGGTGGATTAAACCGGTTTGCCTTCCGCGCGGGAAGCAGATTGTGAAAATCTGAGCGACAGGGGGCGCATCTTTTCACCGTGGTCAGCCGCTGACCTCGAAGGGAAAGTGGCCCCTGATGAACGCGGGCCGTTCTCCCTCACCCCGGCCCTCTCCCGCTGGGCGAGGGAACCGCCGGGGATGCCACTGGCGGACTGGAAGATCCTCCGGCCAATCCCGCGCCGGCCTTCGCCGAGTGGCGGACGATAATCCTCCCTCTCCCAGTGGGAGAGGGCCGGGGTGAGGGAGAACGGCTACCCGGCTCCGCCCGCGCTCCCAATACCAACCACGGTGAAAAGATGCGCCCAACGACAGACCCCGTCCAGTCCGCGCGAGATTCCCCTTTGGCTCCGGGCCGGTTTCGGCCTCATCCTCCCCGCCGCCGCGATTGCCGGCGAACGATACCGACCGATGACCGTCACGCTTTTCATTCCGTGCTTTGTGGACGCGCTGTTTCCGCGCGTCGGCATCAGCATGGTCCAGATCCTCGAACGCCTCGGGCACCGCGTGGAATGCCCGGAGGACATCGCCTGCTGCGGCCAGCCCGCCTTCAACTCCGGCTATTGGGACGAATCCCGCGCGATCGCCGGCCCGGTGCTGCAGAAGCTCCGTGACAAGGAGGCCGTGGTGATCGCCTCGGGTTCCTGCGGCGCGATGCTGAAAGTCTTTTACCCGCAGCTGTTCGCCGACCGCCCCGAGGCGGCGGATGCCGACCGGCTCTCCAGCCACGTCTGGGAGTTCTCCGATTTCCTCGTGCGCAAGCTCGGTGTCACCGATCTGGGCGCGCGGTTTCCCTCGAAGGTCACCTTTCACGATGGCTGCCACGGTTTGCGCGAGCTGGGCATCAAACGGTCGCCCCGGGCTCTCCTCGAAAAGGTGCAGGGCCTCGAACTGGTCGAGATGCCGGATTGCGAAACCTGCTGCGGCTTTGGTGGCACCTTCGCGGCGAAGTTCCCGATGATCTCGACCGCGATGGGCGAGGTGAAATGCACGAGCGCCGCCGCCACCGGCGCGGACTACATCGTGTCCAACGACTCCAGCTGCCTCATGCAGGTGCAGGGCCTGCTGAGCCGCCAGGGCAGCCGGCAGAAGACGATCCACCTTGCGGAAATCCTCGCCCAGCAATGACCGTCAACGAAAGAAAAGATGAGAGTGCAGAGAAAGCAAGGTATGCTTGGCTCGTCCATCCATCATCATGAGTTTCACAGAAACCGTGCAGACTTGGTTTAACGACGAAGGGGGCGGAAGCCTGCTATTGCCTGATGGATGGTATGGACGCCCATACGACAATCAGCACGCGCTCACCTCCATTGAAGAATCAGGCGAAACGTTGACCGTTGTTCTCGACCAAAAGCTGACGCTGTGTTTTGAAGGCTTGAAGTCGGTTAAAATGCAGAAGCGTGAACTGACATTGGGGCCATTTAAGAAATTGCGTTTTTTGGGGGAAAGTTTTGGCGCTGACGGAAACCGATGCATAAAGGAGTACCAGACGGGCGACGCGAAAATTTTGACCGTCTCATGACGCGTGGTACCGGGGCTGTTTCCTAAACTTTGGTTCGTGTTCCGAACAAATCCGGCTTCATTTTCTCTGGCAGTCTCAGAACATACCGACATTGAGCCACATGGCGTGGCGTTTCTTAAGTCAATCCGCTTTCCATCCGAATGACCGCCCCCGTCCAAGACTTCCTCGTCCAGGCCCGGATCGTGGCGCGCGACCTGCGCCATCGCGGCCTGATCCAGCGGGCGCTCGGCAAGTACGAGGTCGCCCGCGACCGCAAGCAGGCAGCCTTCGGCAGCTGGCAGTCCGCCCGGCAGGCGGCCGCCGAGACGAAATGGGATGCCATCAACCATCTTGACCAGTACCTCGACCAGTTCGCTCAGAGGCTGGAGGCGCGCGGCACCAAGGTCCATTGGGCCAGCAACGGCGCACAGGCCCGGGAGATCATCCTCGGGATCATCAAATCGAAGGGCGCGAAATCGATCATCAAGTCCAAGGCGATGACCGCCGAGGAGATCCATCTGAACGACGCGATGGAGCAGGCCGGCTACGAGGTCGTTGAGTCCGATCTCGGGGAGTTCATCGTCCAGCTCCGCCACGAGCCGCCGTACCACATCGTCTTCCCGGCGATGCACCTGACGCGCGACGAGATCAGCGACCTCTTCCAGCGAAAGCTCGGCAGTGCGCCGACCAACGAGCCCGAGGAGCTCACGATGATCGCCCGCCGCGCGCTGCGGGAAAAGTACCTCACGGCCGACATCGGCATCACCGGGGCGAACTTCGCCATTGCCGAGACGGGTATGATCTCGATCACGGAGAACGAGGGGAACGCCCGCCTCACCGCCGCGCTGCCCAAGACGATGATCACGCTGCTCGGCATCGAGAAGGTGCTGCCGGAGTTGGCGGATCTCGCCCTCTTCCTGCCCATGCTGGCGACGGCCGGCGCGGGCCAGACGATGACCGGCTACAACACGATGTACGGCGGTCCGCGCCAGCCGGGCGAGTGCGACGGTCCCAAGGAATTCCACGTGGTGCTGCTCGACAACCGCCGCACCGAGCTGCTCGCCGATCCCGAACAGCGCGACGCGCTCCACTGCATCCGGTGCGGCGCGTGCCTGAACGTCTGCCCCATCTTCCGCAATGTCGGCGGCCACACCTACGGCACGACCTACAGCGGCCCGGTCGGCAGCGTCATCACGCCGCATCTGCGCGGCCTGCAGGATTGGAAGCATCTCTCCGCCTCATCCTCGCTGTGCGGAGCCTGCACGGAGGCGTGCCCGGTGAAGATCGATCTGCATCACCACCTGCTACACAACCGCCGCAACGCCGCCACCGGCAAGCCGTCGGTGCTGGAGCGGCTCGCCTACCACGCCTTCGCCTTCGTCGCCAACCGGCCCGCGCTGTGGCTTTTCGGCAAGGAAGTGGCCCGGCTGTTCCAGCCTTTGCACGTCTTCGTGAAGGGCTCGTACCTCGACCCCGCCCGCCCCTGGACGGCGACACGCGACACGCCGGAGATGGCCCCGGAAAGCTTCAAGGAATGGTGGAGGAACCGCCGATGACCGAACGCGAAAAGATCCTCGGCCGCATCCGCGAGGCGCTGACGGTGGATGCCCCCCATCCCGGCACGCACGGCGGCCATGAGCCGGCCTTCCATTTCAAAGGCCGCCCGGTGCAGGTCGCCCAGCCGTGGCTGCCCCCCGATGGCAGCACCTTGGAAGAACAGGTCGCCCGCTTTCGCACCGCCAGCACGGAGCTGAAGACGGATTTTCACTTCGTCGAATCCGCCGAAGCCGCCGCCGCCGTGCTCGCGCGCATCCGTGACGCAGGCCATTGGAGACGCGTGGCCACGCATAATGGCGAACTGACGACCACCGCCACCGCCGCCCTGGGCCTGCCGGTGCTCACCGTGGACGGCGGCTACGACGTCAATGCCCTCGAAGCCTGTGACGCCGGCATCACCGAATGCGACGCACTCGTGGCCCAGACCGGCAGCGTCGTCGTGAACTCCCGCAACGCGGGCGGCCGGGCACTGAGCGTGCTGCCGCCGCACCACGTCGTGCTCGCCCGCCGCGAACAGATGGTCGGCGACCTGACAGCAGCCTTCGCCCTGATCAAGCAGCGCTACGGCGCGGATTATCCGAGCATGATCTCCTTCATCACCGGCCCCAGCCGCACCGGTGACATCGAGCGCATTCTCGTGCTGGGTGCCCACGGGCCGAAGCAGCTCACCGTGATCTGTCACTGATCGACGTCTTGCATCGCCTGCACCACGTCGTGGTGAACGGTGATTTCCGGTCATCGGCAGGGCTGAAAGCCCGTCCAAAGAATGCCTGGGGTGAAGCGAGCCAGGCGAGCATAGCCCCAGGTTGCCCGGACAAAAGTGGTCGAGCGCTGCAAGCGCGTCCCAAAAATGGGCACCCTTCTTTGGGTCGGACCTTCAGCCCTCGGACCGAATCTGAAAGCGCTTGCCCCGGGGCTGCGCTCACTGCGTTCGCTCCACCCCGGGCATTCCTCAGGCGCGCTTTCAGCGCTCTGGCCGTTGGAGGGACGGTTCAGAGTTCCGTAACCGCCACCTTGGCCAAGCCCAGCCGCAGCGGCAGCCAGCCGGCGAGGAAGCTGATGAGGACGAACACCGTCCACGCAAACGCGGCCTTGGCCGGCTCGAAATCCTCGGCGACGGAGGGATTCCAGCCCCACGGGCTGCCCACCGCCAGCAGCACGACCGAGGCGACGATGTAGAGGAAACTGAGCACCAGGCAGAAGGTGCCGCCAAAGCCGCTCACGATTTTGCTCGGGTTGGTCTCCCGGAAGTTCGGATAGAGCGCACCGACGCCGACGGCGAGCGCGTTCAGCACGAAGGTCATCACCGTGACGGTGGCCCCGAAAAACACCGTGCGCGCCGCGCCCAGGTTCAGCAGCGAGCAGGACAGCAGCGTCAGCGTCAGCATGATGAGCAGCGTCGCCAGCGAAGCGCACCAGAACTTCAGCCGGACCACCCGCACCAGCCCGAGCGGCGCCAGGCCGACCAGCCAGACGCGCTTGCCCTCCAGCGAGAACTGCGGAAACACGAAGCGGGTGGTGATCGTGGCAAGGTTCAGCGCGCAGGCGCCGAGATTCAGGTAGCTCACCATCGAGATCCAGAACGGCGAGTCGAGCTGCCGGGTGAACTGGCGGAGATTGATGATGTACACGGTCAGCAGGCCGAACAGCATGGCGGTCTGGCCCCATTGCGTCGTGTCGCGCCAGAACACGCGGAGATCCTTCGCCACCAGGGCCCGCACGTCGGAGGGGAAGACATTGCGCCAGCTCAGGACCGCATCGAGCCAGTGGCGCGGCCGCAGCAGCAGGCTGAGGCGCGAGATCTGCCGCTGGCGCTCCTGCAGGCGCTGAAACCACCGCCACCGCACGAAGATGCTCCCCCGGCTGTGGACGACGCTGGAGGCCTCATAAAAGGAATCACCCAGACGCGTGGTCGCCAACATCCCGAAGAACATGGCGTTGCTCAGCAGCACCAATGCGAAAAAGCCCGCCGCCGTAAGCGCACCCTCGGCCCAGTTCTGCACGCTCGCGCTGAGCCAGTAGCTTGGCAGCAGGGGGAACTGTGCGAAACTGGTGTTCTCCAGCAGCCGGTCGATGACGGCGAGCACACGCGTCTCGAGTTCGTCGTCCTTCACCGGTTCAGGCCGGAACTTGAAGAGCATGATCCCAACGACGGTGAGCAGCACCGCGATGAGCAGCATCTGGAAGGCCTTCCGGTCGAGATGCCGCGCCAGCAGGATGGACAGGCCCGCCCCGAACGCGCCGGGCAGCACGATGAACAGTCCTACCAGCATCACCACGGCCGGGTAGAAGTGCCACGCGACGTTGTTCACCAGCCCGTAAGCCGCCAGCAGCGGCGCGATCAGGAAGAGGAATGCCCACGAGGCCAGCAGTGTGCTTTCGATGAATTTCCACTGGAACACGGTGGATTTGGGTATCGGCAGCGTGAGCAAGAAGGCCGTCTCGCGATGCCGGAAGAGATTGGTGTAGCTGATGACGAGGTTCGAGATCAGCAGCAGCGCGAAGAGGAAGGCGAAGAGCAGGTACAGCAGGCGCTCCACGAGCAGGCCGCCCATGCCGGGGAACTTGCTGAGGAAGTGCAGCCCGAAGTGGAACAGCGAGAAGGCCAGCACCGCGTAGCCGACCAGGAACACCGCAATCAGCCCGAGCAGGAGCCACGACTGGTCCTTCAACGCCACGAGACGCCGCCATACGGAGCGGGCATTGACCTCAAACAGCAGCCGGAGCGGGGCGACGGCATTGGACATCGGTTCCGGAATGTCCATGCCCGGAGGCCGGGGCGCAACTGGGAGTGCGTGTTCCTTTCTTACTCTTAATCCTAATCTTAATCTTGTTCGTAATCGCGGAAAGCCAAGGGATTACGATCAAGATTAAGATTAGGATTAAGAGTGCCGGTCTCACCCCAGCGGCGAACGCTCGTGATGCCAGCCCGTGCTCTGCTCGTAGGCGTGGGCGAGGCGGAACATCGTCTCCTCGCCGAAGGGTTTGCCGAGCAGTTGCAGGCCGAGGGGCAGGCGCGGCGTGGTCTCGGTCGGCTTCGTGAAGCCGCACGGCACGCTGATGCCGCAGATGCCCGCAAGGTTGCACGAGATCGTGAAGATGTCGCTCAGGTACATCTGTAGCGGATCGTCGCTCTTCTCACCGACCTTGAAGGCCGCCGTCGGCGTCGTGGGCGTGAGGATGGCGTCCACCGTCTCGAAGGCCTTCAGGAAGTCCTGCCGGATGAGCGTGCGGACCTTCTGCGCGCGGATGTAGTAGGCGTCGTAGTAGCCCGAGCTGAGCACATAGGTGCCGAGAATGATGCGGCGCTTCACTTCCGCGCCGAAACCGGCCCCGCGCGTCTTCGAGTTCAGTTCGGCGGGGTCTTTGCCATCGACCCGTGCCCCGTAGCGCACGCCGTCGAAGCGCGCCAGGTTCGCCGACGCCTCGGCGGGCGCGATGATGTAGTAGGTCGCCGCCGCGTAGTCGCTGTGCGGCAACGACACTTCGACGACTTCCGCGCCGAGGGCCTGGTACTGCTTCACCGCCGCCTGCATCGCGGCATCCACCTCGGGATCGAGCCCGCCGATCATGTATTCCTTGGCGAGCCCAAGCTTCAGGCCCTTGAGCGGTTGCGGACCGGTGTTCTTTGCGAGGGCGGCCACATAATCCGGCACCGGTTGCGGAATGCTGGTGGAATCGCGGCGGTCATGGCCGGCGATCACCTGCGTAAGCAGCGCGGCATCGTGCACGTCCTTGGCGAAAGGCCCAATCTGGTCGAGCGAGCTGGCAAAGGCGGTCAGGCCGTAGCGCGAGACGAGGCCGTAAGTCGGCTTCACGCCGACCACACCGCAGAGCGCGGCCGGCTGGCGGATGGAGCCTCCCGTGTCCGAACCGATGCTGGCGTATGCCATGTTCGCCGCGACGCTCGCCGCGCAGCCACCCGAGCTGCCGCCGGGAATGCGGGTGAGATCCCACGGGTTCAGCGTGGTCTGGAAGGCGGAGGTCTCGGTCGAGCTGCCCATCGCAAACTCGTCCATGTTCAGCCGGCCAAAGACGATCGCGCCGGCGGCCTTGAGCTTCTCCACGACGGTCGCGTCGTAGGGTGAGCGGTAGTTGCCCAGGATCTTCGAGGAGCAGTTCAGGGGCTGACCGCGATGCGCGAGCAGGTCCTTGAGCGCGATGGGCACGCCGAGCAGCGGCTTCTGCGCGTGGGTGACGCCGGCCGTCAGCTCAGCGTCGGCGGCCTCCGCCTGGGCATAGGCGTCGGTCACGTCGTAGCTCATGAAGGCGCGGACCTGGCCGTCCACCTGCGTCAGGTGGTCAAAGCAGGCGCGCAGCGCGGATTGGGCAGAGCACTCGCGACGGGCGAGCCGGGCGGTCAGTTCGGAAATGGTGAGGCGGTGCAGCATCGGACGCGGGGGAGTTGGACAGCCATCACTCCACAATCTTCGGCATCACAAACAGTCCACCTGCCTTGGCGGGGGCATTGGCGAGGGCCTCGTCGTGCGGGAGTGAACCGGTCGCCTCGTCGGGCCGGGTGACGTTCACCAGCGGGAAGGCATGGGCGGTCGGTTCGACGCCGGTCACGTCCACTTCCTTGAGCTTCGCGATGTAGCCGAGAATGTTCCCGAGCTGGACACCCAGCTTGCTCTCTTCGTCTTGTGACAGCTCGATCCGGGCAAGCTTCGCGACGTAGTGGATGTTGAAATCGGACATGGAAAACAGGGGCCGGGGCGTAACGCCCGGTCATTCTTCGCCGAACTTGTTGTTCACCAGCGCCACCAGCTCAAGGAGCGCCTGTTCGGCCCCCTCACCCTCGCAGAGGATGCGCAGCTTGCTGCCGGGACCGGCGGCCAGCATCAGCAACCCCATGATGCTCTTGCCGTTGATGGTCTCACCGTCCTTTTCGACCATGATCTCACAGGCAAAACGGCTGGCGAGCTTGACGAACTGCGAAGACGGGCGCGCGTGAATGCCCTGCTTGTTCAGCACGGTCACGTCGCGAAAGTGGGCACTGGTGGATTTTCCGGGGGCGGTGGCGCTCACGTTGTGCCGTGAGCGTGCCGGGAATTTCGGCCGGTGCCAATTTGAATCCGGTCCCTGACAGCAGAGGGGCTTGATGAACAACCAAGGAACGAGGAAACAAAGACTGATTCCTCAGGGGAAATCTTGGTTCCTTCGTTCCTTTGTTGTTCATCATCCGGCCGTGCTGCTGGCCTTCCACAAGCCCTACGGCGTGCTGTCGCAGTTCACCCCCGACGGCTCGCCGAACCGTCCGCTCGCCGAATTCGCCCTGCCGCCCCGGGTGTATCCGCTGGGCCGGTTGGACGCGGATTCCGAGGGGCTGCTGCTCCTGAGCGACGAGCCAGGCCTGAACACCCGCCTGCTGGATCCCGAACGCGGCCATCCGCGTACCTACTGGGCTCAGGTGGAACGGATTCCCTCCCCCGAGGCACTGGCGCAGCTCCAGCGCGGCGTGGTCATCCAGGATTATCGTACCCGCCCGTGCCGTGCCTGGTTGCCGGCCCCACAACCGTCCGTGCCGCCGCGCGATCCGCCGATCCGCTACCGTAAGAATGTGCCCGAGTGCTGGCTCGCGCTGGAATTGCACGAGGGCAAGAACCGCCAGGTGCGCCGGATGACAGCGGCGGTGGG
This sequence comes from uncultured Verrucomicrobiota bacterium, assembly GCA_903922605.1. Classification (GTDB taxonomy): domain Bacteria; phylum Verrucomicrobiota; class Verrucomicrobiia; order Limisphaerales; family UBA9464; genus CAIVQB01. The sequence continues at coordinate 68,748 of CAIXUG010000001.1, forward strand.
GCATCCCACCCTGCGGCTTATCCGGGTGCAGATCGGGGAATTTTCCCTCGGCGACCTGGCCGCGGGAGCCTGGCGGGAACTGACGCCGGCGGAGCGCCGGATGGTGCTGGCCTGAACTTGCTGCCATTGACGCGGCCGCTTGTCCCTGCCGACGGCATCTGTTTCCCTCGGACGTGCTCACGCTGCCGCACAAGATCGCCACGCTGCTCTACGTCTTCAACGAGGCGGACGAGGTGCTGCTGTTGCAGCGGGCCCAGGAACCGAATCTCGGCCTGTGGTCGCCGCCGGGCGGCAAGCTGAAGGCCGAAATGGGCGAATCGCCCTACGCCTGCGCCGGCCGAGAGGCCTTCGAGGAGTTTGGCCTGCGCCTGGGGCCGTCAGACCTGCATCTGACCGGCATCGTGAGCGAGCATGGCTTTCTCGGCACCGCCCACTGGCTGATGTTCCTGTTCGAGGTGAAGCTGCCGCTGGTGGAACTGCCGCCAGCGCACCGCGAGGGGCACTTCGGCTTTTTCAGCCGCGCGGCGCTGGCGGACCTCCCGCTGCCAGCCACCGACCGCGAGCAGATCTGGCCGCTCTTCTGGCAACACCGGAACGGATTTTTCGCGGCGCACTGCCATTGCCATGCGGGCGGCACCAATATCTGGACCGTGGAAGAATCGCGGCCGGGCACCCCTTCCTGAGCCATGATGACCGAACTTGAGGCCGACGAAATTTTCATGGGCGAGGCGCTCCGGCAGGCGCTGCGGGCCTATGGGGCGGGCGAGGTGCCCGTCGGCGCCGTCATCGTGCGCGAGGGGAAGATCATCGCGCGCGCCTGGAACCAGGTGGAACTGCTGAAGGACGCCACCGCCCACGCCGAGATGCTCGCGCTCACGATGGCCGAGGATGCCGTCGGCGACTGGCGGCTGACGGACTGCACGCTCTACGTGACCAAGGAACCCTGCCCCATGTGCGCCGGGGCCGTCGTCCATTGCCGGCTGGCCCGCGTGGTGTTCGGGGCACCGGATGCGAAGGGCGGCGCAGCGGGAGGCGCCCTGAACCTGCTGCAATTTCCGACACTGAACCATCGTTGCGACATCACGTCCGGCGTGCGGGGCGAGGAATGCGCCAGCGTGTTGAAGGCGTTCTTTGCGGAACGCCGCGCCGAACGGAAAGCCGAAGGCGGCGCGGAAGCCAACCCGGCGGATAACTGAGCCCGTTCTGATTTCCAATTGGCAATTGGCAATCGCCAATTGGAAATGGGCTGCGGCCGTCAGCTCACGAAGAGCATCGACACCTTCTCGCCCTTTTCGTTGCGGGCGAGGCCCTGGGCGCGCGGATCGTTCATCAGTTTGCCGTCCACCAGGAACTGGTAGTGGTGCCCGCCGTGGCCGAGCGTGACCGTGAGCTGCCACGAACCGTCGAAGCTCTTCCTCATCGGGTGGCTGGTCGGATCCCAATCGTTGAAATCACCGACCAGGAAGGCCTCCTTTGCCTGCGGGGCAACGCAGAAGAAGTTGATGGGCTTGAGCGTGGCCTTGGCCTGCAGGCGGCGCAGAGGCGAGCTTTCCGGACGGAGCGAATGCATGTCGTTGACTGTCGTAATCATGTTCTGGGCGCGTAAGTTGGACCGGGCGCGTCACAGTGCGTCGCGTTAAAAAGCCAAACCTTTCGCCGGGAGCAAGCGGAAGTTCCGGAAAAGTGATTTTTGCGGGCCACGATCACAGCTGTTACCTAGCCAGAACCATGCCGCCGGGGTCAGCGAAATTCAGCCAGGGCCTCGTTCGCCAGCTCGCGCACCGGTGCGTCCCGGTGATGGGTGGCCCGTTCGAGCAGGTCCAGGACCGGTGGGCCGGGATTTTCCAGCCGGGCGAGGATGTCCACCGCCTGCCAGGCCTCGAAATCGTTGAGCCGGTCGGCCATAAAGGCGAGGGCGACCGCGTTGGCCGGATCCATCCGCAGCAACAAATCGCTGGCCCATAGCCGTTCGTGCCATTCGTTCCAGGAGGCGTTCGTGTTGTTCTTGGCTGGCAGGGGTTCTTGCAGCTTTGCCTCCAGCCATGGCTTCAACGGGGCGGGGTCCAGATTGAGCCGGCCGATGGCGGCCAAAGCATGGAAACGCACCACCGCTTCCTCGTCGTTCGCGGCCTGCAACAGATCCGGCCGCAGAAACCTGGCATTCATCGATGGCAGCGACGCCCACGCCAGAAAATGAAGGGCCTTCAAACGCGGCTGATGATCCGCCTGCGGCTGAAGGCTCTGGTGGAATGCTTCCCGAGCCCAGGCTTCATCGCCAATCTGGATGATCGCAGCCAGTGCCTCAAAATTGGTCTCGGCCAGCCAGCGCTGGCGCAAACGCGGCAGGATCGCGCGGGCGGGTGGCCCGATCCGGTACCAGAACCGGATGGGCACCTCGCCCAATGGATCATCGAGCGCCACGAGGTTGGGCACTTCCCCGATGGCGTTGGTTCCCAAGTTCGCCAGCGCCCAAAACGCGGCCTCGCGGACAGGGCCGGACCGGCTGGCGAATGCCGTCCGCAGATAGGGTAGCTCCGTGGCGTCAAGGCCTCCCAGGATCTCGACGGCCCGGTGCCGGTTTGGTGGGTGGCTGTCACCCAGCTCATTCGTCAGTGTGGGAAGCACCAAGGAAGCGGGCGGATGGAGTTGCCACAGCCACATCACGGCGTCGTCCGCCAGGAAGTCGCGGCGGAATTTGCGGTCGTCCAGATAATCTCGGAACGGTTTCGGTGCGGCGGACTCCAGCTTCGGGAAACGCGCAATGGCCGCTTTCCATGACCGGAAGGCCCAATCTTCGGTAAAAGCCTGTTCCAGCACATAAGGCACCGCATTGGTGCCCAAAGCCTGGAGCGCCCGCTGCACGTGCCGGCCACGGGGCTGCCGCCGTCCCTGGTCTGTCTGGTGGAACTCGTTGAACCAATAGGCCAGTGACCGGCCTTCGTAGCGAGGCAGACGCAGCCACCACCAGCCGGCCAATAGCAGCCCGGCACTGCAGAGTGCCAGGAACTGACGGCGCCGGTGGAATGCCAGCTTCATGGAGCCAGCGTCCGCACGCCGGTCTTCCGGTCAAGGCGACTTCTTCGGCGCGGGCGGCTCATCGCTGCGCTGGGCGAGCTGCGAGCGCAGGTAGTTATCGATCGGGGCGCTTTCCCACGCGGTGAACCACAGGTCGCCCAGCATCTGACCGCCCCGCAGCAGTTGCTGCGCGATGAAATCGCGTCCCTCGAGCCCACGTTCCCCGTTGCCGGAAAGGCGGCCTTCCTTTTCCAGTTGATAGGTCTTTTCCATCTCGCCGAACTGCTCGTTCAGGAAGGCCATCGTCACGGGGAAGACGTTGTCGTGCGACCCACCCACGAGCCGCTCCCACACCGGCTTGGCGGGCCGCACGCGGGCGAACACGGGAGCCCGCTCCAGCCCGACCTTGCTGATGTAGCCGCCGTCGATCCAGCCGTGGAAGGTGCGGTTGGTCGTGTAGCCGTGGGGATTCGCCATCACCCAGCCGTTGTAGTTGCGCGTGGTGTGGAGCGGCTGGGCGGCGTCGCCCACAAAGTGGCCCATCACCCCCATGACATACACGGCGTCCGCGCGGGCGTTGGCAATTTCGTCCGGCGTGCCGCCGTACTGCTCAAAGGTCTTAAGGTAGCTGAAGATCGACTTGAGCTTCGCGTAATCCTCGGTGATCCGCCACGGGAGCAGGCCGGGCAGCCAGCGGTTGTGGTCGGCGTCCTTCGCGGGATCGGCCCCGGGGAGCTTCGAGGGGTCCTTGGCCCGGACGACCGCGAGCTGGGCGACGAACTCGTGCCGGAACGCGCTGACAGTCGCCGGCGTCAGGCCGTAGGGCTCCAGATCTTCGAGGTCCAAGAAATGCTCGGGCGCGTTGATGTGCCGCAGCGTCGCGTCGGCCGTATTGCGCCAGCGGTCGGGCTCGCCGGCCAGAAACGCGATACGCTCGTGGGCTGCCGGCTCGCGGACGAAGGCGGGAAAATTGGTGGGCAGCGACGCGAGGGCCAGCTCGTTGACCAGGCGGTGGAGTTCATAGTCCCAGGCGCCGGCGCGAAAGACAGTGAGCAGCAGAAACAGCAGCGTGGTTGTTCGCATGGCCCAAGAGCACCCGAGCGCCCCGGCGCTGGCAAGCGGGGGAACGTACATCTCCCTGTTTTTGCAGGGCGGAAGGCGGCGCCTTGGGGTGGTCAGGCCATCAAATCTCACGCGGCGGAGGTTGGCGGTTGTATCGCCTACTTTTGCATATTACAGTTTTCTGACGTCATTCAGCCAGCCCCTCATTAACCCGCATGACCTCCACCAATGCCGACGTGAACCGGGCCACGCTGCACTGCTGGGGCGTGGGCGACGGCTGGCCTTCGGCAGAGCGGCGGCACTCCTCCTACCTGTACCATTTCGGCGACACCCGTTTGCTGGTCGATTGCGGTGACGGCGTGAATGCCGGCTTTTTCGCCAGTGGGCTGGAATATGAGGAACTCGATGGTGTGCTGCTGTCGCACCTGCACAGTGATCACGTGGGCGGCTTTTCGCTGTTCGTGCAGGACCTCTGGCTGAAACAGCGGCGGCGGCCCTTGCCCATCCACTTGCCCGGCTCCGGCATCGCCCCGCTGAAGGCGTGGCTGGAGGCAACCATCCTGCCGCCGGCACTGCTCGGCTTCCCAATCCGCTGGACTGCCCTGATCGCGGGCCGGAAATTCCGGGCCGGCAAGCTGAGCATCACGGCCTACCCCACGACCCATCTCGAATCGCTTCGCCGGGCTTTGCAGCCGCGCTATCCGCACGTCGGCTTCGAGGCGTTCAGCTTCCTGCTGGAGGCGCCGGGGGTACGCGTGGCCCACACTGCCGACCTCGGGGCGGCCACCGATCTCGTCCCTTTGCTCACCAAGCCGCTGGATCTCCTCGTGTGCGAGCTGGCGCACATCGAGTTGGAGCCCATGGCGGCTTTGCTGCGCGGACGGCCAATCGGGAAGATCGTGTTCATTCACCTCGCCAGTGAGTTCTGGGAAGACCTGCCAAAAACACGGAAACGGCTGAAGGCGCTGCTCGGCGGAATCCCGTTCACCATCGCCAAGGATGGTGACCGCTTCAGCGTGTAATACCATTTCCCGGTGATAATCGGACGAATGGGTAGGGACGGTGCGCTGCGCCGTCCCCGTCGCCGAGCGCAGCGTCAGGCGACGGAACGAACGTCCACGGCATCCGCACGCCTCTGCCGCCCCTACAGGGCGGGGACGGCGCAGCGCAGCGCGCCATCCCTGCCATTGCACCGTTTCTTTCCGGGAACTGGTATAAGGCGCGGTCGCGCCACCGCAAACGCCCCGGCCTAGCCGGGGATGATCTGTTTGAGCAGCCCCGAGCGGTCGAGCGCCCAGATGCCTAGGAAGGAGGTCGCGTCAAAGAAACCGTGGGCCAGCACCGCCACCCAGAGCGAGCGATGCAGGGTCATCACCCAACCGAGCCCGATGCCGAGCAGGCCCGTCATCAGCACTCCTGCAGCCCCCTGCGGCAGGTGGCCCAGACCGAATATGACGGCCGCAAACAGGATGGCCACCGTCTGGCCCCAGCGGTTCTGCCAGCGCGCCGGCAGCAGGCCCCGGAAGGCCGCCAACATGCCGGCCCGCCACAGCTCTTCGCGCAGGCCGGCCACCACGAAGCTCACCAGCGTGACCGCCACCAGGAGGTAAAGCGGATTGTGCAGGGCATCGATCGAGAGAAGGTTTTCGATCTTGGGCCGAAACTGATCCAGCGCCACCTCGCCTCCACTGGACAGCTTCTTCCAAACCGTCACCACCACCACCACGCCGGCGACCAAGCCGCCAACGGCCATCCGTAAGACAACCGACCATGCCGCCCCCAGACCCAGCGTCAGCCAAGGACGCCGCCAGCGGGCGAACAGATCGTCCAAAGACGCTCGGCCAAACATCCAGGCAAGGGCAAAGAGCAACGCAAAGATGCCTGCATTTTCCAGGCAGACCCACAGCAGCCCGCGCGTGGTATCGGGCAGGATGGCAGTCTGGCCCGAAGGTTCCTTGATCCCAAAACGCCCCAACGCTTCCGCCAGCAGCCCCAGCGTGAGGGGATAGGACGCCAGTATCAGTAGCATCACCGCCCAGCGCCAGGCGGGCTTGGGCGTCGGGACGGGCAGTTCCGGCGGCGCGGAGTCCGCAGACAGGACGGGCGGTGCTTCCATTGGTGGGCGATTAGCGACGAAAGGCCCGGTCCAGCGCAAAACAAAAGCGGCTCGCAGCGGACTTTCAGCCGCGCCCGCGCGGTGCTTCTTCAGCGGCTTTGCGGCAGTTCGCGGCGACCAGGGCGAGCTGTTCGAGAAAATGTTCCCGCTCGCCCTCCGGCAGCACCCCCAGCACATCGGTCTGCAACGCGATGGCCAGCTCCCGCACCACCTCATAGCGCTCATTGCCGGCGGGCAGGAGGCGGATCCGGTAGGCCCGGCGATCACGCTCGTGCGGTTTGCGTTCGACCCAGCCCGCCTCCTCCATGCGCTCCAGCAGCGAGGCGACCGTGTTGGGGTCGCTCGACATCGCCAGCGTGAGATCGCGCTGGGTCAGGCCGCTCGGATCGCCCTCGATGAGCGTCCGCAGGGCGGTAAACTGGTCCGGGGTCACACCCGTGTGCGCGATGCGGCGGCGAAAGGCCTGGTTCAGCCCGTACCAGGCCCGGCGGAGCAATGGCGGCAGGCGCCGCCGCTGCGGCGAATCCAGCGGCAGGGGCGGCTCCGGAAGGTTAATTGCCTTTTTCGTGGCCAAGCGGGGTGTGTTTAGCGTGGGCGCGCGGGTCTTGCCAAGGACTCCGCGCCAGTTCGTTGCAAAACGAGCCGGGCACCCTTCCGAGCTTCAGGACGATTGATACGCACCCGTATCAATTCGGTTGCCAGCGCCGGTCGCACGCGCCATGTTCGGCAGCGTTCGCCGAAAATCTTTTCGCCGTATGAACCGCTTTCTTGTCTCGGCCGCCTTCTCGCTGCTCGCATTTTCTCCCTCCTTCGCCGCCACCGGCTGGCTCACCTGGCGTGGACCCGCAGGAACCTCGGTTTCCACGGAAACGGGCCTGCCATCCAAACCGGACGCCAAGGCACCGCTTTGGAGCGTGGATTTTCCCGGCCAGAGCACACCCGTCATCGCGGACGGAAAGCTCTTCATCAACGGCTATGTCGGCGACGGGCCGGACTTGCAGGAGTTCACCGCCTGCTTTGACGCGGAAACCGGCAAGGAACTGTGGCGGCACGGCGAGAACGACTTCCTGAGCGACACGGTTTATTCCCGCTACGCCACTTCCAGCCCGACCGTCGATGCCGAAACCGGCAATGTTTACGCGCTCCACACGCAGGGGCTGCTCTCGGCCTTCAGCGCCGACGGCAAGCTGCTGTGGCAGCACTCGATGATGGAGGAGTTTGGCCGGCTTACCTTTCCCAACTCACGCACGGCCACGCCGGTCGTGGACCATGAACTGGTCATCACACGCGGCGTCACCAGCTCGTGGGGTGCGCACGGCCCGGCCGGCGACCGCTTCTACGCGTTCGACAAGAAGACGGGCGCGCTCGTCTGGTCCAGCGCGCCCGGTGACCGGCCGCAGGACAACACCTTCTCGCAGCCTTGGCTGGACATGTGGGGCGGCAAGCGCGTGCTCTACAGCGCCGGCGGCGACTCGACCGTGCTGGCCATCAACGCCCGCACCGGCGAGCCGCTCTGGCGCTTTCCGTTCGCCAAGGCGGGTGCGAAGGGCGGCATCAATGCCGCGCTGATCCGCTATCACGACAGCCTCATCGCGCTGCACGAGTCGGAAAATCTCGACTCCTCCGAGATCGGCCGCATGGCCTCGTTCCGCATTCCGAAGCCGGAGGAAATTCACCCGACCAACTCGACCACACCGCACGTGCTGGACGGCAAGACCCTGGAGCAGTGGCGCAACGGCGTTGGCTCGCTGGCCAGTTCACCCGTGCTGGTGGGTGACACCATCTACGAGGTCAACGGCACCGGTGAGCTGTGTGCGGTGGAAGCCATGACCGGCAAGATTCTGTGGAAAAAGAAGGTCGGCATCGAGCAGCGCCAGAGCACGCCATTCTACGCGGATGGCCTGCTGTACGTAGGCATGTATGTGACGATGAAGGACGCCAGCAACGCCACCTCCGCCGATGCGGACAGCGTGGCCAACGGCGACCTCGTGGTGCTCAAGCCCGGTGCCGACAGCGTGGAGGAAGTCGGCCGTACCCAGGTGACGGGCCGCGTGTTTGGCTCGCCCATCGGCTACAACGGCAAGCTGTACCTGCAGACCGACAAGAAGCTCTACGCCTTCGGCAAAGCAGGGAACAACCCCGGCCTCAAGCCCGTTCCGATGGCCGCCGACTGGCCCGCTCCGGGGCCGGCCAAGCAGCTACAGATCATCCCCTACGAATTGCTGCTTCGCCCCGGCCAAGCCCAATCCTTCCACGTGCGCACGCTGGATGCCAACGGATTCACGGTCCAGGAGGAGGTCGATCCGAAGACGCTCCATTGGGAGTCGTTCATTCCGCCCACCGCGCTGGTGAAGGCGACCATGAAGGGCACCTTCAACCCCGACGGCCAGCTCGTGGCAGACAAGGTGCCGGTGGGCAGCGGCGGCCAGTTCAAGGCCACCCTCAAGCTCGCCGACGGGACCGAGGTCACCGGCTACATCAAGGGTCGCGTACTGCCGGGCATCCCACTGAAGCAGAATTTCGAGACGTTCGCCGTGACGAATCTCACGACGAACACCGCTGAGCCGCCCACGCTGTTTGCCTATCCGCCGCTGCCGTGGAACTCGGCGCGCTTCCGCTTCGAAGTGCGGGTCAAGGACCCCACCGGCGGCACCAATCAGGCATTGGTTAAAACGATCGACAACCGGCTCTTCCAGCGCGGACAGGTCTTCTTCGGCTTCCCGGACATGACGAATTACACCGTCGAGGCCGACGTGCTGAGCGAAGGGAACAAACGCAAGATGTCCGAGGTCGGCCTGATCAACCAGCGCTACGCCATCATCCTCAAAGGCAACGCCCAGCAGCTCGAAGTGAACTCCAACCAGGAGCGCGTTAAAGCCGCCGTCCAGTTCAAGTGGGTGCCCGAGACATGGTACCACCTCAAAACGCGCGTGGATATCGCGGCCGACGGTTCCGGCATCGTGCGCGCCAAGGCGTGGAAGAAGGGTGATCCCGAACCCGAGGCCTGGACCATTGAGGTGCCGCACAAACATGCCCATTCGCACGGATCGCCGGGACTTTATGGCTTCTCCCCGCAGGACATGCGGGTGGCGATCGACAACATCAGCGTGACGGCGAACTGAGCCCGATTGGTTCTTAATCTTAATCCTAATCTTAATCTTAATCCCGTGTCCGCCCGCTTCGACCACGAAAGGCTGAACGTTTACCAGCGTTCACTCTCGTTCGTCGCTTGGGTATCCGGGATTTTGGAAAAGATCCCGGCGAAGCTTTCGGCGCATGCACAGCTGGACCGCGCCGCCACTTCCATCCCGCTAAATATCGCCGAGGGCAACGGTCGTCACACTTCGGTGGACCGTTGCCGTTTCTTCGACATCGTCCGGGGATCCGCATTGGAGTGTGCGGCCGCGTTGGATGTCCTGGTGGCTAGGAAGATTTTAACCGAGACGGATTCCGAGCCCGGCAAGCTGGCGTTGGTTGAGATTGTCTCGATGCTGGTGGGCTTAATTAGGAGCAATTCGGAGTCGCGGATGCATGAGGATGTCATCCCCTACCGGGTGAATGTGGCGTGATTTAAATCGGACAGATTAAGATTATGATTAAGATCAAGATTATGAATGGGGCAGCGGCGACCCTGGCGGTGATGGTGGCTTGCGCCGCATCGGCCGAAGACTGGCCCCAATGGGGCGGCAACGACCCGGGCCGCAATTTCTATTCCCCCGCCACGGGCCTGCCCGACAAGTTCGAGCCGGGCAAGCTGAAGTCGGGCACCGAGGAGATCGACATTGCCACGACCAAGAATGTGAAGTGGGCCGTGAAGCTCGGCTCGCAGAGCTACGGCAACCCCGTCGTCGCCGGCGGCCACGTTTACGTCGGCACCAACAATGAGTCGCCCCGGGACAAGAAGCATACCGGCGACCGCAGCTGCCTCTACTGCTTTGACGAGAAGACCGGCACGTTCCTCTGGCAGCTCGTCGTGCCCAAGCTGAAGTCCGGCAAGGTGAACGACTGGGAAAACCTTGGCCTGCTCGCTTCGCCGCTGGTCGTCGGCAACCGCCTGTATGTCGTCACCAGCCGCTGCGAGGTGCTCTGCCTCGACACCGAGGGCATGGCCAATGGCAACGACGGCCCCTATACGGATGAGGCCAAGTACTTCGTGCTCGACGCCGGCAAGCCGCCGATCGAGCCCGGCAAGACCGACGCCGACATCATCTGGCGCTACGACATGATGGATGAGCTGGGCGTGTTCCCGCACAACGCCTCAAACTGCTCCGTCATCATGGTGGATGGCATCCTCTACGTCTGCACCTCCAACGGGCAGGACTGGACGCACGTGAACATCCCCTCCCCCACTTCCCCGAGCTTCATCGCTCTGGATCCGAAGACCGGCAAGCTGCTCGCCGAGGATAACGCCGGCATCGGGCCGCGCATTTTCCATGGCCAATGGACCTCGCCCTCGACCGCGAAAGTGAATGGCAAGCAGCTCGTGTTCTTCGGTGGCGGCGACGGCGTGCTTTACGCCTTCGACGCCAAGCCGCAGAAGGGCGACGGCTCGAAGATCATCCCGGTGCTGCCCGGCGCGGTGCTCGACCGCGACGAGGACAAGGACACCGACTACATTAAGAAAGTTTTCTGGGCCGACCTGAATCCGCCCGAGTACAAGACCGACAAGACCGGCAAGCCCTACAAGTATCCGGCCGCCGAAGGCCCGAGCGAAATCAACGCCACGCCGGTCTTCTACAAGAACCGCATTTACGTGGCCACCGGCCAGGACCCCGAGCACGGCGAGGGCGTCGGCCACCTGGTCTGCCTCGACGCGACCAAGACGGGTGACATCACCAAGAGCGGTGTCATCTGGGATTACAAGGGCATCCACCGCTCCATCTCCAGCGTGAGCATCGACCCGGCGACCGGGCTGCTGTTCATCGGTGATTTTTCCGGGTTCGTGCACTGCCTCGACGCCGAGACCGGCAAGCTGAACTGGACCTACGACATGAAGGCCCACATGTGGGGCTCCACGATGGTCGCGGACGGCAAGGTGTACGTCGGTGACGAGGACGGCGACTTCGTGGTGCTCGCCGCCAAGGGCGGCAGCAAGGCGGAGGTCCTCAGCGAGACCAACCTCGGCGCGCCGGTTTACAGCACCGCCGTCATCGCCAACGGCACGATGTATGTCGCCAGCCAGACCCATCTCTTCGCCGTCGGGGCGAATGCCAAGCCGGTGGCCGGCGACGCTCCGAAAAAGGACGAAGTTCAGGTCAAGTGACGCGCTGGCGGCCGGAACCTGCCTGACCGGTTCCGGGGTGGCGGTGCCACGCCCGACCGCCTAGTGTGGCGCGAGTGCTGTCCCTGTTCCTCAGCGCCCGCCAGAGCCGGCTGTGGGTTCTCGCCCTGCTGGGCTGGTGCCTGCGGGCGGGCGCGGCCGAGTATCGCGTGGACGTGTGGCAGACCGACGACGGCCTGCCGCACAACACCATCACCGCGCTCACGCAGACGCGCGATGGCTATCTCTGGCTCGGCACTCAGAACGGGTTGGTGCGCTTCGATGGCGTGCGGTTCGCCCTGTTCGACACGCACAACACCCCGGCACTGCCCAGCGACCGCATCGTCCAACTGCTGGAGGATTCCGCCGGCACCCTCTGGATCGGCACGGAGCTGGGCGGCGTGGTCGGCCTGCGCCACGGCGTTTTCACCACCCACCTCGCGCCCGGCCTCGGCACCGCGCACAACTATGCCCGCAGCTTCGCCTCCGATGCCCGCGGAACGCTGTGGATGGCCTCCTGTGAGTGGCAGCTGCTGAGCCTGTCCCATGGAAATTTTACGCGGGCGAACGCGGCCTGGAACTTGGCGGGCAACGAATGCTACAGTGTCGCCAGCGCTCCCAATGGTGTGTGGATCGGCACCGGCGTGGAACTGGCATTTCACGATGGTACCGCTTTCCGCCAGGTCTGGAGCACCAACCAGGAACCGGACTTCCGTGTGGAATATCTCGGACCCAGCCGGCTCGGGGGCTGCTGGGTCGCGGCCAATCGCCGCCTGCGCCGGTTTGACCACGGAGGCTGGGCCGCCGATCTCGGGGCCTACGCGTGGACCAACCGGCCCGTGTACGACCTCTACGAGGATCGCCGGGGCCGCGTATGGGTCGCCACGCTGGGCGCGGGCGTTCACCGCTGCGAACCGGGGCGCACGCTCTCGCTCACCACCAAGGACGGCTTGCCGACCGACTTCATCCGCTGCGTCTGTGAGGATCGCGAGGGTAATGTGTGGCTCGGCACCGAGGGCGGTGGCCTTTGCCGGCTGAAAGCGGCGGCGTTTCAGGTGATCGGCCAGCGTGAAGGTCTGCCCTCGGAACAGGTGCTTGCCGTCAGCGAGGCCGGTGACAGCGGCATGTGGGTGGGCACCAACGGCGACGGTCTCACCCACCTCAAGGACGGACACGTGGAGCGCATCGGCGCGGAACAGGGCCTGGGCAACGGGCACGTGTGGAGCGTGCTGGAAGACCGACAGGGTACGGTATGGGCCGGTACCTGGGGTGGATTGTTCGCCCGCTCCCCCGGTGGTCATTTCAACGGACTTTCGGACAATCAGCGGATCAGTTGGGAGGTGCTCGGCCTCTTTGAGGACGGCCCATCGCTGTGGGTCGGACAACAGGGATTGGGCGGAGTCGCCCGCCTGGAGGCGGGCGTGCCGGTTATGCCGCCGCTGGCCGGTCTGCCGGATGCTGGCGATGTCCGGGCCGTCGCCAAGACCACCGACGGAGCGTATTGGTTTGGCACCAGCGGGCACGGGCTGTTTCGCTGGCACGACGGGCAGGTCCTCCACTTGGGGCGTACCAACGGGCTTGGCTCGGACACGGTGTGGTCGCTTCATGCCGATGACGATGGGGCCCTGTGGATCGGCACCTATCGCGGCGGGCTCGTGCGCTGGCAGGCGGGAACGCTCGCGCATGTAAACGAAACGCTTGGGCTGCCGGATAGCAACATCTGCCAGATCATCGAGGATAACCGGGGCAATCTCTGGTTTGGCACCTACGACGGCATCTGGCGGGTGAGCAAGGGGGCCCTGCGCCGCACGTTGGATGGCCAGCAGCTAGGGGCGACGTGGTTCGGTCTCACCAAGGCCGACGGGCTCCCCAGCGCGCAGTGCAGCGGCGGGTTTCAGCCTTCAGGCTGCCGCTCGCGAGATGGCCGGCTGTGGTTTCCCACACCCAAGGGCCTGGTCGTGGTGGACCCTGAAAAAGTGGTGCTCAATCCGCTGCCGCCGCCCGTGGTGCTGGAGACGGTCCGGGCCAACGGGCATCCGGTCGCGTTATCCGCCCCCGAGGACGGTTCAACCATGCGGCTCGAATTTCCGCCGGGCACGCGCCAACTGGAGTTTCGCTACACAGCCCTGAGCCTCACCGCCCCCGCAAAGGTCCGGTTCCGGCACCAGCTCACCGGGGTAGACCACGATTGGAGCGCACCGGAGACGGCCCGCAGCGCCAGCTACAACCTTGCCGGCCCCGGACGGCATCGCTTCCAGGTCATCGCCGCCAACAACGACGGGCTTTGGAATGACACCGGCATCACCGTGGACCTCGTCGTGCTGCCGCAGCCGTGGGAGACCGGCTGGTTCGCCGCCGGTGCCGTTTTGCTGGCGGTGCTGGTGGTGGCCGGCACGGCACGTCATTTGGTCCGGCGTTCGTGGAAGCTCCGCCTGGAACGCGCCGAGCACGAACGCGCCCTCGAGCGCGAGCGCTCGCGCATCGCCCGTGACTTGCACGATGATCTCGGTGCCGGCCTCACCCAAGTCACGCTGCTGGGTGAACTGGCCGGGGACACGCATGCACCTGAGGGAGAACAGCGCACCCATCTCGACGCACTCAAAGCGCGCACCCGGCAATTGAGCCGGTCGCTGGATGAAATCGTCTGGGCAGTGAACCCGCGCTGCGATTCGCTGCCCGCCCTCGCCACCTATCTGACCCAGTTTGCCCGCGAATTTTTTGTGGGCGGCCAGCCTCGGCTGCGGCTCGACATCCCCGTGGATCTGCCACCTATTCCGCTCGCCGTTGACGTGCGTCATCATCTTTTCCTGGCGGCGAAGGAGGCCTTCAACAACATCGCGAAACACGCGCACGCCACCGAAGTGAACCTCCGCCTGCGGCTGGAGGAGGACCGGCTCACCATCACCGTGTCCGACGACGGCGGCGGATTCGACCCACAGCGCGGCGCCGGGGGCCGCAGCGGGCTTGCCAACCTCCGCCAGCGGCTCGCCGACATCGGCGGCACTTGTGTGGTGACCACCGCGCCCGGAGCCGGCACCCGGATCGAGTTCCGCCTCCGGCTGGCCGGAACGCCGGGCAATCACCCAACCGCGGGATGACATGACGCTTCCGTACCGCCATTTTCACGGTCTCGTTGGATGAACAGCCACTCCGCCACAATCCAGATCGCGCTCGTCGAGGATCACGCCGAGCTGCGTGAATCCTGGGCGCAGGTCATCAACCGCGCCCCCGGTTTCCGCTGCACCGGCACCTACGCCACCGGCGAGGCCGCACTTACCGCACTGCCGACGTTGCGTCCGGCGGTGGTGCTGATGGACCTGAACCTACCGGGCATCTCCGGCGTCGAATGCACCGCCCGCCTCAAGGCCGCGCTGCCCAAGATGCAGATCCTCGTGCTCACCGTGTACGGTGAAACCGACCGCATCTTCGACGCCCTGCGCGCCGGCGCGAGCGGCTACATGCTCAAGCGCACCACGCCGCAGGAACTGCTCGCCGCCGTTCAGGAGGTCGTGGCCGGTGGCGCGCCCATGTCGCCCGAGATCGCGCGCAAGGTCGTGGAATCCTTCCGCCGCATCTCCCCGGTGCCGCGCGGCGAAAACGAGCTGACCCCGCGCGAACGCGAGGTGCTGTCGCTGCTCAGCGAGGGCCTGACCGACAAGGAAATCGCCGACCGCGTGAGTGTGAGTTACGAAACCGTCCGCAGCCACATGAAGCACATCTACGACAAGCTGCACGTCCACTCGCGCACTGAGGCCGTGGTCCGCTTCCTCTCGTCCGAAGGCGCAGGTGCCGTCTCGCAGCGCCAATCCCGTTGAACCGCCGTTGAATCCTTTGCCATGAACCGCCCGCTGCTTCCCCTGCTCCTCCTGTCCGCCATGGCTTCACCCGCCATGGCCGGAGGCCTCTCGCTGATGGTGCCCGCCTATTTCGATCCCCAACCCGGCGGTGATTGGGACCGGCTGGCCGTGGCGGCCAAACGCGTGCCGCTGGTCGCCATCATGAATCCGAACAGCGGCCCGGGCACTTCTGCCAGTGCGCAATATACCCGCGCCATCCAGGCGGTGCGCACCGCCAGCGGCCGTGTCACCGGCTACGTTTCCACGGCCTACGGCAAACGACCGACCGCCGACGCCGAGGCCGACATCCTGCGCTACCACCAGTGGTACACCATCGACGGCTTCTTCCTCGACGAGATGAGCAACGACGGTGGCACCAACTCCGTCGCCTACTACCAGGAACTGCACGACTACATCGTGCGCCTGAAAGCCACCTACCAAGTCACCGGCAATCCCGGCACCCAGACACAGGAGATCTATATCACCAAGCCCACGGTGGACACGCTGGTCACCTTCGAGAATGGCAGCGGCTATGCGGGCTACGTGCCGTCGGCGTGGAACAAGAAATATCCCGCATACCGCTTCTGCCACCTGCTGCACAGCGTGGCCAGCACCGCCACGCTCACCAACACGGTGCAGCTCGCGCAGGCGCGCAACGCCGGTTTCCTCTATGTGACCGACGACGTGCTCGACAACCCATGGGATACCCTGCCGACCTACTGGGATACGGAGCTCAACCTGATCGAGACCGCCAATCGTGCGGCGGCGGAAATTCAGCCGCCGAAGGTGGACCTGAAGCGCACGGGCGCAGATGCCGGCCGCCTCGAAGTGAATGGCCCGGCGGGTCGCTATGTGGTCTCGCGCTCGCTGAACCTTCCGACCTGGTCGCCCCTCACGACCAATCTCACCTTCACCGGCCAGGTGGTCTTTGATCCGGTGCTCTTCACGGCGGCCGCCAGCACCTTCTTCCGTGCCAGCATCGAATAGACGGCTGGCGAAAGGATGAGGCGGCGACCGGAGACCGGCCGCCGCCCGTTCTCACTCAACACCACACTTCACTGCGTGAGCCGGTAAAACTGCGCCGCCGCACTCGGCGTGATTTCGAGGCCACTGGCCGCGTCGGGCACATCCGCCCAGTCACCGACCGTGGCGGAGGCGCGGGACTGCAGCCGGCCCTGGCCGGTCCAGGAGATGACGAGCTTGCCACCTGCCTCCGGGGCGATGACCAACGGCCCCAGGTCGCCCGGGGTCACGCTGACGAAGGTGTATTCCAGGCCGCCGCTGTCGGGGGCCGTGTCGGTGGTGACGAAGCTGGTGTTCTCAGTCTCCAGGAAGAACTTGATGGTGTCGGCCACGAACACCGGCAACTGATCGGTGTCATACTTCGCGGAGCGCGAGATGCGCAGCTCGAAGTCCGTCCCCTGTCCGGTCGGCAGCATGGCAAAGTCCAGCCCGTCAATGGCGCCCTCATTGAACGCACCGTTCTTCTGCTGATAGCCCGTCCCCTGCTGGATGAGCATCTCCGAGCCGATCCCGTAGGTGCCGAAGCCCGCGTTGTTCGGATCGGCATCCACGAAGATGTTGTTCAGGTAGGTACCAGGATCGCCGGGGGCATACAGCGTGAAGCGGATGTAAAGGTACTGGTCGTCGTTCGCGACCCAGATGTCCTTGAAGTCGGTGCCCGCCGCCGGTGCTTCGTTGGCGTCGCTGTAGGCCACCGCCACGTCGCCCCAGTCGTCAAACGAGCCGTCGATGACGATGGTCGAGCGGAACTTCATCTGCGACGCGGCCGCGATGGTATTGCCGAATCGGTCCTGCACGCCGGTAACCGACAACGTGTATTCGGTGAGCAGTGTCTGCTTGGAAGTGACCAGCGTCACTACCGCCGGATTGTCGGTGCTAAGGGTGGCGGAAGTCACCGTCAGACCGCTGATCGTGTAATGGCTCTTGTCGCCACCCGTGGTTGCATCCACCGGCTCCGAGAAGGTCACGGTCACCACGTTGGGCGAGCCGCTCACGGAGGCCAGGGTCGGCGGCGTCTCGTCTTTCAGCACCGTGAGCTTGGCGGTGCGACTCAGCAGCAGCGGCACCGCGGGATTGCTGACCTGCACGGCATAGTCGCCGGCATCATCCGGACCCACTGCGGGAATGGTGTACGTGGCCGCAGTGGCGTCCGTGATTGGGAAGCCGCCCTTGAGCCACTGGTAGGTGATCGTCGGTGAACCGGCCACGGCGACCGTGAAAGTGGCCGGTGAACCTTCGGCGATGGTGAGGTCGGCAGGCAGGGTGGCATCGGTGATCGTGACCGGCGTGACGTTGACCGTGAGCTGCGCGGCACGGGTGGTCACCGTGCCGCCCGGATTGGTCACGTGCAGCGAGTAGGTACCCTCATCCGATTTGAGCACGGGGTTGAGCGTGTAGGCCGGCCCGTTTGCACCGGGAATCGGATCGTTGCCCTTGCGCCATTCGTAAGTCAGCGGCGGCGTGCCCAGCACTTCCGCCGTGAAGGTCGTCGTGTCGCCAGCGGTCACCGTGCGGTCGGCCGGTTCCGCCGGGTTCACCAGGCTGACCGGATACGACGGTGTCGCCGTGAGTGAGAGGCCGAAGACGAGATCGGCCGGCGTGGCGGCGGACTGATGCAGCTCCACCGCGAGCACATTGTCGCCCGTCACGAGCGGCGCGCCGGAAATGCCAAAGACTTCCACCTGCCCCACCGTGGCCGGTCCGCCCGTGGCCGCCATGCCAAAACCGACCGTGCCATCCGGCAGCCGCACGCGACGCACCTCCGCGCCGTTCAGGTAGATGACGGCTCCATCGCTCAGGTAGTTGCTGACCGCGAAGACGAGATTCTGCGGGCTGAAGTTCCATGGAAACGTGGTTCGCAGGTACACCGTGCCGGCCCCAATGGCGAACGGGGTTGCGATGGCCGCCGGATAGCTGCCTGCCGCCGGCGTATAGCCAAAGAGTCCGGTGCCGCTCTTCCAGCCGGCCCCGGAATCGTCGAAGTCGGCTTCCTTCCAGGCCGTGCCCAGATCGTTGCCGGAATCGTTCACGCGCCAGGTGGTGCCGGTGAGCGTGGTGAGGGCCTGTGGGGTCGTCAGTGGCGGCGGGGCTGGCGCAAAGGTGTAAACGAGGCCTTCCGTGTCGGGCGCGGTTTCTTTGCGCGCAAAATTGGAATCCTCCGCCTCGAGCAGGAGCGCGAGGGTGTCGCTGACGAAGACCGGTGCACCGTCGCTGCCATACGTCGCGTTGCGCGCGATGCGCACTTCAAACTCCGTGGCCTCACCCGTGGGCGCAGCCAGCCAGCCAAGCCCATTGACGCCGCCCTCGTTAAAACCGCCGCCGCGTTCGTCGTAACCCGCGCCGCCCTGGATCAACAGCTCCGAGCCGACGACAGCCTGGTAGCCCGTGTCAGTGCTGGCATCGGTGTCCACGAAGATGTTCGCATTGGAAAGGAAGGGATTCGCGGCCCGCTCCAGCGTGAAACGCACGTAGAGGTAGTTGTCGTCGTTCGCGATGTAGATGCGCCGGTAGTCTGCCGAATCGGTCGAGTCGGCGGGGTCTTCGTAGGCGAGCGGCACTCCGGCCCAGTCGCCGAAGGAGCCGTCAATCGTGATGGTCTTGTAGGTGCCGGCCTGGGCCGTCAGGACGGCGGCACTCAGCGCCGCCAGCCCCGCACAGCACCGCCGGAGAAGAACAGAGGTAAGCATGGTTTGAAGGTTTGGACCGTTGACGCCGCAGGCACCACCGACACCCGTCGGCGATGATTTGCGACTCCCCGTAGTGTGCACGTCCGGCCAGAGGAAGAATCCCCTGTTCGCGGCATGAAGTCGCGACTCCATTCCGCTAGTGATCTTGGGAAGCGAACCCGTCCACCAGCCTGGCTCCGGTTCGTTTCCCAAGAAAATGAAACCCGCTTTCGACCGTCCCAAAACGCGCTGCAATCGTGCGTTCACCCTCATCGAGCTGCTGGTCGTCATCGCTATCATCGCCATCCTTGCCGGAATGCTGCTGCCCGCGCTCAGTAAGGCCAAAGAGCAGGCGCAACGCACCGCCTGTCTGAACAACCAGAAACAGATCATGCTCGGGGTGTCGCTCTACACGGGGGACAACAACGACTTCCTGCCTTTCCCCAACTGGGGTTTCGACCCGGGCTTTGCCGGCTGGCTCTATCTGCCGATGCTCAACGGCCAGCCACCCGCGATCACCAACCGTGATTTTGTGGACCGCGGACTGCTCCGTCGCTACGTGCGCGAGGACAAGCCGTACTTCTGCCCGCTCGACCGGACCAACACCGCCGTCTTCCGCCTGCGCGCGCAGAAGCTTTCCAGCTACATCATGAACGGCAGCATCAGCGAGTTTCAGCCGCAGCGGAAGACCTTCAAACAGTCGGTGATGCGGCCGGACGGCATCATCCTGTGGCAGGCGGACGAACGGAGCTTCTCCGATTTCAACGACGCTTCCAGCACACCCAGCGAAAGGATCACGCGCATCCACAACGGGGGCACGACGGTCGGCGTCATCAGCGGCAGCGTGGAGTCTATCAAGCTGCTCGCCTTTCAGCAGGAAGCCGGACGCGGCCCGAGCCGGCTGTGGAACGTCCCCGGGCTGTCGAAGGGAGGCCAATGAGAATGGCCATCCGATTGCTCAAGGCATGACCTCCACGCGGTAGGGATGGCGCGCCGCGCCGTCCGTGGTAGGCCGGGCTGCCAGCCCGCTGAAAAATCAGGGACTCACGAAAGAAATCGACGGGCTGGCAGCCCGTCTTACCGTGTCGGGCCAGCGGCCCAACCTACTCGGCGACGGGGAGCGGCGCAGCGCGCCGGCCCTACCCTTTCGTGATTACCCATTCGTGATTTCGGCAGAATCGGGATAACTTCCCATTTTCAAACGATACGGACACGTATTATCGTGCCCGCCGAAATTCGATTTATGCCGATCCCTACTGTCGCTCCCGAAGCCGTCGCCGCCGCCCAGGCGCAGCTCGACGCGCACCTGCTCGAAATCATCCAGTGGCACTTCAGCCCCGAGACCGGCTCGCCCTTCTGGCTCGACTGGGCCGGCAAGAATTTCGACCCGCGCAAAGAGGTGAAGAGCTTCGCGGACGTGATGAAGTTCCCGCACTTCCAGGACGAGTTCCTGCGCGACCTCCAGCCCGAGGTCTGGGTGCCGGCGGCGTTCAAGGGCAAGCCCTTCAACATCTTCGAGACCGGCGGCACCACGGGCATGCCCAAGCAGCGCATCGGCTGGAATGACTACAAGGTCGATTACTCCGAGTTCAGCGAGAAGATCTCCGACGCCCACTTCCCGCGTGGCGGCGCGTGGCTGATGATGGGCCCGACCGGCCCGCGCCGGCTCCGCCTGGCCATCGAGCACCTCGCCAACGTGCGCGGCAGCTCGTGCTACTTCATCGACCTCGATCCGCGCTTCGTGAAGAAGCTCATCACGAACAAGCAATATGACGTCGCCAAGCAGTACATGGCCCACGTCGTGGACCAGGCGGCGATGATCCTCAAGAATCGCAAGGTGACCGGCCTCTTCACCACCCCGAAGCTGCTCGAGGCGCTCGCCGAACGGGAGAACCTCTGGGACGCCGGTATCCGCGGTGTGTTCTGCGGCGGCACTTCCATGAAACCGCAGGAAGTGCGCTTCATCGTCGAGGAGCTGCTCGAAAACCGCATCGGCTTCTACCCGACCTATGGCAACACCCTCATGGGTCTGGCCGCCAGCGTGCCGCTCCAGCCGGAGGACAATTTCAGCGTCACCTATTATTCTCCGCAGCCGCGCGCGGTGCTCCGGGTGGTGAAGCCAGATGCGACCACCGAGCTGGTGAACTACGGCGAGCTGGGACGAGTCGAACTGACCACGCTCACGAAGGAATTCTTCATGCCCCGCTTCCTCGAACGCGACGAGGCCTTCCGCCGCGCACCGCGCCCGCCCTATGCCTGGGATGGCGTCGGTGACGTGCGCCCCTTTGGCGCCATGACCGCGAACATCGTCGAAGGGGTTTACTGAGCGGGCCGGAGCCCTATCCTCGTCCCACGATGCAGTCGGAGAGGATCACGACGCTGGCCGAGAAACTGGGCACGACCACCCACCTATCGCCGCTGCTCATGAAGGCGCGGCGGCTGGGTCTGAGCGCCCGGGAACTGGAGCAGCTCGCGGTAGAGCGGGGATGCACCCATTACTCGGGAAATGGGGAAAGTCCGTCACCACCAGTTTCGGCGTCTGCATTTTCGAATGAGGAACTGGCGGTCGCGCTGCTGAATCCCGCCCTTGCCTACGATCCTCACTCTATCCGCTGTGGTGCCGCCATGTTGAGCGCCCCCGGCAACCGGCCACTGAGGCTTGCGCGCCTGCTGCGGATGGAACGCGCGGAGCAACCCGCGCGGCAGATCGCTGAAGCCGGTCGCCGCTATGAGCCGGACAATCCATTCTGGGTTGATCTGCTGGACGCGCTTCCCGCTTCGCCGGTTCCCAAGTCGGGTGTCCTGCCGCATCCGACCCGCTATATCACCATGACCGGGTTCACCCGTTCCGGTCCGGGTCTGGTGACCCATTGGGTCCGTCCAGCCACCCAAAGATGACCAACGCCGAACGCATTCTGTCGGCGCTCGACTCCGGGCTGGATCACCCGGTGCAACTGGTAATCTATGGTCGTGCCGCATTGGCCCTCGGCTTCAATGATCCGCCGGCGGCGACGAAATTCTCCCTCGATGTTGATGCCATCATTCCGCTTTCCATGGTCGACTCCATGAGGGAGGACACAGGTTTTTGGGATGCGCAGGAGAATGCAAACCGTGTACTGGAGCCAGAAGGTCTTTACATCACCCACCTCTTCGAAGCCGACCAGGTCTTCCTCCGCGTCGACTGGGAACGACACCTGGTTCCCGTAACCCGTCCAGCTACGCGTTGGCTCCAGCTCTTTCGTCCAGCAACTCTGGATCTCATCCTCACCAAGATGATGCGGGGCAACGATCCGCAGGACATGGCGGATGTGGATTTTCTGATCCGCCACGACCGGATCACGGCGGACCAGCTCGAAGGCGCACTCAACGCCGTCGTGCTGCCCGATCTGGTGGAATTGCGCGACGCTTTCGCGCAGGCCCGGCCGCGCGTTCGCGAACTGGCCCGACTCGCCGGCTTCTGATCTGTCGGGCTTCTTCAAGGCGGCTGTGGGTGGCGCCGCCGGTGACATCCTTGTGACATCTGCTGTCGCGCAGGGGAGACGTCCAATTGGAGCTTGGCAAACCACGACCGACCTGCATTAGTGCAAACACTTGATAGAAGTGGCTCCCTTGAGCCGGCCCAGAATACCCAACCGCTGTCGCCATGAAGACCTCACTCCTGCTGACCGCCACTGCCATCGCCGGGCTCGTCAATGCCTCCGCGTCCGTCTTCGTCACCAATCTTGGCAACACCAGCACCAGCTCGGATACCGCCCTCGCATTCGCTGGCAGCAGCCAAGTGAAAGTGGCACAGATGTTCACGGTGGGCGTTGATGATGCCACCCTCACCGGTGTGACGCTGAACATTGGGACTTCCATTCCCGGCGGCACCTTCCATGTGGATCTTTTCAGTGATGCCTCGGGCGTCCCCGGCACTTCGCTGACCACCCTCAGCGGCAGCACCACGCCTTCTGGGAACTCCACCTACACTCCCGCCGGCAGCGTGCCGCTGACCAATGGCAGTTCCTACTGGGTCGTCGCCTACAATGTCTCGGCCGGGTTCTCGGGATATAATGTCAACGAAACGTCCGACCTCTCGGCCTCGACCTTGGGAGGCTGGGCGCTGGGCGGCGTATCCACCTTTAGCGGCGGCAGTTGGGCGGTACCCGACACCGCCAAGCATGCACTGATCCAGATCACCGCCGTGCCTGAACCGGCGGAGACAGCCGGGCTCATCGGCCTGGCGCTGGCAGGTTTCGCCCTGTGGCGGAAACGGCAGGACTGAGCGGTCGCGTTTGCGTCTGATCAGCCCGCCCTTAAAACAGGTGGGCTTTTTTGTGTCGAAGCGGAGCGGCCCCCTGACTCCGCGAGGTTTTGGTTCAGCGCCCGCCCTCACCCAATCCCTCCCCCGGGGAAAGGGGACAGGCAGCGCAGCCGCCCCATTGTACAGGCACACGTCCAGCCTATGCCCGCCGCCGGCCATCGCCGGGACACGAGCGAAGTTTCCACCCTCTCCTCGGGGGAGAGGGCCGGGGTGAGGGCGGGCCAACCACTTTCCCCACCCGCCCACGAAAAAGCCCCGTCGAAGGGGCGGGGCCATGCGCGGAAAGGTATTCGTGACGGCCTCAGCCCACCGGGGCCGACGCCTGTCGGCCACGGCGCACCAGGGCGAAAACACCCAGGCCCAGCCCGGCCACGGCGGCGTATTCGGCGGGCTCGGGCACCGCCGTGATGGAGGCCGTGAGGATGTCCCCTCCTAGGTCGTTGATTACCAAACCACCGGGTATACCCACCAAGCCGATGGTATAGGGGAAAGTATCACTGGGAACGAGGAAGCCAACGAAGGTAGTGGCACTGGGCGCGTGGGCATCCAAGGCGGGCGTGGTCGAGCCAAAAACGTCAAAAAAACCGGTCCCGCCGCTGAGATCGGCGAGTCCTGCCGCATAGTGTCCGGCACCGTTCGTATCGAGAAGCACGACATTGAGGCCGGCACTGGGAATCCCGGCATATGTGCCATGCCCGGCGAGGGTGAGGGTCAAGGCGGTGACTGAATAGCTGCCAGCGCCGACAACAGAGGTAATTTGGTTGGCCGAGGGGTCGGCATTGAAGGTGGCCGCTATGGAAAAGGCCGTATCGCCACCGAGGGCGACGCCATCAAGGGTGGTATTGGGGCTAAAGCTGCCGGTAAGGTTCTCGACCAGGAAGAACTGGGCGCGGGCCGTGGTGGCGGCGAGCGCAAGGGCCGCGAGCGCGGCCAGTCGTAGGGGGGTAATGGAGCGGTTCATGGAGGTGTCCAATCGGGGTTGGGTGACTGATTAAAGGCTGACAAATGGAACAAAATGAGTGGCTTTACATATTAGCAAGGCAATTTGCCAATAATCGGCGGGAGGAGGCGCATCTTTTCATCGTGGGTGGTGACGACTGAATCCAAGCCGGCGGCGCCGCGCGGGGTAGCGCAGATTTGCAATCTGCTGTATCGCAGGTTTGCAACCTGCACCGGCCTCAGGCTTTCCAGTCCGCGTTGGAGAATTCCAACCCCTGCCGATTGAAAATCGGCGATACAGCAGAGTACAACTCTGCGCTACCTCCAGCGGCCTTCAGCGACGGGCGGCCTGCCCGGCGATTCAGGCTCTACGTTGGGCTGGGCCATTCAGGGCACTTCAGCCGATACCAGCCACGATCAAAAGAGGCTCCCGGCGAGAGGCCACCGCTTCCCTTCGCCCCGGAATTGTGCAATGGTGGGAGAAGACGTGAGCCAGTCGCCCATTATCCCGGAAGTGCTGCCACCGGATGCGCCGGTGCCGCCTTTGCGGTTGGCCACCCCTTTATCGACCTCAGCCCACTGAGGTGGCCGCCTTACGCCCACGCCGCACCAGGGCGAAAACGCCCAGGGCCAGCCCGGCCACGGCGGCGTATTCGGCGGGCTCTGGCACAGGTGCCACGGTGAAGGAGAAATTGCCCGAAAACGTGCCGCCGCCGCCCGCCGTGTCTTGCAGGTCAGTGAAGGCGAAGTTCACCACCTGGTCTCCGCCGATTCCCCCGTTGGTGTATTGCCCCGAAAGGGAATCCGCCGCAAAAGGAGAGATGATGACTTGAAAATAGGTGGGATTGCTCGGAGTTCCCGGCGTGCCGGTGCCAAACGAATCAAAGACAATCGGGTCGGAAAACGACCGTTGGAGCGTCAACTGGTTATCGCCGGCGGGCAGGTCGGCGAAAAAGGTTGGCAAACCAGTTTCCGGTCCCGAGATGCCGGACGCACTAAAGCTGCCCGCCAAGGACGTCGGGGTGTCGGTGGTGATGAAGATTGAGGCGCGGACGGTTGCGGCGAACCCACAGGCAACCACACAGCCAAGGGCCAAATTGCCAAGGGGAAATTTCATGCGCTGAGGCTATCGAGGGGCTGTTCCCTAAGAAACCTACGCCAAAATGAGGATAGTGCTTAGTTTAATGTGCTGACCTGGATAAGCGCATTCCGCACTGGTTTGGCTCATTGCCCAGGAGCGGTTTTGGAAATCCTGTCACCGCAAAAGCCCATTCTCCAATCAGCAGGAAATGGCACCTGGCCTGAGTCCGACGGCTCTGATCGACTGCCGGTTCCGACAGTTCCTTGCCGTAAGGAACAATTCGTGTCACATGAAAGGTGTCATGAGCGAACCGATCATCATCCCGGAAGTGCTGCCGCCGGATGCGCCGGTTCCTCCGGCCATTCCCCCACCATTAGCGCCGCCAGCCAGTCGGGCACCGTTCCATCCGCTCTCCGCCACGCTGCTCATCATCGTCGACAACCTGTGGATGCTGGAAGAATGGACGGTCATCGTCCTGCCGATCACGATTCCGCTGAGCTTCCTCAGCGTGTTTTTCCCGGTCTATTGGATTCAGCGCCGCAAGCAGGGCGATTCCCGCGGCAAGGCGTTCTGGAAAGCGCTGTTTCTCGGCGTGGTGGCGGCGGTGCCATTTTCCGTCACCGGAACCCCGGTCGGGCTCGCGTTGCTGGCCTGGGCCGGCCTGAAGCATCCGTGGAAAACGACGTAGGATTGTTCCCTTCCTGCTCCTGCTCATGCTCTTACTCTTGCTCCTCCGTTAACAAGGCGATGGGTGATGGGAAACGGAGCAAGAACGAGAGTAAGAGCAGGAGCAAGATTCTAAGTGCGACCACCACTAAGCGAGATTCACCGGATCGACATCCACCGTCAGCGTCAGGTCGTCGGGCAGGGTAAGTTCCGTTTGCAGCCGCGTCAGTTCCGCGCTGAGCCGTGACATCGCGCGCGTGCGGAGCATCACGTGATAGCGGAAGAAGGATTCCGCCCGGGCGAGCGGGGCCGGAGCGGGACCGGCGATCGTCACGTCCTTCCAACCGGCGAGGTGCTCATCGAGCCAGCGCCGGATGTGTTCGGCGGTGAACTTCACCTTTTCCTCGTTGCGGCCCTTCAGCGTCAGCAGCGCCACCCGGGCGAAGGGCGGGTAGCGCAACTGCTCGCGGAACTCGATCTCCTGGTCGTAGAAGCCGAGGAAGTCATGCCGGCGGGCGTACTGGATCGCCGGATGAAACGGCGTGAAGCTCTGCACGAAAACCTCGCCCTCCACATCGCCGCGCCCGGCCCGGCCGCTGACCTGCGTGAGCAGTTGAAAGGTCCGCTCGCCCGAGCGGAAATCCGGCAGGTGCAACGACAGGTCCGCGTGGATGATCCCGACCAGCGTCACGTTCGGGAAATGCAGTCCCTTCGCGATCATCTGGGTGCCCACCAGGATGTCGATCTTGCCGAGGCGGAAGTCGGTGAGGATGCGCCGGTAGTCGTCCTTGCGCTTGAGCGTGTCGGAATCCATCCGCTGCACGCGGGCCTTGGGGAAGAGCTTCGCGAGGGTGTCCTCTACGCGTTCCGTGCCGACGCCCGAATAGCGGATCGCGGGATTGCCGCACTGGGGCGCCGGACATTTCTTGGGGACAGGTTCCTCGTGCCCGCAGATGTGGCAGAGCAGCCGTTGCGACTGGCGGTGAAAGGTCAGCGAGACGCTGCAGTTCGGACAGCCGGCAACGTAGCCACACTTCTCGCACTGGAGCGAGGTCGAGTAACCCCGGCGGTTCAGGAATAGCATCGTCTGCTCGCCGCGCTCCAGCCGCTGCGTGATGGCCTCGCGCAACTGCTGCGAGAAGATCGGCACCGAGGCCTTGCCCTTCGTGTCCTCGTGCCGCATGTCCACAACACGGACTACCGGCAGCTTCATTTCCGTGGCGCGTGAAGGCAGCTCGAGCAGCGCGTATTTGCCGCGCTTGGCGTTGTAGTAAGTCTCGAGCGATGGCGTTGCCGAGCCCAGCACGACGACCGCGCCCTCCCGCTGGCCGCGCAGCACCGCCACATCGCGCGCGTGATAGCGCGGGGCCTCCTCCTGCTTGTAGGAATGCTCGTGCTCCTCGTCCACGATGATGAGACCCAACGGGTCCACCGGCGCGAAGATCGCCGAACGGGCGCCGATGACGATCTTGGCGCGGCCCTGCCGGATCTTGTGCCATTCGTCGTGCCGCTCGCCGCCGCTCAGGTGCGAGTGCAGCACGGCCACCAAGGTCTGGAGCGGACCGGATGAAAAGCGCGCCTTGAAGCGCTCGACCGTCTGCGGGGTCAGCGCGATTTCCGGCACCAGCACAATCGCGCCCAAGCCCCGCTCCAACGCGTGCGCGATTGCCTGGAGGTACACCTCGGTCTTGCCCGAGCCGGTGACGCCGTGCAGCAGGAAGGTGCCTGGTGTTGATGTTGTGTCATGTTCCTTTGTTGCCGCTGGAGGCTTCGCCAGGGCCAACATCGCCGACTGGATCGCGGTCAAGGCCTTCGCCTGATCCGCATTCAGCGCCAATGGTTGCGTGGGCACGATCTGCTCTTTCGCATAGGGATCGCGCTCGTCCACCTTCGGCGCAATCAGGACCAGGCCACGATCTTCCAGTTTGCGGATCGTTTCGGCGGTGATCTCGCCGAGCCGCTGCAGTTCCTGCAAGGGCAGTTCCCGCCATTCCTCGATGATCTGCCAGATGGCCTGCTGGCGTTTGGTGAGTTGGGGAAATTCGGCCGGTGGCGTCAGCGCATGGACGTAGAGCAGCTCCCGCCAGCCGTCCTTTTCCTGCCGGACCGCCTCGGGCACCACGCTCTTCAGCGCGGTCTCGACCGGGCAGCAGTAGTACTCGGCCATCCAGCGGGCCAGCGCCAGCACCTTGGGCGTGACCAGGCTCTGCACGCCGATGACCTTGGTGATCGGCTTGAGGTGGGTATGCGTGGATTCCTCGGCGAGCGCCGTCACCACGCCCAGCACCTGCCGGTGGCCGAAGGGCACCTTGACCCGCGTGCCCACCTCCACCCGCCCGGCCAGCTCGGCCGGGATGGCGTAATCAAACTCCCGGCGGAGGGCGAGATCGAGGGTGACACAGGCGACCATCAAAGAAACCGCCCGTGAAGGTCTTTCACGGGCGGCGAAATTGGTAGCGCGTACCGGAATCGAACCCGTCTTTCAATACACCACATATATTATGCCATTTTAGCGCTTTTTGAACGGAACAGTGGGAAGTTTCAGTGGTAATGCTGCTCACTTTGCCGCACCCAGAAAGGGTGCCTCGGTCGCACTGATTATGGCAACCATCTTCAAGCGCCCCAACTCTCCTTTATGGTGCGCGTGCTAAGGGCCGGGTATCGGGACCGACTAGCCTAGTCACTCACACGATGGTTGGCCCCGTCATAAACGCAGGCGGCCACGTTGGAGGCTCCGTTTTTTAGCAGCACCAACCGGCTTCAAGCGTCGGAGGGGCCGAGGAAGAGCCGCTGGACTGATCGGCAACGGATCGCCACCATCACGCCGGCTGCCCGGGCCAAAGTCCGCCCGCCGTTTCGTCAAATCGCGCCACAAATGGCAGGACCCAGATTCACGACTTCTATGCTTGCAGGGGATTTTCGGGGCATGATCTGACATGCCCTCCCTTTCATTAGAAACCGGGTAGGCGATGGGAAATCACCACCTGATCAAAAGGCCTTAACCATCATTTTTGCTAATATAACACTCCATTTCGAAGCCGTTCACCCTCCCGTCCCCCTTTTGAAGCCTTCCGCCATTTGTTTCAACTTTGAGTCTGATGAACTCGGCAAAACTTCCCGGCGCAAGTCCAGCTCTTTTTCACAAACGATAAGACGCTTCGAGAGGGATTTGACTTTCCAAAGCAAATATACTAATGCCGATAGTATCAGTATTTCAGTTCCAAGTTCTGTTTTCATGTTTGCTCACTTGTTGCGGTGCACTGACAGGTAGCGCCTTCCCAAGCGCTGGTTTGAAGGTTTATGCCCGGCTTACCTCCCCCCTCCCACCGGAGCCAGGGATGTACAATTTCGCGCCACGAAGGCCATCGGGTTCTGATAACCAGACGGCCGTGAGCACTAAATACTTGTAGTGCCACTGGCGATCAGCTTCCAACGCCGAGCATCCTTGGCTAGCAAAGATGTCACAGCATAGGACCTATGACGTTAATGCGCAAGCGTCACGCGGATCACCCAGCACGCGCATAGACGCAGCACTTTCTATACAAAATGGATTTTCCCCTTCCAAACTTGGTTTTCTTTGGCTGGCCTTCGCATCTCGGCGGAGCGGCCACCAAGCTGGCCCATTTGCTCATCCTGCTCCACCGCCATTCTAAAATTACCGTGGTGCCCAACGAGAGGAGATTTCTGCATCAGAAGCAATGGACCCGCTGGATGGACGGGTTGGGCATCAAATACTGCTTGATCGATCAGCTGGCCAAGCCTTCGGCGGGCTATGGGCTCGCCCTCTCCAACCAGCGCTTTTTCGTCGATCGCATCTGCCTGAAAGCCAAGGAACTGGGGCTCAAGATCGTCTGGTCGAGTGAGATGATGTGGCACCATGAAGGAGAGGTCGATGCGGCACGGACCGGCCTGGTGGATCGGGTGCTGTACGTCTCGGAAGTGCAGAAGGCAGCCCTGTCCGAAAACTACGGTTCGTTACCGTCGGCGATGACCGGCAACTATATCGATCCCTCCTTCTTCCCGTTGCACGAACGGCGTAACGTCCAATTTACAATCGGCCGGCTTTCACGACTGTTACCAGAAAAGTATCCGGAGGATTTTCCGGTGTGTTATGAGTGCCTGGACATTCCCGAGTGCCGTTTCCGGGTCATGGCGTGGGATGACCAGCTCTCGCAGCGCTATAAATGGCACAAATTTGACCACCGTTGGAGCCTGTTGCGGCCGGAACAGGAGAAGCAGGCCGAGTTTTTACACAGTCTTAACCTGTTTGTTTATCCCCTGGGCCATTTCTTTACCGAGTCCTGGGGACGTTCGACGGTCGAGGCGATGCTTACGGGTTGCATTCCGCTCGTTCCACCCGGTCACCATCTGGACCGTCTGATAATTTCCGGTGAAACCGGCTTCATCTGCGATGACTTCCGCGAATACCAGCGGCAGGCGCTGGAACTGTATCACGACTGTGGCCTGCGATCCCGCATGGCCCGACAGTGCCGCGATCATGCGGTCAGCCGTCTCTGCCAGACGGAAGGGCATCGCCGGATCTGCCTGGAGGAGGTTTTTGCATGAGTCCCCGGTACTGTTACTGGTCGGTGGTGGATGGTGACTACAGCACCATGATGGCGGCCGTGATCCAGTCGGCGCGCAAAGCAGGGGTTTTCCGGAACTTCCACGTCTGGTCGGACCGGGAGATTCCCGGTGCCATCAATCATCCGGCGGCGATCGGTTAATGCTTCGGTTCAAAAAATGATATGTGTCTGACACTGCCACACCATGACTGACATTGACTTTCATGCCGAACTCATCTCTAGTGAAAGCCGCAAAGATCAACGGCATCCTTGAAATGCCGGACCAATCTTTTCCAAGGACTTTATGCAACTCAATACCGATCGCTTCCGCTGGTGTCTCTCCGTCGTCCTCCTAGGCTGGCTCGGCGGCAGGCTTCTTGCCGACGCCCCGACCAACTGGTTTTCGGTGGTGCCGGCCGGCACCGGCAAAACCGTCTTCGGATTGCATGCGGTGAAAGGGGAGGTGCTGGTGGCCCCCGGCCGTACCGGCTCGATCTTCAACTCGTTCGATGGCAGCCTCTGGGCGGAGGCCACCAACAAGCTGGCCCGCCCAGTCTGGGACTACGTCGAGGTGGGCGGCACCGTTTACGGGGCGGCCGGCGGTGATGGCAGTATCCTCACCTCCGACGACGGCATCACCTGGGCCAATCACAGTGTCAACGTGACGCATGAATGGCGGTCGCTGATTTATGGGGGCGGACAGTTTCTGGCCGTTGGCGACGGGATCATTGACACCTCGACCGACAGTACCAACTGGACGTTGCAAAATGTGGCTCCATTTGACCGGCCGATCCCCGATTTCTGCGGCGCAGCCTTTGTGAATGACCATTTTGTGGCGCTCAGCGCTCCGCGCGGCGCCTGGCTTTCCCCGGATGGCGTCAATTGGACCCAGCAGCCCATCGATCCCGGCCCCAACCCGATCGCCGAAGACACCGAGTTTCTGACCCTTCGTTACCTGAACGGAAAGTGCTTCGCGCTGGGGCGGGGAAATGACGTCGGCATCGGTGTGATTGCGACCTCGGACGATGGCGGAAGCAGCTGGACGACGCAGAAGCCGAACGGTTCAACCCAGTTCAACGACATGGCGTTTGCCAACAACCGCTATGTTGTCGTCGGCTCGGGTGCGGTGGGGTATTCCGAAGACGGTCTGAACTGGAATTTTGATTATGCGTTCACTTCCGCCAACCTCGTCGGGGTGGCCTATCTGAAGGGCCAGTTTGTCGCCCTCAGTTCGGACGGGTTCCCGTTCACTTCCGCAGATGGCATTCACTGGGATTCGCCCAACTTCGGGGCCAACAACCTGACGGCGGTGACGGCCACGGATTCGGGCTTCGTCGCCGTCGGTTGGCGAGGGGCGATCCTGACCTCCACTAACGGAATCGACTGGACCCGCCAAAACAGCGGAACCCTGCAGGATCTCTTCGGGGTCGGAGCGGGTGGAGGACTGGTGGTCGCCACCGGGGCCCAGGCCGACATCCTGACCAGCCCCGATGGGCAGGCTTGGACCCTTCGGTATTCCAACACGAACGTTCAGCCCTACTACCTGAAGGGCGTCGCCTACGGCCAGGGAACCTTCGTGACCGCCGGAGGCTTTCTGAGTTCCACCAATGGCCTTTCCTGGACAGATAACTCTGATGGCGGCCCGAACCACCAGCTCGGCGTGATTTTCGACGGCACCACCTTTTTCCAGTACGGACCGTTCCCGCTCCTGAGTTCCACCAACGGCACGGAGTGGCCGGCAAACCTCGAAGCGGTGCGCGGGCAGGGCATGGCCTATGGCGGAGGTCACTATGTCTGCGTGGATGACCCCGCCGTCTATGTGTCCACCAACGGGGTGCGCTGGACATCGGTGAATCTTCCCAGTCCCAACCTGCTCGCCATCACCTATGCCGAGGGGGCCTTCGTCGCGGTGGGACGCGCCGGCAAGGTGGCCTATTCCACCAATGGCACGAATTGGACCACCGGCAAGATCAATACCACCTTCGACCTGCACAGCATCGCCTACAAGGATGGCACCTATGTCGCCGTGGGCGATTCCGGCACGCTCTTCTACAGCACCCGGGAGGGCGAACGTCTGACCCTGCAGCGGTTCCTGAACGCGCACGGATTTCAGTTCGGTTTCTCCGGCACTCCGGGCAAACCCTATAAGGTGCAGTACACTACCGATCTGCAGACCTGGCAGGACCTCGGTTCGATCACTCCAAGCCGAACAGTGGAGCGCGTGCTGGATAGAAGCGCTGCGGACTCTTCGTCCCGCCAATATCGCGTCGTGGAACAGTAACGCTCATTAACTGCTCAAGCTGGCAACAGGACTCCTACGCGTCGCTGGCCTACCGCTGGTGGCGGCTCTGCTTATTCCCATTTTGGGTTGATAATATTATTTTATGACATTCTAAAGTTAGATTGTATACCGATTGGGCAGGAGATTTCGCCATGAAGCCCAAAAACTCAGCCGCTCCTGCCCGGCCCAGTTTCGCCAGGGCATTTCTGCCGTTTTGGATCACCGCCTGCCTGAGCGGGTTGGTTTTCTGTGCCAACTACCACCACCGTCATGCGCCACTGACGTTTTTGGGGCTACAAGTGCCAGCCGATGGGCTGCAATCGGAGGAGGGTTTTACGCTGATGATCAACGGAAAACCCCACAATCCCACGAAGCCGGTAACTCTCGGGTCAAGGACATATCCATCACAACCCCATATACCGAACCGGATAAGCTAAAGTGCTTCGTCTGGTACGGTCTCATACCAGTTCCCGGAAAGAAACGGTGCAATGGTAGGGATGGCGCGCTGCGCTGCGCCGTCCCCGTCGCCGAGCGTAGCGTCAGGCGACGGAACGAACGTCCACGGCATCCGCACGCCTCTGCCGCCCCTACAGGGCGGGGATGGCGCGCTGCTGCATCGTCCCCACCCATTCGTCCGATTATCATCGGGAAATGGTATTAGGACACTACCCCGGCGCGTGATTTTCTGTCGCGTATGGTTGCTTTGGCGCAGATGCAGCGGGCCGGGTCGAATCCAAGGGAACCGCCCGCAGGGAAGACCGTGCTTCAGGATGCCGCTCTCGTTTCCGAAGGTGAGCGAAAGCGTACAGTCGATATTGCCTGGGCCAAAATCTCCAGGAACATGAAGCGTGAGCGCAAGCCGCCTGACGTCGGCCAAAGCTGAGGAAAAGCGCCGCAGGAAAACTGCCCACAAAATAGTTTGGAAGGTGGATAGAAACCGGAGCTGGAAAACCTGCACTTTTGCAGGTATTTTGAGCGTTCGACTTCCCAAAAAACTTCCCCCACTCACCTGCTCGAACTTTTCCCCACCCACTATCCTGTTGATTAAGTGCGGGTTACGAACATTGGTAGCGCGTACGGGAATCGAACCCGTCTTTCAGCCTTGAGAGGGCTATGTCCTAGCCGATAGACGAACACGCCAATGACGCCCTCTTGGTAAAGGTGGAAGTGTCCAGCCGTCAATGAGGAAACGGAGAAGGTCGCCTTGGCGGCCGCACCTTTCATCGTGACTGACGGCCGGGCGACGCGTTAAACGGTGCTACTCAATGGAGGCGCGCGGTCGCCGGATGCGCATCCGGCCACCGGAGCCCTCCCGGAGTAGCGCAGATTTTTAATCTGCTGTTTCGCAGGTATCCGACCTGCAAGGCGCGAAAACGAAGGAGGCATCCCTGTTTTCGGAAGCCCTGCCGACTGCAAGTCGGCGGTACAGCAGAGTGCAACTCTGCGCTACCTCCGCGCCGCACCGCCGACTTGGGCCAGACGCCATCATTTGCGCCGGCTGACCAAGAGCAGGCCTCCGAGGCCGAGGGCAGCCAAGGCCACCGTGGCAGGCTCGGGAGCGGCAACGAGCTTACCCCCGGTGAAGCCAAAGAGTTCAGATGCCACGCTCGGCACACCACCGGCACCCCCGAGGCTGATAACAACGGTCTGAGCAGGCAGGTAATGTCCCGAAAGCATGGCTTGTTCATAGGTGGTCGCCGTCGTCTTGTCCCAGACTTCAATCGTAATGGTGGCTGTGTTGCCCGCCTGCCCAGGAAGACCGATGACGTGTCCGACAAACAAGCCCGGCTGGAGGAATGGGTAGATTCCATTGCCTGTCACAGCACCATCGTAAAGGAACTGCACGGCACCATTGGCGGTCGCCAGCTTCGTGGTCCCATCCACGTCGTAGATATACTGACGGACGCCGCCGATGATGTTGGAGGCGGCAAAGGTGCCATCGGTCGCAGACGCACCAAAAGCGGCGGTTCCAGCCATGACTGCGATAAGCATCTGTTTCACGACAATGGATTGCCTACCGCTCAGGGATGGGTTCCGACAACTGCCCTCACTTGCGGCGGCTCACGAAGAGCAGGCCACCGAGACCGAGGATCGCCAAGGCCACCGTGGAAGGCTCGGGTGTGTAGATTACCCCGCCGGTGTAACCAGTGAGTTGGGCCGGCAAGGCGGGCGGCGAACCGGCACCTCCGAGGACGATGCTCACGGTCTGCGACAGGCGACCATACGCGGTCTCGAACGTTGCCCCCGACGCCTTGTCCCACACATCAACCGTGATCGCGACCCTGTCACCGGCCTCACCGGGAATGCCGATCACACCAGCGCTGAAAAGCCCATCGACCAGGAAGCCGTAGGTCCCGGCACCAACCACAGCCCCTTTGTAAACGAACTGCACAGCGCCCCGATCTTTCGGCAACTTCTCCCCACCCCAATCATAGAGATAGACATACTCGCGAACGCCACTGATGACGGCGGAGGCGTAAAAGGTGCCATCTCTCGCAGACGCACCGAAAGCGGCGGTTCCAGCCATGACTGCGATGTGGATCTGTTTCATAATAAGGATTTTCCGCCGCTCGGGTTGGTTTCCAACCACCGCAATCACTTGCGGTGGGCGATGAAGCACAGGCTTCCCAAGCCGAGGGCGGCCAAAGCGATCGTGGAAGGCTCAGGACACTCAGACTGACCGTTGAAGCCGGTGAGCGGAGCCGGCGGAGCCGCCGGTGAACCGGCCCCACCGAGGGTGATGGTCACCGTCGACGACCAAGTATAAGTCGCGCTGTCGAACGTCGCACCCGTCGTCTTGTCCCACACATCAACCGTGATCGCGACCGTGTTACCGGCCTGGTCAGGAATCCTGATCGTACCCGCACTGAAGGTTCCATCGGCCAGAAAGCCATAAACCCCCGCGCCCACCACCGCTCCATTGTACACGAACTGAACGGCGCCATTAGCCTTGGCCAGCTTAGTTCCATCACATTCGTAAACGTAATAACGGACTCCACCGATGACGTTGGAGCCGGAAAAAGTGCCATCGGTCGCAGACGCACCGAAAGCGGCGGTTCCGGCCACGACTGCCAAAAGGATCTGTTTCATAAGAAGGGATTGCCAACGCGTCGGGGATGGTTTCCGACAACTGCCCTCACTTGCGGCGGATGACGAAGAGCAGGCCGCCGAGACCGAAGGCGGCCAAGGCGAGCGTGGAGGGTTCGGGCGTGTAAATCGTGTACATAATCCCACCCGTGTAACCCGTGAGCGGGGCCGCCGTGACGGGCGGTGAACCGGCCCCACCGAGGGTGATGGTCACGGTCTGCGACAGGGTAGCCGTCGCGATATCGAACGTCGCCCCCGACGCCTTATCCCACACGTCGACCGTGATCGCAACCGAGTTACCAGCCTGACCAGGGATGCTGATCGTACCAGCACTGAAAGTACCCGCGGCCAAGAAGCCGTAGGTACCGGCACCGACCACCGCCCCGTTGTACACGAACTGCACAGCGCCCCGTTCTTTCGGCAACTTCGTCAACGTTCTATCGATGTCAGAAAGATAGATATACTCGCGAACCCCACCAATGATGTTGGAGGCGGCAAAGGTGCCATCGGCGGCGGACGCCCCGAAAACAACCGCTCCCGCTGCCAACGCAAATAAAGTCTTCTTCATAAGAATCGTGAAAGGACCGCCTTGAGGATGTGATGAAGCAACGGCACGGCGCTTTCCCTGTCAATGGGAAAACAAAAAAGGCCGCTCTTTGCAGAGCGGCCTTCTTGAAAGTACGACGCAATTACTTGCGGCGGCTGATGAACAGCAGACCACCGAGGCCGAGGGCGGCCAAGGCAATGGTGGAGGGCTCAGGCGCAAGCGTACCACCGGTGAAACCGGTGAGCGGGGCCGCCGTGGCCGGAGGGACACCGCCACCACCGAGGGTGATGGTCACCGTCTGCGTCAGGGTCTGAGTGGCGACATCAAACGTCGCACCCGACGTCTTGTCCCACACATCAACCGTGATCGCAACCGAGTTACCAGCCTGACCAGGGATGCTGATCGTGCCGGCACTGAAAGTACCAGGGGCCAAGAAGCCATAGGTTCCGGTGCCAACCACAGCACCGTTGTAAACAAACTGAACGGCACCATTGGCCGTGGCGAGCTTGGTCCCGTCAGTATCGAAAATGTACTGACGAACGCCATTGATGACGTTGGACGCGGCGAAGGTGCCATCAGCAGCGAACGCACTGAAAACCGTGGCAGTCGCTGCGAGTGTGAGCAGAATTTTTTTCATTGGTTTATTAAGAGTTCTAACCGGGTTGAAGATGAATCGTCAATTCAACGTTTCAGTTCACAGTGAACGTACGATTCCAGGTGGTCTGACCAGCGGAGGAATAGAACACAGCCTGACCAACGGCAACCTGGGGAGCATTGCTGTCCGACGTGGTCCAGATTCCGCCCGCCGAAGGATTGGCCGGGTCATTGGCGAGGAACTGGAAGCCATCGTAACCGGCGGCACCCTTGTAGAGGTACACCGTGTCACCGTCGCCGGCAACCAGACCGAGCGCGTCGAGAGCGCCCGCCTGCGGAACCTGGGAAGCCTTGATGGACAGACCCGAGGGAACCGGGTTGCTCAGGCTGCCCTGAAGAACCTCACCCACGAAGACAACCGACGTGGCGGCAGTGCCAACGTCGATGAAGAAGCCGTTGCCGGGCGCCAGAGTCGCATCCGCAGTCCAGATGCCACCGGCGGACGGATTGGCAGGATCATTCGCGAGGAACTGCGAGCTCGCATAGGTGGTGCCGTTGTACTGATACAGCGTCGTGCCATCGGGCACAGCGGGGATCACGTCGGCGATCTTGTTGCCGGCCTTGTTGTCGAGGGTGTTGGCGATCAAGTTCAGACCTGCATTCAGGCTGAGCTTGGTGTAGCCGACAATGTTGCTGCTGACGGCGCCAAAGGCGGAAGTCGCCCCGAGGCACACTGCAGCGGCAGTGAGGAGAAGAGATTGAGTCTTCATATGGTTTAGTTTGTTTCCGTGTGTGCAGTGACCGTGCCGAAAGACTAGGGCATACGTCAACAGTTTTTTTCTGTCCAACGAGCTCTGCCGTTACAGACATAGCGGATTCTGGTCCGTTGTCTTTAGGAAAGTGGCCCGTTCGCCCATTTTTAACTTTTCCCCGTGAAATCGCCGATTCCAACCGCCGCCGGCCAATCCTGATCCGAAGCTGACTAGGTATCCGAACCCTTTGAAATCATCCTAAGATCCTTTCAATCATCTAGTTACGATCTGTTTCAACGGGAGCGGCGGGTGATCCGATAAGCCGTTCTTTCAGGAAGAGTTTTGCGAAGCAGGCTGGTAGGGTCTGATTTTCCAGGAGCGAGGCAGCAGGTTCCGGGTACCCACAAAAGTAGGACGGGCGGCCCGCCCGGCTTCCAAATCTTTGCCTGTCTGGCCGGCAGGTCGCTGACGCAGAAGAT
Source organism: uncultured Verrucomicrobiota bacterium (assembly GCA_903922605.1). GTDB lineage: Bacteria > Verrucomicrobiota > Verrucomicrobiia > Limisphaerales > UBA9464 > CAIVQB01. Next base: position 107,020 of record CAIXUG010000001.1, read on the forward strand.
AAAACAGAACACGGGCGCGCCGCCCGTCCTACTTGGACGGTGGCCAGCGCGTGCCGGCATGGGCACGTGCATTTTCGGTATGCCAGTGAAACAGCGGAACCGCCTCCGAATCTTCCGCCAGATCGGCGAACAGCTCCGGCAAGTCCCGTTTTTGCAGCATCAGCTCCCGGACGGAGGTGCTGGAGCAGTCGTAGAGCTTCAAATAACCCTTGTAGAGGCGCGGTACGCCGAGCATTCGGGAGATCCCCGGAGGCAGGGGCGGGCAGTCGGGTGAACCCGGCTTGCGCTCCAGCACGAGGAAACTGTAGGGCAGGCTGCGGAGATCGATGCCCGCGCGCCGGGCAAAACGGGTCCAGCCGGAATCCGCGAAGATGGCCGGCGGGGGTGGGGCGAAATTATGGCACCAATGCCGTTCGTTGCCGGGAGCCAGCAGCCCGCACGCCTCGCAGTGGGTGCAGGGGGCCACGACCACAAACTGCTCCCGCAACGCTTCCCGGACGGCAATGAGTTCCCGGCTGTCGGCATGCGTCCCCGGCTCCACCCAGATCACGGCCTGGGCGCGCCGGGCCAGTCCCAGCAGCTGCCGGCGCTGATTGTCCGGCAGCTCGTTCAGCACATGGCTGACCACCAGCGTGCCGGGTGATTCTAGAGTGGCCAGTTCGGCACGCGCCAGACGGGCGGCGGCCAAGTTGGGGAACTCTTCCCGGGCGCGGGACAGGGCGAATTCCTCGGCCAAGGCCGACCGGTCATGCACCAGCAGTTTCGTAAACCGCTCCGTGCCAAAGGTCTCGATCACCCGCCGGCCCGCGACGCCGCTGCCACAACCAAAGTCGAGCACCGGCCCTTGGGGCGGCTGCCAGCCACGGAGCCGCAGCTCGCGCAGCACGGCATCCCATTTCCAACCGATGCGCTCGCCAAACGTCACATCGTAATTGGCCAGATCGCTCCGCGAACGCCAGTAGGCGCCCGCGCCGGCCGACTTTCCCTGAAGGAAGGTTTCCCGGAGCCGGTCCAGCGCCGCCCAATCCAACGTGTCGGGGTCCATAGCGTTCAAGGCGCGGCCAGGTCAAAACCCAACCGACTGGCCAACGCCTGCCGACGCACGCCATAAAGCGCCGCCAGCTCGCGGACACGCCGGGCGGCGGCTTCACGGTCAAAGGGCCGCGTGCGCTTCTCCGCCGTGATGAGCAGGTTTTTGCCGGTGTGCTCGGGGCTGATGAATTCCATCACATTCGTGGCGTAGCCGGCCCATTCGAGCAGCGCGGCCCGCAGGGCGTCGGTGACGAATTCGGCCTGCCGCTCGCGGAAGATGCCGTGCCGCAGCGCCTCTGCGAGTGCCGGGGGCGGCACCAATTGGGGACGCACCTCCTGGTGGCAGCAGGGTGCCACCAGCAACAGGGCCGCCTCGGCCGCCACCCCACGGGCCAGGGCATCATCGGTCGCCGTATCGCAGGCGTGCAGGGCGACGAGGATGTGGGTGTGTTCCAACGGGGCGTCCGCAATGTTCCCGGCGATGAATTCGAGGCCTTCAAGCCCCGATTCATGGGCCGCCCGGTTGCTGAGCGCGACCAGCTCCGGACGGGCTTCCACACCGCAGACCCGGACCGGTCGCCCCGTAATGCGCCGCAGGCAATCGTAGGCCGCGAACGTCAGGTAGCCCTTGCCGCAGCCCATATCTACCAGGCCCAGCGGGCCCTCGGCAGGCAACGGAGCCTCGCTGAGCAGCGGAGCCAACAGTTCCACGAAGCGGTTGATTTGCCGGAACTTCGCCTCCATGCCGGCGCGCACCTTGCCCTCAGCGGTGGTGACTCCCAGCGCCTGCAGCCAGCCGGTCTGGGCGGGGATTGGCCGGGCTTTGTCGCGGTCATGGCTTTGGTCGGGTGAGACCGGTTGGGCGGCCTCGGTCGGCGGTCCCACATGCAGCTGCGGCGGGCGGTTTGGCCGGAATTCGAGGTGGACCGTGGCCGACGTGGTGAAGAGGTGCGCCGTGGCAAAGCGGTGGCCGATGAGTTCCTCCAACTGCGTCAACGCCTCGTCCGGCGGATGATTCTTGGTCACATCCCGCGTGTCGTGCCGCCACACGAAGGCCAGCCGCAGCCCCGCGCGCAGACGGACGGGCCGGACGGACAGCTGCCGCAACGTCGCATCCCCGCCCTGGGGTCCGCCCAGGGTCAGGCGCACCAGGGAGCCGTCGGCCACCGCCTTTTGCAGGCGGGCCCCGAATTCATCGCGCGCTCCGGAAATCACGCGCCCAGTCTCCGCGCCACGGCGGGTCACGACAAGCCTGCGCCGCACGTCACCTGAAATGTCCTCAAGCGAAACGGCATTTTTGCCGCTGCATGGGTGACATGGCGTCCGCGCCCGGGTCCGGCGACCCCCTGAAACATCCGCCCCGACGGTGGCAGGGTTAACATATTAATTCGCATTCTAATATTTTAATCTGGCAAAAGCCGCATTTGCCGCTTGCGGGCTTCGGCCCGGCCCGGGACACATGTAGAACGATGAAAACCCCGACCGCCCCCATGCCGGGCGGCCTGCTCAGCTTTCTGCTGTTTTTCAGCGCGATTGCCGCCTTGGCCGGGGAAGCACCGGCCCGGCGGCTGGGCGAGGAATTTCTGGTCCGCACCTGGGGGACTGAGGAAGGTCTGCCCTATCCGGCTGTGAAGACTCTGCTGCAGTCTTCCGACGGATATCTCTGGGTGGGCACCTATCGCGGGCTGACCCGCTTCAACGGGCACGAGTTCCGCATGGTCGAGGAGGAGGGTTCCACCAACCTTACGGCCGGCTGCGTGGCCCTGACCCTGTCGCCCACGGGGGACCTGTGGTGCGGGGGATCGGGTGCCGTCTTCCGGCGGCAGGGGCGCAGGTGGGAGGAATTCGGGGCCTCCCGGGGGGTGCCCAACTCGTTCGTGACGTCGCTGGTGTTTGACGGACAAGGACAGCTCTTCGCCCGTGCCACTGACCGCCTGCTCCGTTTTCAAAACGACCATTTCGAAGCGGTGCCCTGGCCGCCCACGGGCAAGGATCAGCCCTCCGCCCTGACCCGCGACACCCAGGGTGCCCTGTGGGTGATGGGGGACAGCCAATTGACCCGGCAGCAGGGCACAAACTGGCAGACCGTGATCGGGCCCGGTGAAGCCCTTGCTTCGTCCTTGCTTGCGATCGCGCCGTCCCCGGACGGGGGAATATGGCTCGCGGACACCAAGCGCATCCGCAAATGGCGCGCCGGCCAGTGGGAGCGGAAGTGGGATCTGCCCGCCAATCTGGCCGGAGTCACCTGCCTGCATGAAGACCGCTTCGGACGACTGTGGATCACCGCTTATAGCCGTGGGTTGGCCGTGCTGTCCCCCGATGGCTCGGTCATCCGGGGCACCACCGCCGACGGCCTGATGAACAACGCCCTGACCACGGTCATCGAGGACCGCGAGGGCAACTTCTGGGCGGGCTCGAATGGCGGTGGCGTCACGCGACTGCGCCAGCGCACCGTCCGGGTGTTCGAGGAGGACGCCGGGCTGATCCAGAGTGTCGTCAACACCCTGATGCCCCAGCCCGACGGCTCGCTGCTGGTGGCGACCCATGGGAGTGGGGTGCAAACCCTGCGCAACGGACACTTTGAGCCGCCCCTGATCAGCGGCGATCACGGGCTCAACACGGGCTCCTGGGTCTTTGCCCTGGCTGCGGAACCCCAGGGGCCGACCTGGTATGGGCTCTACACGGAAGGGCTTTACCGCCAGCAGGGCGGGCAGCTCGAGCATGTGCCGTTGCCCGGCCTCGACAAATCCTCGGTGGACGCCCTGCTGTACGATTCCGCCGGCCGGCTGTGGGTGGCCAGTGAAGGCAGTCTCTTCTCCCACGAGGCCGGCCGCTGGCGGCAGTTCGGGACGGAAGCCGGCCTGGTTCCCCGGGGAACCAACGGCACCGACATCGAAGTCATGAGCGAAGACGGCGTGGGCACCATCTGGCTGCTCACCGAGCGCGGGGAGGTCCGTGCGTGGCGGGATGGGCAGGCCCGCCCGGCTCCCCTGCCCCGGCTCGCCCCGGGCGACTCGTTCACCGCCCTGCAGGCCGCCCGGGATGATGGCATCTGGCTGGGCACCCAGAATGGCCAGCTCATCCACTGGCAGACCAACCGTACCACGGTGTTCGGGGTCACGAACGGGCTGCCGGGAATCGCCGTCGTGGCGATTGTCGAGGACAACGCATACGACGTCTGGCTGGGCACGGACGATGGCATCATCCGGGTGCGGCGCGACTCGCTTGACCGGGTTGCGGCCGGCCAGGCCACCGAGCTGGACTGCCTGATGCTGGACCGGGCCGACGGTCTCGCGAGCAACCAGTGCCGCCGGATGATGAGCAACCTGGCGGACCGCAGCGAAGACGGCCGGCTCTGGTTTTCCACGATGAAGGGCGTCGTGATGATTGACCCGGCCCAGGTCCCGCCCCGTCCCGCCCCACCCCTGGTATTCATCGAGCGGGTGCAGGCGGACCGTCATCTGTTTGACCAGCCGGACGCGCAGCAGGCGCTCCGAATCCCGGCCGGCACCAAGCGGCTGCAGATGCATTACGCCGCCCTCAACCTCGGCACCCCGGAGCGCACCCGCTTCCAGACCCGCATCCTCCCTGACGAGCACGATTGGGTCGGCGTGCCCGACTCCCAGCACGCCTGGGAAACCGAGCTGATCGATCCCAAGCCCGGCCATTACCGCTTCGAGGTGCGTGCCGCGGACAAAGACGGCCAGTGGCGTGGGCAGCCCGCCGGTCTGGACTTCGTGGTGGAACCCTTCTTCTGGCAGACGGGATGGTTCCAGGCGGTCGGCGTTGGTCTCATCGCCGGGCTGGGCGGCGCGGTCATGTGGGTGGGGCAGCGCCGCCGGTCCCGTCGGGAGACCGAACGCCGCCAGCACTCGGAGCAGCTGGCCAGTGCCCGCGCGCGCGCCGAGGCCATGGAACAGGCCAAGCAGGCCGCCGACGCGGCCAGCGAGGCCAAGAGCGAGTTCCTGGCGACGATGAGCCACGAAATCCGCACGCCGCTCAATGGCGTCATCGGCTACAGCGACCTGCTGCTGGATTCGCCGCTCGGTTCGGAGCAGCGCGAATTCGTGCAGGCCGTGCGGCAGTCGGGCGAACTGCTGCTGTCGCTCATCAACGACATCCTCGACTTCTCGCGCATCGAGGCGGGGCATTTGCAGCTGAACGTGACGGTATTCGATTTCCGGGAGATCGTGATCGAGGTGCTGGAGATGCTGGCCGCCCGCGCCAATGAAAAGGGCCTCGAGCTCGCCTACGAGGCCCCGCCCAAACGCAGCATTCGCGTCCGTGCCGACCCGGTGCGCGCCCGTCAGGTGCTCATCAATCTGGCCGGCAACGCGGTCAAATTCACCCACTCCGGTCACGTGCTGGTAAAAATCGACCTGACGGAAGGCCCGGCCCCGATGCTCCGCTGCACCGTGTCCGACACCGGCATCGGCATCGCACCGGAAGCCCAGGGCCGGCTCTTCAACCGCTTCACCCAGGTGGATGGCAGCATCACCCGCCGCTTCGGCGGCTCGGGGCTGGGACTGGCCATCGCCAAGCGGCTGGTGGAGCTGATGGGAGGCGGTATCGGACTGCATAGCGAGGCCGGCAGCGGCTCCAGCTTCTGGTTCACCCTGCCCCCCGGGTCGGAGAGCGATCCCACCACCTACCAGAAACTGCCGCCGGTCGCGAAAGACCACCGGGTCCTGGTGGTCGAACCGGCGGAGATCGGCCGGCGTATGCTGGTCTCGCACCTCAAGATCGGGGGGATGCAGGTCGAAACCGCCCTGAACGGCCAGGCGGCCCTGACCCGGCTGCGGGCGGCGGCGGAATCCGGCCGGCCTTTCCAAGCCGTCGTGATCGCCGAGCAGCTTGGCGATTTTGACGCCTTCGAGTTCACCGCCGCCATCCGGACGCTGCCCCCGCTGGCCCGGCTGGGCATCGTGCGCCTGCACCGCCCCGGCGTGCGGTCCCAGCAACTGCCGCTGACCGATGGGACCGTGGTCGAGCTTGGCAAACCGGTGCTGCGCCCGACCTTGCTCATTCAGGCGGTGCTCCAGGCCAGCTCATCTGCCGTCCACCCAGCAACCCCTTCCTCTGCATTGACGGGCGGCCTACCGGTATCCTCCACCCGGTTCCATGCCCTCATCGCCGAAGACAATGAATTGAACCGCACCGTGCTGGCCGAAATGCTCCGCCGCTTCGGCTGGACCTGTGACTTCGCCACCGACGGCGAAATGGCGGTGAACCTCGCCACCGGGTTTCGCTTCGACCTCATCCTCATGGACTGCCACATGCCCACGGTCGACGGCTTCGAGGCCACCCGGCGTATCCGTGAAGCGGAAGTTGCCGCCGGCTGGGGCCGCACCCCGATCATCGCCGTGACGGCCGACCCGATGGCCAACCGGAATGGGCGCTGCCAGGCGGACGGCATGGACGAATGCCTGCTCAAGCCGTTCCGGCGCAGCGAGCTGGAAGCCGCCGTCGAACGCCTGGTGTCCGGTGCCAGTTTCGCCGGCCCGGAGGCCACCGATCCCGAATAAGACGACGGGGCGGGCAGGTAACGCTCCTAAGGTGACTTTCCGGTCACATTGCGAATTGCAACGGTTCTTGCTTACGGGAAATACTCGGTGTTCGCACGGTTGAGGCTGCGTTTTGCGGCGCTAAACTGGTGTGTCGCATGCTTGATCAGACAGCCAACCCCACCTGGCCACTCTGGGCTGCCGGGCTGGTGTTGATTGTTCTCGGCGCCAGTCTGGGCTGGCTGCTTCGCGCCCTCAGCCAGCCTACGCAATCCGATTCCCGACCGGCAAAGCCACAGCCGGCACCCGCACCGGTCGCCCCCGAGAGCACGCCTGCGCCCGAACCGCTGACACCGGCGCGCCGGGAGCTGCTCACCGTCGTCAATCACGAGATCCGCACCCCGCTCAACGGCATCATCGGCTATACGGAACTGCTGCTCGAAACCGCCCTGCTGGCCGACCAGCGCGAGTTTGCCATGAACGTGCGCCAGTCCGCCGAGGTGCTGGTCGCCCTGCTCAACGACATCAGCGACTACGCCCGCCTGCAGGATGGCCAGCTGGAACTGCACGCCGCGCCCTTTGATTTCACGGAGATCCTGCTGCCGGCCATGGAGCTGTTTGCCCAGCGGAGCGCGGAAAAGGGCCTGGAGCTGGCCCACAACCTCGGCCCGAACCCGCACCTGCGCGTCCATGCCGACGCGGCGCGCACCCGGCAGGTGCTCCTGAACCTGCTCAGCAACGCGGTCAATTTCACTTCCGAAGGCCAGATCGTGGTGCGCGTCGAAATGCTCTTCGGGATGCTCAAATGCACTGTCAGCGACACCGGCTGCGGCATCACACCGGAAGCCCAGGCCCGCCTCTTCAACCAGTCGGCCACGGCCAATGGTTTCTCCGCCCGCCAGCTGGGCACTGAGGGTGTTGGCCTCAGTATCTCCAAGGGACTGGTGGAACTGATGGGGGGCAAGCTGGGCTTCACCAGCCGTCCCGGTCAGGGTTCCGACTTCTGGTTCCAACTGCCCCTGGCCGATGAGGGTCAAGCCAACAAGGAAGTGCGTCCCGAAAGTGCTCCGGCAGCCACAGACAGCCTGCGGGTGCTGGTCGTCGAGCCGTCCACCGCGTCACGTGAGATGATTGTGAATCACCTCAGCGCCGCCCGCTTCGTGGTGGACGCCACCGACACGGCCCAGGATGCCCTGCGGCGGCTGTATCAGGCCTCCCTCGCGGGCCGCCCGTTCCAAACCGTCGCCTTTGCCGAGAAGCTCCCCGACCAAGCTGGCCGGGCGTTTGCCCGGGCGTTGCGCGCCGACGCCGAGCTGCAATCGACCGGGCTGGTGTGCCTGCGTCGTCCCGGCGTGCGTCCGACGGGACCGGGCTCGCTGACCAGCCTCGGCGTCATGGATGTCACCAAGCCCGCGCTGAGTCCCGCCACGCTTGTCAATGCGGTCCGCGTTGCGCCCACCTTGCGACCGGCACCCGACAACACACAATTGACGCTGGTGCCCGAGGAGGAATCGCCCCGGATCAGCGCCCCGCCCAAGGCAGTGCTGGGCCACGCCCTGCTCGTGGAAGACAACGAGCTGAACCAGCGCGTGCTTCTCGAGATGCTGCGGCGGGCCGGCTGGTCCTGCCAGGTCACCGACAACGGCGCCGAGGGCGTACGCCTCGCCTGCCTGAACCGGTACGACCTCATCCTGATGGACTGCCACTTGCCCGAGGTGGACGGCTTCAACGCCACCCGGCAGATCCGGCAGAACGAGATGGCCACGCGCACCCCGCGCACGCCCATCGTCGCCGTCACCGCCGAGGTGCTGAGCGACAGCCGGGCCCGCTGCCTCGCCGCCGGCATGGACGACTGCCTTACCAAACCCATCCGGCGCTCGGAACTGGAGGAGGCCCTCAAACGGTGGGGCCAGAAGCCGGCCGTCGGCTGAAAATTCTGTAGCCGCCAGGGCCTGCTGACGAATCGTCTGTGCCCTTCCACTCCGACGGCAGCTTCCGCCGAAAGACAGACGACGAGTCTCCCTCTCCCATGGGGAGAGGGCCGGGGTGAGGGGGAAGGCGACTTGCGCCCGGCCGAACCGGCCACACAGCGTGCTTCAAGCGATCACACCGGAGACCACTTCGCCTTCCGCGATGGGCAGCGGGCGCTGCTGGTGGTTCATCACCTCGGTGTGCGGATCGATGCCGAGCAGATGGAACACGGTCGCCGCCAGGTCATCCGGCCGGACCGGTTTGTCGGCCGGATACATCCCCTGCTTGTCGCTCGCGCCATAGACAAAGCCCCGCTTCACACCGCCACCCGCAAGCAGGGTCGTGTAGCAGTGCGGCCAGTGGTCGCGGCTGGTCTGCTTGTTCAGCTCCGGCGTGCGCCCAAACTCGCCCATCCAGACCACCAGCGTCGTGTCGAGCAGGCCGCGCTCGTCGAGGTCGTTCAGGAACACCGGCAGCGTCTGGTTCGTTATGGGCAGGTGATACTTCTCCACGATGGGATACATGTGGGTATTGTTGAACCCGTGTGTGTCCCAGCCGCCGCTGTCCGTGCTCTGCCCGCCGATGTTGTCGCTGAAATACACCGTGACGAACTTCACGCCCGCCTCGACCAGCCGCCGCGCCAGCACCAGCCCCTGGCCGTAGGTCGTGCGCCCGTAACGGTCACGCAGCTTCTCCGGTTCCTTGGAGAGATCGAAGGCGCTGCGCAGCTTGTCACTGTGCAGCATGGTGAGGGCCTTCTCGTAATAGGCGTCCATGCCGCGCGCGGCGCTGGCGTAGTCGAGCAGGCGCGACTGGCCGTCGATCATCTTCTGCAGCTCGCGACGCGCGGTCAGCCGCTCGAAGCTCACGCCGGCGGGCAGGCTCAGTTCCGGCAGGCTGAAGTCGGCGGCGTTCGGATCGCGCAGCACGAGCAGCGGATCGTGCTGCTTGCCGAGGAAGCTCGCGTGCTGGCCGGGCGTGATCGCCCCGTCGCGGCAGACGTGCGGATACGCCACGAAGGTCGGCAGCTCACCGCTGATCGGAGCGAGGGCATCCACCACCGAGCCGTAGGCCGGTGCCAGATCCAGCGTGTCGCGCAAGCGGATGTCGTCCACCGGCGGCGCATGGCCCGTGAGCGCGTAATAGCTCGCCGAATTGTGGTTCAGCATCTTGTGGGTCATGGACCGGATGAGCGTCACCTTGTCCATGACCTTCGCGACGTCGGGCAGCCGTTCGCTCACCTGGATGCCATCGGCATTGGATGCGATGGGCTTGTGCGGGCTGCGATATTTGTCCGACGCGTCCGGCTTCATGTCGAACATGTCGATCTGCGACGGCCCGCCAAACTGGTAGAGGAAGATGACCGACTTCGCCTTGGCCTTCGGCGTAGACACGGCGGTACCGGGCGCAATCGCCTCGGCCGCCAGCAGCTTGGGCAGCGTCATGCCGAGCAGGCCGAGCCCGCCGACCTTGATCAGCGTGCGGCGCGAAAACTTCTCGGCGGAATGGAAGCCGGGGCAGGCGGAGGAGGTCATTTCTTGAATCGTATGTTCCGAAGAACGAGTTGGACGATGGGGTGAGGCCACGACTCGAATCCAGACAGTCCGGGCTGAACGGTGAGAATGCTGGTCTTAAAGGTTTTCTTCTCGTTGGGGACGGTCATCAACGCATCCACGTCGAGGGGCTGCTTGGTGTTGTTGTGGATATGAAGCATCATCATGGCGGTGCCGCCGGCATCAACCTCCTGGGTGAACTTGAGGGTGACATCTGCCTTTTTTACGTCCGGCTGGTATTTGACCGCGCGGATTGAGCCGTCTTGGATGTCGAGGGTAAGTCCGAATTCGTCGCCCTTGAAGAGATATACGTTGTCCTCGTGGACGTACGCCATCTTCGTGAACTCCTTCTCGTAAAAGTGTTCCTTATCGATTTGGAGTTTGAGGGTGAACGGCTCGCGGAAAACCGCCTCCTCGGCTGGCTTCTTGGCGGCATCATCCGCAGCGAACGCGCCGGTGAAGTAAGTCAGGAGGAGAACTGTTGTGAGGAGTGCCTTCATGGTGGGTTTTGGGCGTTCAACCGTCCCCGTAAAGTTCGGAAACCAGCCGGCGCAGCTCCGCAGCGGTGGCCGGCTTCAACGTGTCCAGCCGCCGGCCCAGGCGTTGACGACTAATGGTTCGGATCTGGTCCACGGCGATTTCAGCGGGTTTGCCCGCACAAGTGAGCTGAATCCGGCTGCGCCATCGCGGATGCAGCTTGGTCGTCAGCGGACAGACTACCACGGTTTCAAGCGCGGTATTCATTGCATCCGGACTGACCACAACTACCGGGCGTGTCTTCGCCATCTCGCCTCCTTGGGTGGGGTCGAGATTGGCCAGCAGAATGTCGTAACGCTTAGAGGTCACGCAATCCGTCCCCGGTCGTGGTTTCGAGGTCTGACCAGTCTTCTTTCTCGGCGGCCATCTCCTTGAAGGTTTCCGCCCAGGAAAGCTTCTTTTCCTGCAACGGCCGCAGGACGAGTTCGTCGGACTTTTCCTCGAGAATTACCGTCCGGCTCATGCCATATTTCTTGATCACACCCGCCGGCAGCCGGATGCCCCGGGAATTGCCAATCTGGCAGAGCGTGAGTTCGTGCGTCTTCATGTAATTACTGTGCTCACATCCGGTTGCCGAAGCAAGCGGCTTCGGCTGTCAGCAACTTGGGCAAGGTGAGGTCAAGCATGCCGATCCCGCCCACCTTGAGCCGCGTGCGGCGCGAGAATTTCTCGGCAGAGTGGAAGCCGGGGATTGTATGGTCGCCGTCATGACCGAATTCAAAATTCTTCATTGGCTGATTTTCGGATCGAGGTCCTGTAAAATCGAGGGCTTGGGCTGTTTGGAGCGCCAAAGCCGAAAACCGCCGGCAAAAACCAGGGCTCCAATAGCGGCCACCCCAGCAATCCAGCGCATCTGCGCGACCGGGTTGGTATAGAAGTAACTACCGTCGGGTTGGTAATCCACGCTCTGCTTTCCCACCAAGGTCTCGATGCCAAGCAGGATCTCCAGACCGGGAAACACAATCCAAGGGCTAGTCAGGATGGCCCCAAGGCCAGTCAGCATGATCAAGGCTCCACAGAGGCGTTTCAAAGTCGGCTTCATTTCCGCAGCACAAATTCCTTCGCGTTCAGGAGGCCCCAAAGGATGTCCTCCATTGCGGCGCGCTTGTTGGGCGCGGTGTCGAGCAGCGCCACCAGCTTTACCGACTCCGGCTGGCTTGGGGCGCGGGTCAGGACGTTCCAGAACAGCTCGTTCACTAACTCGCTGGACGGCTTGCCGGAGGCGAGTAGCGGTCCCAGCCGGTTGTCTTTTTCCCCAATGAAATCCTGCACCGTCGGGCCGCTGATGAGCGCGAAGGCCTGGGTCATCGTCGGCTCGCTGGAGCGCTCGCATTCGCTCGGGGTCTGGCGCGGCGGCTTGCCGAAGGCGACGAGGAACTGGTCGAGCGGGCTGCTCTTTCGGCGCGCGCCCGTCTTCAGCAGCGGCATCTGGCCGGCGCGGGTTCCCTCGGGGAAGCCGGCGAACTCCAGCGGCACGCCCGCCGCTTCGCTCTGTGCGTCCAGGAGCTGCTCCGCTGTGAGCCGGCGAACGACGTTGTGCGAGTAGTTCACCATATCATCCTCGCTGCCCTTCGTCGGCTCGGAGGAGGCCTGATAGGTCCGCGAACCCATCACCAGCCGGATGACATGCCGCAGGTCGTAGCGGGACCTCACCAGCTCCGCCGTGAGCACGTCGAGCAGCGCGGGATGCGACGCGGGGTTCGTCGAGCGGAAGTCATCAATCGGGTCCACCAGCCCCCGGCCCATCAGGTGGAACCAGATGCGGTTCGCCTGCGAGCGTGCGAAGAGCGGGTTGTTGGTCGAAGTGAGCCAAACCGCCAACGCATCGAGGTCCGTCGGTCCCGTGATCGCGTTCGTCGGCCAAGCAATGCCGGGAATAACCGAAACAGCCGATGCCTTGCCCTCTCCGCTCCCGGAGGGAGAGGAGAGGGTGGGGTGAGGTGAGGGCGAAGACGCATGACCGCTGGCAGCCTCACCCCTCACCCCGACCCTCTCCCCGTTGAGGGGAGAGGGAGTGGCGGCCGTCGAGACCAAGACAGCGTTTTGTTTGGCCCATTCGCCCACCGGTGTCGGCACCCCGAGGAAGCGCGGCACCGACGTCTTCTTCGTGCGCGGGTTCTGGTGTTCGCCGGAATTCTTCACGAACACGACCTGCTCACCCTTGAACTCGTGGCTGTCGTTTTCGTCCTGCCGGCGGTTCTCCAGCACCTGGAAATCCACGCGCTCAAACAGCGCCGTCCAATCGTGGTAATTGTCCTGCGTCCAGTGCTCGTAGGGATGGTTGTGGCACTGGGCGCACTGCAGCCGCGTGCCCAGCCACACCTGCGCGGCGGCCTCGGCGCGTTCCACGGGTGTGCGGAGGTTGCGATAATAGTTCGCCGCCGGATTCGCGTAGGTGCTGCCCCGGGCGGAAACCAGCTCGCGCGCAAACTGGTCGATCGGCTCATGCGAGGCGATGGAGGTCCGCAGCCAGTCGTAGAAGAGCCGCGCGCCCTTGCGATCCAGGGTGCGCTCGTCGAGGCGCAGCAGGTCGGCCCACTTCATGGCCCAGGATTCGGCGAACTCGGGCCGCTCCAGCAGCGTGTCCACCAGCCGCGAACGCTTGTCCTTCGCCGGGTCGGCAACAAACAGGCGGGCGTCATCCGCCGTCGGCAGGATGCCCAGCAGGTCCAGATACGCGCGGCGCAGGAACACCTCGTCGGTGCAGGGGCCGGCGGGATTCAGCCGCAGCTGCTTCAGCTTGGCGTAGACCTGCTCGTCCACGGCGTTGGCCGGCTTCGGAAACTTGCGCGCGCTGAACTCAGGGTGTCGCGGCACAAAGGCCAGCCGCACCGGTGCCTGCTGGTCGAGGTAGCGCACGAGCACCGTCGTCTCGCCGTCGCTTTTGCGAATTACGCGGCCATCCGGGGCGACCTCGGCCACGGCCACGTTCGACACCTCGTAAACGGCCAGCGTCGTGACATCGCGCCGGAGGCCATCGGCAAACACCGCCGTGGCCGTGATCTGCGCGTTCGTCTTGGGCGCGTAATAGTAATCGTCGCGCGGGGTGACCTCCAGGCGGGCAAGCTTCGGAGCCGAGGCATCGTCGGGCGAGCGGGCGGCGATCCAGCGGCGCAGGATTTCGTATTCGCGCGAGCCTTTCTTCAGCCGGGCACCGCCCTCATGCGCCACATCGGTCGTGGGCTTGAGCAGCAGAAGGCTGTCAGCAGGCGCACCAAAATCGAGCCGGCGTCCGGCGAGGCCGTTGATGAGGGTGGCATAATCCGTCTCGGGATCTTCCCCGCGCAGCGAGAGCTTGAAGCCGCCCTTGCCATTCCGGTTGCCGTGACAGGGACCGCTCGCACAACCGGCCTTGGCCAGCACCGCCATCACGTCGCGACGAAAGGAGACCGGCTCCTCGGCCGCCGGATGCGCGGCGTTCACACTGACCGTCACGCCAAGCCACACCGCCCACGCCAAGGCGGATCGCCAGAGGAGGCTTTGCTGTGGTGAACGGGGCATCGTCGGCATTGAACCACTGAGGGACGATGCCGGCCAAGCCATTCTTCAGCCAGAGGTCGCAAAGGTTCACTTCCCCCGCGTCGAATAGGTTTTCTGGTGGCCCGTGGCCGGGATTTCGAAAGTGTAGCTCTTCCCGTCGGCCGCCACGCGGCAGTGGATGTAGTTGCCGTCGCATTTCGCGGCGAGGTTCGCGATGAACTCGTCCGGGGTGTTGTTCGTCACGCCGTCCTCGCGGACGTTTTTGTGCATCTGGTATTGCGTCTGCAACGTGGGCAGGGCGCGCAGGTTCGTGATGACTTCGGCCGCCGTGCCCTTGGTCGGACCGTTGTTCATCACGCTCACGGTCGGGTTCAGCGCCCGCAGAAGCAATGGGTTGTTGCTCGCATCGAGGCCGTGATGCGTGACCTGGTAGATGTCCACCGTCGGCACCAGCGGCACCGGCCAGACGAGCTTCGCCTCGATGTTCCAGCTCAGGTCGCCGCCGTCGTAGAAGCGGAACGGGCCAAACGCGAGAATCCACGCAGAGCTGTTCGCGTTGTCCGAGGTGTCCACCGGCTTGGCCGCCGGGAGGGCCTCGTTCGTCCAGTGCCTGAGTTCCTTCCCCGGCGCTGTCCAACGCTCCTGCCGGGTGATCTGGCAGCGCATCTCCAGCGGCAGGGTGCCGGATTTCAGCGGCAGTGCGAGACCAGGCTGCACGACGTGGCGTTCCTTCACCTGCATGGCGCGGTACGGCTTGCTCGTCAGCGGCCACGTGGAGGTTTTGTTGCCATCCGGATCGGCATCGGGGATGCCATTGTCCCAGACATTCACGATGGGCATGAGCGCAGCCAGTTCCGCCGCGCCGCCGAAATGGTCCACGTGGAAATGGGTCGTGATGTAGTGGTCGATGTGGTCGAGCTTGGCGACCTCGGTGGCCACCTTGTGGATGCGCCCCGAATCGCGGCCGCCGGGATTGCCCGAATCAATCAGCACGCTCTCGCCCGCGGGGGTGACAATCAGCGTCGAACCCCCGCCTTCGGAATCGATCCAGTAGAGATCCAACGCGCCGTCGCTGGAACCGGCGAATGCGGGGAGCGCGGCACAGGCGAACAGCAAGGAGAGGAAGCGCATGTGGGAGACATAAGCCGCGGCGGCCGTTCGCGCAATTGGGCAGATGTCGTGCGGAATGCGGTCTGGCTGACTGAGCCAAACCCGGTAGGGACCGTGCGCTGCGGGGTCCCCGCCCTGAAGGGGCGGAAGAGCCGTGCGGATGCTGGAGACGTTCGTTCCGTCGCCTGACGCTCTGCTCGGCGACGGAGACGGCACAGCGCGCCATCCCTACCCTCAGGCCGAGCGGAAGCAGCTCGCCTGGGCCAGTTCGACCGGAGGTTCAGGCTGAAAGGCTAGGAATTCGGCCGTCTCCAGCCGGTGTTTATCCACGGGCGTGGTCCGGATCAGGTGCTTCAGCTCGTCGAGGTTCCGCGACCAGCGGAAGCCGTTGAAGAATTCCAGCGGTTCGAACTGCGCCTTGTACAACGCCCGCTCGGAATAGCAGGTGCCGAGGTGCAGGTGCGCCCAGCCGGTTTGCGCGAAGTGCTCGACCGCCCGCGTCATCATGGCCATGCCCACGTGCTTCGTCTCGGGCGTGAGGTGGTAGAAGGCGTAGTAGTAGAACGCCACGCGCGGCGCCTCGAGGAACAGCAGCGCTGTACCCGCCTCGGCGCCGGTCGCGGCATCGGTGAAATGGAGCAGGTGGCTGATGACGCGCCCGTTCATCAGCCGGTCGAGCCTTTCGCCCGGCATCACGCCGGCCCCAAACTTCGTCTCGGCGAAAGCGAGCCACGCTTCGCGCCGGGCGGGCGAATAGTCAAACTCCGCACGCGGGATCAGCTCGCAGCGCAACGACTCCGCTTTGCGGAGAACGCGGCGGTTCTCGGAGTTCGGTTTCCACTCCGCCAGCGGCACACGCAGCTGGCGCACGAGATAGAAGCGCTCCAGCTGCGGCGTGCCCGGCAGAAAGCCCGCCGCGAACGCATCCGCCGGCGTTTCGCCCGGCTCCAGGAACCCCCACACGACGTAGGGATAGAGATAGTGCGCGTAGTCCGGGGCGGCTTCGGAGAAGAGCAGCTTCATCGCCGGGAAAATCAGGGGCCGAGGTAAACTCGCGGCAGGCGGGACCGCCAGCCGGTGAGCGCGTCGTAGCTCACACTGCGCTTCAGCGCGGCGATGTCGTGGGCCGTGATCTCGACGCCGCCCTGCCGGCCCATCAGCACGGTCTCGTCGCCCACCTCTGCAGCGGGAACGTCGGTCAGGTCGATCATGAGGGCATCCATCGTGATACCGCCGACGATGGGCACCCGCTGCGCATGCACGAGCGCCGAGCCTTCGTTTCGCACGCGCGGGAAGCCGTCGCCGTAACCAAGCGAGAGCACACCGATCCGGCTGGGCCGCTCCGCGCGCCAGCGCATCCCATAGCCGACGGTGTCGCCGGGTTCGAGGTCCTGCACCGCGACGATACGGGCCTTCACCGCCATCACCGGCCGCAATCCCGGCAGCCGCCGGCACACCGACGAAGGGAATACGCCCTGCGCGAGCAGGCCGACGCGCACGAGGTCGAAGTGAGCGTCCGGCAGATCGAGGAAGCCGCCCGAGTTGCAGTGATGCAGGAGCGGCGGCTGCACTCCGGCGTCCCGCAGCGTGGTCACGCACTCCTTAAACCGGGCGTGTTGGGTACGGGCAAACGCCTTCTCCAGTTCGTCGCTCTGTGCGAAGTGGCTCAGCGCGCCGACATAGTCCAGTCCCTGAAGCGCCGCCAGTTCACGGCTCCATTCCGCCGCGCGCCGCCACGGCAGGCCGAAGCGGTTCATGCCGGTGTTGATCTTGAGGTGTACCGGCACCGGCCGGCCGCGCTGACGCCCCAGCGCGGCGAGCTGCTGTGCGATCTCGACGCGACCGACGCACGTTTCCAGGCCAAGTTCCAGCACCCACGGAAGTTCGTCCGGCAACCGTTCGCCGAGCAGCAGGATCGGGGCGCGGATGCCCGCGTCGCGCAACTCCACCGCCTCGCCCAGCGTGAACACGGCGAGCTGGTCCGCGCCGTTCGCCAGCGCCACCTGCGAGGCGCGGACCGCCCCCAGCCCGTAGGCATCGTCCTTCACGACGTAGAGCAGGCGTGTAGGGGCGGGCAGCTCGGCGCGGATCAGGCGGAAGTTCTGCGCAAGCGCGGCCAGGTCCACCTCGACCCAGGCGGAGCGAGGCAGGTTGGCGGTGCGGCGTAGCAAAGGGGCGCTCATTCGTTTCCCGGGGGCCAGAGGGATTGGCCGACATCCGTACGGTAATAGCTTCCGAGCGAATGGATCCGGCGGATGTTCGCGTAGGCGGTGGCGATCGCCTTATCGAGTGTGCCGGCGAGCGCGGCGACGTCGCCGAGCCGGTGGCCGGTCGCCTCCAGCACGCCGTCGGCGCGGGCGGCCACTTCCTGCCACCAGACGTCGCACGTAAATTCCCCATCCACCGTCACCGGCACGCGCGGGCCGGTGAGCTGCGTGAAGGGATAGCCGTAGCCCGCCAGCGTGAGGTTGCAGCCGTAGGTGAGCCCGTCACGCCAGCGCGGCACGAGCGATTCGTTGCGCGCGCAGCGAACGAACGTGTCGAGCGGGTTCGCGAGCATGCGGGCGATCATGGGTCCGCTGGTGACGCCGAGGCGCACATTGTACTCCAGCACGTGCCAGCGGCCCTCGTGAAGCATCGCGGTGACCTGCACCGGGCCACGGAAACCCACTTCGCGGAACCACGGACGCAACGGCGCCAATAGTTCGCGCACGAGGCCGTATTTGTCACCGGGATCGCGCTCGACCAACCCGCCGAGCGGCGCGCCGGCCACAATGCCCAGATTGCCGTCGAAGGCGCGCTTGTACTCCTGGTTGGTGACGAGCGGATAGATCTCGCCACCGCTCACGAGCGCAATGTGCCCGGCCTCGCGGCGGCCGAGATATTCCTGGAGAAAGATTCCTTCCGCGTCATCCAGCCGGGGCAGCCAGGCGAGGGTGTCCGCGACGGATTCGCAGACGATGGTGTGGATGGGACTGGTGGGCGAACACAGGGGGTTCTTGATGACGAAGGGCCGCTGTTCACGCCGCACCAGGGCTTCGGCCTCGGCCCGCGTCCGCACGAACCAGGCCCGCGCAAAGGGCACGCCGAAGCGCCCGCACAACTCGCGGGCAAAGTCCCGCTCTCGCTCCAGCCGCAGCGCCTCGCCGGTGGAGCAGAGCAACGGCGGGTTCAGCGAAAGAAATTCGTCCGTCCACGGCTTGAGCGCCCACTCAATGGACATGGGCACGATGAGGTCCGGCTGTTCGCGTCGGAGATACGCGCACGGGTTCGGCTCGGCGGCGGCGGCGACACACGGGCCTTCGCCCAGCGGACCGTGGTGCGCGTAGTCGCGCGTGAGGTAGGCGCTCACCTCCGCGCCGTCTTCGCGCAGCCGGCGCATCATCGCCTGCGTAAACGCACCGACGCCCAGCACCGACACCCGTGTTGTCCCGTTTGCTTCGACTGCCATGAATCCGCCCGAACGCTAGGAACCGGCGGCCGGGAGTCAAAGGGCTTTCCAGCCTGAGTTGCTCACCGGGAGGAGGCGTATCGCGCCGGAGGGGCGGGTTCATAATCGTAATCCTAATCCTAATCTTCCTCTTCCCCTTTAACGCTACGCCTTCACGGCGAAGATGAAGATTACGATTATGAAGAAGATTAAGAGGAAAACCCAATCAGGGCGCGGACTTCGGAGTAGGCGCCGCGAGGAGCCACGCGAGCAGCCCGGCAACGTCCGCCTGCGTGAGCCCGGCTTCCAGACCTTCGGGCATGAGGGAGCGGCCCTCGGATTTGAGTCCGGTCAGTCGCGCGCGTGAAAATGTGGTCTCCGTGCCGCCCGCGAGCTTCAGCGTCACGGCCGAATCAGCTTCGCGCACCAACAGGCCCGTGACCGGCTCGGCGTCCTTCGGTTCGGCCGTCCAGGCGGCGAAATTCGGGGCGACCTCGCGGTTCGGATCGAGGATGGACACCAACAGCCGGTTCGGCCCGTTGGCCACGACGGAGGCCAGGTCCGGCCCGACCGCCCGGCCTTCACCCCGCAAAGCGTGGCAAGTGGCACAACGCTCGCGGAAAATGACGGCCCCACGCTGGGGGTTGCCGCGTAGGTCCAGCGCCGGCAGAAATGCGGCCAGCACGGCCAGGCGGTCGGGATTGGGCGGGGGCAGCTTGAAGGCCTTGGGTTTGGGCGGCGGATTGGTCACCAGTTGCCAGGCCTGCACGAAGGCGGCGGGCACGGGCGGCGCGAACTTTGCCACCATTGCGTTGTGCCGTTCCATGCCCAGTCCGTCGGCGAACGCGGAGGCGACAGTCGCGGCGACCGGCGCATCCGACCAACCGGCCAAGGCATCCAGAACGAGCTGGGTGTCGCCCGGTTCACCCCGGCGGCCCAGCACGCGGGCAAGTTCGGCCAGAGCGGGAACCAATTCGGCAGCGGGCGGCCGGATCAGCGTCGGCACCAGTTCACGCCAAAGCATCGCTTCAACTCCGCTGGCGGAGTGAATGGCCGCCGACTGCACCATCGCCGGCCCTCGGCGAATCAGCCCCGCGAGTGGCCCCACCCGCTGCCCGGGCGCCAGCCGGCCGAGGGCCAAGGCGAGTTCAAGCCGGGCCAGCGGATCGGTCTCCGTCGCGGCCGCCGACTGCAAACGCTCCTGATATTTCGCCTCGTCGGCCAGCGATCCGGCCAGTTCCGCCGCCAGAAGTTGGTATGCGTGCCGGCGGACTGCGGCGGCGGAATCGTTGACGGCGGCTAGCAGATCGGCTTCGGAAACTCCGCCCAGCGCGGCCAGCAGATGCAGCGCGTGCAGCCGGCCAATGGCGTTGGTCGGGTTGAGGGCTAGTTTTCGCAGGCTGGGCCGCACCCTCGGATCTGCGTGCTCACTGAGCAGCCGGGCTGCTGTGTCGCGATGCCATCCGTTCGGATGCGCCAACAGCGCAATGAGCGCGTCGGTGTCTGCACCCGTGATTTTGGAGCGCGCGGCCGAAGCTACGAACGTTTCGGGCTGAAGTCGCCACAGGCGCCCGCGTTCACGGCCGCTGTCCAGATCGAGGTTCTTCTTCAGGTTCTCGGGCAGCGACCACGGGTGCTCAATGGTCTCGCGATACATGTCGATCACCCAAAGGCAGCCGTCAGGCGCGTTGTAGAACTGCACCGGGCGAAACCAGTTGTCGGTGCTGGCGAGAAATTCGGACTGCTGCTCGTCCGCCGCCCGTTCACCGATGAGCAGGATGCCGTCGGGTGCTGGGCGCAGTTTCTTCCGGTGAACGAGGTTGCTGCCCGCATCGCCGATGAAGGCGTCGCCGGAAAAGTTCGGCCCGTAAGCATCGCCCCGGTAGAGTGTCACCCCAGTAGCACCAGTGAAATAACCGCTGGGCCGGCCACCGCCCTCGACCGGGCCTTCCACCAATCCTGCCACGCGCCAGCGGGTGCGCAGCACGCGCCACGGCTCGTCAGGGCTGCGTCGGAAAACTTCCGCGCTCGGCCCGTCGGCAGCGATGCTCGCGCGGGAGGCCGGCAGTTCATGCAAGGGATTGGACGGCGCTTCGAGATCATCAAAGGTGATCAACTGGAGATGATCCGAATTGGAGCAGACGAATTTTCGCCCCGTGTCGTCGAAGCTCATGCCGTGCTGCCCGCCACCGGTTTCCGCGCGCAGTTCGAGCGTGTGCGGATCAAAGGCGAAATCCCGGCCCCGGAGATTCACGACATTGGTCGGAGGGGGAATCGAACCCCCGGTTCGTTTAAGCGCCGCCGCCGCGCGCGCGCGCCAACTGCGCGTGAATTCGCTGTCGATCAGCCGCACCTTGCCGCCGCTCATGCTCGTCGCGCCGTGGATGCGGTCGTCGAGCCCCCACTGGAAGGAATTCATGAGCGCCTGCACGTTCAGCTTGTTCGTGGCGTAGGGCGCGTAGTCGCTGGCAAAACCGGTGAAGACCACCTCATGCACATCGGCCACGCCGTCCCCATTCGTGTCCTTGGCGTAGATGATGTCCGGCGTCGCCCCGATGAACACGCCGCCATCCCAGCAGGTAACGGCGGTCGGCCAAGGTAGGTCCGCGAGGAACACCGTCGCCTTGTCGAAGTGTCCGTCGCCATCGGTATCTTCCAGGAGCTTGATGCGGCCGAGGTGTTCCGGGCGGCGCTCGGAATAATCGCGCATCTCGACCACGTAGGCACGGCCATGTTCATCCACCGTGACCGCGACCGGGCTGGAAATAAGGGGTTCGGCCGCGACGAGCTCGGCGCGGAAGCCGGGCCGCAGCGTGAACGTCGCGGCGGCCTGGGCCGGCTCGGTGGCGGGCACGCGCGGCAGCTGTTCCGGGGCGACAGTGGGTTCGGCGGCCCGGCCGGCAGATGCCAGCAGGAGCAGGGGCAGCAGACGACGAAGAAGCACCACGGGATGAAAACTCGACGCCGGGACCAGGGCGAGCCGCAGTTTCAAAAACGCGCCCCCGAATCGGGGGATGAGGCAAAGAGCCTACCCAACAGACCGCCGCCCAACTTCCTACTCTTCGTCTTCTTCTCAATTGGAATCTCCGTGCGTTCTGCGATGTCGAATGGAGAAGGGCGACTAAATCAAACCAATCACATCACTTGCCGGCCCTTTTTGAGGTGGATGCAATGAAACCGGCTGTTTCATTCCACCATGCCTCAGGCATGGCCAACTTACCCTTTGTATCCCTCACCATCAGCTTGTTTCTCGCGAGAATTTCCGAAGTCAGATCTAACATGTTCCCGCTCATGGAATCACATCCAGACTTGAGCCGGTTCAGGAATGCCGAGGAAACACGGACGAAGCCATGAACATTCGCAGTCTCGTGCGGCTCGGAAACGGCCAACTGATCGCACATAATTGAAAGCTGGATCAAATTGGAGCAGGACAGACTTGAGACAAGCCGCTTGTTCTCCAACAAGCCACTGACCCGCTGCCCTAGCGGAAGAATGTTGAACATGGAAAGCACCTCAGCTTCCGCCTGTGCGATGTCGGCTTCCTGTTTGGTGAATGCGCATCCGGCAGACTGGTGAGCGAGCTCGTTAAACACAGTCTCGTAATAGGCGTGAGGTTTGGCATTTCCGGATATGACGAATCTCATGCCCTCTGCCACATGGCCCATTTTCAACTGTTCAATCCCGATAAGATAATGAGGCAGCGAATTGTTCGTATTCGCATCAAACCATTGTCGGCAGAAGCGACCGGTCTCTTTGGACCCGACATTCATGGCCAGATTACAGAGGGCTGGCGAATATGACGGATTCGCGTCGAGAGCAGCACGAAGCAGATCTTCCCGGGATCTTGAATCCAGCAATGTCCGCAGTTGGGGCCTGAAGGCGCGACATTCTGCAAATCTGGTCAATAGAATTGCCCGTGATTGGGACGATAGCGAAGAAGGATTTGCTATCAGACTTTCTACCGAGAATGAATTCGTATCGGCGTCAACGTAGGATTTGGCAAGCGCAGCACACCACGTCTGGCCGGTACTCAAATACGGCATCAGGCATAGGCACAGAAAGAACGAAATCAATCGGGCGACGTTCATATGGCTGTGGATAGATTTGCAATTCGACCAGACTGAGATTCACCCCGCTTTTGGAAACTGACAAGGGTTTGCGCTGAGGAGGCTGCCTTCACCCAAACTTCAGCTTCTCCTCGACCTCGCGCAGGCCGCGGGACATCGGCAGCTTCTTGCCGTCGTGCAGGATTACGACGTGTTCGCCGGGGGCGATAGATTGAAGTTCCTTCACGCGGTCGAGGTTCACAATGGCCGAGCGGCTGAGGCGTAGAAAAGTATCCGGTGACAGCTGTTCCTCCAGCGTACCGATGGTCTCGCGGATGATGTGGCTCTCCTTGCCCACGTGCAGGACGACGTAGTTGCCGGAGGCCTCGATCCAGTCGATGTGCGCCGTCTTCACGAAGGTGACGCGCTCGCCGTTTTTCACAGCAATACGGGTCAGGTGCTGTGCGGCCTTGGGACTGCGTTCCTCGAGCAGGTCCAGCAGACGCTGCGAGACATTCTGCGACTGTTTCGAAACGAGCTGTTCGCGCGCCCGTTGCAGGGCGTCACGCAGGCGGACGGGCTTGCAGGGTTTCAACAAGTAATCGAGCGCGTGCGCCTCGAAGGCCTTCACGGCGTGCTGGTCGAAGGCGGTGACGAAGATTACGAGTGGCAACTCTGCGCGATCCAGCGTGCGGAGCACACCGAAGCCATCCAGGCCGGGCATCTGGATGTCGAGCAGCACCACGTCGGGATGCAGCGAGCGGATGGCCACTACGGCCGCCTCGCCATCGGACGCCTCGCCCACCACTTCCGCCTCGGCCTCGGAAGCGAGCAGCATCCGCAGCCGTTCGCGGGCGAGCGGTTCGTCATCCACGATGAGCACCCGGAGTTTCATTCGGCAGTGGAAGTTGAAGCGGCGAGGGTGATCAGCTCGGTGTGAAACGGCAGGATGATTTCCACGGCGAGCCCGCCTGCCGGACCGTCCTTCAATTCCAACCGGGCCGCCTCGCCGTACAGTTCACGCAGGCGCGCCCGCGTGTTCGCGAGGCCGATGCCTTCACGCCCGGAAGCCGCCGGCGTCGATTTCAGACCGACTCCGTTGTCACGCACCACGAGCCGGACCAGGCCATCCGCCCGGCTGGCGGTGATCGTCAGCAAACCCGCTTGGCGGCTCGGTTCCAGCCCGTGCCGGATGGCGTTCTCCACCAGCGGTTGGAGGATCAGCGAGGGTACCAGCGCCGACAGCACCTCGGGCGCAATCTCGCGGGTCACGCGCAGGCGCTCGCCAAAGCGCACCTGCTCGATGGCCAGATAATGGTCGAGAAAATCGAGTTCCTGCCGCAGCGGGATTTCCTGCTGGTCGGCCGTTTCCAAGGTCAGGCGCAGGAAGTCGCTCAGGTTGCCGATCATCTCGTCCGCCCGGCGGGCATCTCGATGGACAAGCGTGGAGATGGCGTTGAGCGTGTTGAAGAGGAAGTGCGGCTGGAGCTGCATGCGCAGAGCCTGCAGCTTGGCCTGGGCCAGGCCGGCGGCCAGTTCGAGGGCCTTGCGCTCGCGGTCCAACGAGCGGCGGTAGAAAAGCGAGGCATGGGCGACGCTCACGATGATCCAGTAAATCGGCAGGTTGACCCGGGCCCGTGCGGAAAATCCGCCTCCGGGCAGTACATGCGGTCCCGGCGGACGCTGCCGGTGTTCCGGATTCCGTTCACGTTCGCGTTCGCGTTCAGGATCTTCCGGCAGCGGTCGCGGGGGCAGGCCGTTCTCCGGGTCTTCACCGCCCCGGTAGTGACGAGCCAGCGCCTCCCGGGGCGGCCGGGCCGCCGGCTCGATGAAGTGCGAGATCCATTCGCAGGCCACAAGGGTGACGATGCAGGCCGCCAGATGGACGATAAGACTTGCCGGCCAGCGGCCACGTTCGAGCGGAAACTGCAGGGCCAGCGCAAAGACCAGCGGCGTCAGCGGCACCCACGGGGCCCAGTCATGGATCGGAAAGCGCAACGCCTGCTGCCATTCCAGTGAGCCGGTCACGACCAGCTGCGCGGCGAAGGCCAGGCCGAGCACCGTCCAGAAGAGGAGGCTCCAGAGGCCGGCAAGCAGCAGGGACCGGAGCCGGAAGGGCGGGCGCATGGGAAAACAGTGGCGGGCGGGGATGTCGGGGAGGAAGCGAAAAGAAAGGCCCGCCAGCGAACCAGCGGGCCTTTGCACCTGTCAACTCACACCAACCTACAATTTAGCGGCGCGGCCCGGGAGCGATCACCGTGGGCGCGTTGTCCGGGGCCGGAGCCGAGGAGTCGGCACCGCCTTGCGGCGGCTGCGGATGGGCTGGGGGGAAGGCCCCACTGTCGATGTCCGCCTTCAGCGCGGCCCGCTCGGCCGCGTCCAGCTGGCCATCCTTGTTCACGTCATACTTGGCCAGCGGGCCACCTTCGGGACGATGACCACGACCTTCCGGACCACCGGGGCCCCCGGGGCCGTGGCCGCCCTTCCCTTCAGGCCGATACTTGTCCATGACCGCATCGAGCTTTTCCAGGGTCACGCCGAGCGCGGTGGCCAGGGCCTGGCGGTTGGCCTCGCGCTGCTCTTTCGTGGGCTGTTCGCCCTTCGCCGCCGGATGGACCTGCTTGAAGGCCGCGCGGAACTGCTCCGGCGTCACGCCCAGATCCTTCGCGATCAGATCGACCGGGCGGCCATGGTCCTCGGGGTTGCCCTGCGGCAGGGTCACCTTGCCCGCGTCAATGTCGGCCTTCAGGGCGGCGCGCTCGGCCTCGTTCAGCTTGCCGTCCTTGTCGAGGTCGTACTGGGCGAGAATCTCGGGCGGCAACGGGCGGTGGCCGTGGCCTTCGCCCCGGGGGCCGTGTTTCGGCGCGGGATCGGCCGGGGCCGTCGTATCGTCCGCGCGGGAGTTGAGGGCGAAGAGCGCGGTGAGCGCGCTGGCCACGAGGAGGGGGAACTGGTGTTTCATAGTGTTGCTGTGTTTTGTGTTTTGTTTATTTCCGCCGGTCGCGCACCGCTCGGGTGCTCGTCCGATCTGGGCACAACTTACGGCCTGCCGCGCTCCGCACGATGAATTGGGGATGAAACCGCCCGCTGCTGTCACGAAAGCGCCCTCAGCCGGGATGAAAGCTCGCAAGAACGGTCGGAGCTGATAGGGTCCGACCATAAGGCGCGGTGAACCGGGCCTGCACCATGTCAAAACCTTCCCCCTTGCAGATCACCAACCTCAATCCGGATGCGAACATCGGGGCCAGCGCCTGGCTGGTGGGCCTGGATGGGTACCGCATCCTGCTGGATGCCGGCACGCATCCGCGCCGCGATGGCAATGCCAGCCTGCCGCTCTTTGAGCAGGTTCGCGACGAGCCCGTGGATGCGATCGCGATCTCCCACTGCCATTTCGACCACGTCGGCGCGCTGCCAGTGGCGCTGCGGTACTTCTCCCATGCCCGGGTGATGATGACCGACCACAGCTACTTCATCGTGGAACGGGTGCTGCACAACTCGGTCAACGTGATGACGCGCCAGCGCCAGGAGCTGGGCATCCGCGAATACCCGCTCTACACGCACGAGGAGGTGGACGATTACGCCTCCGTGTTTCAGGGCATGCCGTATCGCCGCGAGGTCGAATGGGCCCACAAGCGCGGCCGGCTGCCCGCGCCCACGCTGGAATTCTTTGATGCCGGCCATGCGCTGGGCTCCGCCGGCGTGCTGGTGAAAAGCGGCAAGCACTCGCTCTTCTATTCGGGTGACGTTTGCTTCCACGACCAGTCCATCCTGCGCGCAGCGCAATTCAAGGACGTCCGGGCCGACACGCTGATTCTCGAAACCACCCGGGAGCCCATCAGGTGCCGCCCGGCTTTTCACGCCAGGCCGAGCTGGAACGTCTGTCCACCGCCATCAAGGGTGTCCTCGACCGCAAGGGCTGCGTGCTCGTCCCGGCCTTCGGTCTGGGACGCACCCAGGAAATATTGGCGGCGCTGGCCCTGCTCATGCAGGCCGGCAAACTCCGTAAACAGCAGGTTTATATTGGCGGGCTGGGCCGGATCTTTACCGAGATTTACGACCTGCTGGCCCAGCGAACCAACCGTAACCACCCCGACCTGCTCCTGACCCGCGCGCTCGACCTCACGGTGCTGTCGTCCAAGGATCTGGCCGGATTAAGCTTGGGAGGCGGCCGGATTTTCGTCCTCACCGCCGGGATGATGAGCGAGCATACCGCCTCGCATGAACTGACCCAGCGGCTGGCCGGCGACAGACGCCACGGCATCTTCTTCGTCGGCTATGCCGATCCGGCGTCCCCCGGAGGCCGGCTGCTGGCCTCCCAACCGGGCGAGACCTTCCACTTCAGCGACGAGGCCGGTGAACTGACCCGGCGCTGCCAGGTGGAGCATTTCGACCTGACCGCCCACGCCAACCGGGATGACCTGCTGGACTTTGTCACCCAAATGTCGCCCAAGGTGGTCATTCTCGGCCACGGCGACACCGCCGCCCGCGAATGGATCGCCGGCCAGCTCCGCGAGCGGCACCCCAAGTTGCAGGTGCATTGCCCCGGCCCCGGTGAAACCGTGCTGGCGTAGCGTGCCAGAGCGGTCCGGAAGCAGCCTTTTGGCCTGCAAAAACTTGTTGTCATGGCTACCGGCGGTTCCTAGTGTCCGCCCGTTGCGCCATTTTTGGGCGCCGTGGGTGAACTGTTTTTGCCCACGAATGCTGGTCTAAGTTACACAACACACAACGATACACACCCCCTCAGGAGGAACTGATATGATGAACAAGTGGACAGTCGCACTGGCGGCCACAGGCGTGGTCAGCCTCGCCTCGGCGGTGCTCGCGGAAGAGTCGCACCCCCTCAACACGATGCTGCCGTCGACCACCCTCAGTGGTTACGTCGACACCTCGGCGATCTGGAATCTCGGCACGGGCAGCGCCCAGGCCGCGCGTTTCGCCAACACCGGCTCTGACCGTCAGGACGGCTTCAACGTCAACGTGGTCAAGATCGCCCTCGAGAAGCCCCTGGACGAAGGCACCTGGTCGGCCGGCTACAAGGCTGAACTCTGGGCCGGCCCTGACGCTGCGGCCCTGCCCGGCGCCTTCGGTGGCAGCTTCGGTGGTGCCAGCAACCTCGCCCTCAAGCAGGCCTACGTCGCGCTCCGCGCCCCGGTCGGCAACGGCATCGACTTCAAGATCGGTCAATATGACCCGATCATCGGTTACGAAGTTGCCGACAGCGTGGCGAACCCGAACTTCAGCCGTTCGTTCGGCTTCCAGCTCGAGCCCCTCAGCCACACCGGCATCCTGGCCAACTACCAGTTCACCGACGCCGTCGGCCTCGCCGTTGGCATCGCCGACACCCACTTTGGCGCCATCAACGCCAAGACCGTCGCCGGCACCCCCCTGGTTGAGTCCCTCAAGACCTATCAGGCCGGCTTGACCCTCAAGGCTCCCGAGAGCTGGGGCTGGCTCGCCGGTTCCTCGCTGTATGCGGGCGTGATTGACGGCGGCATTTCCAACGCCAAGGACAGCCTGAGCCTGTACACGGGCGCCTCGATCTCCACCCCGATCAAGGCCCTCAGCCTCGGCGTCTCCTACGACTACCTGGCCAACGGCTCGTTCAGTGGCTCCTACGCCAACGCCTACGCGGTCTATGTCACCTATCAGCTCACGGAGAAGCTGAAGGCCAACCTGCGTGGTGAGTATGCCAACTCCAGCGGTGGCATCTTCATCGCCGGCAACAACGACGAGAAGATCGCGGGCGTCACCGCCACGTTGGACTACGCCCTCTGGGCCAACGTCGTGACCCGCGCCGAGTTCCGTTGGGACCACATCGCCGGCGGCAGCAACATGAACGGCTTCGATGGCCAGCGCAACGACCTGAGCCTCGCGCTCAACGTCATCTACAAGTTCTAAGCAACCCCGGTTGCTCTCGAAACCTCTTCCGGTTCGCCGGAAGAGGTTTTTTTTGTGCCCTGATCGGATGATCCGCATTGGTGCCCCCTCTGCGCACGACTTCAAAGCATCGGCACAAAAAAGCCCCTCCAACACGAGGGGCTTACGTAAAACACTGACTGCCAGGATCAACTGTGTCCGGGGGGACAACCGGAAAGACCTCAGTGGTATTCCTGGATCGTCCGCACCGCATACCCCTGTCGTTGCAGGGCCGCGATTCCGATGGCGGCGGCGCGGGCACCGGAAATCGTGGTCATGATCGGTGTGCCGGTCATCACGGCGGTCGAACGGATCTTGATCTCGTCCTCCCGCGGAGCCGCCCCGCTGGGCGTGTTGATCACGAGCTGGATCTCCTTGTTCTTGAGCAGATCCACCACGTTGGGCCGGCCTTCCAGCACCTTGAGCGTGCGCTGCACTTTCAGGCCGGCCTGTTCCAGCACCGTCGCCGTGCCACCGGTGGCGACCAGTTCGAAGCCGAGGTCCGCAAAGCTCTTCGCCAGCTCCGCGACGTCCTTCTTGTGCTGGTTGGCGACCGAAAGGAACACGCGGCCCTTGAGCGGGAGCGGTGAATTGGCCGCCATCTGCGCCTTGGCGTAGGCCACGCCCAGGTCGGCATCCAGGCCCATGACCTCGCCGGTGGAGCGCATTTCGGGGGACAGCACGATGTCCTGACCGGGAAACTTGTTGAACGGGAACACCGACTCCTTCACCGCCCAGTACTTCGGCCAGATCTCGGCGGTGAAGCCGAGTTCCTTCAGCGACTTCCCCGCCATCACTTTCGCCGCCAGCTTCGCCAGCGGCACGCCGATGGCCTTGGAGACGAACGGCACCGTGCGCGAGGCGCGGGGGTTCACTTCGAGTACATAAACGGTGTCGCCCTTCACGGCATACTGCACGTTCATCAGGCCGACCACGCGCAACTCCTTCGCCATCGCGTGCGTGTACTCGCGGATGGTCTGGATGACCCCTTGGGACAGGGTATGCGGCGGCAGCACCATGGCGGCATCGCCCGAGTGGACGCCGGCGAACTCAATGTGCTCCAGCAAGCCGCCGAGCACGATGGTGCCTTGCGCCGGATCGTCAAAGCGTCCGATGTCAGCGATGCAGTCCACGTCCACCTCGGTCGCGTCTTCGAGGAACTTGTCCACGAGCACCGGTCGGCCGGCGGAGATTTCCAGGGCGGCATTGCGGTGGAAGTAGTCCCGCAGGTCGGTCTCGGAGAACACGATCTGCATCGCCCGCCCGCCCAGCACAAACGAAGGGCGCACCAGCACGGGATAGGTGAGCCGGCTGGCCACGGCCACGGCCTCTTCCACGGTGGTGGCGGTGCCGTTTGGCGGCTGCGGGATCTGCAGCCGGTCCAACATGGCGGCGAACAGCTTGCGATCCTCGGCCACCTCGATGCTCTCGGGCGACGTGCCGATGATGTTGACGCCGTTTTTCTTCAGCGCGGCCGCCAGGTTGAGCGGCGTCTGGCCGCCGAACTGGGCGATGGCCCCCCAGCACTGCTCGCGCTCGTAGATGTGCAGCACGTCCTCCAGCGTCAGCGGCTCGAAGAACAATTTGTCGCTGGTGTCGTAATCGGTCGAAACCGTCTCCGGGTTCGAGTTCACCATGATGGTCTCGAAGCCATCCTGCTTGAGCGCGAAGGCCGCGTGGACGCAGCAGTAGTCGAACTCGATGCCCTGGCCGATACGGTTCGGGCCGCCGCCCAGGATCATCACCTTTTTCTTGGGCGTCTGGGTGACCTCGTCGTCACCCCGGTCGTACGTCGAGTAGTAGTACGGCGTGTACGCCTCAAATTCCGCCGCGCAGGTATCGACCAGACGGTAGCTGGGCACGAGGCCGACGCTTTTCCGTTCGGCGCGGATGGCGTCCTCGGTCGATCCGGTCAGGTGCGCGATCTGCCGGTCGGAAAATCCGAGCGACTTCGCTTTGGCGAGCAGTTCAACGTTCATTCGGCGCAAAAAAATCGGGCGAAGTAAGCCGGTCGGAAGCCGGCCTGTCGAGGGGCGATTGAGCGGCCCTAACTCGACGCCGGCGTTGGGCACCGGGCGAACGGTGAGGCGAGCGTCCCGCGAGCCGCGGCAACCTATGTCTGAGGTGGCCCGGCTCGCGAGGACGCTCGCCCCACCTGGTTTTCTTTCGTTCGCCGGCCAGAGGTTCCCCGGGCCGGGACCGGCCCCTCAGGCCGCCAGCTTCTTCGCCCGGCGGCGGCGCTCCAGCAGGGTCAGCACGGCGGGCAAAAACGTGAGGCCGGCAATCATGCAGGCGGCGGTGCCGGTGGCCATGATGTACCCGAGGCTGCGGATGCCCCGGTGATCCGCGACAATCAGGCTGCCGAAACCCGCGATGGTCGTCAGCGCCGAGACCAGCACCGCCTTGCCAGTGCTCTTCGCGAAAATGCTGGGACTGTGTTCCTCGGCAAAGCGGTTGAGGATGTGGATGCCGTTCGTCACCCCGATGCCGATGACCAGCGGCAGCATCATGATGTTGGCCGGGTTGAAGGGGATGCCCGCCCAGCCCATCATCCCGATCACCCAGACTGTGCCGATGAGCACCGGCAGCAGCGACAGCACCACACTGTCGATCCGACGGAAATGGAGGAACACCAGCAGCACGATGGCCGCCAGCGCCCACCACGCGGCCTTCACGTAAGAGTTTTTCAGGAGCTCGGTGTAGTAGTAGAGCTGCACCGGCGTGCCCGTCGCTTTGGGGGCCACTCCCTGCAGTTCCTTCACAAACTCCTCCTGCGGCCCGCGCTCCCAGACATCGGCCTTGGGATACACCTGGATCAGGTGCTGGCCGGTGACGCCGATGAAGCGGTTGCTCAGGGCCGTGGGCAGATCCTGGGGGCGGAGTCCGCCCGAGGCATCCTGGTGCTGCAGCGTGGAGAACGTGTCGTGAATGTCGTTGAACAGGGCCTGCTGGAAGCTGGCGAGCCGGCGGGCATTCTCCGCTTCCTCGGGCGCCTCACCATGGAACATCGCCACCCGGAAATCACCGATCGCGTCGACGAGCGACCTGAGATTCGCCAGCAGTTCCTTCTCGTCGGTCTTGGCCACTTCATCCACGGCCAGCCGGAGATAGCCCTGGAGGGACCAGAGCGTCTGGCTCAGATCGGCAAGATTGATCGCATTGGTGGTATCGGGCGGGGCGAATTGGACCGCGCCGGCGGTCTCGCCGATGGATCGGATCAGCGCGAGCTTGGATTCGGGTTTCTCCGCGAGATACCGGGCCATCGAGTCGGTGGAGGCGACCGAGGGCAGCTTCTGCAGCTTCGCCTCGAGCGTGACCGCCTCATCGAGGTTCGTGGCGACCACCGCGCCATAGAGCACGGATTTTTCGGCGGAACGGATCAGCTTGTGCTCAAAGACCACCGCCGGCAGGCCCTCGCTCTGCATGTTCAGCAGGTTGTAGTCGAAGAAGACGCGGGGAAAGGCCGCGACGGAAACCAGGCACAGCACGCCGATCACGCCGATCACGATCCACGGCCGGTCGAGCCACACCCGCTCCAGCCGCGCCCGGGTGTCCACCGGTTCACCGCCGGCCTCAAAGGATTCCCGCGCCTCCTCCTTCATTTCCGCGGCCCCCGCCGCCTCGTCGATGACGTTCTGCCGGCCCGGCCGGAGCAGCAGGACGGGCAGCATGGTCATCATGGGCACAAGGCAGATCAGCAGGGCGCCACCGGTGATCACACCCATTTCCTGGATGCCCTTGAAATCGGTCAGCGCCATCGCGAAGAAGGCGCCCGCCGTGGTGAACGCCCCGGTGAAAATGCCCTGCCCCGTGTTCACCATCGCCTTCTCCATCGCCTCGTGCTCCGAGCGGCCATGACGCAGCTCCTCCTCGAAACGCGTGATGAGGTGGACGCCAAAATCAATCGCCAGGCCGATCAGCATCGGCACGAAGGTGATCGTGAGGATGTTCAGGTGGCCGACCGTGAGCGTCGCATAGCCCATCGTGTAGCCGAGCCCGATGACGAGACAGGCCACCGCCTTCAACGGGCGCCCGGTCTGGTTGTATCCAACCACGAAGATGATGGCCGAAAGCGCGAGCGAGATCACCGTCGCCACGGTCGAGTCCCGCTGCGACTGCTGCATCTCGTCGAACTCCAGCACCGGCTCGCCCGTCACGCCGACGTTCACACCCTGGACCTCGTTCTTGGTGTCCGCGACGAGCTTGCGGAATTTTTCCACCGCCGCCTCGTTCCGGTCCTCGCTGCTGGCCTTCGCCGAGACGAGGTAGATCCTCCCCTTGGCAAAGGTGATGTATTTGTCGCGCTCGGCCTCCTCGCCCGCACCGAAAAGCGCGTCCACACCCGGCGAGGGTGACTGCCCCGAGCGCGCCAGGCTCTGCTGGGCGCGTTTCACGATCCGCTCCAGCGCCGGCAGGGCCTTCAGCAGGGAATCGGTCTGCGCGTTCTGCTCCCGGGCACTGGTGCGGATCTGCGTGTTCACCTTGCCGAAGAGCGACGACAGGTTCGACGACGAGGCAAACTGCTGGAGGAAGGGCTGATAATCCCCGAGCGCCTTTTGCAGCTCGACCAGATTCGTCTCGGGCACGAACAGCAGCGCCTTGCGTCCCATGAGCTTCAGGTCGCCCTTGTAGAAGACGTCGGTGAACAGGTTCGTCGGCGAGACCTGGGTGGACAGGGCATCCAGCCGGGCTCCCAGGCGCTCCACAAACTGGCGGTTCTTCTCGAGGTCCTCCGACTCGACGACCACCACCAGGTCGTCCTGTCCGGGGAACTCCTTTTTCAGCGCGAGAAAGTTGCGGTGGTACTGCTTGTCCGACCCGACGAGGTTGTTCCGATCCATGTCGAACTGGAGCCGCATGATCGTGAACCACACGCACACGCCAAACAGGACGACCTGCGGCCACAGGAACCAGCGCGGGTGGGCAAAAACCAGCGCCGCCAGCCGGCGGAGCAGCCGGAGGATCAGCGTGTCGTTCGATTCGGACATTGCGATGGGCGAAATCTACACGCGTCGGAACAAAACAAGAAGTGCCGACACACCGGCATCGGCATTTCGGTTTTCAGCCCGGATGATTTATAGGACGCTCGTCCACGCGTCCGCCGCCCGCCAAACCAGCCCATTTTGAAGCCCGTCCATCAGGTTCAGCACCGCCTTGCCGGCCTTCTCGGGTTGCTGGCGCTGCTTCTGGTCATCGGCCCGGTCCGGGCCACCGACTTTGGGGTGGTTTGGGACTACCCGCGCAACGGCGAATCTTGGGCCGCCCTGATGCATGAACTGCGCGCCAGCGGCATCACCTGGGTGCGGATCGGGGCCGGAACCGATTCGTCCCGGTTTCCGGCGGCGGTGTTCTGGTGGCCCGGCGCAGTGCCCAGCGGATCCACTCCCAACGGGCCCGTGATGCGGCTGAGTGATGATCTCTGGACGGTTTACTGGGCGGGCCGGACCAACGCCCCATCCATCACTTCCGCCGCCGTAATTTTCGAGATCGGCAATGAACCGGACCTTTATTTCACGCAGGATCTGCCGGACCGCATGGCCGCGACGCTGAAGGCCGCCTGGTGGGGCCTGAGGCAGCACGACCCGCGACGGGCCGCGCTGATGCCTGCTCTGGCCGCGGCTCCCGGCCCGTATGCCGCGCAGCTCCGGGACAACGGCATCGCCCGTTACACGCTCGGGTGGAACTTCCACTACTATGGGTGGGCCCAGGATTTTCCGTCCGCCATCCGCGCGCACCGCCAGTTCCTGGCCCGGATGGGACGCCCCGATCTCCCTTTGTGGCTCACCGAGGTCGGCTTTGCCGACCTGCCGGCCGGGTTGGCGACGGAGGCGGTGCTTCTGGCCCGGCAGCGGGCATTTTTTGAGCGGATCACCTGGGAAGGAGCCGCTCTGGACATCGACAAACAGTCGGCCTTCATGTTGCCGTCCTATATTGAGGCGGGCCTCGACTTCGGCCTGCTCACCCCCGGTTTGGAACCCCGCCCAGCGCTCCATGGGCTCTTGGCCGCCACCGAACTGCTGCGTTCGGCAGAACCGCGCTACCGCATCGAGAACCGGCCCGGTGGCGACTGCGTGGGCTACGTGTTTTGGATGCCCGCCAGGGAGGGAGAATCATCGCGGTATGCGACCGTGCTCTTCACCCCGTTGCGGCGGGCCGATTTTTCCCTGCCAGCCCGCAGGGGTGAAACTTCGGCTGCCGATGGCCCCGCCTCGTCCCTGTTCCCGCTGAAACTGCATTTTCCGAAGGACATGGGCCCGGTGAAAATCGGCCTCGGCACCGGGCAGCAGGCATGGATCGGGACCGATCTGGCCTTCACTGCGAGTGCCACCACGAACCTCGTTCTGCTCACCCCGGAACGCCGCTTCGAAGTCGTGGGTTGCAACTGGGTTCCCCTGCCCCGTTCCGAAGCGATGCCGCGGCTGCCATTCCATCCGGAAGTGGCGCGGGCCATTCCACAGCCGACGGCGACTGTTCCCAGCCCCGTGATTGCCAGCCTGCGCCCCTTGGGCACCGATGTGGTCGCCGACAAGGGAGCCCTCGCCTACCGCTATCCCACGGAGGTGCCTCTGCGGTTTGAATTGCGCTGGCACAATTTCTCGGAGCTGCGGCAGCAGGGCACCTGGAATCTGCGGCTACCCGCCGGCTGGCAGCTCGAATCGCCGACAGCCCTGGCCGGCAAACTGACTCTGCCCCCGCTGACCGACTCCGCCACCGTAGTGGTATTGCGGCCTCCAGATGGGATCAGTTCGGCCCGACGCGATCCGCTTGTCCTGGAATGGTGCGGAAGCCGGGGTGAGACGGACCAGAGCGTGATTCAGATGGCAGCAGCCGGCCCCGCATCCGGTCGAGCGGAAGCATTCCCCCCCGACTGGCAGTCGCCCGGTGACTCGACCGTGGAATGGACGCGCCATGAAAGCGGCTCAACCACCCAACTGCGGCTGGCCAAACTGGCACCCGGTACCACCCCGGGCCTGCTCCTGCCCTTCCACGATCTGCGCCGGCTGGCCGCCGATGACGTGCTGCGCCTGCAGCTCCGGATAGTCGAGGCGTCCCACCCCGTCTCGCTCCGGTTTGAACTCATCACCCCGCGTCGCGAGGTGTTCCGCCACGGCGAAGACCAGCCGCTGACGGCGGAGTGGCAGACCTTCGAATGGCGCGTGGGCGACCTCACGCCCACCTTCTGGTCCCACGTCGGCTCCGGCAATCCCACGGAATGCCGGTATCTGCGTCTCGGACTTTTCGGCCTCACCGAAGGCCAAGCCCTGGAAATGGCCCCGCTGGAACTCATCCGGTCGCAACCGGACACCGGGAGCCCCAACCAGCGCGGAAAATAAAAAAGCCCCGCCGAAGCGGGGCTGGTGAATGGGGTAAAAACTGGCAGGGCGGTTCAATGGAAGCTCTGGACGGCCTTGCCTTCTTTCTTCGCAATCATCTGGTCGTAGATCCAGCGGTAGGTCTTTTCCATGCCGTCGCGCAGCTTGGTCGAGGGTTCCCAGCCGAAGGCTTTCTGGATCAGCGTGTTGTCGGAGTTGCGGCCGTTCACGCCCTTCGGGGCTTTCAGGTTGTAGGAGCGCTGGAGCTTGATCCCGGCGATCTCCTCGACGATGTCCACGAGCTGGTTGATGGACACGAGTTCGCTGCTGCCAATGTTGATCGGCTCGATGAAATCGCTGTGCGTGAGCATCTGAGTGCCCTTGAGGCAGTCGTCGATGTACATGAACGAGCGCGTCTGGAGGCCGTCACCCCAGATCTCGATGTCGTGCTTCCCGCTGAGCTTGGCGGCGATGACCTTGCGGCAGGTCGCGGCCGGGGCCTTTTCACGGCCACCATCGTAGGTGCCGAACGGGCCGTAAACGTTGTGGTAGCGGGCCACGCGGGTCCAGATGCCGTAGTCCTCGCGGAAGTGGCGGCACATGCGCTCGCTGAAGAGCTTCTCCCAGCCGTAGCCATCCTCGGGCAGCGCGGGATAGGCGTCCTCCTCCTTGAGCGCGGTGACGTTGGGATCGCGCTGCTTGTCGCCGTTGTAGACGCAGGCGCTCGACGCGTAGAAAAAGCGCTGGATGCCGACGTCTTTCGCCGCGATCAGCAGATGCGTGTTGATGAGCACGCTCAGCATGCACAGGGCCTTGTTGTTCTCGATGAACCCCATGCCGCCCATGTCGGCGGCGAGGTTGTAAACGGTATGTGCTCCCTGGAGCGCCGCGTAGCAGTTCGCCTTGTCGTCCAGGTCGAGCACGAGGTTTTCCACATCCTCAAAGCGCTGGTACCAGCCGGTCTGCGGCTTGATGTCCACGGAACGGATGCGGGTGAAACCCTGACGACGGAGATCCCCCACCAGGTGGCCGCCGATGAAGCCGCCACCGCCACAGACAACTACGAGGTCATTTTTCATGTGTAATGTTTAGTTTACGGACAGTCTCCAAAAAGTTCATGCGAAGCCAGCCTGTCGTGAGTCAGACATTTGCGGGGCGACGGTGGGCCAGGTCCTTCAGCCGAGCATCGAAGAGGCCAATGCCGACCGCGCGGGAATAATTGCGGGCGTGGTTCAGACAGCGTTGCTGACAGGCGGTGAACCCGGCGGCATCGCCGGTGAGTTCCCGGAACCTGTCCTCAATCCGGTCAACATCCGCCCATTCAACGAGCACGCCCAGACCAGCCGCGGATAGCTCGGACCCCAGAGGGCCGGAACGGTCACAGACGGCCAGTACCGGCGTGCCGGAGGCAATGCCCGGGATCAGCTTGCTGGGGATGAACGACGCACCGGAGCCCGGCTTCTCGGTGATGACAAAGACATCGGTGTCGTGCAGCGCCCGCGTAAAACCGGCCTCGTCCAGAAATTCGCCAAAGGCGAACCGGGCGTCGCTGCCCTCCGCGATCCAGCGACGGACGGTGTCGGCCTCGCCCCCGTCGCCGTGAATTTGGAAGCGAAAGGCCATACCGGTTTCGCCTAGGCGCTGGCAAAATTCCAGCAAACCCTGCTTTTTGCCGATGTTGCCAGCATAGAGCAGGCGCACAGGGGAGACTGGCATCCGCCCCAGCTTGGACGGAAGCGCCGCGATATGGTCGGCGAGCGAGCCGTTCAGCCAGTTCGGGCAGAGGTAGACCGGCTGATTTCGCGCCCGGATGGTGCTCACTCGTTCGAGCATCACCGGGGAAATCGTGCTCCAGACGTCGGCCCGGTTGAACAACCAGTGCTGGAGGCGGTTGGCCACACGGTCAAAAAGCCCCGACTCGCTGATCCCACTGGCCGCCGCCGCGTCCGCGGGTATGTCCTGGACGTTGAGCCAGAGCGGCTCCCCGCGCAGCAGCTGGCGTATGGCGGCAAACAGCACGGCGCCGAGCATGGGGCAATAGACCATCACCGCGTCGAAATTGCCGCCTCGTAGCAGACTTCGCGACAGGCTGGCCCCAAACGAGAGCTCGTAAAGGACACGGGGCATGAGTTTCGAGGGCGAGGCGGGCACATAAAGTCCGTGCCGGAGCACCGTGACCCCCCGAATCTCCTCGCGCCCGAGCCGCCATCGGCTTCCCTCACACTTCCGCCGCCATTCGGGATAGTAGGGATGCGTGG
The DNA here is from genome assembly GCA_903922605.1 of uncultured Verrucomicrobiota bacterium. Taxonomy (GTDB): domain Bacteria; phylum Verrucomicrobiota; class Verrucomicrobiia; order Limisphaerales; family UBA9464; genus CAIVQB01. Next base: position 145,170 of record CAIXUG010000001.1, read on the forward strand.
TAAAGACCGTGACGTCCCAGCCGCGTTCGACCAGCCCGAAGCAGAGGTCGGAGAATACGGACGCACCGCCGCCCCGGTCGGGAAAGAACAGGTTTGTGATGACCAGCAGACGCATGCAAAAAGCCGTTGCAGACCGGTAAGATCAGACCGCCAAGCAAGGCAACTCAGGCGGTTTTGTCCGGTCCTGCGGCCCCGGCCCGGCGACGAGCCAGCCAGCGACGGAGCAGCGCGATCATCAATCCCAAGGCCGCCAGCGCGGAGACACCGAGCAACAGCTTCCAGGCTGAGCTCTGCTGGAGAGACTGGCCCAGCCAGACAAAGCCCAGCGTATAAATTGATTGTACGGCGACCGAAATGAGGAGGTAACGGCGAAAATTCACCTCGGCGAGGCCAAGCAGGTAGTTCTGCACCACGAGCGGCATTCCCGGCGTGACGCGAAACAGCAGGATGAACGGAATCTCGTCGGCCGCCGCCAGCTTGGGAATGGAATATCCCCGCCGCGTAAGCCACCCGGACAGTGGCGCCCGCAGCCAGCGCCGGGACAGCCAATAGCCCAGGGTGAAATTGACGATCAGCCCGGCGAGTGCCAGCGCGAAGCCCCGCGCCGTGCCCATACGTACCCCCGCCGCGATCAGCAGCGGACTGGCCGGCACGCCCACCAGCGGCAGCAGCGCAATCGCGAGGAAGATCAGTGCCGGATGCGCCGTCCCCAGGGCGTCCATCACCGAATGCCAGACGTGAACAATGGTCTCCACAGGGCTCAGGACAGCGGCTTGCGCGCGACGACGAGGAACTGCCGGCCCTTCACCCACCAGAGCCACGGCAGCATCAGATATAGCCGCACGAAGGCGACCGGGTACTCCGGCGCATTCACCAGCGTGTAGGGCAGAAAACGGGCGACGACGTGTTCAAGACCGAATCCCTCGATCTCCAGGGCCTCGCCCAGGGAAGCTTCCGTGAGAATCGTGTGATGGTCGAAAAAGTCCCAGTACTGGCCGGGCAGATACTTGATGTTCGGCCCCATCGCGATGAGTCGGCCGCCCGGTTTCAGACAGCGGAACGCCTGCCGCAGCGTGCGCTTGAGGCAGGCCTTGTCCGGCAGATGCTCGAAGAAATTGCTGGTGAAGACCACATCCAGCGAGCCATCCGGCAGCGGCCAGACGGCGGAACAGTCCTGCTCCAGAAACGTGATTTCCTTCGCCAGATGGTTCGGCGCGTCGGGGTTCAGGTCCATCGCCCATTTCCGTCCGGCGACGATATTGTTGCTGAACTCGCCGTAGCCGCAGCCGAGGTCGAGCACCGCGGCATCAGGTGCGATCCACCGGCTGAAAAACGACGCCGTGAGCACCTGCCACACACGGTTGCGATAGGCCGCCGTCTGGCTGAAGCGCCGGTGGTAGATTTTCTGAAGGTCCTGGGCGTTCTCAGCCATGGCGGAAGCGACTCTGAGCTCAGAAGCGGGCGGGGCGGAAGGGCCGAATGACGCTCACTTAGCCGTGCGCTTCAGCCACGACTGGTAAATCTCCTCGAACGTGGTGCGCAGGTTCTTGGTGATGTCCCAGCCGGGGTAGTGGGCCTTGAGCTTGTCGAGGTTCGAGACGTAGCAGATATGGTCGCCCTGCCGGTTCTGGTCCACGTACTCGTGGCTCATCTTCTTGCCGGAGATTTCCGAGATGAGCGCGAAGGCCTCCAGGATCGAGATCGAGTTGTCCCGGCCGCCGCCGAGGTTGTACACCTCGCCCTTGCGCGGGGTCTCGATGAAGTGCCGCATGAACTGCACCACGTCGTAGCTGTGGATGTTGTCGCGCACCTGCTTGCCCTTGTAGCCGAACACCCGGTAGGTCTTGCCCTCAAGGTTGCACCGGATGAGGTAGCTCAGGAAGCCGTGCAGTTCCACACCGCTGTGGTTCGGGCCGGTGAGGCAACCACCGCGCAGGCAGCAGGTCGGCATGCCGAAGTAGCGGCCGTACTCCTGCACCATCACATCCGCCGCGACCTTCGAGGCGCCGAACAGCGAGTGCTTCGACTGGTCGATGCGGAAGGTCTCCCTGATGCCGTCCGCATAGGCGGGATCGGCGTAGTCCCAGCGGGTGGGCAACTCGCTGAGCGCAATCTCGTTGGGCGCGTCGCCATAGACCTTGTTCGTGCTCATGTGCACGAAGGGCGACTCCGGACAGGCCAGCCGGGCGGCCTCCAGCATGTTCAGCGTGCCCACGGCGTTCACATCGAAGTCATCGAATGGCCGGCTCGCCGCGAGGTCATGGCTCGGCTGCGCGGCGGTGTGGACGGTGGCCGTGGGCTTCACCTCCTGCAGCAGCGCCTTCAGCGCTTCCCGGTTCCGGATGTCCACTTCGTGGTGGTGGAAGTTGGGCCACGTTTCCCGGAGCCGGCCGAGGTTCCAGCGCGTGTCACCCTGCGGCCCGAAAAAGTCGGCGCGCATGTTGTTATCCACGCCATGGACTTCCCAGCCGTTCGCCGCGAAATAGGCGACGACTTCACTGCCGATGAGGCCGCTGGAACCGGTGACGAGCAACTTTTTCACATTCATGCTTGGAAAATTATCAGGGGGAAGAACGCCGTCTCAGTCATTCGGAAAATTGGGATGGGCATCCGGCGACGGTCAAGCCGCAGCGCTCGTGTCCGGCCACCGCTGACGTACGGGGACGCACGGATTGCCCTGGCAGACCATGCCCGCCGGCAGATCCCTCACCACCACCGATCCGGCGGTGATGACGGCATCCGTGCCGACGGTCAGGCCGGGGGCGACGAAGCTTTGCGCACCGATCCACACGCCATCCCCGAGCGTGATCGGGGCGTTGCGGTAGGCCATGTCAGGCCGCCGGTAGTCGTGGTTGCCGGCACACAGAAAGGCCCGTTGCGACAGGCAGCAATGCGCCCCGATGGTCACCGGCTCAAAATTGTAGATGCAGACTTCCTCGCCCACCCAGGTGTGGTCGCCCACCGCCAGCTTCCACGGGAAATGGACGTTCACGCGGGGCTTCCAATAAACCCCCTCGCCAACGTTGGCCCCAAACCGGCGCAGCAGCCGCGAACGCCAGCCCGAGGGCCATGGCAGCGGGGACAGGAAGAACACGCACTTGACGAGGTACCACAGCGCGAACACCCAGCCCGGACGGCCCAGGGAGAAACCACGGGAGGCGTCGAACAGGTCGTTACGCACCCGGGAGGCCATTGGATCAGACGGCATGGGGCAGACAGATTGGCAGTTTTCTGGTCTTAATCTTCTTCTTAATCGTAATCATAATCTCGGAAAGTGCGGTGAATATGATTAAGAATATGATTAAGATTACGACTCGGCCGACGATTCCGAGTTTAACATGCTCCCGCGCAGCCTCCGGCCGTTTCCCGTCACTTCGTGGCCTGCTTCTTTTGCGGGTGCAAAAAGTAGTGCAGCCCCTCGAGCACCCGGTGGGCGACATAGCGCCGCGACGCGCTCAGGGCGCGCGCCGGCCAGCCGAGCTTGAGCACGTCGCGCTGGATATCCCAGGCCTCACGCAGGCTGGCGGCGGCCTTTTTCATCGAGTTGCCCCCGACACCGAAATCCGCCAAGGCCCGATCGACATAACAGGCGCGCGCGCCCCGCGCGTAGCAACGTGCCGAGATATAGTAGTCGGCGCTGACCGGATACTTCAGGTCGTATGGCGGCACGTCGAGGAACTCGCGCCGGTAGAAGGTGGCCTGATGCAGCCCGGGCAGGCCATGCCGGATGGCGCGGGCCATTGGCCGTGGCGCGCGGTATTTGCGGTGTCCGTCCGCAAACGCCCAGTTGCCTCCACCGTAGCACAGCTCCGGCCAGCCCGCCTGCTCCAGCGCCCGCCGCACATCCGTGAGGCATTCGGCATCGGAGAACGCATCACCGCCGTTCAAATACACGACGTATTTGCCCCGGGCCCGCGCCGTCCCCTTGTTCATCGCGTCAAAGATCCCCTTGTCGCGTTCGCTGGTCCATTGGAGGTAGGGCAGGTCCAGGGTCCGCAGAAAATCCACCGTGCCGTCCTTGGAAGCGCCGTCGACCACCACCCATTCAAAATCCCGTTCCGTCTGCGCGCGGATCGACGCCTCGGTCCGGCGCATGCCGACGAGGTCGTTGAAAGTGACGCTGATCAGCGAGAAGAAGGGTTCACTCTTGGTTGAAGGCATATGTAGAACTTGGTGTGGTTAAGCCAGAGGGGATCGCTCCGGCATCAGGCGGTCGGCTGCAGTGCCGCCGCGAGGGCCTGTTTCTGTCTCCGGTTCCAATCAATGGCGTACGCGCGTGCATTCACCATCAGGCGGCTGCAGGCGGCATCGTCCGTCATGATGGTTTTCAAGTGGGCCGCAAAGGCTGCGGCGCTCTCGCTTTCCAGCCATGCAGGGGCGTCGGCTGAAGGCATTCCCCGCACTGCAAAATCCGTGGCCACGAGCGCCTTGCCCATGCCCAACGCCTCGATCACTTTGATCTTCAGCCCCGTGCCCTGCCGCAGCGGGGCGATGACGAGGCGCGCCCCGGCGTAAATGGCCTTCAAGTCCGCGACCCGGCCGAGAAACCGGAAGGGCGGCTTTTGGCTCATGGTGTCCTTGATGCCACCGGCCACACAGATGCGGTCGCCTCCGAGCCATGACTGGACCAGCGGAAAGACTTCCTCGGCAAACCAGGTCAGCCCTTCCACGTCATAGGGATGCCCACCGGAGACAAACAGGATCTGGTCCGACTTGAGCGCCTGAGTTGGAGGCTCCGGGTCCGCCACTTCCACCGGATGGCCGAAGGTGATGACACCTTTCAACCCGGCCCGCCGCAGCGCGGCGGCATCGTTGTCCTGGATGGCAATCGGATGGTCCACTCGGCTAAGCGCTTCGAGTTCGCCTGCCGCATCGATGTGGATCCAGTTTTTCTCCAGCGGGGCGGTCGCGTCGGCATCACCCAGCGCGAAGATTTCATGCGTGTCCAGCAGCGTCCGCAGCGAACCCCGGCAACGCTGGGCGGCCCGGCTCATCAGGACGTACTCCAGAATCACGGCCTGATACCGCGACTTGCCCAGCAGGCCATCAATCACCGGATCCAGCGAATCGTCGTAATACGCATCGGGATGCCGCACCACCGGGGCGCCCCCGGGACGCATGGGGCTGCCGCCAATTCTTGCCTTTTGCAGCCAGCGCCGCCGGGCGGAGCCTTCCGGGGCCAGCCGCCGCAACCACCGCTTGGCGTTCCAGGAGAGGCTTTTCGGACGATAGGGATGATAATGGAAATCTGCACCCCACCAGCGGCGCATGGCGCCGATGTCGCCATCCATGAAGTCCGTGTAGAGCAGCTCCGGAACATACCCGAGTTCGCGCAGGGTCAGGGCAAGCCCCAGCATGCGCCGACGGCTGCCGGCATTGGCCGGATGCGTGGGACAGGGCGAGACGATGAGCACCCGCCTGCCGTTGGACGGCGGCGTCATTTCGGCAATTCCCAGACATATCCCGAAGCTCGCAGCCATTCGCCCGAGCGGGCCATGGCCTCGGCAAAGTCGATTTCGCCATGCCGTCCAAACGCGCCGCGGAACTTCGCGTTGGGCAGCTTGCGCTTCACCGCCTGCAGGTGCCATTCGCCGCGGGTCACCGCCGGCGCGGCGGCTCCCACCGGACCGAAGACCGGCTTCTTGAAGGCACCCAGGACATGCTGGATCTTCCGCTTTTCGGCGGGGCCAAGCCGCTTTTTGAGCCACTCGCCCAAGACACTTCCCTTGGCCTGCTGGAGCAGATCTCCTACGTCCATCCGGTAGGAGGCCGCCTCGACCTGATGGACGGCACTGAAGGGAATGCCGACCTGCCGGGCCAAAGCCTCATAGTAACCGCGCCAGTCGTGAACCTCGTCGTCCGACACGTTGAAGCAGCCGCTGACTTTTGGAGCCTGCCGGACCACGGACAGCACCTGAGCCACCAGATTGTCTATGTAGATCAGGTTACAGGCACCCCGGCCGCCATTGGCCAGAAAGCTCGTGCCCGCCAGCATGCCCTTGGCCGGTCCTTCCACCCAGGGCGATTTCGGGCCCCAGATCAGGCCCGGCCGCAGCACGGTGGTGGTGAGGCGCTGGTCGCCAAAGTGAGCCCGGACCGCCATCTCGGCCGCCCCTTTGGCGCGGGCATACGCCATCCAATGTCCTTGGACGGGTTGGGAGTCATCGTGGATCGTCGGGGACTCCACCGTGCCAAAGACTTCCGCCGTACCGAGGTGGACGTACTGGCGCACCCCGGCCAGCGCACAAGCCTGCCAGGCGGCATCCGTCGCCTTGGCCATCGCTCCGTACTCACCGATGGTGGCGTTGACGAGGGCATCACAGCCGGTCAGCACGCCCGCCAGCTTTTCCGGCGAGGAAGTGTCCACCGACTTCCAGATCGGACCGAACCGGGCCAGCCGCGCGGCCGCGCGGGGCCCGCGAATCACCGGCACGACCTCGAAAGCCCCATTCAGCAGGCCCGTCTCGACAAACCGTGAGCCCAAAAAACCACCCGCGCCCAATATCGCGATTTTCATCAGATGTTAGCGGCTGCACCGTTGCGCCAATGGCCGGCGGCAGCCGATTCCTGTTCCCGGGCGGTCAGCCACTTTTCTTCCCGGGGCTTGGCCTGGCGGTAAGCCTCTTCGATCTGGCCGATCGGAATGGCCGCGACGGAGGCATCCACGGGCACCTTTTCGCCGTGCCGCACGGCCCGGAGGAACGATACCCATTCCAGATAGACACAGTCCTGGTAATCCCGGGGCGTCATCATCGGGGGTGAATTCAAGGCGGTCGAAGCGGGCCACGCCACTTCGTTGGGAATGCGAGTCCAGTTCCCGCCACGGCTCCGGATGTCGATCGACAGGAAGTCATCCCCCTGGACTCTCAGTTCGCCTTTTTCACCGGCGATCCAGAGACCGTTGTTCATCCCCTGATCCCAACTGACCTGCACGGTCCCCCGCACGCCCGGACCTTCCAGTTCCAGCTGCGAATTGCCTTCCACCCCGCCCCGCAGGGAATCATCGGCACTCGACACAACTTTCATCTCTCCAAACAGCCAGAGCAGCAGGTCGAGAATATGGACGCCCTTGTCCGTCAGGACCCCTCCACCCGCAGTGGCGCGCAAGAACGGCGCAAACGAGGCGATCGGCCATCCCCAGATGCCGCCCTCGCTATACGTGAAGGTGAGTTTGGAACCCAGCTCACCCGCCCTGATCTTCTGGGCCGCGTGGGCCAGTGAGGGGAAGTAGCGCCGGGTCTGTCCCACCGCGAGGCATTTGCCCGAAGCGGCGGCCACCCGGGCCAGGAGATGCGCATCCGTCGCAGTCGTGACCAGCGGCTTTTCGCAGAGCACATGCAGCCCCAAGCCCAGAGCCGCTTCCACCTGCTGGCGGTGCAGGCCAGGAGGAGAGGCGACCAGCACGGCCTGGAGGGAGCGTTTGGCAGCGGCCTCTTCCAAAGAAGGGAACCAGACGGCATTCGGGAAACGCTTGGTGTAACGCGACGCCCGCGCCTGGTCCGGATCCACCAAAGCCGACAGTTCAACCTCGCGCCCCGAGATGAGACGGCGGATCGCCAGGGCATGAAGCTGCTCAAAGACCGCACCGCAGCCAATTACCGCTAATGAAACCATGTAAGGAGGCAGTTGAGAATTAGGAACGTCCGGTGACGGTTCATTCCCGATGATGGCCCTGGATGGCAGTACGGGTCCGTAAAAATGAAATGAATGCCCAAAGGTAGAACGTGGGACGGAAGCAACGCTTGGGCACATGATTTACGCCACAGTCCCGAAAATATTGGGCGCGGAACTTCTCCGAGATCTGTCCCTTGGCGTGGGCGAAAGCCGCGAGCGGACTGCAGACGGTCCTTGGGCGCGCATGGCGAGCAAACCGCCGCCACAGCTTGTAGTCAGAACCGTAACCCTTGCCGCGCCCTTGTCCCCGCAGGAGCTCAGCTCCGCCGGCACGTTCCCAGAGCGAGCGCCTCCAGAACATGGATTCCTGCTGCAGCGGCGGCAGCCACAGTCCGTTGTGCCAGCCGCGCCGCACCGCCATCTGCCAATACATCGGCGTCACCGGCTCGATAAACGTGACATTCCGATCCTCAAACAAATAGCCGGGAATGCCCGTGATCCAATCCACCTCGGGATAATTCGCGAACACCTCGGCAACCACCGCCAGGGTGGATGGCATGTAAACGTCCCCGGCGTTCAACCAGGCAAGGACGTCCCCCTGGGTCCGGTCAAAGCCCTTGCTGACCGCGTCGTACAGCCCCTCATCCGGCTCCGAATTCACCCGCACCGCATACCGGCCGGCATATTCATTCACCGCCGCGACCGTTTCGTCCTTGCTGCAGGCGTCCATCACCAAGTGCTCAAACGGCACCGTCTGCCGCGCCAGCGACTCTAGGGTCCGCCGGATCTGGGGATGCCCGTTATAAACCGGCGTAACGATGCTGATTGGCATTTGGAGTAGACAGCGTCTGCCGAGCCTCGAAATCAAACGTCCCCGATAGCTCTGATGGTTTAGCCCTCCGCGGCCACCTTGAGCAAGGCCTGAGCCACGGCGGTTGGCGCAATCCTGGTGAGACAATATGGTTCGGGATGGCAACACTGCCAGTCACAGTGATAACAATCCATCGGATGAGTCAGCCACACCTGCTGCTGACTACGGGTCCAGGGACCGAACATCCCGTGATGGCCTCCTCCAAGGAGGACTACGGTCGGCTGGTCCAAGGCCACTGAAAGATGGGCCGGGGCGCTCTCGGTAGTGAGCACGACCCGGCTACCGGCCAGCTCGCACAGCAGCGCCTCCAAAGTCGGAGTGGTGACAATCACGGGCCGGGGCAGTCCCCCGGCAACCAGCATGTCCGCGTAGTCAGTGTACCTTTTAACTTCGGTCGGAGCGGCGGCCAGACGGAGAGGTAAAGGGAGGGATTTGCGGAATTCCTTGATGGCGGCCACTATCACTGTCACAGGCAAAGTGCGGAGCTCAGCACTGCCAAACGGGCATAACAACAGAGCCCCATTTGGCTGAAGGCCCACGGGACGGACCAGGTGGGGCACCACTTCCTGAGGCCTTACCTCCGTGTCCCAGACCAATTCCAGCAGTTGCCGGTGCGCTTCAAGCTCAAGACATGTCGAACCACCGGCTAAAATCGGTGCCGGCCGTGTTTTTGACAGAGAGGTTGAAATCCACCGTTGCTCACTGGGGTGATGACTGAGAGGCTGGTTGGTGATCGCCACTCTCTTGGTGCAACGCAAGCGGCTAAACAAAAGCTCCTGCCACGGGGAGCGTTGATGGCGCAACGAAACGGCAAGGTCAAAAGAGTGATCCCACCAACCCCCTGAAGCCTGGCTTCGCAAGCCAGGCCAAGCTGCCCCTATGTCACGGGCAAAGGGGGGGATCACCACCCGGGGCTCGGTCGGAAATTCGCGCCGAGCCAACTCCTCCGCGGGGGGCGAAATAAACAGCACACATTCGCCCTGCCCATGGCGCCGGATCAGAGCTCGAATGGCTCCCAAAGCCAAGGTGAAGTCACCCAGGCGGTCGAGCTTGAAAATGGCCACTTTGGAGCCACGAGCGGACCTTGGCTTGTTGCCAAGCAGATGGAACGCCAAGATATTTTTCCACGCCAGAATCGATCCTCGAAGTCCCCAGCGATGCCGCGATCCCGGCTTCATGCCGCCATTGGGGCCGGCCGGGGATAAGAATTGGCCGCAGGCCCCCGCTTTTGTTCGGCGACGAGACTCGCCTGGCTTGCGGCATGGATCAGATAGCCTAGGCATAATCCCATGATGATGCTCCATTGGGTATTAATGTAGAATGGGGGCGCGAACGGCCAAAGAACGGTGAACAGGACATAACTGCCAGCCAATGCAACCAACGCCTTTGTGCTGCCGTCCTGATGCTGCCGATAGGCTCGCAACCAACTGATTGGCAGTCCTATCATAAAAACAAGATGATAGATCATTCCGACTACCCCGGAGCTCGCCCACAACTCACTCATACCCGTATGCAATGGCACTATGCCTTCATCTTCCGTCTCGGCATCGGTCATGCGGCTGACCCCGTACGGCATACCCGGACCAACCCCGATGAAACTCGAATTTTTCAATGTCTCCAGCAAAGCCCGCTGGTCATCCTCGTAAAATGCATTCGAGTTGCCAAAGGAATTGGCCGCATTGACACTGGAAGACGTTACGCTGAACACGCGTTCCGTTGCGGTAGCCACGCCGAAAACGGCCGACATGACGAGGAACAAACCCACCAAGGCAACCATCGACATTCCACCCACCCATAAAATACCTGCTGCCAGTCGATTCCGAAACCACGAATAAATGACCGCCGCCAGACAAAGGTTCAACAACAGCAGCAGCATCGCAGTCCGGCGAAAGCTCGCCGCCACCGGCGCCGCAAAAATCATCGTCATGACCAGCATCAGAAAACTCGACCCAAGCTGTCGTTCATGGAACAATTGGAGCGCGTAGACGCCGGCACCGACAGCAAGAACAGCCCAGATTACCAGCAAGCCACCATCCATTGCCAAGGCCGGCGTATTTTCAAAAATCTGCACCCCGCCATAGCGTCGGTAGCAGTAGATGGCGTACAGTAGGCGAATCCCGCCGGCTCCAAGAACTCCCAGGCCTACGCCCAGCAATACGCGCCCATCTTTGGCAAATCCGCAGGTGACGAATGCCGACAACGTCATGAGGTAAATGCCGACCAATGACTGCACGCTCATGAGATCCGCAATTGGTAATCCATTGATCACTAGCAATAGCCAGCTATACAGCACAAGCCCAGCGGACCCCAGGCATAACAGCTTGAGGCGGGAGTTACGCAAGCACGACGAGGCACAGAACAAAGACAATATGGCAAGCAGGACGCAGGCTGCCTTACCAAACACGACCGAGAAGCGGAACTCATCAATGGGCGCCAGAAGATTTAGCAGCGGTGGCGCGACGGAAAATTTGAATGTGAAGGTGTCTAGGTCGGGCAGAAAAAGCAAGAACGTCAATATTGCTGTTATTAAGGTGGCCGGGCTAAGGCTCTTTTTGAGATTTGGCATTTTTAGGATTCTTTGAATTTGAATTGGCGACTAGCAGTTCGCTTTCAAGCGTGACGGCCACAAACCATTAAGCAATTCAGCCAGAAACTGGCTCCAGCACAAACACCATTTCCTGCCAGATCTGTGGATTGCTATGTATCTCTTTTACCACCCGCAAGCCATGACGCCCGGTCAGCTCCCGGATGTCTTCCAGCGAGAAATTGTTTACCCAATCCTTCCCCAGCCGTTCGATCCGAGATTCGCCCGGGAGTAAGACATTGTAACTGAGGATAAGGCCCTTGCTGTTGGCTGTCACAAACTTGAAAAACGCGTCCGGATCATTCACGTACTCCAAGATTCCGCTACAGATCGCCAAATCATGCACGCTGGGCACGCGAGGGAGGATTCCCCGGTTAAAGTCGCAAATCAGCGTGTCCGGAGTCGTTGGGAAAAGGTCGCACGGGGTATAGAGAGCGATTTGTTTCAGGTGCTGCCGCATGGTCTGAGCGCCTGCTCCGACATCCAGCACCGTGATGCCTGGTGGCACAAGGGCGGCGATCACCCGGTTTCTTGAATCCCAGGAGGGAACCTCGCGGGTGTTCTTCTCCCACCGACGAAGATTGGTCCCCCGAAGGACCGTCATCAGGGCCCGCCCCTTGGAGAAAACGAGCTGGTCCAGTTTGCGCAATATCCTTTGTTTCATTTATGCCTTGCTGTCTACCAGCGTGATCAGGGTGGGTACGGCCAGATCCACCGGCTCGTCGCTGACAAGTTTCAACCGGTTGATTTCAGGCTGGTAGACAAGGACCGTTAATAGGGTCGTCGTGGCAATAGAGCCGAGTACGATTCCCAGCGCAACCCCCGGCTGCGCCGCCGCGTGTTCGGTGAGCTGCCACCGGAGGTTGCCCCCCCAGAGCACGCCCAAGCCGCCCAGCGTGGGAAGCAGGTGCCAGAAGCAGATTAGGATGCGCCGGTCCTTGAGAATGATCCGGCCGATGATGATCCGGGCGATCAGTCCGGGAAACACGTTCATCAGCTTGCCAAAGCCCATTCCGACCAGCCCAAAGAAATGCAGAAAGACCAACGAACAGGGCAGCACAGCCGCCATGCTGGACATGGTGAATGCGGCATTGAGCCGCACCCGGCCGGCACCGTTTAACAGGAGCGAGGGGACAATGGTAGTTCCTAGCATTGCAGTGGCGCTCGCCAGCACCAGGATCAGTTTATGATCATAATCGCCCAGGTTATTGCCCATCCAGACAAACAGGATCGTCTGACCATATACGAACATCAGCGCCCCCACGGACAGTGAGGCAATGCTGGTGAGCTGCATCCCCGTGAGGTATACGCGTTTCAATTCGCTCCACCGCTGTTTCACATAAAGCTCGGTCGCCAGTGGAAACAGGTACCCAAACGCCTGAATCACTACCCCGCTGGCCAGCTGCATGATCTGCACGCAAATAGCATAGGGAGTTACTGCGGCCGGTCCCAACACGCTGCTCACGATGAACCGGTCCGCTTGGTTTATCAGGACCCACTCCACCATTTGGAGCCAACCAAAGAACCCATAGGAAGCCAGCCGCCGAACCATGTCCCAGCGGAACTTCGGCACCAACCAGACCGCCGTTCCCAGCAGGCGGGAGCCACGCCAGCCCAGCACCACATTGTTCAGGCACATCGCCCCGCATGTTGTGGCGATCACCGCGGCCAGTCCATACCCGCGGGAAACCAGCAGGCAGCTGCACGCCGGGCCCAACAGCGATCCGAGAATCCCCGTCGACGATTCGACGTCATACCGGCGCAGGCCGCGGCACAACGACTGGCCGACGGAATAAATCAGGCTCAGGAGCAGCGACACGGAGCCGATCCGGATGCCGACCGTCGCGTCATGACGGTATTCCGGACTGACATTGAAAGCATGTTCGGCCAGGAATGGGGCCAGAAGATTCAACGCCACCACCGTCAGGCCGCCAAGGATCAGGTACAACAGCAGGGTGGTCTGCAGCAGCATCACCAGTTCCTTCGATCGCTTGTGGGCCACATACTCCGCAACGTATTTGACCGTCGCATCCCCCAGTCCGAAGGAACTGAGGCTGGACATCAGGATGACCGAGTTGACCAGCAGGAGCACCCCGTAAATCTCACTGCCCAGATGCCGGATCAGATACGGCGCGACCAGCAGCTGGACTGCCGGACCAGCTAGGTATGCGGCCCCGCTCCACAGCATGTTTCGCCGTGTACCTTGCGGCTGTGGGCTTTTTGTCGAGGTCGACATCAGTTTGTCGGACGCTTGCTGACTGCCTTGGCCACCTGACCAGCTCAGTGCTTGCGAAGAGCATTGCCCAGGAGGCTGAGATAGCGGACCTTGGCCGTAGCTTTCCGAGCGGTCATCTCCAAAGGATAACTCTCGGTCTGACTCTCCAACCGGGCCGCCTGCACGGTGAGCCACTCCTCGGTGGCATCGTTCACAAACACCGATTCCAGCCCGATCATCCCGGCCATCAGCGCCCGGCTGTCGGAACCAATCACCACCGAGGGTTTGCCCAGACTGCCAATCCCAAAAGCAGCGTGGACCCGGTTCACGATCCCGAAGCGCGCCTTGGCAAAGCAGCGGAGATAGTCTTCATGCCGCGGCGACCAAAAGGTGGGAATCTGCGGCAGGAGCCGCCGGGCCGCCTTCAGCTCCTTCTCATTATGGCAGACTAGGAGGCAGCGCTGCCGGGCGGCAAACTTGGTGGCAAACGCCACAAAGCGGCGCTCCCAGGCGTCGGCGTCAATGGGCTGACCAAAGTCATAGTGGCCGCCGCCGGGCATGTAGTTGAGAACCACGTACTCGCCGGCGGCCGGGGCAATGGCCAGCTGGTCCACGGCAAAGATGGACGTGCAGGGAAGCAGTTCGGCCTGCCGGCCGGCGTGCTTCAGCACTTCAATGCTGAGCCGATCACGCACGGTGGTCAGTTTGCACAGATCGTAATACCGCCGGATATAGGCCAGGGTCTGGGGACGGGAGGCAAACTCCGAGGCATCACTGTGGTAATGCTGGCAGGTACCCCCGGCCAGGTTCATAAAAACCCTTCTGGCCGCCTTCGGAACCCAGCGGCGTTCAATTAGGGGCTGCCACCATTCGGTATCCGCACAATCCGCACCCAGGCTCGCCCAGTAGACCGGTGCCCCTGACTGCACCAGAACGTCGCAGCGGGAGATCTTATCCGTCCAGGGGAGCACCGGAAGGAGGGAGTCAAGCCGGGCCGTTCCCCGTAAAGCGAAACCGGGACGCAACCGGTCGAGCCGCTCATCCACCTTCAGTCCGTGTATCCAGGAGCATTCGGCACGGGTGGTGATCGGCAGATGCTTGTGGATCATGCCGATCTTCATCGGCCCAAGGGTCTTGGAGAGCAGATGCAATATCCCTTCGCGCACAAAGTCATCTCCGACGTTGTGCTGCAAGGTGGTGATGATCGTTACGTTAGTCACTGGATGTCCTGGAGAAATTGGGAAACAACGGTTGGAAAATTATCCGCATCCGTTCAAACACTGCGAGCGTAGTCATCGTGAGGGCTGCCTTGCCCAGAATGAACCCCGGTCTGCATCGCCCCGCCTCGAAGCGCCGCAGATCTGTTGTGCAAAGCTATAGAGGACATTGGGTTCCGTCGGACCTTTTGCCTTGATTGACTCGCGGCAATTGCTAGGCAGATTTAATCCGTGCCATGCGTCACGGGTGGCATTGGCCGGGCGTCTGCGAATCTGTCCCAGCTTTAAAAGCCGGCCCGGCCGAAACGGACTTGTCCGTGGCACGCCACTGGCTTCTCGAAGAGTTTTGACGCATCTTACCGCTTGAGAGAGGCCGTCACGGGCCACTGCCGCATGTCATCCACTATGAAATTAAGACTGTTGGCCACCGCCGCCTTGCTGGGCTCGCATCTGAGCACAGTCGCGTTGCGCGGCGAATCCTATCAGCTTTCTTCCGTGGTTCTGGGTGGTGGCACGCCGAGTACCGGTGGCATTTACTCAATGGACAGCGTGTTTGGCCAGCCCCTGGTCAGTTCCGTTGCTGGCGGTGATTTTCAATTGGGTGGCGGTTTTTGGGCGGCAACGCAGGTCGTGCCGGGC
Organism: uncultured Verrucomicrobiota bacterium; assembly: GCA_903922605.1. Taxonomy (GTDB): domain Bacteria; phylum Verrucomicrobiota; class Verrucomicrobiia; order Limisphaerales; family UBA9464; genus CAIVQB01. Next base: position 160,310 of record CAIXUG010000001.1, read on the forward strand.
GAGTCGTTTCCCACCCTCTCAATTGTGTGGAACCCCAATCAGATTGTCATTTCCTGGCCTTCTGGTCCGGCTGCGTTCGTGCTACAGCAGACGGATTTTCTTTCTCCGGCAAATTGGGTGAGCTTGGAAGTTGCCCCCCCCAATTCCGTTGTCATACCCGCTGGCGGCAAGGCCCGCTTTTTCCGGCTTATTCGCAAGTAAGTCGGGCGTCAAAGCCTGCAAACAACCACTTTTTATCAATTCCTGACCATGAAAAAGATCCGTTTCGTCCTCCGTCAACTCGGCTTCCTGCTGCTGGTCCTGCTGCCGCCTTCTTTTCTTACGTCAATCGCCGCGCAGGCAGATTCATCTTTCACGCATCAGGGTCGCCTGTCCACCAATGGGGTTCTGGCCAACGGTGACTTCGAATTTAGTTTTGCCCTTTATGATGCCGTCGCCAATGGCGGCCAGATTGGTTCAACCCTGACTAACGCCCCCGTAACGGTCAGCGAGGGACTATTCAGCACCTCGCTCGATTTCGGGGTTTCGCCTTTTGACGGCACAGCCCGCTGGTTGGAAATCGCCGTCCGTCCCGCGGGGACTGCCGAGTCGTTCACCACTTTGGCCCCGCGTCAGCAGCTTACGGCTGTGCCTTATTCGCTTTTTGCACTCAATGCAGTCACTCCCACACAGCTGATTGCCGCTTCCAACTCGCTCCAGACAAGCATCATGCTGGGTTTGGACGCACAATTCAGTTCGGGTTTGGCCCTTTACCAGACTTTGAGCAACCGTCTTAACAACGCACTGCCAACCACGAATCCTTCCGCATCGGGAATGAGGCTGAACCAAAACACGAAAGCCGATCCGTTTCCTCTCACCATCTACGCGGATGGGCTTGCCGGCACGAACAACGGCTATGTGTTGGGCAATAGTTACGTAACTGGTGGCAGTGGCGGGCCTTATCCTGTTGCGTTTATGCGCCCAACCCTCAAGGGCTATTCCATGCCGTTTGACCTCATGCCCAACGGCACTAATGCTGATGTTTGGATGGATCTTTGCTCCGATGATCTTTGGGGGGATAGCACTCAAGGAACTGCGGGAGCGGTTGAGTTTCTCGACATTCGGAAGCGTGGTATCGCAAATGGTGGTTTTGCAGAAATCACTACCCGAGCTTGGGGCGAAGGCAAGGTGGTCCGGCCACTGTGGCTTCAGGGTGACGGCGGCCCTTTATTGATTGGCGGATATGTTGACCCGCTGCCATATGTATCTATCAACACCGAACAAGCATCCATTATGGCCGCCCAAGTGACTATTAACGCTACCAAGAATTACTGGAGCTTTGATGCTTATGTTAACTCGCGATTCTTCGCCCAACTTCGTCCTTCAACTAACGTTAATCTGGTTTTTGATGGTCTGGATGGAGCTGTGCTTATCGCTGCCGGCAACGATTCTGCTTCCAGCGGGATTCCGATCGTCCATCAAGCCATCAGTCATTTGTTCAGCACAGATAGCCGAAGTACTTACGGACTGGTATTCAGCAATAACGTGCTTGCTGCCACTGCGGTGGTCGTTAGCCAAAGCCTTGGTATCGGCGCTCCGGGCGGTCCGCATCAAATCTTTACGGTTACTGGCACCAACGGCACGAGCCAACCTTGGCCGGTCGTGAATGGGCTGCAGCGCAATGCCTTGGCGGTGACGCTTCCCTCGGCCGGGTCGGCGATTCTGAACTCAGAAACGGGACAACCGGAACTGGCCGACGGTCAAGGACACTGGTATCGCTTCGGTCAACGTCCAGCCTTGGCCAGCACTGCGGACGCCATCACTGTGATTACGGATGGCATGGATGTACTGCTGGTCAAAGGAACCGGTCCGCGTTCGGTAATCCTGCCGGCGGCGGGCCTTTACACGAACCGAATCATTGAAATCAAGGACGCGTCGTTTGTCGCCGGCACTGACAACATCACGATCAGCTCGGCCGACGGCAGGGTGGAGAATGGCATCGCACTGGCAATTAACACCAATGGCGGCGCTGTGCGTCTCGTTTCCGACGGCAACGAATGGTTCAAACTGAATTGAAAAAGTTTCAAAGCGCAGGAGTCTGTTGGGCTTGACCTCGCAACACCCGCTTTCCCGCCTGAATGCCAAGCATTTCAACGTAGTGGTGAATCAAGTGCGACAGGCAGAGCACCAGCGGCATGATAATGCCAACGCTGAGCAAAAATCTCACGGCAGGCGACAGACCGGTAACCCAGGCATACCGGGCCATCACCGCACAAACTGGCAGGAGAATCAGTTGATGGGTCAGATAGACCGGATAAGAAATATCGCCGAGAAATTTAAACTCCTTGGTTTCGAAAATGCGATTTAGCGCCCGGGCTACTCCTGACCGTTCCGACTTGACGAACAGGCAGATGACCAGGCCGGCATAAAGAACCATCAGCAACCGGTTATCCTGCAGCCCGCAGATCACGCCGGCCAGTCCCATCAGGATGGCAGCCTGTTCGGTCTCCTCATTCCGAACCCTGAAAACCGCTTCGGCCAGTAGCATTCCGATCAGGAAAACTGAGATCTTGAAACCAAGAAAGGAAGCCATGGGAAAGGTGTACGTGAGGATTCCCACCAACCGCCCTCGCCCATACCAAGGCCCAAGAGGTGTTTGCTGAGATAGCCCACGGCGTAGATTCCCACAGCCAACGGCAGCCATTTGCCCCGTTTCCACAGCAGCATGACGAGGGGAAACACGGCATAATACTGCATCTCCAGCCCCAGTGACCAATCGGGTAGTGGAGAAGTCACAGTCAAGGAGGGTATCACTCCGAACAGGAACGTGAGATGAGCCAGCAGGCTGGAGATGCTCGAATTCCACGATACCGGCGAACTGGGAGACAGCGGATCAATCATCCAAGGATGCTGATATTGTACAGCCAGAGAGTGCTGCCATTGTATGTAAAGTGGGCCGAGAAGCCATACCGCCGTGAAACAGACATAATACACCGGGGCAATCCGGAAAAAACGTCGAATCCAAAAACTCCGCCAGGTGCTGAAGCTTTCCCACGGCTCAGCCGAACATCGAAGGTTGTAGTTATACACCATCAGGAAGCCCGAGAGGATAATAAATATGTCCACCCCGGTCGGATGCAACTTGATAATCGGGAGCGTTGCGCCCACGGCCGTTGAAATGTGCCCCAGCATCACCCAAACCGCCATAAGCCCGCGAACACTGTCGAGGAAACCGAGCCGCAACCCATTGCTCGCCCCGGCGGTTTTGGATTGGAGGTCAGTAGCCGACATTTGGATTGCTTAAGATTTTGGGACAGCTTCAGGCAAGAACACTGCCTGAACAAACGATAGCAACTCAATGGAGTCCGTTAGAGCTCAGCCTCCACCATCCACCGGACAAGCGCCTGGAGATCCTTGCCCGGACGCCATCCCAACAGGCGCTCCGCCTTGGCAGCATTGCCGACCAGCGCAAAGGGCTCCTGGCTGCGCAGGAGGCGTTCATCCCGCCGGACGTATTTTTGCCAGTCGAGTCCAGCCACACTGAAAGCGGCTTCCACGACATCCTGCACCGTGTGCAGCACGCCGGTGGCGAAGATGAAATCCTCCGGTTGCGGATGCTGGAGCGCCAGCCACATGCCGCGGACGTAATCACGGGCATCTCCCCAGTCGCGTTGCGCTGACGTATCCCCGAGCTGAAGGAACTCCTGCCGCCCCTGGCTGATGGCCGCCGCGGCCCGGCAGATCTTGCGGGTGACGAAATTCTCACCACGACGGGGTGATTCGTGATTGTAGAGGATGCCGTTGACCAGAAACAGGCCGTGCTTCTCCCGGTAAATGCGGACGAGTCCCGCGGCGAAGGCTTTCGCTGCCCCATAGGGGTTCACCGGCACCATCGGAGTGGCTTCATCCTGGGGAACCTGGGCCGGACGTCCGAAAATCTCGCTCGACGCGGCATGGAAAAACCGGGGCGGTTTCGGCAAGTCACGAATAATTTCCAGCAGCCGCAACGTTCCCATCGCAACACTATCCACCGTGGACTCCGCGATCTCGAAACTCAAACCCACGTGGCTTTGGCCGGCCAGATGGTAGACTTCGTCCGGTGCGACTTTGACCAGAATCCGTCGCAGGGAAGTGGGATCTTCCAGATCCGCGTAGTGCAGGATCAGGCTCCGCCCATAGATTTGGGGATCCCCATAAAGGTGCCGCAGACGGGAGCGTTCCAAGGTGCTGGTGCGCCGCACGACGCCATGGACCGCGTAGCCCAATGACAGCAGATGTTCTGTAAGATAGGATCCGTCTTGGCCGGTAATGCCGGTAATAAGGGCGGTTGGCATCGGGTGGGATCGGCAGGGGCCGCGAGGAAGAATCAGGCAGCACAGAACTGGCGCTTCAATCCTGCCTCCGAACCTTGCCCGCCAGCTGTTCCTGAATCAGCTTCACGTCGGCATCGGTCATGAGTCCGATAAGCGCCTTGAACTTGGTTTTGGGTTCCCAGCCCAACTTCGCCTTGGCTTTGGAATAGTCGCCAATCAGCAGATCCACCTCGGCCGGGCGATAATAGCGGGGATCGATCTCGACGTGCTTGTGCCAGTCAAGTCCGACCTGGCCAAAGGCAACATCCAGGCACTCGCGGATCGTGTGCGTCTCATTGGTTGCCACCACGTAGTCGTCACCCTCGGGCTGCTGCAGCATCAGCCACATCGCCTCAACATATTCCTTGGCGTAGCCCCAGTCGCGTTTGGAATCCAGGTTGCCCATGAAGAGTTTGTCCTGAAGGCCAAGTTTGATGTGGGCAGCCGCCCGGGTGATCTTCCGGGTGACGAAGGTCTCACCACGGCGCGGCGACTCGTGGTTGAAAAGGATGCCGTTGCTCGCGTGGAGGCCGTAGGATTCGCGATAGTTCACGGTGATCCAGTGGGAATACACCTTGGCGCAACCATAGGGACTGCGGGGATAGAACGGGGTGGTTTCCTTTTGTGGCACCTCCTGCACCAGCCCAAACATCTCACTGGACGAGGCCTGATAAAATCTCGGCCGGATGCCGGTCTCGCGGATCGCCTCCAGCAACCGGACGGTGCCGGTGGCGGTCACGTCGGCCGTGTATTCGGGCGCATCGAAGCTGACCCGCACATGGCTCTGGGCGGCCAGATTATACACCTCATCGGGCTGGATCTTGCCGACCAGCCGCGAGAGGTTGCTGGCATCCGCCAGATCGCCGTAGTGCAAGAAGAGCTGGTGCTTCGGAAAATGCGGGTCGGTGTAGATCGCGTCGAGCCGGCTCGTATTGAAAGTCGAAGCGCGACGGATGAGGCCGTGGACTTCATAGCCTTTGCCAAGAAGCAGCTCCGCGAGATAGGAACCGTCCTGGCCGGTGATGCCGGTGATGAGGGCTTTCTTGCTGGACATATATAATTTTAAAGCGGGTTACTTTCGCGACAGGGTTCAGGCGGCAAAACGCCGGCAAAAATCATCATAGGCGAGGGCTATTCCGGCCGGCAGATCAATCTCGGGCTTCCATCCAAGCGCGAACAAACGCGAGTTGTCCATCAGCTTTCGCGGGGTGCCATCGGGTTTGGTCATGTCCCAGACGGTTTCACCCTGGTAGCCCACCACCCTGCCAACCAAGGCGGCGAGATCGTGGATGGTGATTTCAACGCTGGAGCCGACGTTGATAAACTGCTCCTCGCTGTAATGGCGCATCAGGAAGACCAGCGCCCGCGCCAGATCATCGCTGTGCAGGAACTCGCGCAACGGCCGGCCGCTGCCCCAGCAGACCACCTGCTTTTCGCCACGGATCTTCGCCTCGTGAAACTTGCGGATCAGGGCGGGCAGCACATGGGATCCCTGCAAATCGTAATTGTCGTTCGGCCCGTACAGATTCGTCGGCATCGCACTGATGTAGTCACACCCGTGCTGCCGGCGGAAGGCCTGGCAAAGCTTGATGCCGGCGATCTTGGCCACGGCATACCACTCGTTGGTCGGCTCCAGCGGCCCCGTCAGCAGATACTCTTCGCGGAGCGGCTGCGGGGCAAGTTTGGGATAGATGCAGGAGCTGCCCAGAAACAGCAACTTTTTCACGCCTGTCATCCACGCGGAGTGGATCAGATTGTTTTCAATCTGGAGGTTCTCCCAGAGGAATGCGGCCGGTTGCGTGCTGTTGGCCATGATTCCACCAACCTTGGCCGCCGCCACAAACACGTATTCCGGCCGGGCTTCCTCAAAGAAGCGGCGCACCGCCAGCCCATCCAGCAGGTCCACCTCGGCCCGGGTACGGGTCATCACCTGGCCAAAGCCCTCGCGTTTCAGCTCGCGCTCGATGGCGCTGCCGGCCAACCCGCGATGGCCGGCAACATAGATTCTTGAACTGGCTTCCATGAATTCAGTGTGTGTCTGGCTGATCACCGTCCCATCCGGGCAATCATCCCAGTCTTCGCGAATAATCGGCCACGGCTTCGGCCAAGGGCGTGGGCACATACGGCACACCCGCCCGGGCCAGCTTACGCATGGTGGCCTGGGTGAAATACTGGTAGCGCCCCTGCAGGTCCTCCGGCATGGGCACATAGTCGATCCGGGGAGGCAGGTTCAGCGCGGCGAACACCGCTTCTAACAGTTCACGGAACGAATGCGCCTGCCCCGTGCCCAGATTGAACAGGCCGGACACCGGCGGCCGATCCGCGAGCTCCGTCATGACCCGGACGAGGTCGCGCACGTAGATGAAATCACGCAGCTGCCCTCCGTCTGTGTAGTCGGGCCGGTGCGATTTGAACAGCCGCACCACTCCCTCGCGTTTGATCTGGTGGTAGCCGTGGAAAACCATGGAGGCCATCCGGCCCTTATGCGCTTCGCCGGTGCCGAACACATTGAAGAATTTCAGCCCGACAGACTGAACCGGCTGCGGCTGCCCCTCCTTCACCTGCTGTTCCACCCACAGGTCAAACTCATGCTTCGAACGCCCATACAGATTGAGCGGCTGCAGCTCGGCCAGGGGCGATTCGTCGTCAAAGCCTCGTGCCCCGTCGCCGTACGTGGCGGCGCTCGACGCATAAATGAGCCGCCGGCCATGCCGGGCGCACCAGCGCCAGAGCCGCTGCGAATAGTGCAGATTGTTGTCCGCGAGGTAGCCCCAATCCTGCTCCGTTGTGGAACTGCACGCCCCCATGTGCAGGATGAGCTCCGGCGACAGGGTTCCGGCTTCCAATGCCCCGACGAAGGCGGTGTGGTCGAGAAACGCGACGCCGGGCACGGCGGCCAGATTGGGGCGCTTGGCTTCGGTAACCGGGTGATCAACCGCCAGCAGCTCGGCCACCGGGTACTGCCGGGCAAAGCTTTCCAGAAGCTGCCCCCCGATGAAGCCGGCCGCCCCGGTGATGACAATCCGAATGGCTGACATGGAATGAAAATTTACAGTCTGACGCAGTCGGAACGACTCAGGACAGGAGCTTCAAATTGACCTTGATGACCAGCTTGCGAACCCGCCCGCCGCCAACGTCCACCTTGGGGCGATGGGCATCGCTGGGATAGAAGACGGAGAAGCGTCCCGGCGACTGGATCAGCGTGACGAAAGACGTGGTCGGCGGCAGCCAAAACTGCACGTCATTGGCAAACGCACCATCGGGTTCCAGCTCGATCCGCGGGCACCAGTCGATGCCTTCGGTGCCGCTGATGGTGTATTGAAGATCCACATGCTCACGATGGCTCTCGAAGCGGGCCGCCTCGCGGTCCACGGTGTCGTATTCCTGCACCGTCGCAAACATGTCCTCGCCGATGATCTCGTGCTTTCCCAGCGCGATGTCGGCTGGCAGCACCCGGAGCCATTCCAGCGCCCGTCCCCAGGTGGGATGGACCAGCAGCGCGTTGTACGTGCCGGGATCGGCAAGAAAGCCGTGCAGCATAACGTCTTCAGGCCAGGTCGGCCTCAATGATTGTCAGCCAGCAGTGCAGGATGAAGGTGTGAACCTCCTGTACCCGCGCCGTAACCTCACTCGGCACGATGATCTCCTGACTGGCCACCCCTTTGGCTGTGCCACCCGTTTTGCCGAGCACGGCAATCGTCTTGAGACCGCGAGCATGGGCCGTCTTCAAGGCCGCCAGCAGGTTGGGGGAGTTGCCGCTGGTGCTGAAAATGACCAGCACATCTCCGGGGCGCCCCAAGCCCTCGATCTGCCGGGAAAACAGCCGCTCATAACCATAGTCATTGCCAATGCAGGTGAGCAGCGTCGGATCCCCGCACAGGCTGATGGCCGGCAGGGAGGGCCGCTCCTTGTCGAAGCGGCCGACGAGCTCTTCCGCGAGGTGCAGCGCGTCCGCCGCACTGCCGCCGTTGCCGGCGGTCAGGAGTTTGCCGCCCGATTGCAGGGCCTGACGAATCTCCAGCCCCGCCTGGGCAATGGCCGGCAACAGGGCGCGGCAGCGTTCCAGCGTTTCCTGCAGCCCATCCAGCTGGGCTGCCAACAGACCAGAATCAGCGGGCATCGGGTTCGCGACGGGTGACCTGCAGTTCCAGCCAGCGCTGGCCAAACGCGCGGAGCCGCTCCAGCGCCGGATGCCAGTCCCCTTCCACGCCAGTGGAGAAGCGCACGAACTGCTTGGCCCCGGTGCCGGGTACACGCTCGCGGATCATGTGCAGAAAATTGCTGCGCAAAAGATGGCGCGAGCCCTGGGCCTGCTTTTCCTGCAGATCTCGCGAAGCGTCCTCACCCAGATCAAACCGGTCGCTTTCCGAGAACACCTGGCCACTGATGAGGGTACACCACACCGTCAGTTCGAGGTGGTTCCCCACCGGTGCACGGAAGGTTCGCAGCTCAAAGGGGATCTTGGTGCCCTGGAACTCCAGCTCCATCTTGTCCGGATGCCCCAGGGTCACGGGCGTCCAGCCGTTCCCCACCCAGCACACGTCCGGCGTGTGGCCGACCACCGCCGCCTGTTTGGAATCGGTGCCATCCCAGGTGCCCATGAAGGCCATGAGCCGCTCGGCCGTGGGACCGATGAACGTGCCGTTGATCAGGTTCGTGGTGGCCAGGATCTGAATCGCCTCCTCGCCCACCGGCTCGGCCTTGAAATAGTAGCCGACCGGGTGGCCGGAGGCCTTGAAGGCGTAGCTGGTCGGAAACTGCCGCGGATTGACGTTGTACCATGCCCAGGCCCCGCCGGCAGCCAGCAGAAAGCAGCCGGTCAAAATCAACAGGCGGACAAGACGGGTCTGGTCGGATTTTTCCACGGCGGCAAGCTAGAGGAATTTCTCCGCCAGCGGGAGCAGCTTTTGCACGCGGGTCTGCAGGCTCCGCAGATGGGCGAGCCGCTCCTTGCAGAAGGCATGTTCCTCCTTCGTCAGGAGGCCCGCCTTGCGATCCGCCTCCAGGCAGACCAGCAGGTGGTCCATCTTGGAGACCGAACGCTCCAGCTTCGGCCGGAAAAACTTCTCATACCCCGCCCGCAGCAGGTCATGCAGGTCGCCGACGGCCTCAAAATGGTCCCGGCGGTCGCCCGGCACCCAGATCTGCTTGATCGCATGCCAGCTCAGCAGCTGGCGCGTGCCGGTGCTGGCGCTGGCCTTGCTGATGGAGAGCAGCTCCGCGATGTCATCCAGCGAGAGCGGGCTCGGGGCCAGGTACAGCAGGCCGTAGATCTGCCCCGTTGACCGGGGGAGACCAAAGCGCTGGCACAGACGGCCGGCGGTCTCGACGAACTCGCGGCGGGAACTGGGAAGGGAGCTGGAGAGGGTTTCGGCCATGAGGAGGCCTGTGGACACTTCGTGCCGGTCACTTCGCACGGGCAAAGCTACGCAGGGGGCGGACCGGTCTGGGCCGAACCGGATGTTCCAGTTCGTTCAATTCTGATTGAACGAATAATTCAATCACCCCGTTCAAGGCAAGTAAAATGGAGGTGACGGCACCTCTTTTTCAGACCGGCTCAACTTCATCGGCCAGGACCCGCACGGCGGCCGCCTGCCCGATGAAATCGAGCCGCAGGATCACCTCCATCAGCCCCTGGCGCTCCGCGACCAGGCCCTCCAGGCCGCGCAGCGGCCCCTGCCGGATGCGGACGCGCTGCCCGGTCGCGATGTGCGGGGCGAGCCGGATTTCGCATTCGGCTTCCAGGGCCTGCAGGATGTCGCCCAGCTGGGCGTCAAACTCGGCCTGGTCGGGCGGCTCCAGCAGGTTGGCGACATGCTGGTTCTGGCGCAGCGTGGCCACCTCGTTCGCCGCCAGCCGCAGGAAGACGTAGCCGGGGAAGAGCGGCTTCAGGAAGACGGCCTGCTTGCCCCGGTAACGCTTCACGCTGCGGAAGAGCGGCAGGATGTGGCTGATGCCCTCGCGGCCGCAGAATTCCGTCACTTTCTTCTCACAGCGCGGCCGCGTGTGGGCGACATACCAGGGCCGGTCCATCATTTCGCCGGGTTGGCCGCGCGGTTGGCCGAGGTGAGACGATCCAGCCGCGATACCAGCATCGCCAGCAGCACCACACCCACGGCGGTAAAGGCCAGCACGCTCCAGCCGGCCGTGTCGTGGACCGCCCGCAATGCGGCGTCCCCGTGGCGATAGGCGGTCAGGCAGAGGTAGAGTGAACGGAAGAAATTCCCGGCAATGGCCAGCACCACGCCGCCGATCAGGAAGAACACCTTCCACCCCGCCTTGCGCAGGGTGAGATCGCCCACAAACAGCGCGGCCATGATGCTGGACTGCAGGCTGCGCACGCCACTGCAGGCCTCGTCCACCCCGACGCGCGTGTTGGGCAGCTGAATGACGTGGGCAAAACGTTCGGCGGGAATGCCCATGAGCCGGAGCGCTTCGACGTTCAGCATGGCCACAAAGCTCTGGAGGCCGAGGACGACGGGGTTCCAAAAAAAGTGCGGGATCGGCACCGCAATGAAGAAGAACAGCAGCGGAAACAGGAAATGAGCCAGCGTCCGCCGGCCCGAAATGGCGATCAGCTGGGCGCAAATGAAGGACGCACAACCCAGGCTGAGCAGCATCGACGAGGTCGGTGTCCGTGCCAGGCCGATGCGATACAGCTCGGCGGCGGTCACGCAGAGGAAACCGAAACCGGCCAGGGCCAGGCTGAGGCCGAACCCGCCCGGCGTATCCTGCTTCGGCCGCGTGGGCCAGCGTTCCCAGATAAGGAACGTGGCCAGCATCACGACGATGGGGCCGAAACGGTACTCGACCAGCGAGGACCACTCGTACGAGAGATCACGAATCCACCAGCCGGCGACCAGCGCCACGGGCAGCAGCCAGAGCGACCGCATCCAACCTGGCCACACTTCTTCGCGACCCGTTCCGACTTCCGCGTCTGCAGACATGAACTGCACCGATAGTGCTGTGGGCGTCAGGCGGCAAGCCGAAACCCTGTGATAATCCAGCCCAAGTTTAACCTGTCCGACCCTCCACCATGGCATCACCCCGCCCCAAGGCGAAAGTCTTGTGGTTGACCCCTCCGTCGGCAACGAACGCCCCGCCCCCGCCAAACCATTCTTAACTCAGGGAGTCACGAGGGCGTCAAGCCATGCGAGGATGGCCTTGTCCGTCGCCACCTCGGCCTGTAACTGCAGCTTTTCCGGGTGGCCGGCCACCGCATAGGCTTCCCGGACCCAGCGCGTGTCAAAGGCCGTGCCAGTGTGGTGCACCCATAGGGGGCGCGGAGCCGCCACGGCCAATAGCGTCTCCGGCCCTCCGAGAACATGGGCGCCGGGGAAGAAGCGTTCCGGATCCAGCCACGCGGCATCGTTGGCCGAATCGAACGCATTGGCATCGGCCACCAGCGCGTCGGGCTGGATGGACGTGAGCAGGGCCCATAGGCCGGCCTCACCATCCGCGACCATGGCCACCGTTCTCACCTTCAGGACGTGCTTGGCGTAGTTGTAGGCAGTGACCAGATCCTGTGCCCGTTGCTGAATGGGGGTCCGGTTGTAAGTTGCGAAGTAATTCGTGAACGGTGAACGTCGGACGATGGCGGCATCCCGGGTCGGTCCGGTCTGAAACAGGTCCAGCCCCAGCACGGCATGTCCTTTGGCCAGCAGTTGTGCCGCCAGGCGTCCCCGAGCTCCACCCGGCCCCACGGCCGCCTTACCATCCGGATGGGCGATGATGACCAGGAGTTTGGGCGGATGTTCGTCATCGCCACCCATCATCAGCTGTTTCTCGAGCCGGTCGCCCCGCCCCGGACGGCCCACGGCCCATTCCGACACGACACCACCGGGTTTCCACACCGCCCGGTCAAGCTGCAGCAGATCCTGCCATAGCTCGACCGTCAGTTGCCGGAGCGGTGCCAACGCGTTGGTATCCTTGGGCTCGAAGGCAAGCAGCTTTGCCTTCCGGGCATTGATCCAGGCTCCTGTGAAGTCGGTCTCGGTGAGGGCATCGGCCGGAAACTTGCCGTCGGGAAACACCCGTAAGACCGCGTCCGGCTCCTTTTGGTAAGGCTGCTCGGAAATTTTGTCGGCATCTGGCCGGCCCTGCAGCCAGCGAGCGAGCCAGGCATAGACCGCCTCTCGCGAGGTCTGGTTGTAATTGTGCCCGTAGTCAAAGCGCACCGCCCGAAACTTGTCCTCGGCGCCCAGCATCCGGTAGATGCCCGCCACCGCCGGCCCCTCGTTCTCCAGCGTGGTCTTCGTCCAGTCCCCGGTGGCTCCCACCAGCAGCTGGGGGCGGGGGGCCGAGAGGGCGGCAATCTCCAGGTTCGAAAAGTCCACCCGCAGGCCCGGCGCATTCTCGCACCAGCAGCCGCCCTGCATGGTATGGGACACCATGGCCACCGGCGCGAGCACCTGCACCCGCGGGTCTGCGGCGCCGAGCAGGAACGTCTGCGTCGCGCCGCCCGACTCGCCGGTGCAGCCAATCTTGGCCGGGGCCACGTCGGGCAGCGACTGGAGGAAGTCCACGGCTCGAATCGAGTTCCACAGCTGCACGCCCATCAGGGACAGGTTCCAGAGCTGGTTGGTCGGATCGCGAAAGAGGGCCGCATGATTGTCGTAGCTCTTCGGCCGCACCAGCGAGCCATCGGCGTTGCGCGGGGAGAACTGGGTCGAATCACCGTAGCCCAGCATGTCGTAGCTGAACGCCACCATGCCCATGCGGGCCAGCTGGATGCAGCGCGCCACGGTGCTGCAGTTGGTCGTGTCCGTCAGCCGGCCCGCCTCGCTGTGCCCGTGCGGGTTCAGCACTCCGGGAAACGGGCCTTTCCCCTGGCCCAGCGGCCGGTAGAGATTGCCCGCCAGGTACAGGCCGGGAAACGGTTGGAGTTGGACCTTCTCGACGCTGTAACCATCCCGCTCGATCCGGTCGAAGACCTGCGGCTTGAGCGGGGTCCGGTCCGGCTCCGGATACAGGCCGCAACTGACCAGCACCTGAAGGCGGAGGATGTCGGACTTCTCCTTCCAGTCGGCGGCGTTGGTGACGACCGTGAAGGTGCGGGGCGTGTTCTGATCACGCGCCGGCCCGCTGCGCTGGTCGGCGTCAGGAATGTCGGCACGCAACACCAAGGCCAGCAGAAACAGAGGAAGCAGGCGACGCATGACCGCAGGCTAAACCATTTCGCAGAAGGGAGCAAAGCCACCAGAAAGTCTAGTGTGGTGTCATAGAAGTTCGTTGATTGAATAAGTCGCCTTCGGGCGAGTTTTCCGGCTAGGCTTGGGCATGTCGAAACGAGGCCGTCCACTTGCCCCTCTGGAGCTGGGTCCTGCCGAAAAGGAGTCCTTGGAGCAACTGGTCCGACGGCGCGGCGCCGGCCATCTGGAGGTGCTCCGGGCCAAGGTGGTCCTGTGGGCGGCCGAAGGCCTCTCCAACAACGAAATTGTCCGGCGTACCGGCTCAGCGCCCCGACGGTGGGCAAATGGCGCCAGCGGTTCCTTGAAAACCGGACGGCCGGGCTGAGCGAGCTGCCGCGCAGCGGTGCACCCCGCCGGATTGGTGACGAGCAGGTGCAGGCGGTCATCACGGCCACGTTGGAAAGCAAGCCTGACAACGCGACCCATTGGAGCACCCGCGCCATGGCCCAACGCTGCGGCCTGTCCCGTCAGGCCGTGAGCCGCATCTGGCGGGCTTTCGGACTCAAACCGCACCGCTCAGAAAGCTTCACCCTTTCGACCGATCCGCTGTTTGTGGAGAAGGTCCGGGATGTGGTCGGACTTTATCTGGACCCGCCCGGCAACGCCCTGGTGCTGTGCGTCGACGAAAAGACCCAGGTGCAGGCCCTGGAACGCAGCCAGCCGGTGCTGCCGCTGCGCCCGGGACGGCCCGAGCGGCGCACCCACGACTACTACCGGCACGGAACCCTGGCTCTGTTCGCAGCTTTGGACGTGGCCACCGGCCAGGTCATCAGCGCCACCAAACCCAAGCACCGCGCCAAGGAGTTCCTGGGCTTCCTGCGCCAGATTGAGCGCAACGTCCCCGCCGGACTGGACGTGCATCTCATCCTGGACAACTACGCCACCCACAAAACCGCCGCCGTGGAGGACTGGCTGGCCAAGCGCCCCCGCTGGAAGCTCCATTTCACACCGATACACAGCAGCTGGCTCAACCAAGTCGAGCGCTGCTTTGCCCGGATAACCCAGGAGCGCATCCGGCGCGGGGACTTTCGCAGTGTGGCCGAGCTCGCCCGCGCCATTCAGGAATACATCGCCCTCCACAATCAGAATCCGCGCCCCTTTCGCTGGACCGCCTCCGCCGACCTCATTCTCGGAAAGGTCAAAACAATATGTAACGAACTTCTATGACACCACACTAGAGCGTTTTAAATAAAACTGTAGCTATTTTGTGGGGGTTCTGGCAGGGTTTGGGCATGCGCACTCTGTCGGTGGATTTGCGGGAACGGATTCTGGCGGCATACGACCAGGGTGAGGCCACCCAGGCGGCGGTGGCGGA
>CAIXUG010000002.1 GCA_903922605.1 uncultured Verrucomicrobiota bacterium
CGCTCCCTCGCCCCCAGAACCTTTCCGGAACTCCTGGCGGCCGTCAGGACCGCCTTCGCCACCATCACCCTCGCCGACTGTGCGGGCTTCTTTGCCGGCGCCAACTATGATACATTATTTATGTAAATGCTCTAAAAGCCACATATTGCGCCCCGTCCAAGGGTGCCAGCCCGAAATAGGTGCCACGAATGACCGAGATCTCGGTCTCTGGATTTCCACCCACCGTCCAGTCCGACAGCGTGCCCACCGCAGCACCGCCGAAATAGACCAGCGTCGCGCCGTCGTCCGCAGAGGCCGGCGATTCGAAGCTGCCGTTCAGGATAGACGTGTCGGCGAAAGCCGCATGATTGGCGGCGACCAGGATCAGGCTGAAAAGGCCTAGCTTGAGTGATGATGTGGTTGAGTTTCTCATTGTAAGATTATTGTATGAGGTGAGGAAGCTGCTGCCTGATAATTTTTGGAAGCTGATTGGCGTTTATGCTAAAGAAGGCGGGTGGTAGGTGCCAAGCAATAGCGACGGATGGCATCAAAAATGTGGCAGGCAAGTGACCGTTGCCTGATTTCATCGTCGGCTTTCTCTCCTTCGCCCCGCACTGCTCTTCCCTCCCACTCCCTCGCTCGCTGTTCGCTGCGCGCCATTCCCAACTCGAAATTCGAAATTCGCACCTCCCTACAGTCCCAACGGCCACCTGCACTCCCACCACACCAGCAACAACCCCGTCCACAGTGCGAGGAACGCCACCGAGTAAGGCAGCATCAGTGAAATGACCGTCCCGATGCCCGTCTGCCGCACGTAGCGCTGGCAGAAGACGACCACGAGCGGGAAGTACGTCATCAGCGGCGTGATAATGTTCGTGCTTGATGAGCCGACCCGGAAGGCCGCCTGCGTGAGCTCGGGCGGCAGGCCGAGCTGCATGAGCATTGGCACGAACACCGGCGCGAGCAGCGCCCACTTCGCCGACGCCGAGCCGATGAAGAGGTCGATGAACGCCGAGATCAGCACCACGCCGACCAGCGTGACCGCCGGCGGCGCATGCAGGCTCTGCAACAGGCCCGTGCCCTTCACCGCGAGCAGCGCGCCGAGATTCGACTCGCGGAAGGCGTAGCTGAACTGCGCCGCCGCGAAGGCCATCACCAGGAAGGTGCTCATCGAGCCGATGCTCTTGCTCATGCCGGCGACGACGTCGCGATGATTTTTCACCGTGCCGGCGATCACGCCGTGAACGATGCCGGGCACAAGGAAGAACAGGCAGAGCAGCGGCACGATGGCATCCATCAGCGGCGCACCGGGTGCCGTGAGCGAGCCACCCTTGCCGCGCAAGGACGACGACGCGGGCGCGGCAACCAGCACCAGCAGGATCAGCAGCGCAGCGAAGGTGGCCAATCCCGCGAAGAACCCTCGGAGTTCAGCAGAGCTGAGTTCGTTCAGCGTCGCCGCATCGTTCGCCGTGCCATCGACCGGCACACGGGCAAGACGCGGCTCGATCACACGCTCGGTGAGCCACCAGCCGAGCAGGATGATGAGGCCCGACGAGACGCTGGTGAAATACCAGTTGCCGAGCGGGCTCACGAGGCGGCCCGGCTCAACGAGTTGGGCGGCGTTCTGCGTGAAACTCTGCAGCAGCGGATCGAGCGTCGTCGGCAGGAAGCTCGCGCTGTAGCCGCCGCTCACGCCGGCAAAGGCGCAGCAGATGCCTGCGACCGGATGCCGCCCCGCCGCCGCGAAGAGCAGCCCGCCTAGCGGCACCACCAGCACAAAGCCGCAGTCCGCCGCCGAATGGCTGATGATGGCCGCGAGCAACAACGCTGGCGCGAGCAGCCGACGCGGTGTCACGCGCAGCAGCACCTTCAGCCCGGCCGTGATGAAGCCCGTGTGCTCCGCCACGCCCACGCCGAGCATGGCCACCAGCACGATGCCCAGCGGCGGGAACTCCACGAAGGTCTTCACCATCCGTGCGAGGAACTGCGTGAGTGCGGCCGGCGCAAGCTGGTTCACCACCCGGATCGGCGTGGAAGCCGTGACGTGCCCCGCCCCATCGCGGACCACCGTACGCGGATCCGTCTCGGTGAAGGCCACCGGGGCCAGCAGCGCCGACACTGCCCACACGGCCAGCAGCGAGAAGAGAAAGAGGACGACCGGATCGGGCAGCCGATTGCCGAGCCGTTCCAGTCGGTCAAGCCAGCGGGAGGAGCCGGAGCGGTGTTCGGGCGGGTGGGTGGAGGCGGCCACGACGGAGCCGGAGAATCGTCGAAGACAGCCGACGCGGCGAGGGATTTTGGCTTTGGGCGAGGCAGAACAGGCAAGGCTTCCCCGCATCGCGCCATGGCGTTTAGCTTGGGCCAACGAAGCACCACGTCCGAAGGCCCGCCGCCTGAAAGATATTCGCGGCCGGAGAGACCGGAGGGCTGGTTGCTTCGCTCCGCGCTCCGCGCTTTGGAGGTTGCCAACCGGCGGGCCGTCCCGCATACCAACCGGGCGTTTTACGCGCCCCCGGTGCCGGTGTGGCGAAATGGCAGACGCGCTAGACTCAAAATCTGGTTCTCGCAAGGGAGTGGGGGTTCGAGTCCCTCCACCGGCACCAACATCATCAACGGTTTGCGGCGCGTGCCCCCCTCTTCGCAACCCGCTACGAGCTTGTGTGCAGAGTCCAAGCACTTGGCTCCGGACTCCTGCTCAATGCAGCCACGGCCTCGGAATGCCCCCGCACGAATAAATGCCTCCAACTCCCTGATTGGGGCCATTCCCTCGCAACCTGCGTGGGCCTTTCGTGGAGATCACCTCTTCGGAATTTGCCTCGACCCCAAGCCAGGGTTTCCGTGCAATTGCCCAGTGAACGTGAAGCTGTTGCTGGTCGATGACCACCCCATGTTGCGCCAAGGACTGGCGCGGGTGATTTCGCAGAAGGGCTCCGTTGAGATCGTGGGGGAGGCGTCCAGTGGGGCCGAGGCCCTGAGCCTGGCCATTGAGCTTTCCCCGGATCTGGTTGTGATGGACCTCCACTTGCCGGACGTGAGCGGCATCAAAGCCGCCTCCCAGATCCTACAGGCCCGGCCGGCGACGAGGATCGTGATGTTTTCCAGCGATCCGACGCAGGCGAGGATCGATGAGGCACTCGAAGCCGGGGCGAGCGGCTACGTGCTGAAGACCGATGCGGTGGCCGAGCTTTCGGACGCCATTTCCGCCGTGATGGCGGGGAGAATATACCTCAGCCAGGCCGTCAGTGCCGGCATCGTGGAAGACTATGCCAAGGAACTGCGGGGGGAGGCGGTTCCGGCGCAACCGACCCTGTCCGAGCAGGAGCGCCAGCTGCTGAATCTGGTCGCCGCCGGAAAGCGCAACAAGGAGATCGCCGACGAACTCGGCCTGAGCATCAAGTCGGTGGAGGCGCAGCGCTCACGGCTGATGAAGAAACTGGGCTGTGCCAGTTCGGCAGAGCTGGTGCGGTACGCGATTCGCGAGGGCATCATCATCGCCTGAAGCTTTCCCTGCCGTCCCAAGGCCGAGAGGCTGTTGGCTGCCCCAATCGATCACGGACGACAGTTGAAGGAGCTTCATTGGCCAACCGCCTGCGCAGGTAGAACGGGTACAAACTTACGAGGGTTTCCCCGCCAGCGGGCACGGGTTTTCCCATCATCAAGGGCGCGATGATTCTCCCGATGTCCCTTCGATGCATCATTCTCTGGTTTTAGGCCGGTCTGGGGTGGCGGAGGACTGATTGGCAACCCTTTCGGCAACCTTTCTCCCATGATCCTTGCACCGCTCGATCAACCGACTCGCCCTGCCCTGCTGACAGGCGATGAGGGATCCGGTCATGCGTGCAGCCCAGGGGATTCACCCGTGATCCCGTCAGGGAGGGGAACTTCCCCGGTCTTGGTGGTGGATGACGACCCGATGTGCCTCTTGCTCTTGGAAATCCTCCTTTCCAAACAGGGGTATCAGGTCGTGCTGGCCGAGAATTCGGACGCGGCCAAGCGACAGCTGACTTTGGCCGGGGCCGGCCACTTCGAATGCGTGGTCACTGACTATCGGATGCCGGGAGGCAACGGATTGGAACTGCTCCAGTGGATCCGGCAGCACGATTCCGACCTGGCG
Source organism: uncultured Verrucomicrobiota bacterium (assembly GCA_903922605.1). Classification (GTDB taxonomy): domain Bacteria; phylum Verrucomicrobiota; class Verrucomicrobiia; order Limisphaerales; family UBA9464; genus CAIVQB01. The sequence goes on from CAIXUG010000002.1 coordinate 4,094, forward strand.
ACGATCATGATGACCGCCGAAGGGGAGCGGCAGGTCGTGGCCGATTCATTGCGTGGCGGAGCGTCTGATTTTTTGGACAAGCCGCTGTGCCAGGAAACTCTGCGTGCCGCCGTGGCGCGGGCGATTGAGCTCACCGGGCGACAGCGGCGCGTGGGACAGTCCGAGGCTGCCGTCCTTGGGCTGCGGCAGGCCCAGGAACGCCTGCTCGAGGAGGTGGACATCAACTTCGGAGTCCGACGTGAACTGTGTTTTCACCCCAAGCAGGAGACGGGCGGGGACTTTTTCAACCAGTTCCGGGTGGGACCCAACCAGTTTCTCCATCTGTTGACGGATGTTTCCGGGCACGATCTACAGGCCACGTATCTTTCGGCGTATTTCCAGGGCGTGGTACGGGGCCTGTTGCAGTGGAAAGTGCCTTTGCCCGAGATTTTGGAGACCTTCAACCGAATTTTACATGAGGGCCTGTGCCAGACCGAAGGCGGTGCCGGGAGGCCTTCAGGGATCTCCGCTTCGGTCGCTGTCTGCGCAATTCTCGTGGATCTGGACGCAGCCCTGGCGACGGTATGGATTCATGGGACGGCCGCGCCGACCCACTGGCTCCCGAACGGCGAGGCAAACCCGGTCGGAGAGGCCGGCGGTTTCCCCCTCGGCTGGTTCCCGGAACTGGAGTCGCGCTGCGCCATCCAGCGGATCGAGAGCGGCAGTACCTTTTGCATTTGGACGGATGGTCTGGGGGATCTGGCCTCCCATTTGAAAGTAAGCGAACTGAGCCTGGCCTGGGCGTTGCAACAGGCCCGGCGAGAAGGGCTCAAACCAAGCTATGTCAGCCAGGCCATGGACGACATCCTGGTGGCGGACCTGCATCTGTCCGACGCCGGTTCCGCAGAAGATGCCTACCGGCCCCTGCTCGTGGAAGCGTATGCCGGCAATCAGGCCGGGGCGGTGGATGTCGCGCAGGCCCATTGGCGACGCAGCCTGGAACTGGCCCTGCCCGAACTTTCCGACGCCACCCTGCACGACGTGCTGCTCGCTTCGCGGGAGGCCCTGTTGAACGCGCTGATTCACGGGTGCCGCGCCCAGCCCCTGCAGTCGGCCACCTTCGCAATCTCCGCCTGCCGGAAAAGGCGGGCCCTCAGGGTCTGCTTGAACGACCCCGGTGCCGGTCACAGCTTCGACATCGAAGGGTTCGAGCGACGCGGGATTGAGGGACTGGTGACGGCCCACCGCGGACTCGTTCTCATGAAGTGCCTGGCCGGCAGCCTTTCAACCCGGAAGCACGGCGCCAGTGTGACCATGGATTTCGCCTGGTGACCGCCCCCTATCCCGCCTGAAAGCCGATTACCCCCTTCAACATGAAAGCTCAAATTGACCAAGATCAGGACGTCCTGACCCTGCGGGTGCCGGGTGACCTGCTCAGCACCAATGCCGAAACGTACCGCACGGAGGTGGCCCGGCGGATGGAAACGGTGGAGGCACCGGGCCGGACTGGAAAACGTTTGTCGTGGATCTCAAAGCCGCCCAGATGGTGGATTCGGTGGGCCTGAACCTGATCGTGACCTGGATCAAGTGGGTGCGGGACCGCGGGGGGAAAATGCGCGTGGTCTGTGCGGGCGGAAATGTCCTGCGCACCTTCAAGTTCACCCGCCTCGACAAGCATGTCGAGCTGGTCGAAGGGTGAGCCGTCCGGTTCCCCCGGATGCCAGCCGGGAATGGGGACCGACCGTTTCCTTCCCGGGGTGAAGGCGCGGGTTTCCACATCCGCGCATAGGGTTTTCACAGCATCAAGGTTCCCTGTCCGATCCCGATAGGCAGACAGTGAATCAGCGCCCCTTCCACTGGTTGAAATTGCGGCGGCTGCCGTTTTGGCGGGTCGGCGCAAACAGGCCCGATTCCGAAGAGCTCGGACGCCTGTTCGACCAGGTCGGGAAGGCTGCTGGCGCCCTGAAAGATTCCGAAGCCGGATTGGAGACGCAGTTTCTGGCCATCGGCTCGGAACTGGAGCGCATGGCCGGTTGCGGCAACGCTTTTGTCACCCAGGTGGAAAAGCTGGTGGGCCTCGCCACGGGCAAGGATTGCGACAGCTCCATCTTCAACAATCCGGTGGGCCTGATCGAACGGTCCACCGAATTTCTGGAGGATTGCCAGCGGCGGACCGACGCCCTGGTCACGCTCTTGCGGGGGTATCGTGATCAGATCAGGGAACTGCTGGGCACCGAGGCGGCGCTGCGGCGCACCATGCTGCCGCTGCGGTTTGTCCAGGTCCTCTTCAAGGTCGAGTGCGCCCCCCTGAGCCCGGATATCCAGCAGCTGTTCAGCAGCCTGACGGACGAAATCGAGAACCTGCTGGGCCAGATGCGGGACATCTTCGGCACGAATTTCCAGAAACTGGAGCAGACGCGGGAGTCGCTTGAGCAGGTGATCGGGCAGCTGGAGCGGCAGGAATCCACGCTGCGCGCCGCCCTCGCCACACATAAAGTCCGCATCGGCGACACGCTGGCCGGGCTGCGTCGGGAACTGGATTCCAACCAGCAGCGCGAAGTGCAGCTCAATCATCTGAGCCGGGCCGTCGCCCGCGAGGTGGAGCAGGTGGTGATCAGCCTGCAATTTCAGGACATCGTCCACCAGAAGCTGCAGCACGTGACGGCGGAACTGCCGCGGATGAAGGCGCGTTTCTCCGAGTTCGCGGGGGCCCGGCGAGAGGAGGACCTCAAAGAACCCATGCAATACCTCGGGCAGTCGTGCCGCCTCCAAGGCGGCCAGATCGAGGCTGCGCGGGAGGAACTGCTTCGGGCCGAAGCGGGCATCAAGAGTGGCATTGGGAACGTGCTGGTCCATCTCCGGGAGCTGGATTCGCGCTGCCTTTCCCTGGAGGAATTCCAACTCCTGACGACTTCCGGCGACGGCATGGTCCAGGTGCTGGTCGAGACCTTGGAGGAGGTGCGCAAACTGATGGGTGAGTCGGTCTCCTGTGCCGCCACCGCTCATGAGCTGCTTCGGCCCCTGGGGAGTCTGGCTTCCAACCTGACCGTGATCGCGCGGGAATTGGCGGCCCGGATTCACCTGTTCGGTTTGAACGCCCAGGTCCAGGCGGCGCAGGTGGCGGAGGGCGAGCGGGGAAAGGGCCTGGCCATCCTGTCCCTGCGCTCCAGCGAAATCTGCGGGGAAACCAACCGCATCAGCGAACAGGCGGCCGAACACCTGGACGCCATGGCGGCCGGGCTGGCGAAGTGCGTGCGTGAGTTTGGCACCCTGCGATCCGAAGCGGCCGCGCAGGAATCGGCGCTCGGACAGGAAAGCCTGGCCCAGGAGAAGGTGTTACACACGTTTCGCGACCACGGTTTGGAAACCCTGCGGGCCATCGGCGGCTCCTTGGATGGGATCCGGGAACACGCGCACCAGACGTTGGAGTCCGTCCAGTTCGCTGATTTTTGCCAGACCATCCTGCCCGGCTTGCAGGCCCCGCTGCTGGCCATCACGGATACGGCAAAGCTCTGGCTGGAAGCCAGGGGCTGTGGCGTCGCGGACGCCAGCCTGATCGACGGCCTGAAACGCGATTACACGATGGCCTCGGAACGCGAGGTTTTTGACCGGCTCACGTCTCCGCGAGGGACAGCCCCGGTGCAGGCGGACCGGCCGGCCGATTCCGGAGGGGATTTTCAACTGTTCGATGTCCTGCCCACCGCGATGGCAGGGGCGGCCATCGTTGCCAGTGAACCGGACCCGTCCCCGCCGACAGCCGAGGTTGCGGGCATGAGGAGCAACGTGGAGCTGTTTTAAGATACTTGTACCCATGAAAGCCCCCTTACCTCCCGACGAGGAACAGCGTCTGCAGGCCCTGAACCGGTACGAAATCTTGGACACCGACCGGGAACAGGGCTTCGACGATATCACGCTCCTTGCTTCCCACATCTGCGGCGTTCCGATCGCCCTGATCAGCCTGGTGGACGAGCAGCGGCAGTGGTTCAAGTCCCGGATCGGAGTGGGCGAATCCGAGACCGCCCGGGACGTGGCCTTTTGCGCCCATGGAATCCTGCAGCCCGAATTCTTTGAAATCGAGGACGCCCGGAATGACCCACGCTTTGCCACCAATCCGTTGGTCACCGGGGATGCCAAAATCCGATTTTACGCCGGGGCTCCTCTGCGCACATCCGATGGCTATGCCCTGGGAATGTTGTGCGTCAAGGACCGTGTGCCCCGGGCGCTGATGCCGGATCAAAAGGCAGCGTTGCAGGCCCTGAGCCGCCAGGTCGTCGCGCAACTCGAGCTGCGGTTGAGTCTCCGGGCGGCGCGACAAAGCGCCGAGGAACGGCGGATCGCCGAGGATTCCCTGCGCCGCAGTGAGGAACAGTTTCAGCAGCTGGTGAATCACATCACGGATGTGTTTTGGGTGACCTCACCCGATTTTGGCATCGTCCATTATGTCAGCCCCGGCTATCAGACTGTCTGGGGGCGGACGGAAGCGGCGCTCTATGCCGATCCGGGCCAGTGGATCGCCGCGATCATCGCGGAGGATCGCGGCCGGGTGCTTCTGGAATTCGCGGCCCTCGGGCGGGACCGGGCCAGCATCAGTACCGAATACCGCATCGCCCTTCCGGACGGTGAAATCCGCTGGATCAATGACCGCGGCTTCGAGGTGCGCGACGAAAGCGGCGCCCTGATCCGGGTGGCTGGCATCGCCACCGATATCACCCCGCGCAAACAGGCGGAACTGGCGCTGCTGGATTCCAAAAAAATGCTCAGGTCAACCCTGAACGCCCTTTCCGCCCGGATCGCGATTCTCGATGAGCAGGGAGTGATTCTGGAAACGAACACCGCCTGGTCCCTCTTTCCTCCGCCGACCCGGTCTCCGGCAAGCGAGTTTGGGATTGGCGGCAATTATCTGAACCTTTGCCAATCGGCGTCGGCCTTTTCCGCCGACAAGGGCCCTGTCGCCGCCGAGGGCATCCGCAGGGTCATGGCGGGCGAATGCGCCGAGTTTGTGCTGGAATATCCCGGCGACAACGGGCCGCAAAAATGTTGGTTCCTGCTGCGTGTGACCCGGTTTGCTGAGACAGGCCCGACGCGCGTGGTGGTGGCGCATCAGGATATTACTGCTCGGAAACTTACGGAGGAGGCTTTGGAGCTGGCACGGGTCGCCGCGGATTCGGCGAATCGCGCCAAAAGCGACTTCCTGGCCACCATGAGCCACGAAATCCGGACCCCGATGAACGGGGTGCTTGGTTTCACCGAACTCCTGCGGACGACGCGCCTGGACGAAGAACAGGCCCGGTTTGTGGACACCATCCAGGGTTCCGGCCGGACGCTGCTCCGCCTGATCAATGACATTCTGGACTTTTCCAAGATCGAGGCCGGGCGGATGCGGATGGAGACCATCCCCTTAGATCTGCCGGGCGTCGTGCAGGAGGTCGCCGGCCTCCTTCACCCCCAGGCACGGGTCAAGAACCTGTATTTCCGCGTCCAGTTTGACGCCGATTTGCCCCGCCGGTTTGTCGGCGATCCGACGCGGGTCCGGCAGGTGCTGCTCAATCTGGTCGGCAATGCCCTGAAGTTTACCCGGAGCGGCGGGGTGACCATCCAGGTGCAGTGTGTGCCCGGGAGCTCCCCGGGTGTTCGCTGCGAAATCACCGACACCGGCATCGGTATCGCGGCCGACAAGCAGGCCACGCTGTTCAACCTGTTCACCCAGGCAGACTCATCCACCACCCGCCAGCATGGCGGAACGGGTCTTGGATTGGCGATCGCCAAGCGGCTGGTCGAACTCATGGGGGGAAATATCGGGCTGATCAGCGAGCCCGGGAAAGGCTCGACCGCATGGTTCACCCTGGCGGGGCGCGCCGAGGATCAGGTGACACTGTCCCGAACCACGGCGGCGGTAACTCTGGCCACGCCTTCATCGGCTACCTTGCCAGCCACAACTCCCTCGGGGAATCGCCTTCGTGTGCTGGTGGTGGAGGATGATCTGGTCAACCAGCAGCTGGCCGTCCACCTGGTGGCCAGGCTCGGCTGCGAAGTTGACATCGCGGCCAACGGACTCGAAGCGGTCGCCTGCGCCGGACAGCAGTCTTACGCCCTGATTTTCATGGACTGCCGGATGCAGGAAATGGACGGGTTTGAAGCCACCCGGAGGATTCGTGGCGCGGAGAAAAACGGTTGCCGAATCCCGATCGTGGCCATCACCGCGAGCGTCGTGGAAGACCAGCGGGAAAAGTGCCTCGCGGCCGGCATGGACGATTTCATCGAAAAACCGATCCAGTTTGCGGCGCTGGAGAATTCCCTGCGCAAATGGACGTCGGCCCCGGTGGGCCTCCCGCGCCCGGAATCAGCCCCGGCGGCGAAGGAAAGGCATTAAGCCATGGAACAGCGCATCCTGGTGGTGGATGACGATGATGCCCTGCGCGTCAGTCTGGCCAAATTTTTGCAGCATTGCGGCTATGAGTTGGAAACTGCTGAAGAGGGGCGCTCCGCTCTGGAGCTGTTCCGGAGGCGGCCCTTCGACCTGGTGATCCTGGATCTGATCATGCCGGAAAAGGAGGGGCTGGAAACGCTCATCGAGCTGCGTCGCTTCCAGCCGGACGCGAAAGTGATCGCCATATCCGGCGGTGGCCGGATTGCGGCGGGAGATTACCTGAAGATGGCCTGTCAGCTGGGGGCGGTCGCGGCGCTGGAGAAGCCGTTTTGGCAGGTCGATATCCTTCGTGCCGTGGTCGCCGCGTTGGGCAGCTCCTTGGATCAGGCGGATCAGGCGGATCAGGCGGAAGGGTTTATCCGCAGCGGCGAGCGGGTTTTCACACCATAAAGAGATCGGCCCAAGTCCCGATAGAAGCCCCGTGATCGGTGACTTCCTTAGGCGCCGGACACGATCGGAAATCACTTATGCGCAAGACGATTATGACGGTGGACGACGCCGCTACCATGCGGAGAATGATTTCCTTCACGTTGAAAGGTGCCGGCCACGACGTGCTCGAAGCCAGTGACGGAGCCGAGGCGCTGGAACTCCTCCGGAACCGCACCGTGGACATGGTCATCACCGATGTGAACATGCCCCGCATGGACGGCCTGACCCTCACCCGCGAACTGCGGGCGCTGTCCCAGTTCCGGCGTATCCCCATCATCCTGCTCACAACGGAATCGGCCCCCGAGAAGAAGGCCGAAGGCCGCGCCAATGGCGCGACGGGCTGGATCATCAAGCCCTTCCAACAGGAGCAGCTGCTCGCGGTGGTCGCCAAAGTCCTGCCGGTTTGAATCTCCCCGACTTCCCCGAAATGACCACCAACGACGAGCTGCAACAGCAACTGATCCAGGACCTGCTCATCGAAAGCTTCGAGGGCCTGGACCGTTTTGACCGGGAAATGCTGGCCCTGGAAAAAGGTGCCGGCACGACCGACACGCCGAACGTGATCTTCCGGGTCATCCATACCATCAAGGGCACCGCCGGCTGCCTCGGACTCACGAAGATCGAATCCGTGGCCCACGTCGGCGAGAACCTGCTCAGCGCCTTGCGCGAGGGAAAGGTGTCGGTATCCCCCCCGTTGATCAACGCCCTCCTCGCGTATGCGGATGCCCTGCGGGAAATGCTTCGCTCGTTGGAAACCGAGCGGCACGAGGGCGAGGCCGATTATTCCGAACTGTTGCGGCGCTTGCAGGACTTGAACTGCGAGACGGCGGTGCCCGTGCCCTCGGCGGCACCACCGGCCCCGGCCGGCTGGGGCCTGTTCGAGGAGGAGCCGGCGGCGGAGACTCCCGTTACCCCTCCACAGACGACGGTGGCGAAGGTGCTGCCTATCATGCCCGAGAGCGAGCCGGCCGCCCGCACTGGCTCCGGTGGCAACTCGGCCAACGCGCCGTCGGCGGCCGACAGCGCCATCCGCGTGAACGTGGACCAGCTCGACAAGCTGATGAACCTGGTCGGCGAGCTGGTTCTCGCGCGCAACCAGATCGTCCAGCACTGCGGACCGGCCCAGGACCACGGCCTGCTGGCCGCCTCGCAGCGCCTCAACCTGATCACGACGGAGTTGCAGGAAGGCGTGATGAAGACGCGGATGCAGCCCATCGGCAACATCTGGGCCAAGTTCCCCCGCGTCGTCCGGGACGTCGCCAGCGAGCTGGGCAAGGAAGTGCAGCTGGTCATGGAGGGCAACCAGACCGAGCTGGACCGCACCATCATCGAGGCGATCAAGGATCCCCTGACGCACATCGTCCGCAATGCCATCGATCACGGCATTGAGGGACCGGCCGAACGGCGCGCCGCCGGCAAGCCGGAAACGGGCATGCTCATCCTGCGGGCCTTCCATGAGGGCGGCCAGGTGAACATCGAGATCATGGACGATGGCCGGGGCGTCAACATCGTCCGGGTGAAGCAGAAGGCGATCGAACGCGGGCTCGTGAGCGTCGAACAGGCTGGCCGCCTGAGCGACCGCGAGGCGCTCAACCTCATTTTCCTGCCCGGCTTCAGCACCGCCGAGAAGGTCACCAATGTGTCCGGCCGCGGGGTCGGGATGGATGTGGTGAAGACCAACATCGAGAAGATCGGCGGCGCGGTGGATGTCGTGAGCGACAGCGGCCGTGGGAGCACGGTCAAAATCAAGATTCCCCTGACCCTGGCGATCATTCCCGCGCTCATTGTCACCAGCGGTGGCGAACGTTTTGCGATTCCGCAGGTCAGCCTGCTGGAACTGGTGCGGCTCGAGGACGATCAGAAGCGCAAGGGGATCGAGCTGCTCTGCGGCACGCCCGTTTACCGGCTGCGGGGGCGGCTGCTGCCGCTCTGCTACCTCAACCAGCAGCTCAAGCTGGTGCCGGCGACGGCCGGCCAGTTGGCGGCGGATTCCGCGCAGGCCGACGCGGTGAACATGGTGGTGTTGCAGGCCGATGGCCGGCAGTTCGGCCTCGTCGTGGACCAGATCAATGACACCGAAGAAATCGTCGTAAAGCCTCTCGGAAAACAGCTCAAGGGGATCTCCTGTTTCGCCGGCGCCACCATCATGGGTGACGGCCGCGTAGCACTGATCCTCGACGTGCTGGGGCTGGCCCAGCACGCCAATATCGTCAGCGAGGTCCGCGACCGCGCCCAGCCGGACAAGGCCCGGGCCGACCAGACGGCCGGCGATCGCCAGACCCTGCTCCTCTTCGATGCCGGCGCGAGCAGCCGGATGGCCATTCCGCTCTCGATGGTGGCACGCCTCGAGGAATTCCCCCGCAAATCGGTCGAACGCTCCGGCGATCAGGAGGTGATCCAGTATCGTGGCCAGATCATTCCTCTCATCCGCGTGGCCGACCACATCGCCCGCGTCGGAATCCCCCCGCAAGATCTCTCGGACCCGATGCAGGTGGTCATCTATGCGGAGAACGGTCGCAGCGTCGGCCTGGTGGTCGGACGCATCGACGACATCGTCGAGGAGGTCATCACCGTGAAACGCGATTCCTCCGGCCGCGGCACGCTGGGGTCGGTCGTGATCAAGGAGAAGGTCACCGATCTGCTGGACGTCTCCGCCATCATCCGTGCAGCCGATCCCGCCTTTTATTTGGACCACCCCGCCACTTTGGCCGCCTGACCCATGAGCACCCGCAAACAGTTCTGCACCTTTTCGCTAAACGGCCTCTTCTTCGGGGTCGAGGTTCTCCGGGTCCAGGAAGTCATCCGCTACCAGGAAATGACCGCCGTGCCACTGGCTCCGTCGATGGTCGAGGGCCTGATCAATCTCCGCGGCCAGATCGTGACGGCGATCGACCTGCGCCGGCGGCTGGAACTGCCGCCGCGCACCGGTGACAGCCTGCCGTTGAATGTGGTCGTCCGCAGTGACGACGGCGCCGTCAGCCTGCTGGTGGACGAGATCGGCGATGTCGTCGAGATCGACGATGACGCCTTCGAGCGCAAACCGGAAACGCTCACGGGCGTCGCCCGGGAGCTGGTGCAGGGAGTCTATAAACTCCGGGACCGGCTGCTCCTCGTTCTCGACACCGAAAAAACGATCAACGTCACGTCCCCGGGCGGCCACGCCCCAAAAAGCGTCTCCTGATACGTCTCAACTCAAACTAAAAACTGAAGGCGCGTCCTTTCGCGCCATGCGTCTCCAACAGCTCCGCCACTTATGAAACTGAAAGCCCCCAAACTCCCCCCCACCCGCGCCCGCGCCAACGGTTCCCACGCCCTCAACGGCAAGAGCACGAAGGTCGCGCCCACCGCCCCAGGCAAACGGGAGCTGACGGACCTTCGCGCGCAGCTTGCCGCCGTGCGCCAATCCCAGGCCGTGGTCGAGTGCGATCTCGCCGGAATCATCCAGAATGCCAGTGCCCGTTTCCTCGCGCTGCTGGGTTACGATCTTGAGGAGCTGACCGGGCGTTCCCTGTCCACCCTGGTCGAGCCCGCCTTCCGGGATGGCGCCGAGTATCGCCGGCTTTGGCAGGAGCTGGCGGGGGGCCGGCCTCAGGAATGCAAATACAAGTGCCTCGCGAAAGCCGGCACCGAGGTCTGGCTCCAGGCGAGCTTCACGCCCGTGCTGGATGCCCACGGCAGGCCCGTGTCCGTCGTGCAGCTGGCGGTGGATTGCACAGCCCAGCACAGGCAGGCCCAGGAACTGGTGGAGCTGCGCGTGCGCGCCGAGATCACGAACCTGACCAGCATCGTGTCGGAGTCGGATCTCAAGGGCGACATCGTCAGCATCAACGAGAAGTTCATCGAGGTCTCCAAGTACAGCCGCGAGGAACTCATTGGCCGGCCCCATAACACCACCCGCCATCCCGACATGGCGAAGGAGACGTTCAAGGAACTCTGGAGCACGATCGGCCGGGGCAAGACCTTCCGCGGCATCATCAAGAACCGCGCGAAGGACGGCTCACCCTATTACGTGGATGCGGTCATCGCGCCGGTATTGGGCGAGAACGGCAAGCCCATCAAGTATATCGGGGTCCGTTACGACATCACCCAGATGGAGACGGAACGCCAGAACATGCGGGGCGTGCTCGGGGCCATCGACACCACGTACGCCTACATTGAGTTCGACGTCCGGGGAACCGTGTTGTCGGCCAATGGCAATTTCTTGCAGCTGATGGGCTACAAGTCGGACGAGATCGTCGGCAAGCATCATCGCATCTTTGTCGATCCGGCCTTTGCGAATTCGCCGGCCTACTCCCAGTTCTGGAACGACCTGGGTGCCGGCAAGAGTGCCAGCGAAGTGTTCAAGCGCATCACCAAGGACGGCCGCGAGGTCTGGATCCAGGCGGTGTACGCGCCGGTGAAGGATGAGATGGGTCGCGTCTGGAAAGTGGTGAAGATCGCCACCGATGTCACGGCGGCGACCGTGGCGGCCCAGAATACCCAGCGGCAGATCGGGGAAATCAACCGTACCCAGGGGGTGATTGAGTTCACCAATGAGGGAATCTGCCTGACGGCCAACGACAATTTCTGCAACGCGCTGGGCTACCGGCTCGATGAGATCAAGGGCAAGCACCACAGCCTGTTTGTGGAGCCCGCTTTCCGCGAGAGCGCCGACTACCGGCAGTTCTGGCGCGACCTGAACGACGGCAAGTTCCAGACCGCCGAGTTCAAGCGCATTGGCAAGGGCGGGAAGGAGGTCTGGATCCAGGCCACCTATAATCCGATGATCGGCGTCAACGGGCGCGTGGACCGTGTGGTGAAATTCGCCACGGACATCACGGCGCGGAAGGTGGCCGAGGAAAACCTCCGCACCACGATCGCGGCGGTGAACCAGAATTCCCAGGCCATCGCCTCGGCCGCCGAGGAGCTGACGGCCACCAGCCAGCAGATGAGTTCGAACTCCGAGGAGACTTCCGCGCAGTCCAACGTGGTGGCCAGCGCCTCCGAGCAGGTCAGCCGGAATGTCGCCACGGTCGCCACGAGCGCCGAGGAGATGAGCGCGAGCGTCAAGGAGATCGCCAAGAACGCCAACGACGCCGCCAAGGTCGCCACGGCCGCCGTCAAGGTGGCCGAGGACACCAACAAGACGGTCGCCAAGCTGGGTGAGAGTTCTATCGAGATCGGCAAGGTCATCAAGGTGATCACCTCCATCGCGCAGCAGACCAACCTGCTCGCCCTGAACGCCACCATCGAAGCCGCGCGGGCGGGCGAGGCGGGCAAGGGCTTCGCCGTGGTCGCTAACGAGGTCAAGGAACTGGCCAAGCAGACGGCGGCCGCCACCGAGGACATCAGCGCGAAGATCGAGGCGATCCAGACCGACACCAAGGGTGCGGTCACCGCCATCGCCCAGATCGGCTCGGTCATCAGCCAGATCAACGACTTCGCCAACACCATCGCCAGCGCGGTGGAAGAGCAGTCGGCCACCACCAACGAGATCGCCCGCAACGCCGGCGAGGCCGCCAAGGGCAGCACGGAGATCTCGAAGAACATCGCCAACGTGTCGCTCGCCGCCAAGAACACCACCGAGGGGGCCAACAACACGCTCAATGCGGCGACGGAACTCGCCCGCCTCGCGGCCGACCTGAATAGCGTCGTGGATCGTGCCCGGCTCTGAAGCAGCGTGACGCTCCCCGCCCGTCAGGAATCAGCGAACACCGCCGAACCATCCGTGTGAACGCCCCCTAAATTATGCGAATGCTCATCATCGACGACTCGAAGGCCATGCGCGGATTCCTGACGTACCTGGCCACGGAGCTGAGCTTCACGACCGTGGAGGCCGAGGACGGCCGCCACGGTCTGGACACCCTCATCAAGAACGACCCGAGCCAGCCGTTCGACGTCGCCCTGGTGGATTGGGACATGCCCCGCATGACCGGGATCGAGCTGGTCCAGTTCATCCGGCGCAACCGGGATTTTGATGCGGTGAAGCTCATGATGGTCACGACCAACAACACCGTGGAGAAGATCACCCTCGCCCTGGAATCGGGAGCCGACGACTTCCTCATGAAGCCGGTGACCCTGGATTCATTGCGGGAGAAGCTGCAGATTCTCGGCCTCGTTGACTGAAGCCTGTTATGCCAAAGATCCGCGTGCTGATCGTGGACGACTCCGTCGTCATGCGAAGGATGATCGGCAGCATCTTGGAGCGGGATGCCGAACTGGAAGTCGTCGGGGCCGCCGCCCATGGTGGACTTGCCCTGCAGAAAATCCCGCAGGTCAATCCGGACGTCATCACCCTCGATGTGGAAATGCCGGAGATGGATGGCATCACCACGTTGCGGGCGATCCGAAAAATCTATCCCAAGCTGCCGGTCATCATGTTCAGCACGCTGACGGCGAAGGGAGCGGTGACGACCCTGGAGGCGCTCGACGCGGGAGCGAGCGACTACGTGGCGAAACCCGCCAATCTGGGCGGCATCAGCGAAGGCCTGCTGAAGCTCGAACACGAGCTGATTCCCAAGATCAAGGCCCTTTGCCGGGCACCGGCACCGGTTGCTCTCCGGCGTTCTCCCGATACGGCCGTCAGCCTCGGCACGGGCCGGACGACGCCAGCACCGGCGACGCCGGTTCCTTTCGGCATCCTTTGCATCGGCACCTCAACCGGCGGGCCCAACGCCCTGGCCGAGGTGTTCAAGCTGTTCCCCGGGGACTTCCCGCTGCCGATTGTCATTGTGCAGCACATGCCCCCGCTGTTCACCGCGTTTCTCGCGGAGCGGCTGAGCGCCAATTCGGCGATCAAGTTCAAGGAAGGCGCCGAAGGGGATGTCCTGCAGGCTGGACATGCCTACATCGCCCCCGGTGGAAAACATATGGAGCTGCGACGCGTCGGGCTCACCACCCGCATTCATATTCACGAGGGTCCGCCCGAGAATTCCTGCCGGCCGGCGGTGGATGTCCTCTTTCGAAGTGCCGCCACGCTGTACGGTGCCGCCACCCTGGGGGTCATCCTCACCGGGATGGGACACGATGGCCTGCGGGGCTGTGATTTGATCCGGGAGCAGCGCGGCTGCGTGCTGGCCCAGGATGCCGAAAGCAGCGTGGTTTGGGGAATGCCGGGAGCAGTGGTGCAGGCCAACCTGGCTTCCAAGATCCTCCCGCTGGACCAGGTTCGGGGCGAAATCGTCCGGCAAGTCCGGGCCGCGGCACCGGCCAAAGTCAACCCTCTGGCGAGGAATTAAATGGCCATTTCGAGTCACAATTTCAAATTCATCCAGGACTTCGCACGGGACACGGCGGCCATCGTGCTCGATCCGGGCAAGGAATATCTCGTCGAGTCCCGCCTGACCCCCATTGCGAGGCAGTCGGGATTCGGCACGCTGGACGAGTTCGTGGACCAGCTGCGGACCGATCGCAAGGCGGTGCTTTTTCACGAGCAGGTGATGGACGCGCTCACGACGAACGAAACCTCCTTTTTCCGTGACTTCCATCCTTTCGAGGCCCTCCGGCACCATGTCCTGCCCCGCCTGATTGAACAGCGGGCCGGCGTCAAACGCCTCTCCATCTGGTCGGCCGCCAGCTCCACGGGCCAGGAACTCTACACGATTGCCATGCTGATCCGGGAGTACTTCCCGCAGCTCCGGGATTGGAACATCACCATCTTGGGCACCGACCTTTCCACCACCGTGCTCGACCAGGCCAGGCAGGGCACGTATTCCCAAATTGAAGTCAATCGCGGGCTCCCGGCGGCTTTTTTGCTGAAGCATTTCACCAAAAACGACACGAAGTGGACCATCAAGGACGACGTCAAAAAGATGGTGGAATACCGCCAGATGAACCTGGTGAAGCCGTGGCCGATCATGCCGGTGTTTGACGTGGTCTTCATCCGGAATGTGATGATCTATTTCGATGTGGAATCGAAACGCGGCATCCTGAAGCGCATTCGTCAATGCCTGCAGCCGCAGGGCTACCTGTTCCTGGGCACGGCTGAGACCACGATCAATCTGGATCCGGAATGGAGCCCCTCGATGCTGGGCAAGGCCACAGTATACCAGACCAAGTCGGCCCCGTCCCCAGTGCGCTGATATCGGGTCGCGCCGTCGGAAGGCGCAGCCCGGGCATGTGACCGGAGTGGGCTGAACAAACGCCCCTCATTGTGACCAAGCAAACGGATGCCTTGTCGTTTCGGGCATGATGCCTTCGTCGGAACGGGCAGCGTTGACTTCGCAGAACAGGCAAGGCGCCTGGCAAGGGTTTTCCCGCGATCCCCCAAGGGCATTCCTATGGTCAGGTTGGCCGGCATGCAGCCGATGACTCTGGTTGAAGTCGGAGGACAGTGCGCTGTCGACCGGCAGCTGAACCATCGTGATGCGAACCCTTGAGTCATTCTCAGTCGGCTTTTTCCGCCCTTCTGCGTTGGCGGGGCTGTGCTGGCTTTCGTCGGGGGTGTTGGTGATGGCGGATGACCCCATGGCCGGTCCCAGCCCCGACATCGGGCGAGATTATGCCAACCTCAGCCTGGAGGAACTGGGCTCCATCAAGGTGCCCACGGTTTACGGCGCGTCCAAACACGACCAGAGTCTCACGGACGCTCCGGCCTCGGTGAGCATTGTCACGCGGGATGAAATTCAGAAGTTCGGTTACCGAACACTCGCCGAAATCCTGAGCGGAGTCCGGGGAATTTACACCACCTACGACCGCGGCTACACCTTCATCGGGGTGCGGGGGGTAAACCGTCCGGGAGACTTCGGTGGACGACTGCTGATCACGGTGGATGGCCAGCGGATCAACGATCCCATCTTCGGTCAAAATGCGGGCGGAATTGATTTTGTACTCGATGTCGATCTCATCGAGCAGGTCGAGGTGATCCGCGGAGCGGGCTCCTCACTGTACGGCAACAACGCCTTCTTCGGAGTCATCAATGTCGTCACCCGCAAGGGGGCCGATGTGGGCGGCGGGGAGCTCTCGGCATCCGGGGGCAGTCTGGACACCCGTACGGGACGCCTCACCTACGGGAACCGGTTCAAGAATGGGGTGGAGATGCTGCTCTCCGGCTCCCTGTACGACAGTGCCGGCAATTCCCGGCTGAGCTATCCCGAATTCTCCGCCATTCATCAGGGGGTCGCCGAGAACATGGATGGAGGGTGGGCGCGAAGCGCCTTCGCCAGCATCTCCTGGAAGGCAATTTCGTTTGAAGGTGGTTTTGTTGACCGGCGCAAGACCTGGCCGACCGCCCCCTATTCGACCGACGTCCAGACGGTGATCTTCAACGATCCCCGCTTTTTCACCATCGATGAGCGTGCCTTTGCCTCGCTCAAATTGCAGGTCACCCTCGAGAATGATTGGGAGATCACGGCGCGCAGCTATTACGATCACTACCGTTTCGATGCCCAATATCCGGTGGACTATTTCGATCCGCTCCAACCCGTGTATCTGAATCGGGACCTGGCCCAAGCAGAGTCCGTGGGGGCTGAATTCCAGGTGAGCCGGAGCTTTTTTGAGAAACACCTGCTCACCGCCGGCCTGGAAATGCGCTACGAGTTCCGGCTGGACCAGAAGAACTACGATGTTTTCCCGGAGCTGACGTATCTGGATTCGCACGATACGGCGACCATTTACAGCGCCTTTGTCCAGGATGAATACCGGCTGGGGCGGCAGCTGATTCTGAATGTGGGGGGGCGATACGATCATTTCAACGCGTATGGGGACTCCCTGAATCCGAGGGCGGCCCTGATCTACGAACCCACGAAATTCACCACCCTCAAACTGATTTATGGCCAGGCTTTTCGTGAGCCAAATGTTTACGAGTCGGACTATGTCGCGTTCGGAAACAAGTCCAATCCGGCCCTCGGTCCGGAAAAAGTCCGTTCCTACGAACTGGTTTACGAACAGAAGCTGGGCCAACGCTGGCGCCTGGAAGGCTCGCTCTTTCGCACGGATGCAAGGGGATTGATCGGATATCGCGAGGACCCCACCGACGGGCTGTTTTTCTTCGACAACATCTCCGATGTAACTGCCAGGGGGGTGGAGGGGGAGCTGGAGGGGCAGTGGGCCAGCGGTCTGCGGACGCGCTTTATAGCGGTTTAAATAATCACGTAGCCATCGTCCGCAAGGTTGGTGATCGGCATGAAACCAGGCCCGGTCCCGAAAAGAGAGCGTCCCACCGATTCTTTTCACTCCTGCCAGACGGGGAAAGTGCCGTTGATGTCTCGCTA
>CAIXUG010000003.1 GCA_903922605.1 uncultured Verrucomicrobiota bacterium
CCTCCCGCTTCGCCACCGGCGTCCGCACCCGCCCCAGCTGGTCCGACTTCAGCGGCTCCGCCCCTCCCGTCATAGATGTCATAGCCGTAATCTATGACGTTTATGACCACCCGACTACCGGCGCTCCGCGTGACGCTTACGCTTTTGAACTTACATCGTTTTGCGCACCTTCGGATGAAAAGAGCTGCAGAGCCTTATTTCCTTTTGGCAATGTCGCCTAAGATTTTCGCAACGTCCATGAAACGTTGGGAATCGAGCCTGGCTTTTTCAATCTCGGTGGTAGTTTCTCCTTTCTTGAGAACGAAATTACGCTCAGTGGAAGCTAGAGAGCGGATTACTTCAACGTAGACTGCTGAATCGCATCTCTCTAATGAGCCCGTCACACTGAGCGCGGCAAATTTGCTCTCGATGTTTGTAAGCTCGTTTTGGAAGTACTTAATCTCTGAAAGATTTGATTTGTAAAGTTTTAGGAAGAAATAGGCAAACACTTCAATGAAAAGCACAAGCGAGATGCGTGGTAAATAGAATGCTGCGATTAAGGCTGGGTCTTTAGATGTGTGGTCTGAAGTGTAAACAGCGACCCCTAATAAAATCGCACCGATCACGCTAATTATAATCCCGATTACCAAGTTAAGGTTCGCACGGGTGCCTAGCGCATCCACCTCATTTCCTAATCTTTCACGTGTAGCCGTAAATGAGCTGTCAATCAGCTTCTGAAGCGAGTGTAACTTTATTCCCTGCTTTATTTCGTCAACTATGGCAATTGCTGTTTCCGCTTTAATCTTCGCGTATAGATTTGAAACAAGCTTTTGCTTCTCAGCTTCAACCAGAATTGATGGATCTCTATTGATGCGATCCAATCGACGTTTAATCAGTCTAAAACTGACATCATTGATTTCAGGCTCTTTTTGCCTTCCAACTGAGAATCTGCTTTTCTCAAGATAGCCAATAAGTACACCGAACATCACCGATACTCCCGCTGCTATCATCGACCCAATCAACCAAAATGGTTGTTCGCTGGATGCCCCGGTATTGTCGCTTCTTGCTCGCCCGGAGACGTAGTACCCGGCCAGTACAACGAGAGATCCAAACGCAATGCTTAGAAAGGCAGGGCTAGCAGATAGCGATAGCGTGCGTAGAAGCTTTAGCGTGAAGATTAGAGAGCTATCTTCCTTTGAATCTTTTTCCATGATTTGTTTCCAATAATCCCAGATTAGACTGAGCTTTGGAAGCGAAATCTGTAGGTGATTCGAAAACCTGTGATGAGATTTCTTTCTGCAATCTTCATTCATTTGTTCTCGCCGGCTAAAAGCAGTGCAGGGTCCTGTAATTTGTGGATTCCAATCTATCTAATAGATGTACTTCTCGACCCGGGAGGTATCGATCTGTTAGTCTAACCTTGGAAAATAAATCTTTATATGCTTCACAGATAACATTGTTATGAGCGTACTGGATTAACTCCTCCTTATTCTAAATGATCGGCATTTGCTGATGGTTGATAAAGGCCGTCGTATAACCGAGAGCGACCGTTGTGCAGATGCCAACAGCACCCACCATCTACTCGAGAAAGTTTGCAAATTCCGACTCTTTGGGAGGCAGTGTGGCGCGGAAGGGCGATTGGAAAAGCAAAAGGCAATGTATACAGCGGTTTGTCGCTGGTCGTCGCTCCACGTTCTCCGCTCCGCCTTGACTTGGCTCCTGACTCCGTACGTAAGCGCCTCCTGTCTCCGCCAGTTTCCGCACAACTTTCCGGCTCGCGTTTGCTCCTGCCGCGTGGTTCAACCAGTCCCGGCGGCACCGGTAGCTCAATTGGATAGAGCTTCTGACTTCGGATCAGACGGCTGGGGGTTCGAGTCCCTCCCGGTGCACCAGTTCAAACTTCGATCCCACAATGGCATCCTCCTTATCGGCCAAGGTTGCGACTCCCGTGGGCCTCGGACTGCGTGCGTTCAAAGGAGGTGCCTCGGTCGTCTCTGTCGCCATGGAAGGCGGCGAACCCCGCGTTGTGCTCGCCACTTTTCTCGCTACCGGTGCCGAAGGTGACCGCCTCTCCGTCGAACCCTATACTGTGGCCGCCGAGTTGAAGCGTGATCCGCAAGGCCGGGCTTCGGTCGAAGTGGCGGCTACCGTCGCCGAGGGACGCAAACGCCAAGATCGACTGGCTGCGAAGGGTCTGCACGCCATTGTTCGAACCCTTGAGGAAGCGGGCTGCAAGCCGGTTGTCGCCGCACTGCTCGTCAATCGCGCCGGCTGGGTTACCGACCTGCTGGAATACAGTGTTACGTGGCCAGAGCATGTGCCCGTCGCCGAAGGACTCGCCGTACGTGACGCCCTTCGGTTCGCATTGAAGGAATGCCGCCTCAAAGCCATCGAGATGGACGAGAAATCCCTTCCTGATCTCGCGGTGCACAAGCTCGGTAAGTCGTCTGCAGAGATCGACGCACGCCTGAAGGCGTTTGGCGCGAGCGTCGGCAGACCTTGGCGGAAAGAGCAGAAGCTGGCCTGTCTGGCGGCTTGGCTCGCCCTCGCTTCAATGGACGCCGTGCTGCCGTAAGACGGCGCGTACCGTTTCGGTGCCATCCAGTTTGCCGGGAGGTTTCGCACCGGCACGAAGCAGCGCCTCGACGGTGGCGGCATAGTCGCCGGTCTGGCGATGCCAGCCATGCATCGAGCCGTAAATGGCCCATCCCAATGACGTCGAATGGTGGTCGAGGTCGGTCACTTCGAGGGGCGGCTGATGGCCTAGAATGACTTTCACCATCTCCGCATTGCCATGGAAGGCGGCCCAGTGTAGTGCCATGCCGCCGTGCTGGCCCCGGGCATCCACCGGCCAGCCGCAGGCGAGCAGGAGGCGAACGACCGCGAGCTGGTTATTCCGCGCCGCATGGGCCAGGTGGCGCTGATCGGCGAGGGAAAGTTGCCCGACCAGACCCGGATGGGCGGCCAGCAGGGACTTCGCGCCGGCCTCGTCTTCATCGAGCACCACGGCTAGCAGCTTCACGTCGGCAGGGCTGCGCTCGATGAGCAATCGCAGCAGGTTCGGATGGCCGAACTCCTTGGCGACCGCGTGGGCGGACACATACCAGCCGAGCGTCCACTGGTAGATGGTCCCACCGGCCTTTGCGCCAATCATCGGGAAATACTCGTCGGTGACCCGCATCCGGATGCAACCGGGATCGGCGTCGAGGTGCTGACGGACCCGGTCCATATCACCGAGTGCCGACGCCAACAGAATGTCGGTCTGGGCACCCCGCTGGACTAGGAAGCGCGCTACCTCGGTCCGATCCTTGATCATCCACTGCGCTGGAGTGGACTCGTGATCCACATCACGGGCGTTGATGTCGGCGCCGTGCGCCAGCAGAAACTCGGCAACCTCGATCGTGCCGGCAAAGTGCAGGGGCGTCTGGCCGTCACCGCCGCGCGCGTGAACTAGCGCCGCGTCGCCGGCCACGAGTTCGCGGAGCCGGGGCATTAGGCCCAGTCGGGCTGCCGCATGGATCGTCACGATCGCGCCACGACTGATCGCGTAGGCCGCCAGTTCTGGACTGGCGCTGTCGAGCAGTCCGAAGCTGCCGGCCCACCACTGGCTCCTAGCATTGATGTCGGCGCCGGCCGCGAGCAGCACATCCAGCATCGCCTGGCTGCGGGCGTGGATGATGGGCGGCGAATCAAAGGCGCACACCGGCGCGTTGACGAGCGCCTTCAGCTCCGGATGTTCCGCCAGCAGCCGTTGCAACCCGGCCGCATCATCCTCGTGGAAAGCCCGCTTGGCCTGCTCGGCGGGGCTGTCCGCTCCGGGTGGGTTGGCGTTCGTGGCCATGTTTTGGGCGGAGAAATCAGAGCCTCCTCACGTCGGCTCCTACGAGTGTCACGAGATCACGGGAAGATCACTTCGCCGTCCGTCTTGGTGACTTCGTGGAAGGCGGCGAGCAGCTTGGCGGTGATGGGGCCGGGCTTGCCGGTGCCGATCGCGCGGCCGTCCACCTTGACCACGGGCACCATTTCGGCGGCGGTGCCGGTGACAAACATCTCGTCGGCGATGTAGAGGTCGTAACGGGAGAGGTTCGGTTCGCCCGTCGGTATGCCCAGCGCACGGGCGCAGTCGAGCACCGTGTTGCGCGTGATGCCGTAGAGCGCGCCGGCGCTGAGGGGCGGCGTGTAGAGCTTGCCCTTCTGCACGATGAAGACGTTGTCAGCCGTGCATTCGGCCACGAAGCCGTCGCTGTTCAGCATGATCGCCTCTTCGACGCCGGCGTTGTTCGCCTCGATGCGGGCAAGCACGTTGTTGAGGTAGTTCAGCGATTTGATCGCCGGGTTGATGGCGTTCACCGTGTTGCGCGTCGTCGGCACGGTCACGATGGTCAGACCGTCGGTGTAGGTCTTGTCAGGGTAAAGCTGGATCGTGGTCGCGATGATGATGACCGAGGGCTTCGGGCACTTGCGCGGGTCGAGGCCGAGCGTTCCCTTGCCGCGGGTCACGACGAGGCGGATGTAGCCGTCGCGCAGGCCGTTCTGGCGGCAGGTCTCGACGGTTGCCGCCGCCACTTCCTCGGGCGTCATCTGGATGTCCAGCAGCAGCGCCTTGGCCGACCAGAAGAGGCGCTCGATGTGCTCCTTCAGCTTGAAGACGCGGTTGTGATACATGCGGATGCCCTCGAACACGCCGTCGCCGTAGAGCAGGCCGTGGTCGAAGACGGAGATTTTGGCGTCCGCCTCGCTGAAAAATTGTCCGTCGATGTAGATCTTCATGCGTCGAAGTCGCGACACGCTACGGGAGCAAAGCGGAGCGGGGCAACGGTTTTGGCGACGCGGCCGGCCAAATTCATGCCGCCAGCGCGCGTCCGCCCACCTCCAGCACCGCGAGATAGCCCCGGGCGGTCGCCGGATCGTTGAGGCAGACGATGCCTTCGCGGATGCGGGGAACCGGTTCGCCTTCGAGGCGCAATGGATGGCGTTGCGTCAGCAATTGCGCCAGGGCAGGGAACTCCGCCGCTCCCTCGGCGCGGGCGTGGGCTTGGCTGAGGATACGGAAGCGTCCATAAGCGCCGGGGCAGACCTGCCGCATCAGCTCCAAGGTCAATCGGCCCATCGTGTAGCGGGGGTTGATCTCGACGATGGGCTTGAGCCGGCAGCGACCGGTGGCGTCGCGATAGACGAAGGCGTCAATGCCCAGGGGGCCGCGATAGCCGACGCGACGGAGTTCGGCGGCGAGCGGTGCGAGCAATCCCGGGAAAAGCCGGGGAAGCCGAGCTGACGCGGCAGGGTCGTCCTTGAAGGCGGTGCGGACTTCGGCAGGCAGGCGACGGGCGAAATCCGGTTCTGCCCAATTGGCCTGGAACTGGCCACGCAGATCGGTCTTGAGCCCGGTGTAGCCGATGAGCTTCAGACCGCCTGCCTCCATCTCCAACTGGACCGAAAAGTCCATCACCCGATCCAGCCACGGCTCGATCACGAGCTGGCGGCCCTGCTCGAACGCGCGGGTCAGCCAGCGATGCTGAGTATCGAGCAGTTCGGGTTCCCACAGGCGGAGCGCATTGCTGCCAGCGAGGCCAAAGGCTTCCTTGACCACGACGCGGTGATGTCCCCGTGCCCGAATGGCGGCGATGGCTGCGAGTGCATCGGCAAGCGAAGTGACCGCGACGCCGACTTCGTCGGGCGAACAGAGCCATGATTCTGCGGGGTGCGACCGGAGCCATTGACTGAGAAATTCGGCGCTCCATGCCTTCGAGTAGAGCTGGGCAATGCCGGCATTGAAGCATTCTTCCGCGGGTCTCGGCGCATCCGTCACATTCGCAAACAGGGGACGGAGCAGTTCCGCGCTGTCCGGACCCCACGCCCACGGACGCAGACCGCCGAGCTTGCGCTGGGAGAGTCCAGGCATGTCCGCCAACTCCACGAATTCGGGCAGCGGGAAGCCGGACTGCTTCAGGCCGCTCAGAAATTCCACGGACGGGCGCTGGGGCAGCAACACGAGATCGCCCTGGCGGGCGAGGAACTGGGGCAGGTTCGCGAGATCGCGGGCGAGGGTGGCTTGGGCTTTGACGGGGGCGAATTTCGTTCCCTGAGCCAGAAATCCTTCGGTGAAGGGATTGAAAATGAAAACGCCGGGTGTACGGCCCTTGGAAGCAGAATAGACGTCCAGCTCGGCGATGAAGGCCGGGTCCAGCCCGGCGGCACGACGGCCCTCGACGTTGAGCGAAACCCCTTTTGCGCGCTGCGGCGAGAGAGGGAACTTCAGCTGCTGGCAGTAGGCTTCCCAATCGCTTTTGTCCGACTCCTTCCAACGGCGGAACCATTTCAACCCATGGGCCACGTGGGCGATTTCGTCGCGGTAGATGCGGTCGAGCAGCGCGGCGGAATCCGCATCGCCCACGGTCGCCAGGTTGCGGGAGAAGTGGCGCGCGTAGTCGAGATTCGCCTGCTCGAAGGTCAGGCTCAGGCCGGCAACGAAATCCATCGGGCTCTCCATCGGCGCGATGCTGCGCCAGAAGTAGCCGCTCACCGGCAGCTCGCCGAACCGGATGCCACAGGCCGCCATGCGCTCCAGATAAAGCCGGGTGTGCTCCTGCTCGTCGCGCAGCGTCTGCAGGACGCCCCGCCGGAATGCGGCCGGGGCCTCGGGAAAGCGCAGCAGCACGAGGGCCATCAGCTCCGTGGCCAGCAACTCGTGGTTGGCGAAAAAGTGCAGCAGGCGGCCGCGTTCCGCTGTTTGCTCCAATCGGTGCAGGCTGGGAAAATCGTTTGTTCCAGTAGTCGTCGGCTTGAAGCCAAGGTCGAAAGGCCGTCCGGGAGCTGAGGGGGATTCAAAGGCCGGGCCGGGACGCTCGTCAGTGATGGAATCCGGGCTCCGGAGTTTTTCCTCCAGAGTCGTGGCAAAGAGCACCTGCTCGGCAAAGTCGCGGAGTTCCATCGGGCAATAGGACGGCCAGATGGGGCCGGAAACGGGGCGGTCATCGCAATCGGCAATTCACCGGGTTTGTTGCCTGGGCACGCACCGCCTCCAAATCCTAATCGTAATCTCACTCATAATCTTACTCTCTCCCGTTCCTGTTTGTGTGGACCAGAACCGGGGCAGCACGATTAGGATTAGGAGTAAGATTACGATTAGGACCTGGCCGCGCTTCGCCGTTCTCGACGCCCGTTCCTCCCATCTGCTAACAACCGCGCGTGCGTTCCGACCTTCTGGGCTCCGTCAGCCGCATTGTCGTCAAGCTGGGCACCGGCGTCCTCACGGACAGCCGGAAGCGCCCGGACCAGGTGCAGTTTGCCCAGCTCGTGGCCCAGATCGCGGCGCTGCGGGCGGCAGGCAAGGAGGTCGTGCTGGTCACCTCCGGCGCGGTCGGCGCCGGCATGGGCGTGCTCGGCCATGAGGAGCGTCCGGCGGCGCTCGCGGAGCGACAGGCCTGTGCGGCGGTGGGCCAGTCACGCCTCATGGCAATGTACGAGGCGCTCTTCCGCCACTACGAGCTGACGGTCGGCCAGGTACTGCTCACGCATGAGGATCTCGCGGATCACACCCGCCACCTAAATGCCCGCAACACGCTGCTGACGCTGCTCAAGCGCGGCGTGGTGCCCATCATCAACGAGAACGATGCCGTTTCGGTCACCGAGCTGAAGTTCGGCGACAACGACAAGCTCTCGGCCCTCGTCGCGAGCCTGTTGCCGGCGGATTTGCTGGTCATCCTCACCACGGCGGACGGCCTGCTGCAAAATTTCGGCAAGCCCGACGAAAAACTGCTCTCCATCGTCGAGCGCATCGATGAACGCATCGAGGACATGGCCGGCGGAACGACCAGCGTCACGGCGACAGGTGGCATGGCGACGAAGATTCTGGCCGCGAGGACCGTGGTTCGCGCGGGCATCCCGCTGGTCATTGCCCCGGGCAGGAAGTTCGACGTGCTCGCCCGGATTTTGTCCGGAGAGGAAGAGGGCACCTATTTCGTGCCGAACGTCACGCGTCTCACGAGCCGCAAGCGGTGGATTGCCTTTTACCATCACGCCGCCGGCACATTGGTGGTGGATGATGGTGCCAAGCGCGCGCTGCGCGACCAGTCTCGCAGCCTCCTCGCTCCCGGCATCAGCCGCAGCGAAGGCGAATTCGTCGCGGGCGATGTCGTCCGTATCTGTGACCTCGCGGGCCACGAATTCGCGCGCGGACTCGCCCGTATCAGCGCCGCCGAACTCCGCTCAGGGGCAGCCCCGCGCAAAGAGGTGGTCCACCGCGACGACCTCGTGATCTTGTGATGAAACTGCGAACAGCGAACGGCGAACAGCGCGCCTATTTACGTTTGCAGACCTTTTACCAATCGCACGCTGTTCCCTGTTCGCTGTTCGACGTTTCCGCCGTCTATGCCTAAAGCGCCTTCCAAGAAGCTCCCTCCCATCCGCCAGCTCCTCGAACTGATGGCCGCCCTGCGCGCGCCGGATGGCTGCCCATGGGATCGCGAGCAGGACCACCAGACGCTCCGCTGGCATGCGGTCGAGGAGGTTTACGAGCTCATGGACGCCATCGAGAATGGCGACGACCACGAAATGGCGGAAGAGCTCGGCGACCTGCTGCTCCAGGTGGTGTTCCACGCCCAACTCGCGCGCGAGCGCGGCGCCTTCGATTTCGACGCGCTAACCCAGCGTCTGGTGGACAAGTTGGTCCATCGTCATCCGCACGTCTTCGGTGACGTGAAGGTCGCGAACATCGACCAGGTCTGGGCGAACTGGGAACAGCTCAAGAAGGCGGAGAAGATCGGCTCCAAGCACGAGCGCAAGTCCGTCCTCGACGGCGTTCCCGCCCGTTTGCCGGGCCTGATGCGGGCGCAGAAGCTGGTGAAGAAAGCCAAGAAGGCGGGCCTGGCGGACGAAGGGGTCACCGCCCAATCCGAAAAGACCCGGCGCGCCGCGAAGAAGAGCGAAGTGGCGCAGGGCCTGTTTTACATCGCCCAATACTGCCAGGACAAAGGCTGGTCCGCCGAGGAACTCCTCCGCCAGGAAATCGCCCAGCGCAAACGAGCCTGGCGCAAGCTCGAAATGGAAGGAAAAGAGGTGGCGAAGCAGCCAGGCAGCAAACGGAAGAAGCAGAAGTGAGCGCGTAAACGGGTGGCTTTCTGGTAACCGAACTGTCGTCGAATGGCGGACGAACCGAATGGGTGCCCCGGGATGTAGTGCAGCTTTTCAAGCTGCCTTATCGCATAACGGATACGGTCCATACCCCATAGCGAGGGATGCGGTTGTGCCGTAGCCTTGAAAAATCGAATGAATGGCGGCCACATTTTGCCATCGCGCCGGAGGGAATGCGCACGAAAATAGGGATAAACATATGAATTCGACTATCGCCGACCGGACAACTCATCTGCTCGGGCTCATGAAGAAGGGCGACGACGCCTTCAACTCCCGCGATGTTGCAGGGATGAACGCCACACATCACCCAGACATAATCGCGCACGTCATGGGGGTCGCAAAGCCGATCAAAGGGCGAAAAGAGCACGCCGCGATGATTCAACAGATGATTAGCGTGTTCCCCGACATACGCGTCCACAATGACCCATACCCAATCCAGTTCGGAAGCGGCGACTGGATCACCGTAATCACCCGCGCCACCGGGACCTTCACCGGGAAGATGACTCTGCCCAGCGGCAAGGTGATCGCCCCGACAGGAAAAGCGTTCGACCTCGACTTCAGCACGACCGCCCGGTGGAAAGGAGACGAGCTCATTGAAGAGCACGTCTTCTTAGACCCCGCACTTCGGGCTCAGCAGATCGGCATTGCATAAATGGCACGTCATCGCGCCTTGAACTCGGCAATGTACCACCCTTCGACCCTCAGGCGCGCCCACGGAGTTTTGCGGAGAAACGTCAGGCTGGATTTCACGCTCGGGTTGAATTGGAAGCACCGTACCGGAATGCGCTGCGACATTTCAGCCCAGCCGTAGCGCTCCACGAGCTGGTTGAGGATGGTTTCGAGGGTGATGCCATGCAGCGGATCGCGGGGATGAGGTGTAGACGGGGTCATGGGGCGAGAGCTGAAAGCGTGGACGTAACTTGGTGTTTTTCGCGGTGGCAATCAGGTGGATTGATGCGGGGTGGGAGCCCTTAACCGTGAGCGCATGCGCTGTTCCCAGCGGCTGCCGCCACCGGCCTCGGAAATCTGCGCCATCACCTGCGTCATGGTCTCCCCGCCCAACTGGCGCATCTTCAGGTAGAGGAGGGCAGGGAGGATCGTCACCAGCGGCAGCAGGAAGATGCTGGTCAGGGAGGTGAACTGGGAAAGGGCCTTCAGCACGGCGCTGCTCTGTTTGGAGTCGTCGAGACCGAAGCCCAGATGAATCACGCCTTTCACCGTGGCGGGCACCAGAAACTGGAACAGCACGGCCACGAGGATGCTCTTCCATGAGCGCGAGGCCAGCTCCCGCGATCGCTTCAGGGCGGCCTTCGTTTCCAAACCCTCCATCAGCACCACCGGGGCCCAGAGAGAATAGCGCATGGCGAGCACGATTCCGGGAATCACCAGCAGGACGAAACCGATCGTCGTCCGCACGGCGACGTGCAGGCCGGTCTTGAAGAAGGGTCGCCAGCGCCGCTTCCAGATGGCGAAAGCAGACCGCAGCTCCAGCCGCTTCAGGGGCATCACGGCCGCTTGCGTGATCATGACGGCGGTAACGCCCGAAATGACGGACGCCGTCACAAAGGTTGCAGTGCCCTCTAACAATCCGAAGACGCCATCGAAAATGGTCTCCTGGATTTTGCCCCACGGAGGATGCGCCAGCGCGACCCCGACGTGCAACAGGGTCAGGACGATCACCGGGATGTGCGCCAGCAATGACAGCCGCAGCATCAGGGGAAAGTGTTCGCTGTAGAGGGCAAACGCGCGGCGGTAGAGCGCGCCCAGATCATCGGCGTTGGCCCGGAGCGCATTGGCGAAGGCCATCGCCGTCGCTGGCCGGCGGGCCGGATCTTTTTCCAGGGCGGACATGACCACGCGCGACACGCCCTTGGGCAAGCGGCGATCGTGCGTGCGCAGTGGAGCCGGCTCCTGACCGATGTGTGCCTGTATGACCGAAAGCGGCTCGCCATCGAAGGGCGACACGCCGGCAAGCATCTGATAGGCGATGACACCGAGGCTGTAGATGTCGGACCGGGCATCCTGAAAGTCACCCCGGCACTGTTCCGGCGACATGTACCAGGGGGTGCCCAGCACGGCACCCGCACGCGTCAGTTGCGGCGTCGATGCGCTCGCGGAGCGAGGCGGCCCGGCGAGGGGATCGCTGGCGACGGGAGCAATTCGCTCCGTTCGCGCGCCTATCTTCATACCAGGGAGCACAGCTCCAGGTGTCTGTTCTGTCGGTGGCTTCGGCTCCGACGACTCCTCGAAATCGAACGGAGTAAGCTGGATTGTGGCCTTGGTGGTCGGTCCGCGATTCGCCGGAATTCCTTCCGGCTTTGGAGCGCTGGCTTCGGCCAGCTTGGCGATGCCGAAATCGAGGACCTTGGCGCGAAAGCCGCCGAGGCTGTTGGGTTCCAGCCAGATGTTGTCCGGCTTCAGGTCCCGGTGGACGACTCCTTGCCGATGCGCCTCATCCACGGCGCTGCAAACCTGTTCCAGAATATCCACGACCCGGTCCAGCGGGAGGCGGCGCTCTTCCGCGAGCACCTGGCCCAGCGTGCAGCCGTCCAGATACTCCATGACCAGATAGGCGACCTTGGTTTCTCCCACCTGGGCGAAACCGAAATCGGTCACATCGACGATGTTTGGATGCCGCAGGCGGCCGGCGGCGCGGGCTTCGCGCTGGAAACGTTCGACCGAGTCGTCCTGGTTCACGAGCTGGGGGGTGATCAGCTTCACGGCGACGTACCGCTCCGTTCCCAGGTGGGTGGCGAGATAGACCGCGCCCATGCCGCCGCGCCCCAGCAGGCGTTCCAGGCGGTATTTTTCATCCAGCGTCTGACCGAGATAGCGATCCGAACCGTTCATTGTGAAACGCCGGGCAGGAAAGCCACGGCTTCAGGCGTCGCGGGAGGTTTCTTGGTTTGGCGGGACTTGTCGATGGGGCAGGCGAAAGGCCGTCCTGATCGTAATCCAAATCGTAATCGTAATCTTCCTCTCGTGAAACAGAGGGGAGCGGAGGGATTATGATTAAGATTAGGACTTGGGAAGCGCTCGCCGCCTGATTTGCTTTTCTTCCATCGCCAGTCGGTGGATATTTCGGTCACCGCCGTCACAAAACACCGCCCGACATTTCTCCAAGCCACCATGCGCCCCTTCCTGATCCTCGGTTGCTGCCTCGCCACCATCGCCTCGGCGGCCGAGCTGCCGTCCATTCCCGCCGGAGCCATCGCCCAGAAGAAGGAGTTGCTGTTCTCCGATGATTTCGAAGGCGCCACACATCCCAAGGTCTGGCACGACGTGGTCCCTACCTTTGTCTTCGAAAAGGGCATGCTCAAGGGCACTCAGACGCGCGATCAGAATATCCCCGCGGCCGATGGCAAACCCGCAGTGACACCCCACGCCGCCGTTTACGGCTTGGAAATCCCCACGAAAGACAGCGTCGTCGAGGTGAAGATCCGTTTCGAAGGCGCCTCAATGCTCGATGTGGAGTTCGACGACCGGAAATTTGAAGGCTCACACTACGGCCATCTCTGCCGTGCCCAGGTCCGCCTCGACAAGGTCGTGCTGTTGGACGAGCGCGACGGCAGCCAGAGCAACGCGATCATCGAGCTGCGCAAGGACGCCGCGAAGAACAAGGAGGCCATCGAACAGCTGCTCGCCTCCCATCGGGCTACCTTTCCCGCCAAGCTGGAAGCGGGGAAATGGTACGTGCTCGTCGTCGAGACGGTCGGTGAGGAGATGCGGGTCACCATTGATGGCCAGGCCGCCGGCTACCTGAAATCCCCCGGCATCGGGCACGTCACCAAGTCCAAGATCGAACTCGGTGTGGCCGGCAAAGACGGCTTCTTCGACGACATCAAGGTCTGGAATGCAGAACCGGCCAAACGCTAGGCGTTCGGCCGGTCGTATAGTGCTCCGGTGTAACACAACAAACACCGGAGCGTCTGGGCGAGCAGGAGGAACTGCTCGCTTAAAAGACAAAGCGCACGCCGGCGCGGAACAAACCGTAATTGGGGGTCCGCTCCGTGAACACATAGCGGCCGTCGGTGAAGATGCCGATCTGGGGCGTAAACCTGAACTCGATGCCGGCCCCGGCATCGAGAAACCAGAGTTCTGAAGGGTCAAACTGACGGCCCCCACCACCGAGGACGTAGGGGGCAAAGCCCGAATCGCCCAAAGGAAAACGCGCGAGGAAATTCGCGGAGACACGATCCACAAGGTAGTGGCTGGTGCTTTCCGTGTCCGCATCGATCCCCAAGCCCAGGTTTTGGGTGAAGAAATAGTTCACGCCCAATCCGACACCCAGCCGACCGTCATGCTGGATGCGTGCTCCGGAAATGTGGTCGAGGGTATATTGCCCCACGGTCCCGCTGCCGAAGAGATCGGCGCTGAATTCTTCGGCCCGGTAAGGGGACACGGCCGTTTGAGCCATCCCGGCCAGGCAGCAGAAGGAGGTTCCGAGTACCAGCAATCCATGTTTTGCGTATGCGTTCATGGAAAGGACGCTCCTCCTTAGAAGGGCGGTGGTCTATGGGGTGAAACCCGGCGGTTTTCCCGGCCAGCCGAAATCGGCTTCTGCCACGGTCAGCGCAACGGATCTTCCGGCTTCAGCATCCAGGCCGAAGGATGCTGGGTCAGGCCGATGCGCGGATAGTATTCCATCGCTTTGGGGGCGCTCAGGAGGATCAGCAGGGCCTGTCCGCCCAGTTGCTGGGTGCGGCGGATCAGCTCGCGGCCAATCCCGTGGCGCTGATGCGAAACCAGCACCGCGAGGTCGCTCAGGTAGGTACAGTACACGAAGTCGGACACAGAGCGGGCGATGCCGACGAGCAGGTCGCCATCCCAGGCGGTGACGACCAGGTTCGCATTTCGAAGCATCGCTGCCATGCGGGGACGATCCTCGACCGGGCGACGTTCGCCCAAGGTGGAGCCCCGATAAAGCTCCTGGACCTGGTCGAGATCCAAGTCGTTCCCCACGCGATAGGTGATCGGCATGGAGGGAGGTTTGGGCGTCCGGTCGCGGGGCTCAAGCCTTCGTTCCTTGTTCACCATGAGCTTCGTGGACCGCTTCCGCATCAGGTCGATCCTACGTAGTCAACCCTACGTAGTCTGAGCAGTTGCCATTCTCCAAGCCATTTGAGAGGTTACTTTCTTAGGTTCCAACGCACCAACGTTTGACCGAGCCAGCCGTGCCCATAACCCGCCCTATGAACTTAGCCCGACTGTTTCCAAGCCGACCTCATCCAGGATTCCAGATGTCGGTCCTGATTGGCCTGCTGCTGGCCCTTCGGCTGACCGCCGCCGCGCCGGCTCCCGGTGCGACCATACCTCTGAGCGAGATCGGAGCGGCGGCACAAAAACAGTATCATGGTGATGGCCTGTCCGTCCGTCCGGGAGCTGACGGGGCCGCCCTGCGTTGTGTGTTTCAAAAGCTGGAAGGCCAGGTGACCAGCCAGGGCCTGTGGCTCAGTTCCACAGCTGACAAGGTTGCCGGCACTCCGTTTCGCGTGCTGGCCCAATCGTTGGGACGGAATGGTTCCGCAACGGAGGTGCTGGCAAACGGTGGGCAGGTGAAGACTCAGGAAGGGCTCGCCCGGTTTATCCGTCCTGGCTTGGAGGAGGAATACAGCGTCAGTGCGGAAGGCGTACGCCAAGACTTTGTCGTGACCCGACGCCCCGACGGCCAGGCCGCTCTCAGGGTGAATCTCACTGTTGAAGGGGCGACCGCCGAGCTGGTGGACAACGGGGTGCGCCTCGTGCTGGCCGATTCGGGACGGAAGCTGGCCTATCACCGGTTAAAGGTGACCGATGCGCAGGGCCGCCAACTCTCCGCCCGCATGGAGGTCACGTCAGACCGGCAGATTGAAGTCACGGTGAACGATGCTGCCGCGGTCTACCCGGTCCGAATTGACCCGACCTTCACGGATGCCAACTGGATCAGCCTGGGGGCTTTGGTGGGACTCGATGGCGCGATCAAAGCGGTCGTTACGGATGGCACGAACAATCTGTATGTGGGTGGCTCCTTCGCCATCGCCGGCTCTGCCATGGCGAACAATATCGCCCGCTGGGACGGCACCAACTGGTTCGCGCTCGGCAGCGGCACCGACGGAGCGGTGTTGGCCTTGGCGTTGGACAGCAACGGTGTCCTCTACGCCGGCGGTGACTTCTTTGGCGCCGGTGGCGAAAGCACCCCCTTCATCGCCCAATGGGATGGCAGCGCCTGGTCGGGCCTGGACATAGGAATGGATGATACGGTTTATGCGCTGGCGGCGGACAGTGCCGGGAATGTCTATGCGGGTGGCGCTTTTGCCAATGCTGGCAGCACGCCCGCCAATTACATCGCGAAGTGGGACGGGACCACCTGGTCAGCCCTTGGCGACGGAACTGACGATGTGGTCGAGGCGGTCACTGTGGACGCCTCGGGACACCTTTACGCCGGGGGCGCATTTCTGACGGCCGGTGGAGTACCCGCCAGCAGCGTCGCCAAATGGGATGGCAGCGGATGGTCGCCGCTCGGCGACGGCATGGACGATGTGGTCCTTTCCCTGGCTCTGGATGGCACCGGAAATCTCTATGCCGGTGGGGCATTCCTGACGGCCGGGACCGCGCCCGCCAACTACGTCGCCAAGTGGGATGGCACCGATTGGTCACCTCTGGGTGATGGCATGGATTTCGTGGTTTTCTCCCTTGCGTCGGATGGTGCCGGCGGCATTTACGCGGGTGGAATCTTTAGCATGGCTGGCAGTGTGTCAGCCAGGGGCGTGGCCCAATGGGATGGCAGTGCATGGACAGATCTCGCCGGAGGGATCAGTGACCACAGCCCCGCCGGGGTGTATGCGCTGGCTCTGGATGGCTCTGGCAATCTCTTCGCCGGCGGCAACTTTCTCACCGTTGGCGGCATCACCGCCGGGGGCATCGCCCAATGGGACGGTGCAGATTGGTTGGCACTGGGTGCGGGCACGGATAACTCGATCTATGCGCTGGTGGCGGATGGCAGCGGGAATGTCTATGCGGGCGGGGCCTTCACGTCCGTGGGCGGTGTGAGCGCCAGTTTCGTCGCGAAGTGGGATGGCACCAGTTGGTCGGCTTTGGGCACCGGGCTCGATGATCAGGTTTCCGCCCTCCTACTGGATGGGGCAGGCAACCTTTATGCCGGTGGTGATTTTACTACGGCGGGAGGAAACCCCGCCGCCTACATCGCCAAATGGGACGGTTCAGCGTGGTCGGCCATGGGTGGTGGTATGGATGCGCCTGTCTTTGCCTTGGCAAGGGACAGCTCTGGCACCCTCTATGCCGGCGGAGACTTTCTCAACGCCGACGGAAATCCGGCCAACTATCTGGCGAAGTGGGACGGCATGACCTGGTCAGCCTTGGGGGGCGGGGTGGACAGCACCGTCAACGCCTTGGCGGTGGACAGCTCCGACAACCTTTATGCCGGAGGCTATTTCACCCATGCTGAAGGCAATCCGGCGAACTACCTGGCCAAATGGGACGGCTCCGCTTGGTCGGCGTTCCCGGCCGAGCTCGACGGCCAGGTTTTCGCCCTCTCGTTTGACTCTTCGGGAAATCTTTATGTGGGCGGATTTTTCGCCAACGCCGGGGCGGTGCCGGCTAACAACATTGCCAAATGGGATGGCTCGGCCTGGTCGGCTTTGGGTGCCGGGACGGCTGGTACCGTGTACGCCTTGACGCTGGATGCCTCCGGAAATCTCTACGCGGGCGGCTATTTCTACAAGGCAGGTGGAATCGTGGTCCAGGGCGTTGCCCTATGGGATGGCACCCAATGGTCGGCGCTCGGCTCCGGACTCGACAGCGGGGTCAATGCGCTGGTCGTAAACAGCGCCGGCGACCTTTATGTAGGCGGGGATTTCATCGAGGCCGGCGACAAGGTCTCGGCTTTCGTTGCCCGGTTCCTGCTGAATTTTGCCGGAATCTCCGTGGCGAACGATTCGGGCCCCCTGAGTGACGGGATGGGCAGCGTGGATTTTGGCACCATTCTGTATGGTAGCAACACCGTCCAGTTCTTCTCCATCACCAATACCGGCAACCTCAGCCTGACCGGCATGGTCATCGACAAGGATGGTGCCAATGCGTCGGACTTCACAGTGGATACCTCGGGCATGCTGACAACGTTGGCGCCCGGTGACAGCACCAGCTTTGCAGTCACATTTTCGCCGGTCGGTGGTGGCGACCGAAGTGCCGCCCTGCATATCGTCAGCAATGCGGTGGGCGAGAGCAATCCTTTCGACATGGCTCTCATCGGTTACGGCGACGTCGGGTCGGCGGTGATCGATCTGAACAACACATCGGTGGATGAGAACCTGCCCGCCGGCACGGTCGTGGGGACATTGAGTGCCACCGATCTCGATCCCGGTGACACCTTCACCTTCTCGCTGCACTGCGGCTGCTTTGACAATGACCTGTTCCAAGTCGTAGGTAACTCGCTGGTGACCCGCGGCCCCTTCGATTACGAGGCGCAGAGCAGCTACATCGTGTTCATTCATGCCGTGAATGCGGGCGGCCAGTCCTTTGACCAGTCCTTCGGGATCAACATCAATGATGTCAACGAGGCACCGATCTTCAGCGGCTACGGCATCACCGCTCTGGAAAATACTGCCGCCACCATCGCCTTGCCGAAGCTGCTGGCGCGGGCCAGCGATCCAGAAAATGATCTCGTGTCCATCCCCTCGACCGACGCCACGAGTGCGCAGGGCGGGGTCGTGGAACTGCTGGCCACGTCGATCAAATATACGCCGCCGCTCGATTTCACCGGCAGCGACAGTTTTTCCATCACGCTGAGTGATGGCGTGCTGACGACTCCGGCCACGATCAGCATCACCGTGGACACCGGGCCTTCGGGCAATGGCACGACGTTGCTGTCGATCACGCCCGCCGGTTCGGATGTCCAACTAAAGTTCGCGGGCATTCCCGGGGCCAGTTATCTCGTGCAACGTTCCGAGACGCTCGTTGCACCGGTGGTCTGGACCACCCTCGCAACCGTGACCGCCGATCCCAGCGGTTATGCCAGCTACCTGGATACTAGCCCGCCCAGTCCTTCCTACTGGCGCACCATCACCACACCGTGATTCAACGAAACATGAACCCTTTTCCCTTTTCGCTCATGAATTTCCGTTCACGCCTGTTTCTTACTGCCGGGCTCCTGCTGGCACCGCTTGCCCAGGCCGGTGTCATCATGGTCAGCGACACCCTCAGCTCCGGCAACGCGATCAGCGATGCACCCGGGCCCGGATTGGCGCGGGTGCTGAATGTCCCCGTCACAGGAGCGCTGATCACGGACATTTCCGTCGATCTCAACATCGGGAGCTATGTCGGTGACACCGCCTGGAATGGGGATCTTTATGCCCAGCTCACCGGTCCGAGCGGTTCGCTTTCCGTGCTCATCAACCGGACCGGCGTTTCTTTGCCGGACGATGCCGGCTATGGCGACGCTGGCTTTCACGTCACCCTCAACGACAGCGCCACCGATGACATCCACACCTACCAGTCGGTGAGCTACAGCTTGAATGGAGCGGGGCAGCTGACTGGCACCTGGCAATCCGATGGTCGTGCCGACCCCACGGCTCCGGACCGGAGCAAATCCCTGAGCCAGTTCATCGGTCAGAATCCCAATGGCAACTGGACTTTGCTGGTGTCCGACCTGGCCAATGGCAATCGCGCGCAGCTCAACAGCTGGAGCATCAGCATTACGACCGTGCCGGAACCGGCCACGACGTCTGCCCTGAGCGGCCTGGCCCTCCTGGGCTTCGCGTTCTGGCTGAAGCGAAAGTAGCCGCCAACTCAGTCCTGGGCGTGGCGAGCAGTTCTGCGCGAACGGCGCTATTGCACGCCTTCGACCCGCATTTTCGCGCCGTACACGTTCTTGCTGGCGGTGACGAAAAGGTAGTCGTGATTCTTGCCGCCGAAGGTGATGTTGGCCGTCCAGGGCTCGGCCACTTCGAAATGCTCGATCTGTTTGCCCATTTTGTCGAAGACGGTGACTCCTTTGCCCGTGAGATAGACGTTGCCTTCGCTGTCCATCGTCATGCCGTCCGAACCGAGGTTGCAGAAGAGGGCTTTGCCGGTAAGCGAGCCATCCGGCTGCACGGAGTAGCGGTAGGTCTTGCCGCCGCCAATGTCGGCAACATAGAGCGTCTTGCCGTCGGCCGTGCCGATCAGTCCATTGGGCTGGTTGAGGTCGGTGGCCACGGGTTTCACCGACTTGTGATCGGCGCTCAGGAAGTAAACGTATTCTCCCGGTTGCTGCATCGCGGGGTCACGCTTCCAATAGGGGCGCGGATAGAGCGGATCCGTGAAGTAGAGCGCGCCGTCGGGGCGGATCCAGAGATCGTTGGGCCCGTTGAGGAGCTTGGAGCCGAAATTCTTCACGAGCACGGTGACCTGCTTGTCCGGCGCGATGGACCACAGCTCATTCTTATCGTCGGCGCAGGTCAGCAGGTTGCCGTCGCGGTCGAAGTAAGTGCCATTGGAGCGGCCAGCGGGCTTGAGCCAGTCGCTGAAGGTGCCGCTCGCGGCGTCCCAGCGCACGATGCGGTCGTTGGGCTGGTCGGTGAAGAACACGTTGCCCTTGCGGTCGGCGGCCGGACCTTCGGTAAACTCATAGCCGCCACCGATCTTTTCCAGTTTGGAGCCGGGGGCGAGCAGGCTGCCGTCGGCGAAAACGGGGTTCAGGGCGAGCAGGAGCAGGGCGGGGGCGAGTTGCGCGGTCTTCATGTGAGAGGGCGCAAGTAGGCACCGAAATCCGGATTGCCACAACCACACTTTGGAGGGCGACGCGGCCTGAAACCGTTTCCGCTTGAGCCGTGAAACCGCGTGCTCCCATCCTCTACCCGCCAGCCGATGAAGGAGAATCAGGATGCCACATAGTCTGCGTTTCGATGCCCGTAATACGCGGGATTGGTCCCGGCTGGCGTGGCAGGCGCGATATCATCCCCAGGCGCTGGTCCGCCTTGCGGGTGTCAGTCGCCGCCAGCTGCAGCGTCTCTGTCAGGACCGGATGGGTCTGGGACTGGAAGAATGGCTCTTCCGGCAGCGCCTGATGGCCGCCGGCTATTTGCTGCCCGAGACCGGTTCGGTGAAACGGGCCGCCTTTGCCGCCGGTTATCCCAGTGCCGCCCAGCTCTGCCGGGAATTCAAACGCTACCACGGCATCACCCCCGGCAAATATCTGCAGCGCTTCCGCTACTGGTGGGGCTGAAGGCCTTATGCGGTAAGGATCGGGCAAAAAAAGCGTGCCAATGTCCGGCTCAGCTAGCTCTTTGTCGTAGTCTTGGCGCAGCAAACTGCTAGAACAAAAGGCGTTGCCGCTCCCCTGTTTGCATTTGTCCATCTTGACCGATGGACGGTTTCGGATGGGTGAGTTCTACCGCAACAACAATGACGCCGAGGAGTGTTCATGTTGGGCTGGGCAACCCCGCTGGCCAACCCCACTGCCGCCCGGCGAACAGCCGGTGCGGCTTTGGGGTGTCACCAGCCCCGCAAAAACCCGTGGGCCTGCGCATTCTTCGTTTTTGGCTCCCTTTGGTCCGGCCTGAATTCGTTCGTCCGCCGTGGGACTGTCTGGTAGGCTTTACCCCCTGATTGACATGGGTGTTCCTTCCACCACACCGGCCGCCACAGACAACGAGACCTCGCCAAAGCCAGAATCGCTGGCCACGCGACTGAAGGCGGCTGCCGAGATACTGGAGATGGCGGTGAAAGATCGGGCTTTGCTCGCTGAGCTTTCGGTCGCCGATCGTACCCGATTGCTGACGGCGGCGGGCGACATCTATTGCCCCGACCTCAAGGAGCGCCGCCGGCTGGTCAAGGCCCGGGTGAAGCAGCGCAAGGCCGACAAGCGTGAGCGTGACGAATCGGTACTGTCCGAGACCGGCATCCGCCAGCTTCGTCGCCAGCCGGTATTCACCACGCCCAATCTGCCTCCGCCGCCCGAGATCGAACCGGTAGAGGTCAAAGACGACCCGGATTTCCGGGAAGTGCTGGAAGCGCAGAACTGCTACATTTGCAAGCAAGACTACTCGGTCATCCACCACTTTTACGACCAGCTCTGCCCGAAGTGTGCCGAGCTCAATTTCCGTAAGCGCACCGAATCGGCCGATCTGCGCGGGCGGGTCGCATTGCTGACCGGCGGTCGGGTGAAGATCGGCTATCAGGCAGGCATCAAGCTGCTTCGGGCCGGTGCGCATCTCATTGTGAGTACGCGGTTTCCGCGTGATTCCGCCCGACGCTACGCGGCGGAGCCGGATTTCTCCGAATGGGGGCACCGGCTGGAGATTTTCGGGCTCGACCTGCGGCACACGCCGAGTGTCGAGGCCTTCTGCAAGCACCTGCTGGCCACGCGAGAGCGGCTGGATTACATCATCAACAATGCCTGTCAGACCGTCCGGCGCCCGCCCGATTTCTACCGCCACATGATGGCGGCCGAGACGGCGTCGCTGGGCGACTTGACGGAAAATGCCCGGCGCCTGCTGGGTGCCTATGAAGGCCTGCGCGGTTACCACATCCTGCCAGAAGGTGAAACCAAGCCAGCCCTGTACGAACGCCAGATCGGCGAAGTGGCCGGGTTGACCCATGCCGCCGAGCTGTCGCAGCTGCCCCTGTTGCCCGAAGAGATCACCGCCCAACAGGGCCTCTTTCCCGAGGGCAAGCTGGATCAGGATTTGCAGCAGGTGGACCTGCGTGACCGCAACTCCTGGCGGCTGATGCTCCATGAGGTTTCCTCGGTCGAGCTGCTGGAAGTTCAACTGGTAAACGCCGTTGCGCCGTTCCTGCTGAACGCCCGGCTGAAGCCGCTGATGCTGCGCACTGCGGAGCGTGACAAGCACATCGTGAACGTCTCGGCGGTCGAGGGGCAGTTCTACCGTAAGTTCAAGACGACCCGGCATCCCCACACCAACATGGCCAAGGCCGCGCTCAACATGATGACGCGCACCTCGGCCGCCGATTATCACGCCGACGGCATCCACATGAATGCCGTGGATACCGGCTGGGTGACGGACGAGGACCCGGCGCAGATCGCGGCGCGGAAGGTGGAAGAGCACCGTTTCCATCCGCCGCTCGACATCGTGGACGGCGCGGCGCGGATCGTGGACCCGATCATTGCAGGAGCGAACACGGGTGAGCATATCTGGGGCAAGTTCCTCAAGGACTACCTGCCCACGGACTGGTGAATGGAGGATGCAGGAACGTCCAACGCTCAACGTCCAACGCTCAACGTCCAACGTTGAACGTTCAAAGGGGCTGCCTCAGTTCCAAGCCGTCCCTGTGGAAGCATCTGGATCATGGGCCGCCAGAGGTCTCCGGCTTTGAACGTTGGGCGTTCAACGTTGGACGTTGGACGTTTAAAAGATCTGCACGACACTCCTTGCGGCCGGCCTCGCTTCCTTCGACGCTGTAGCCGGTGACACCCACTAAAAAAGGTTCCATCCATCTGTTCCGTGCCTGGGGGATTGATGTGTACCTGCATTGGTCCTGGTTTATCCTGGCCTGGTATTCCATCCAGGCGCGGGTTGGCCAATATGACTCGCACGTCTGGCCAGTGCTCGAATATCTGGCGCTCTTCCTGACCGTGCTGCTGCACGAATTTGGCCATTCACTCGCGTGCCGGCAGGTGGGTGGACAGGCCGACCAGATTGTCCTGTGGCCGTTCGGTGGTGTGGCCTATGTCGCGCCACCGCCGCGACCGGGAGCAACCCTCTGGAGCATTGCGGCGGGCCCGCTGGTCAACGTGGTGCTGCTCCCGCTGTTTCTAGCGCTGACAATGCTCGCGCGTGAGCAGGGCTGGGGGACGTCGCACCCGGATGCTTATCAGTTTCTCGGGTCAATGGCTTGGCTCAATAGTCGGCTGCTGATGTTCAATCTGCTGCCCATTTATCCGCTGGATGGCGGCCAGATTCTTCGCTCCCTGCTGTGGTTTCCATTGGGCCGCGCCCGTAGTCTTCTGGCGGCCTCAGTCATTGGCTTTGCGGGAGTGTTGGCCCTGTTCGCGTGGGCATTTTTTCAGCGTTCTCCATGGTTGGGAGCTATCACCGTCTTTGTGCTGATGAACTGCTGGCAGGGCTTTGTGCACGCCCGGGCCCTGATGCGGATTGAAAAGGCTCCGCGACGCCCCGGGTATGCTTGTCCTGCCTGCGGCGCCCCTCCGATCGCGGCGGCTATCTGGCGATGCCAAGGCTGTGGGACACCCAGTGATGTCTTCCTGTCGAACGGTGTCTGCCCAAACTGCCAACGCGTGGCCGACGCTGCCACTTGTACCGACTGCGGCTCGGCCTCACCGCTCTCGTTGTGGCGGAAGCTGCCACCTCCGCCTCCCGTCTGAGTCGCCGCAGCCGGCCAATGCCGCTGCCGTTCGGCAAGTAGGTCGGGCCGCTGGCCCGACATAGTAGGAAGGGCTGCCAGCCCGTCGGGTACGCGAACACATTTTCAGTGGGCTGGCAGCCCGCTGTACGTGTCGGGCCAGCGGCCCGACCTACTACGGGGATGATGGTGCCGCAGCGCGATCCTTCCAAACAACCGCTTACACCTGGTACGCCTCCATGCCGACGCAGGAGCATACGAGGTTGCGGTCGCCAAAGACGTTGTCCACGCGGCCGACCGCCGGCCAGAACTTCCAGTCCCGCAGGCTTTCCATCGGGAAGGCGGCCTGTTCGCGGCTGTAGGGGCGGTTCCAGCCGTCGCCGCTGACCTGGTCGGCGGTGTGCGGAGCGTTCTTGAGCAGATTGTTCTTCGCGTCCTCGCGGCCCGCCTCGATTTCGACGATTTCCTGGTGGATGGCGATCATCGCGTCGCAGAAGCGGTCCAGCTCGCACTTCGGCTCGGATTCGGTCGGCTCAACCATCAGGGTGCCGGCCACCGGCCAGCTCAGGGTGGGTGCGTGGAAGCTGAAATCCATCAGCCGCTTGGCGACATCCTCGGCGGTGACGTGCTTGACCGGGATATAGGTCCGTTCACCCGCCACCGGGTCCGCCACGATCCGTCGCAGATCGAGGATGCACTCGTGAGCCACCAGGCCATTGGCGCGGTAGAGCGTCGGGAAATAGTTTTCCAGGCGCTTGGCGATGTAATTTGCGCTGAGGATGGCCACCTTCGTCGCCTCGGTAAGACCGGTGGCTCCCATCATCACGACATACATCCAGGAGATGACGTTGATGCTCGAGCTGCCCCAAGGCGCGGCGCTGACGGCCCCGATGGGGTTTTCACCGCCCAGATTCACCACCACGTGACCCGGGAGGAAATCCACCAGGTGCTCGGCCACGCAGACCGGGCCGACGCCAGGGCCGCCACCACCGTGGGGGATGCAGAAGGTCTTGTGCAGGTTCAGGTGACAGACGTCCGCGCCGATCGCACCGGGGGAAGTGAGTCCAACCTGGGCGTTCATGTTCGCGCCATCCATGTACACCTGACCGCCCGCCTCGTGGATGACGGCGCAGATGTCCTTGACGGCCGTCTCGAACACACCGTGCGTGCTCGGGTAGGTGATCATCAGGCAGGAGAGGTTGGCGCGGTGCTGCTCTGTCTTCACCCGGAGATCGGCCAGATCGATGTTGCCCTGTGCGTCGCAACCGACCGCCACGACGGTCATGCCGGCCATCACGGCGGAGGCCGGGTTGGTGCCGTGCGCGGAGGTGGGGATGAGGCAGATATTGCGATGGCCTTCGCCGCGCGATTCATGCCAGGCATGAATGATCAGCAGTCCCGCGTATTCGCCCTGGGAGCCGGCGTTCGGCTGGAGCGAGATGCCGGCGAATCCGGTGATCTCCGCGAGCCACTGCTCCAGCTCCTCAAAGACCTGCTGGTAGCCCCGGGTCTGGGTGATCGGAGCGAAGGGATGCAACTTGGCAAACTCCGGCCAGCTCACCGGGAACATCTCGGCCGAGGCGTTGAGCTTCATCGTGCAGCTGCCCAGCGGGATCATGCTGTGGCAGAGCGAAATGTCCTTCGATTCCAGACGGCGCAGATACCGCAGCATCTCGGTTTCCGAATGATGCCGGTTGAACGTCGGATGGGACAGGAACGGCGAAGTGCGAACGGCGAACGGCGAAGTTTTGGGCGACAGGTCCGTAACGGTGAAAGCGGGGGCCTTGTCGGCATTGAAGATGCGCAGCAACAGCTCGACGTCGCCGAGGGTGGCCACCTCATCCAACGACAGTCCTACATGCGTCGCATCCAGACGACGAAGATTGATATGATGCGTCTCAGCGAGCTTGTGGACCTCGGCCGCGCTCTTCACGGCGACTGTCAGGGTGTCGAAGAAACTTCCGTTGATCACCGTCAGCCCCAATTTCTCCAACCCGGCAGCAAGCAAACCGGTGAGTGAATGGATGCGCTGCGCAATGGCCGTGAGTCCCTTCGGCCCGTGATAGCAGGCGTAAGCCATGGCCATGTTCGCGAGCAGGGCCTGGGCGGTGCAGATGTTCGACGTGGCCTTTTCGCGGCGGATGTGCTGCTCGCGGGTGCCCAGCGAAAGGCGCAGCGCCGGCCGCCCCCGGGAATCCTTGGACACACCGACCAGCCGGCCGGCCATCTGGCGCTTGAAGGCGTCGCGCGTGGCGAAGAACGCGGCGTGCGGTCCACCGTAGCCGAGCGGTACTCCCAGGCGCTGCGCGCTGCCGACCGCGACGTCCGCGCCGAACTCGCCCGGCGGCTTCATCAGCGTGAGGGCCATTAGATCCGTGGCCACGACGAGCAATGCGCCGGCGGCATGGGTGGCTGCGGCAAAATCGGTGAGATCGGCGGTGGAGCCGTCCGTCGCGGGATATTGCACCAGTGCTCCGAAGACATCGGCGTTGAAGGCGAAAGATTTCCAGTCGCTCACCACAACATTGATGCCGAGCGCCTTGGCCCGGGTGCGGACGATGTCGAGGTTCTGGGGATGGCAGTCGGCGGCGACGAAGAACGTGTTGCGCACCGTGCCGCTGGCACCCGCCTCCGCTTCCTTCACGCGATGGCAGAGCATCATGGCCTCGGCACAGGCGGTGGCCTCGTCGAGCATCGAGGCGTTGGCGATGTCGAGCTTGGTGAGATCGGTGACGAGCGTCTGGAAGTTCAGG
The DNA here is from genome assembly GCA_903922605.1 of uncultured Verrucomicrobiota bacterium. Classification (GTDB taxonomy): domain Bacteria; phylum Verrucomicrobiota; class Verrucomicrobiia; order Limisphaerales; family UBA9464; genus CAIVQB01. Next base: position 26,163 of record CAIXUG010000003.1, read on the forward strand.
AGGCCTTCGAGGCGGCCCTGCGAGACTTCCGCCTGGTAAGGCGTGTAAGGGGTGTACCAGCCGGGGTTCTCGAGGATGTTCCGCTGGATGACCGGAGGCGTGATCGTATCGTAATAGCCCATCCCGATGAACGAGCGGAACACCTGGTTCTTTGCGGCCATGGATTTCAACCGGGCCAGGGCGTCGAATTCGCTCAGGGGGGCCGGCAGATTCAGCGGCTGCGCCGAACGGATGGTGGCAGGAACAGCGGCATCCACCAACGCATCGAGCGTTTCGTGGCCGCAGAGGCGGGCCATGCCGGCGATTTCTTCCGGGCGGGGGCCAATATGGCGTTGGGCGAAGATGTCAGTACGGGCGAAGGCGTCAGCAGGGGTGCTCATCAATGTTGGCAAATGGTCGCAGAACCAAAAACGAGGACGAACGGTATCTGCGAGCGGCGAGGGCGCAAGCGGTGTTTGTTTCGAAATGGAAGGGCTGAGGGATTTGGCGAAATTTGGCCAATGCGCGCGCCTCATGTGCAGGCCATTTGACAGGCGGGCGGGGTTGACGCCGGCCCCAGACAGCGGGTAGCCACCGCGCGTGCCGGTCGTCGAAACGTCTTCCTATCGTCCGCCGTGGTGGCTGAAGAACGCCCATGCCCAGACGGTCTGGCCGGCGCTGGTGAGAAAAGTTACGGCCCCGGTCTGGCAGCGGGAACGGCTGGAGCTGACGGACGGCGACTTCCTGGACCTCGACTGGGTCCGAGCCGGTTCGCCGCGTCTGGTGGTCCTCACACATGGTCTGGAAGGGAATTCCCGGCGGACCTACATGGTGGGCATGGCCCAGGCCTTCCATCGCCGTGGCTGGGATGTGCTGGCGTGGAACTTTCGCGGATGCTCGGGTGAGCCCAACCGGCTGTGCCGCTCGTATCACAGCGGCGCGACCGAAGATCTGGCGGCGGTCATCGCTCACGCCACTCGCACCGGCGCATACGATCGGGTGGCAGTCGTCGGCTTCAGTCTTGGCGCGAACCTCACCTTGAAATTCCTGGGCGAACTGGGTGCCGCTCCGGGATTGGTCTGCGGCGGAGCGGGGATTTCGGTGCCCTGCGATTTGCAGGCGGCGGCCCAGCAGATGGCCGGGCCCGCCTGTGCCAGCTACATGCGGCGATTTCTCCATGACATGGGCGATAAGATGCGCGCGAAGGCCCGGCAATTTCCTGACCGCATCGATCTCGCACCGCTGGAAGGCATGACGACGTTCCAGGAATTCGACGACGCCTACACCGCCCCGTTGCACGGCTTTCGCGATGCCGAGGATTACTGGACGCGCTGCTCCGCCCGGCAATTTCTCCCGCAGATCCGGGTGCCGACCCTGATCGTGAGCGCCCTGGATGATCCCTTTCTCGCGCCCGAGTGCTTCCCGTACGCGGAGGCGAAGGCCAGTCCATGGGTGACGCTGGATGCTCCCGCCCGGGGCGGGCATGTGGGCTTCGCGAGCCTGGCCGCCGAGTATTGGAGCGAACGGCGAGCGGCAGAATTCCTAACCGGTGCCGTTCGATAACGTTCGTCGCATGCGCACGAAAAGGATTTCCAAGCCATCCGGCAAGGCGTGCATGACACGCTCCACCGTGGCAAATCCATGCGCGGAGTAGAGCCGTTCGCCCGGCAGGGTTGCGACGAGTTCGGCGGTGTTGAAACCGGCCGCCTTCGCTGCCATCAGGCTGGCCTCAAGCAGCTGCGTACCCAGCCCTTTGCGGGCAAACTCCGGAGCGACGAAGAACGCCCGGATGCGCGCGGGCTCTGTCGCGGGATCGAGCAGAGGATCGTCGCCCGCCTTCATCTGGTCGCCTCCGTACAGGGTGCGCCGACGGCTCCAGCCACCGCAGGCGGCCAGTTGCGTGCCCGCGGTCACCACAAAATAGGTGCCATCCGCAATCAGTCGCGTGTCGGGCCCGAAGACATGTCGGAGAGCACTTTCAATCTGGGCCTGGGAGTAGAGTGCCGCACTGAGCGCCCGCACGGACTGCGGGATCAGCTCGTTAATCGCCGGCAGGTCGTCGGTGTTGGCAAGGCGGAGGTGGAAGTCCGGCATGGCAATCCGAAGGGCTTTAGTCCCGCACGGAGGCGGAAACCATTTCCAGCACCCGCCGCAGGCCGTCGTCGCCCCCCAGGCTGCCTTCGTTGAAAGGCGTGCGCGGGATGGGCGTCCAATTGTCTCTGGAATGGTCCACCTCCGTCGGCTGCGGAATCCCCGTGAGCGTCGGATCGTACTGGCCGTTGTTTCCGCCCATCTTGTAGATCACGAGATCGAGCGAGGGCACGATGAAGATGCCAAAGCCGCCCGCGCCGGACTTGTAGAACGCATCACGGGGCGCGCCGGCGACGTGGCCATCGGCGTTATGCTCGAATTGCAGGCTGAAGGGCGTGTGCACGTTGTAGGGCGAGGGCAGGTTGCAGCGCGCGATGTAGTCGGCGGGCACCAACTGCTTTCCGTTCCACTGGCCATGGTGCAATAGGCAGTAACCAAAGCGCAGCGCATCCGTGGCGTGGACCGCGATGCTGCCCGCGCCATTGGCGTGCGGCATGACGAAGTCGCCCCGGTGCAGGCAGTAGCCCCACGGGCCCCACCCCATCGGCTTGGCGAGCCGTTCATTGATGTAATCCTGCAAATCCATGCCGGTGACGTGGCGCAGCACGATCGAGGCGATGTGCGGGGCGGGGGACGAATACGAATAGCCGGCACCGGGATCGGTCCACAACGGTACCCGCAGGGACGACTGGTCTAGATCGTGGATGTCCTGGCCCGGCACGGGCTTCAACTGCTGGACCTTGCCCATAACGACGCCCGTGGGCGCACCACCTTCGCCCCAGTATCCCGCCGACATGCTGAGCAGCTGTCCCAGCCGGATGTCGGCCTTGCGCGGGTCATTGAGCGGGAAGGCTTCCGGCAGGAAATGCTCGGTGAACACCTTGGTGTCGAGGCCGTCGGGAATCTGGTCGTGAAACTCGTGCAGCATGATGCCGCAGGCGATGCTCGTGTAGGCCTTGCCGGTCGAGGCCATGTCGGGATTCACATTGCGCTGCGCCCGGCCGAAGTACCGCTCAAACACCAGATAGCCGTGGCGCACGACGAGCAGGGCGCCGTTCTGGGTGCCACGCTGCGTGAGCGTGTAGGCCTGCTCCAGGCGATCCAGGTCCATGCCGGCACGCTTCCGGATTGAGGCGGCGTCTTTCAGCGTCCGCCAGCCGCCTTCGCTGTCGGGCGGCGGAAAATATTCGGCGGCCTCAGACGTCAGGACAGCCGTGCAGGACAGAAGAACCGAGGCTGCGAGCGTAGAGGGGTGAAGCAATGTGTGAAGCGCGCGGAGAAGCATGCCCCAATGGGACCAGCGATCCGGCCCAGTTCACAACGCCGTTTTTCATCCGGCCTCACGGTACACCAATCACTGATTACCGTTTACTGATTGACTGATTACTTGGTCCCCACGCTCCCGAGCCGCGCCTGATAGACGAAATCCTTCTCCTTGCCCGCCTTGATGTGGCAGGCCGAGCAGGTGGCCGACTTCGCCGGCGGCGTGATGTAGGAGCCATCCGCGTGGTACTCGGTGTATTCCCATTCGCCGGAGCGATTGGCCTCGTAGGCGGCACCAAAGCCCTTTTCCCGGCGCATGACATGAAGACCCGATACTTGGGGTTTGCCCGCGCCATCCTTCGGAACGAGCGCGGTTTCCATCACGATGACTGAACCGTAAGGGTAGGGGAGCTGGGTGGTGTTCGTGATGGAAGCCGCGGCGGCATTGCCATAGACCGTCACGACTTTGCCCTCCTTTTCGTGCTTCACAGTGCGGAGCACCTGGAACGATTGCTGGTAGCCTGCCGGGAAACCGACCCGGTCGGTCGTCGGCGCGGGGGCGTCTTTGGTTTCCTCGGCCAGAGCGAGGCAGGCAATACTGACGGTCAACAACAGGAGGGGCAGTTTCATGAATTCGCGGGAGCGCAGGCAGACTAAAGTTCAGGAATGCGGCGTCAACGCCCCCGTCGGTTGAACTTCGGCAATAACCTTGAATGCACCGGTTGCGTCTCCAGTCAGGTGACGATTGCCGTTTGCATCTGAAAAGACGGCAGGACACAGTTTTGACTCTGGACGCGGCAGGGCCGCGTCGGCACAAGATTTCAACCGCACCTATGCACCTAATGATGACTTCGCGTCTTAACCGCCTGTTCCCGGTTCTCGCCGTGACGGCCCTCTCGCTGTCCGCAGCGACGGGGTACGCCCAGGAAAAATACCGCATGCTCCAGGACGACTTCCCGTTCCAAGGGGCCTGCATCAACGCCAATTTCCCCTCGAACAACATCGCGCTGAAGGGCCTCGCGATCCACGTCGGCAACGGTGCCCACGTGCTCTTCGATACCGATCTTTGCCGCATGGCGGCGGGCTGGACCGGCGGCTTCATCTCCACGCACGGTGTCGCGTTTGACGGCGCGCACGGGCATCACCCGGCCATTGCCGGCACGCAGAAGTTCGGCACGGCGCAGGTGCCCGGCGTGGCCGGTGCGGACGGAGTTTACAAGGATACCCGCCCCGTTCCCTTCGGGCCGATGGACAAGAATGTTGCGCATTGGGGCGGCCTTTACGTGAACGGGGCCGATGTCCTGCTGACCTACACGGTGGGCGGCAGCACCAAGATCAGCGAACAGCCGGGCAGCGTCGCGGCGGGCGGCCAGGTGGCGTTCACGCGCACCTTCAAGGTCGAGGGGGTTTCCTCGGGCTTCCTCTTCAAGTCGCACAAGGTCGCGCAGCCGTTCTCCCTGCTCGTGGCGGACGTGGATGGCGGCAACGCCAAGGTGCAGGACGGCGTCGTGACCTTCAGCGCCAACGGCACGGTCACCAAGGTCGCCGCCGTCGGCCTGCCGAAAGGTGCGAGCCTGCAGGTCGATGGTGGTCGCCTGAGCCTGCGCGTGGCCAAGGGCACGCCTTCGGCCACCTTCAAGCTGGTGATCTGGAGCGGCGACGAGGCGGATGCGGGCAAGTTCGCCCAGTTGGCGGCCGGTACGCCGGCTCTCAAGGATTTCGCCCACGGTGGCGCGCTCCGCTGGACGGAGTCGGTCAAGACCAACGGGGTGCTCAACACGAGCGTCACGCCGGACGGTGCCTACGTGACCGACGTGATTTCCACGCCGGAGACGAATCCCTGGAATCGCCGCGTGCGCTTCGGCGGATTCGATTTCTTCAGCGATGGCAAGCGGGCGGCCTTCTGCACGCATGACGGCGACATCTGGATCGTCTCCGGCATCGACGACAAGCTCGACCACCTCGAATGGCGGCGCTTTGCCTCCGGCATGTACGAGACCCTCGGCCTGTCGATCGTCAACGACGTCATCTACACCAGCGGCCGCGACCAGATCACCCGCTACTACGACCTGAACGGCGACGGCGAGGCCGACTTCTACGAGAACTTCAACAACGACTACATGTCGTCCGAGGGCTTCCACGAGTTCGTGTTCGACTTCCAGCACGACGACGCGGGCAACTTCTACTTTGCCAAGGCCAACCCGGTGAACGGTGGCGGTCGCGGTTTCGGTGACCAGAAGGCTTCGCGCGGCAACGGCACCGTCAGCCCGCATGCCGGCAGCGTCTTCAAGCTCAGCCCCGATGGCAAAAAGCTCGAGATCATCGCCCGGGGCGTGCGCGCCCCCAACGGCATCGGCGTCCGGGGCGATGGCCAGGTCACGACCAGCGACAACGAGGGCACCTGGGTTCCCTCCACGCCCATCAACTGGGTCAAGCAGGGCAACTTCCTCGGGGTCGTGAACACCCTCACCCCGAAGGAGCTGGCCGACACGTGGACGCCGCCGCTCACCTGGCTCTCGCACGCCGACTATGACAATTCCGGTGGCGGCCAGATCTGGGTGACCAGCGACAAGTGGGGGCCGTTCAAGGGCGAACTGCTCCACGAGTCCTACGGCCGCTCCAGCCTCTTCCTCGTGATGAAGGAACCGATCTCCGGCGGTCGCATGCAGGGTGGCGTGGTCCGCTTCCCGCTCAAATTCACTTCTTCCGTGATGCGGGCGCGCTTCAATCCGAAGGACGGCCAGCTCTATGTCGCGGGCCTGAGCGAATGGCAGTCCAACGCCTCACGCATCACCGGCTTCGACCGCGTGCGCTACACCGGCAAGACCGTTTACTCGGTGCGCGACGTGAAGGCGACGCCCGGTGGTGTGACGCTGACGTTTACCCAGCCGCTGGATCCCGCCTCGGTGGGTGACCTCCAGAACTGGAGTGGCAAGCGTTGGAACTACGAGCGCGCCGAGCACTACGGTTCGCCTGAGTTCCAGGTGAAGAATCCGCAGAAGCAGGGCCGCGAGCCGCTCGACATCACCTCGGCGAAGCTTTCCGCCGATGGCCGCTCCGTCACGCTGGGCATTGCCGACTTCAAGCCCGTCATGCAGGAGGCCATCAAGTGGGATATCAAGGCCAAGGATGGCACGCCGGTCGCGCAGGAAATCCAGCACACCGTACACGTGGTGCCGGTGGCTTCATCCTCTCTGAACTGACTGCACTTTCAACGCTCCCCCAAAGCCGCCCTTAGTCGGGCGGCTTTTTTCTTCGCCGACTAGGCTGTTTCAAAGACCCGGTAAGGAAGGCTCCTAACCTTCGTTGGCTTGTGGAAGGGCTTTAAGTCCAGTTGGATCAGGACGTTGATGCTGACTGCTGCCGAGCTCGAACCGACTAACACGGGCTTCCTTCCTCCGAAGGAAGCGAGCATTTCCGCCTCATCGGCGCTTGATCTGTTGGGGCTGGGTGCCTCCGGACGGGCCGCTTCATTTTCCCCCGCAAACGCTGCCAACCCCCAACGATGCACAACGCCGGGATTCGCCCGGCGGAAGACCTGAAACCCTGCCAAATCGGTAGTCAGTAGCCGATGAGCGCCCCGCGAAAGCGGGGCGTTTTTTTTGGCGCGTCCGCCTTGAAGCCCTGCGTCGGCCTGCCTACCGTCTCGCCGCCCTGAAGCCGAAACCGGCCGCAGGCGTCCTAGCCTCATGACATTTCGCCGACTTGCCACCGTTGCGCTTGCCGCCTTCACCACTGCTGTCCTCCGGCTGGCGGCAGAAAATCCTGCCGGGCTCGTGGCCACGTTTGGCGCGGGGGGCGTCAACGATCAGATCGTGGCGGACAATGTCTGGCTTTACGTGCCGGCAGGGCAGCCGGCCACACCGTTCATTGCACCGGGCGCGTTTACCGCGACGTGGCGGGGACAGGTCACGGCGGAGTTGCGCGCGGATTTCACCTTTCACGCGGAGTTCAGTGGCGACCTCAAGCTCACCATCAACGACACGGTGGTGCTGGAGGGAAAGGGTGAGGGGGACAAGACGGTCACGGGCAAATCCGTCCGCCTGAACAAGGGGGCCAACAATCTGGTGGCGGAGTTCAAGTCGCCCGAAGCCGGGGATGCCTTCATCCGCCTCTACTGGTCCAACAAGGAGACGCCGTACAATCCGATTCCGCTCGGAGTTCTCAGCCATCCTGAGAACGACGACCTGAAGAAGTCGCTCCTGGCCCATCGCGGCCGGGATCTCTTCGCCGAACACCGCTGCATCCGCTGCCATACTTCCGCCGGTGGCATGCCGGAGCTGGCCGCCGACGCGCCGGCCTTTACCGGCATCGGCGGACGCCGCAACTTCGACTGGCTGGCGCGCTGGATTGCCGATCCCCACGCGCTGCGTCCGGGCACGCCGATGCCGCAGGTCCTGTTCGGAGCGGATGCGAAGGACAAGGCCGAAGCCGTTGCCGCCTACCTCGCCTCCCTCAAGGGTAACACTCAGTTTGAAGCCAAGGCCGGCGATGCCGAAACGGGCAAAGCCCTCTTTGAAAAGCTGCACTGCGTGGCCTGCCATAATCAACCCGAGGGCGGGGACGCCGATGCGAAGAAAATCGCGCAGAAGCAGGTGAAGGCCAAATTCGCCCCCGGCGCGATGACGGCGTTCCTTCAGAAACCTTCCGAGCACTACGCGTGGATTCGCATGCCGAATTTCCGGCTCTCGCCTGAAGAAGCCGGCAATCTCGCCGCCTATCTCGAGGCCAATGCCGACGCGCCCAATGATCGGCCAGCCCCGACCGACGCCGCTCTGATCGAAAAGGGCAAGGGATTGGTCCAAAGCGTCGGCTGCCTGAATTGCCACACGCTGGAAGGTTCCAAGAATGAGTTTGCCGGCAAAGCGCTCGCGGATCTCGGCGCTGACAAATGGACTGCCGGTTGCGTCGCCGACCAGCCTGCGGCCGACAGCAAGGCACCGCATTATTCTTTCTCCGACGACGACCGGGCGGCCTTGCGAGCCTTTGCGGCGACCGATCGCAGCGCGTTGACGCGACATACTGCCGCCGACTTCCTGGCGCGGCAGTCCGAGCGGCTGAACTGCCGGGAGTGCCATGGCAAATTCGATGGCTTCCCGACTTACGAGCTGCTGTTGGGCAAGCTGCGCCCCGAGTACGCCGCCGGCTTCATTGCCGGGACGGAGACGTGGAAGCCCCGTCCGTGGCTCGATGCCCGCATGCCGAACTTCCCGGCCTATGCCGAGCATCTGGGGACGGGGCTTGCCATGATTGCCGGTCTGCCGCCGAAGACGGCCGCTGACCCGGCACCCGCAGATACCGCCGAGCTGGCCAAAGCCGGCCAGAAGCTCGTGAGCGCCAACGGCGGCTTTGCGTGCATCTCCTGCCATCCGGTCGGCGCGATGGGGGCCACGCAGGTCTTCGAGGCACCGGGCATCAACCTCGCCCATTCGTTTGGGCGAATCCAGAACAGCTATTTCCGCCGCTGGCTGCGCGCCCCGACTTCGGTCGATCCTGCGACGAAGATGCCCACCTACTTCGACGAGGAAGGCAAAAGCCCGTTCCCCGACGTTCTCGGTGGCGATGGCAAGAAGACCATCGGCGCGGTGTGGGAATACCTGCGGTTGGGCGAGCAGATGCCCCGGCCGGAGTGAATAGTGCGTTTGGTTGGAGGGGGAGTTATGCCTGGTTGGGAGGCGCTGTCCTCACGGCCAGCGAACAGTAATCAGTGAACCAGTGATCAGTAAGACAACGGTTGGACGCGATCCGAGGACTGAACACTGTTTTACTGATTACTGATTCACTGATCACTGGCTCACTGATTACTGGCGACGGGAGGCCGCCGGGCCTTAGCCTCCGCGCACCGGAATGCGTCTCCTTGACCGTTATCTTCTGCGGGAATTGCTCCTGCCGCTCAGCGTCTGTCTGGGCGGCTTTCTGGTGTTTTGGATCGCTTTTGACCTGTTCAACGACCTGCGGACCTTCCAAGAGGAGCACGCCACGCTCAGGGGAATCGTGCAGCTCTACGGTATCCGTCTGCCGGATTTGCTGATGACCATCCTGCCGGTCGGCGAGCTGCTTGGACTGCTCTATGCACTGACCCAACTGGCCCGGCATAACGAGATTACGGCAATTCGGGCGGCGGGCGTAAGCCTGTGGCGGATCGCCCTGCCTTATTTCGCCGTCGGCATCCTATTTTCCGGCGGCCTGTACTGGTTGAACGAAGAAGTGGCCCCTCATGCCGTCGAACGGGAGCAGCAGCTGCGCCTGGGTTGGCTGGACCCGCAGGCGGGCAACGCAGCCCGGCTCTGGCAGACGAATGTGAATTTTCAGAACAGTACGGAACGGCGGGCGTGGAGCATTGGCCGGTTCAACCTGGCCACGTATGAAATGGAGCAACCGCGGGTGGACATGTACCTGCCCAAGGAGGCCTTCCGCGAGCTGACGGCCAGCACCGCCCGCTGGACCAACGGCGCCTGGAGTCTGACCAATGGATTGGAATTGCTGCATCGTTTTGGTGGCGATCCGGCCCCCGCCAGCCGCATCCAGCGCCGGCTGGTGTCGGGCGAACTGGCTTCACCCTCCGAAAGCCTGGCTCATTGGGAAGGCAGCGATGTGCTGGTGTCCAACTTGTTGGTGCTGCGTACCAATCTGAGCTTCACCAACGCGGTATCGCGGCAGGGCTGGAAAGCCTCCGAGTTTGCCCCCGCCACCGGCGATTTGAAGGACTTGGCCAGCGCCGAACCCCTAGGGGCTAATGCGCGGCGTCTGATCATGGCGGAACGAGCCGTATGGACCAACGGGATGTGGCGTTTCCTGAACGCACGCGAATTTCTTTACCGTTCCGGCACCGATGACCTGCCGTTTGACCAGACCTTTGCCGAACTGGATTTGCCGGAGCTGACCGAGATGCCGGAGATCATCATGAGCGAGGTTCGGGTGAGCGCGCTGCTGACTCAGGCCAAGGTGATCCGCAAGCCGTCGCTTTCGGTGGCCGAGGTGAGGGATTACCAGCGGCTGCACCCCCGGCTTTCGGATCGGGATCGAGCCCTCCTCGATACGGTGCAGCAGGCACGACTGGCGGGGCCGTGGACCTGCCTGGTGGTGGTGCTGATTGCGATTCCCTTCAGCGTGGCTTCGGGCCGTCGCAACGTGTTCTACGGTGTCGCGGGCAGCATCGGCCTCGCCTTCGGCTATTTCGTGCTGCAGCGCGTCGGGTTCGCCCTGGGACAGAGCCAAACTGCCCCGGCTTGGCTCGCTGCCTGGCTGCCCAACTTCTTCTTTGGCCTCCTCGGCCTCGTGTTGATAGCCCGCGTGAGATAGCCATGAGCAACGAGCCAGCCAGCGACGGTGAACTGCAACAGCTGCGCAACCGGCTGGATCGGCTCGAGGCGCTGCATCTGGTGGGGCAGGTGATCCATTCGACACTGGACCTGCGCGAGGCCTTGCAGCTCGTGATGCGCGAGGCGGTCCGGCTCATGCGCGCAAACAGCGGTTCGGTCTGTCTGGTGAACCCGACGACCGGCTTTCTGGAACTGGAAGCGGCGCATGGCTTGCCGAGCGGGGCGCGCAATCTGCGGCTCCGCCTCGGCGAGGGCATCACCGGCTGGGTGGCCCGGGTGGGCAAGCCCGCCCGTGTCGGCGACGTCACCAAGGACAAACGCTATTTCGCGCTGCGCCCCGGCGTGCGCTCCGAGCTGGCTGTGCCCTTGCGGGTGGCGGACGAGGTGCGCGGGGTCATCAACGTGGATTCCGAGCGCCTGAACGCCTTCACCGAGGACGATCAGACTTTGCTTCAGGATCTGGCCACGCTGGCGGCACCGGCCATCGGCAATACGTGGCTTTACGAGCAGGCCAAACTGAAGGCCCGGCTGCTGGAGTCGCTGGTGCGCGTGGGCAAGATCATCAATTCCACGCTCAATCTGGACGACGCGCTGCTCGTCATCACCCGCGAGGCCCGCACGCTGCTGCGGGCCAAGATGGTGTCCCTGACGATGCTCAATGAATCGGGCGAATGGCTGGAGCTGCGGGCGCATTTCGGTGCGGGCAAGACCTACGTGGAGAAGCCGCGCCTCAGCGTCTCGGAAAGTTTCATCGGCATCGTCATCCGCCGGAAGAAGTCGATGCAACTCGAGAACGTGCAGAGTTCAGGCCGCTACCAGAACGCCTCGCTGGCGCGTCGTGAAGGGCTGGTGTCGCTGCTGAGCGTGCCATTGCTCTACGGCGGCAAGGCCACGGGGACGCTCAATCTTTACACCGGCGAGCCGCACACCTTCTCCGACGAGGAGGTGCGCGTGCTTTCCACCTATGCCGAGCTGTCCGCCCTCGCGCTGGAGAAGGCGCGGCTCTACGACCGCATCGTCTCGGTGGAAGAGGAACTGCGGCAAAGTGAGCGGCTGTCCGCGCTCGGCCTGCTCGCCGCAGAAATCGCGCACGAGATCCGGAATCCGCTGACGGTGATGAAGATGCTCCATCACTCGCTGGATCTGGATTTCCCAGCCGACGACCCCCGTCGGAAGGACGTGCGGATCATGGGGGAAAAGATGGACCACCTGAACCGCATCGTGGATCAGGTGCTGGATTTTGCCCGCAGCACGGAACCCCGGCTGGAGCCCGTGGATATAAACCAGCTGCTCGATGACCTCAGTCTGCTCACACGCCACAAACTGCGCGATCAGGACGTACACTTTATCCGGCGGCTCGACCCGAACCTGCCGACGATCATCGGCGACGCCACCCAGTTGGAGCAGGCTTTCCTGAATCTGACCCTCAACGCCGTGGAGGCGATGCCGCAAGGCGGCCGCCTGACGGTCCGCTCACGGACCTTGCCGCTGAAGCGCGGCACGGAGCGTCCCACCCATGTGCTGGTGCGTTTTCGCGACACGGGCGTGGGCATGACCCAGGAACAGCGTCGGCGGGTGTTTACCTCGCTGCTCAGCACCACCAAAGCCCGGGGCAATGGCATCGGTTTGGCCATTGTCTCACGGGTGATCGAACAGCACCAGGGCAAGGTGCGTCTCTGGTCCCATCCGGGAAAGGGGACGACCATCGCGCTCCTGCTGCCAATTGAACGCTGAGACTGGCGGCAACCATTGGGTTGGGATGGCGTGGGGTTCCATAGTAGGCCGGGCTGCCAGCCTGGCACGTACGGCGGGCTGCCAGCCCGCCGAAAAGGCAGGGCAGCAGCCGACGGGCTGGCAGCCCGTCCTACGGTGTCGGGCCAGCGGCCTGACCTACTTGGCGGTGCGACCACCCCGCGCACGAACCTCCGCCAAGATACCGTTTCTTTCAGGGAACTGTTATCAGCCCTTCGAGAAATTCAGTTCATCCTCGCGCCCGGCGCTGACTTTCACGGTGTCACCCGGCTTGAACTCGCCGGCCAGCAGCCGTGTGGCGAGCGGATTGAGGAGCTTGTCCTGAATGGCACGTTTGAGCGGGCGGGCGCCGAACTGCGGGTCGTACCCCTCGGTGGCGAGCAGCTTCTTGGCGGCCTCGTCCACGACGAGGGTGAGATGCTGGTCCGCGAGGCGTTTCACGACGCGGATCAGCTGGATGTCCACGATCTTCGTCAGCTCCGCCTCGTCGAGGCTGTGGAAGATGATCGTGTCATCGACACGGTTCAGAAACTCGGGCCGGAAATGGCGCTTCAGCTCGGCCATCACCTTTTCCTCCATCGTGCGCCGGGCACCGACGGTCGTGCGGCCGTCCATGAAATATTCCTGAATGATCGGTGAGCCGATGTTCGACGTCATGATCACGATGGTGTTCTTGAAATCCACGGTACGGCCCTGACCATCGGTCAGACGGCCATCATCCAATACCTGTAGGAGGACGTTGAAGACATCGGAGTGCGCCTTCTCGATCTCGTCGAAGAGCACCACCGAGTAGGGCCGGCGACGGACGGCCTCGCTGAGCTGTCCGCCCTCCTCGTAACCGACGTACCCCGGAGGCGCACCGACCAGCCGGGAGACGGTGTGCTTTTCCATGTATTCCGACATGTCGATGCGGATCATGGCCTGCTCGTCGTCGAATAGGAATTCGGCGAGCGCCCGCGCCAGCTCGGTTTTGCCGACTCCGGTCGGTCCCAGGAAGATGAACGAACCGATGGGGCGGTTCGGGTCACCCAGCCCGGAACGCGCACGACGCACGGAATCGGAGACGGCCTTGATGGCCTCCGCCTGGCCGATGACGCGATCGCTGAGGCGATGCTCCATTTTTACGAGCTTCTCACGCTCGCCTTCGAGCATTTTGGTCACGGGAATACCCGTCCACGAAGCGACCACCTTGGCAATGTCCTCCTCAGTGACTTCCTGCCGTAGGAGATGCGTCTTGGCACCGCTGTTGAGCGACTGTTTCTCGACGGCGGCGAGTTTTTTCTCCAGGTCGGGAATCTTGCCGTACTGCACCTCGGCGGCCTTGTGAAGATCGCCCTTGCGACTGGCCTGTTCCAATTCGGTCTTTGCCTGTTCCAACTGTGTCTGAATCAGGCTGACGGCGTTGATGGCGGCTTTCTCGTTCTGCCACTGGGCGGTGAGCGCGGCGGACTTCTCCTTCAGGTTGGCCAGTTCGCCATCGAGCTTCTTGAGCCGTTCCTTGCTGGCATCGTCGCGCTCCTTGGCGAGCGAGGTGCGCTCAATCTGAAGCTGCAGGATTTGCCGGTCGAACTGGTCGAGTTCGGTCGGTTTGGAATCGAGCTCCATCTTGAGGCGCGAAGCCGACTCATCCACGAGGTCCACGGCCTTGTCGGGCAGGAACCGGTCGCTGATGTAGCGGTGGGAAAGGGTGGCCGCAGCCACGAGCGCGGAATCCTGGATGCGCACGCCGTGGTGCGTCTCGTAGCGCTCCTTCAGGCCGCGCAGGATCGCAATCGTGCTTTCGACGCTGGGCTCGGCGACATAGACCGGCTGAAAGCGGCGTTCCAGCGCGGGGTCCTTCTCCACGTGCTTGCGGTACTCATCGAGCGTGGTGGCACCGACACAGCGGAGTTCGCCGCGGGCGAGCTGCGGTTTGAGCATGTTCGCCGCGTCGGCCGAACCCTCGGCCTTGCCGGCGCCAACGATGGTGTGCAGCTCGTCGATGAAGAGGATGATCTTGCCCTCGCTCGCGGTGACCTCCTTGAGGAAGGCCTTGAGGCGTTCCTCGAATTCACCCCGAAACTTCGCGCCCGCGACCATCGCGCCGAGGTCCATGGCGATGACGCGCTTGTTCTTCAGCGACTCCGGCACATCGCCATCCACGATGCGCTTGGCGAGGCCTTCGACGATGGCAGTCTTGCCCACGCCCGGTTCGCCGATGAGCACGGGATTGTTCTTCGTGCGGCGGGTGAGTACCTGCATCACCCGGCGAATCTCGTCGTCACGCCCGATCACCGGATCGATCTTTCCTTGGCGGGCCAGGGCGGTGAGATCCTTGCCGTATTTCTCCAGGGTCTGGATCTTGTCCTCGGGGCTCTGGTCGGTGACACGCTGGTTGCCGCGCAGTTCGAGGAGTGCTTTGAGTACGGTGTCGCGCTTGAGGGCATGCTTGGCAAAAATGCGCCTGAGGGAATCGCCGCCCTTGTCCAGCAGGCCGAGCAGGAGGTGCTCGGTGGAAACGAATTCATCCTTCAGCTTCTTGGCCTCGCCGGTGGCGGCGTTCAGCGAGTTTTGAAAATCTTGCGAAGGATAAACCTGCGAAGAACCTTGCACCTTGGCGCGGCGACCGAGCTCAGCGTCCAAATCGGCGGTGAAACCGCCAACGCTCACGCCCAGCTTTTGTAAAAGCTGTGGCACGAAACCGTCTTCCTGTTCCGCCAAGGCCAGGGCCAGGTGCTCGCCATCGAGTTGCTGGTGTGACCGCGACTGGGCGGTTTCCTGGGCTGCCTGAATCGCCTCCTGAGCCTTGATCGTAAGTTTGTCCATCTGCATGGCCGACGTTACGCATGGCAGATGCCATGACGGCAACGCCCGGATTGGCCGGAATTAAGCCCCGATTGTTCCCCGCCGGTGTGCCTGAGTGAGCCAATTAGGCGCGACTGGGCAACCACTGTGCCTTGGGTCCCAACCCGGCGAAAGGGTCAGTAGCGCGGCACCTGCGGGTCCACCTCGACGCTCCAGCGGTCGATGCCGCCGCTAAGATTGGTCAGCCGCGTAAAGCCCTGGCCGCGCAGGAAAGCAATGGCATGCGCGCTGCGGACGCCATGATGGCAATAGACAACGATCTCTTCGTCCTTCCACGCGTCCAGTTCACCAGCGCGTTCGGCCAACTCGCCGAGCGGTACCAACGTGGAGCCGCTCAGCGCGCAAAAGGCGTGCTCCTCCGCTTCCCGCACGTCCAACAAGTGAGGCGGCGTGGCAGAACCCAGGCGGGCGGCGAGCTCGGTTGGCGAAAGGGAGGACATGCTTTAACGATCAGCAAATCAGTGTTTCAGTGAACCAGTGGGCAGCGAACTGAAAGTCTGATGACTGATTCACCGACTACTGATCACTCGCTTTGCTCATGCGTTCAGTCCCGCCAGATACCGCTCGGCCTCAATGGCTGCCGCGCAGCCCATGCCGGCGGCGGTGATGGCCTGGCGATAGACGGAGTCTGCGCAGTCGCCGGCGACGAAGACGCCCGGGACCGTCGTGGCCATGCCTTTGCCGAGGACGAAATAGCCGGCATCGTCCAACGCCAGCTGGCCCTTGAAAAGCTGGGTGTTCGGCACATGGCCAATGGCGACGAAGAGGCCGGCGCTGGGGAGGAACGATTCCTCGTCCGTCTTGAGATTCTTGAGCTTCACGCCCGTCATCTTGCCCGAGGTGACGTCCTGCACTTCGGTCACGGCGGAGTCCCAGATCGGCTTGATCTTGGGATTCGCCAGCGTGCGGTCGGCCATGATCTTCGAGGCCCGCAGCGAGTCACGGCGATGCACGAGATAGACAATGGAGCCGAAGCGGGTGAGGAAGTTCGCCTCTTCGCATGCGGAATCGCCGCCGCCGACCACGACGAGCGGCTGGTTGCGGAATACCGGCAGCGCACCGTCGCAGGTGGCGCAGTAGGTCACGCCTTTCTTCTCCAGCTCGTGTTCGCCCGGCACGCCCAGATGCTTGTGGCCCGCGCCGCTGGCGATGATGAGCGCCTGCGTTTCCACCAGATCACCATCCACGACCAGCCTGATCGGCTTCGCGGCGAGATCGACGGACTCGACCGTGCCAAATTTGATCCTCGCGCCGAATTTCTCGGCCTGGGACTGCATCCGCGTCATCAGCTCATAGCCGTCAACGCCCTCCGGAAAGCCGGGGAAGTTCTCCACAATGCTGGTGGTGGTCAGGAGGCCGCCGGGCATGACGCCGGTGAGGACGAGCGGGTTGAGATTCGCGCGGGCGGAGTAAATGGCGGCGGTAAGTCCGGCACAACCCGTGCCGATGATGACGACGTTTTCCATAAGGCGGAGGAACGGTAGGGGCGGGGCGGAAGCGTAGCAAGAAGACGGAAGATCAGCTCCGGCATGACGTTCACCGGTTGCCGCTTATGGCTGCGGACGCTGTTGACGGAGCCGAGCGCAGGGAAGAGCCGCCGACGCGTAATTTCGTTAAAGTCCTAGGGCACGTTGCCGATGAAAGAGGTGTCAGTGAGGCGGCCGGCAGCCAGAAATAGCCGGCGGGAAAACGGTGGACGCCCATTTGAAGGTCCATCCACGGCAAGGACGCCGTGCAACAAACAATGCCCCGCAAGGGGCAAACTCATGGATAGAGTTTATGGTCATCAATACTAACATCTCGGCTCAAAACGGTGCTCGCTACCTCGCGGATTCGAGCGCAATGCTCAGCAAATCCCTCGCTCGTCTGTCTTCCGGCTCGAAGCTCACTTCGCCGGAGGATGATGCCGCCGGGCTTGCAGTTTCCGTTCGGTTCGACGCGCAGATCAGCCGGATCGGTGCGGCCGTCTCCAATCTGGGAAATGCCACTTCATTCAACCAGACGCAGGACGGTTATCTCGGCAAAGTCGGCAACGCGCTCAATCGCATGAGTGAACTCAGCGTCCTCTCGCAGGACGTGACCAAGTCCGACAGCGATCGGTCCCTCTACAACGCCGAATTCACGCAGCTCGGGGCCTATGTCAATGACATCGCGACCAAGCAGTTCAACGGAGTCAACCTGTTTGACGGCACCTCCCTGAACGTGACGACGGACGGCGACGGCTCCACCGTGGCCACCACCGGAGTCAATCTCGCGGCCTCGGCCTACACCACGGCCACGGGTTCGACCGTGGACACCGCCGCGAATGCGGCCACCGCCCTGACCAACGTCAAGGCGGCCATCGATCAGCTTTCAACGGATCGCGCCAACCTGGGCGCGAACTTGTCGGTGATGGGTTCCTACAGCGCGCAGCTGAGCGTGCTGAGCGACAACCTCACCCAGGCCAACAGCCGGATCAAGGATGTCGATGTCGCGCAGGAAAGCACGAACTTCGCCAAGGCGAACATCCTGGTCCAGGCAGGCACCGCGATGCTGGCCCAGGCGAATTCCTCGTCGCAGTCGGTGATGAAGCTGATGCAGTAATCTGATCTGATCACAGGTCGGGCCCGGATGGTTTCAAAGCCGTCCGGGCCTTTTTCATTTCATATCCGGGTCAAGTCCCATGCGCCGTCGTATGCCTGACTTTTCTCAGTCCCAGGCGGGCGCAAAACGCTCAAGTTTCGACGGCATCTGCCGATATCAGATGGACTAGAAAAGGTGCCGGCCACCGAAAACACCGGCAGGGGAACGCGGTGAGCATCCCGGTCAAACACGCTCACTCACGGCAAGGAAGCCGTGGCAGCCGCCCGCAAGGGTCAACCACTCACGGATCGAGTCATGGTCACCACCACCAGCGTCGTATCGCCACGCAGCGAGCGACATTCCGCCGAATCGGGCTTCGCGCCCGGCTGGCTTCCCCAGTTTGCCCCGCCCCGACGCTGGCCATCCCGGTCGGGGGTGAAGCTTTCCGCCGCGCCAACGCTGCCGGCAGGCGATTCTTTGGATTGGTCCGGCGACATTGCCTGGCGTCCCCAAGTCGTCCCCGCTTTCCATGGTCACAGGCGGCGAGCCTGCCGTTGCCAGATCATCCGGGGTGGTGGCTGCGCGGCTGCGGCGGCGCCCCCCTCCGGCGACAGCTGTCCGCGACATTTCTGCCGCCCCGGAAATGCGGACCCCCTGCGCCCGCCGGAATCAGGCGGGACACCCCGGGAGAGGGTGCCGAGGACGACCCCTTTCCGTATCATATCCGGACCTCCCCTTTGCCGCGGGTCCCGGGCCAACCGGAGGGGGCGCCATGTCTGATCCGTCTCTGCGGCGTTTCCTGCGGCGTGGCCTGCGTCGCCGGCCCATCGCAAAATCGCACGATTTTCTCGGAAAGCATCGCCCGGACTGCACCCGGCCGGCACCGGATCGCGGGGCCGGAAATCCCACGGATGCGGCCACGTTCTGCGTGCTGATCCAAAGATGTGACATGACTGAAGATTTAATATATTTATATAAAGAATCGGACGAATGTACCGATATAAGATTTGGCGGCCGGCGGCCATAAAAGGCCGGCAGGGATCAGGGTGATGCCCGGGAAAGTTCACCGCGTGGCAGGGATGCCACGGCAACAATGCCCCCAATGGGGGTGACTCAAGGATAGGAGTCCATATGGTAATCAACACTAACACAGCAGCAATGAACGGCGCGCGGATGCTCGCCGACTCGTCAACGGCGCTCAGCAAGTCCCTCGCACGTCTGTCCTCCGGCTCGAAGATCACTTCGCCGGAAGATGACGCCGCGGGTCTCGCCGTGTCGGTCCGGTTCGACGCGCAGATCAGCCGCATCGGTGCGGCCAGTTCCAACATCGGCAACGCCATCTCGTTCAACCAGACGCAGGATGGCTACATGGGCAAGGTCAGCAACGCGCTCAATCGCATGAGCGAGCTGTCGGTCCTTTCCCAGGACGTGACCAAGTCGGATTCGGATCGCGCCCTGTACAACGCGGAGTTCACCCAGCTCGGCTCGTACATCAACGACACGGCGACCAAGCAGTTCAACGGGGTCAACCTGTTTGACGGCACGGCGCTGAATGTGACCACTGACAGTGAAGGCAACACGCTGGCCACCACCGGCGTCAACATGGCGGCGAGCGCCTACACCACGGCGACCGGTTCCACGATCGACACCGCGGCCAATGCGGCCACCGCCCTGACCAACGTCAAGGCGGCCATTGACCAGCTCTCCACGGACCGCGCCAACCTTGGTGCCAACATCTCCGTGCTGGGCAGCTACAACGATCAGCTGTCGGTGCTCAAGGACAACCTGACCTCGGCCAACAGCCGCATCAAGGATGTCGATGTCGCCACCGAGAGCACCAATTTCGCCAAGGCGAACATCCTGGTCCAGGCTGGCACCTCGATGCTCGCCCAGGCGAATTCGTCCTCGCAGTCGGTGCTGAAGCTGCTGCAGTAAGCAGGTTAAGGCGCCTTGAGGCGCGGGTCTCCACGCCCCGGCGGTGCGCAAGCGCCGCCGGGGTCTTTTTCACCTGGCCGCATTCCGGCGGCTAAAGCTCCCGGACGTTCCGGCCGATAACACCGGCAATGGCGACAACAGCGACAACAACGGCGCCGCTGGATCTGGGCGTTTCAGGACTGGCCTCGGGCTTTGACTGGCGTTCGCTCGTGGACCAGCTGGCCCAGGTGCAGCGCGCCCCGGAGACCCGCCTGCAGAGTGACCAGGCCAAGCTGCAGCAGCAGAAAAGCGCGTACGGCAGCATCAACACGCAGCTGACCAGCTTGCAGACTGCGGTCACGTCGCTGACAGACCCGACGCTCTACGATTCCCGCACGACGCAGACCAGCGACAGCACCCTCGGCACGGCCACCGCCGCGACCGGGGCACCGCAGGGCACCTACACGTTCAACGTGACCCAGCTGGCGGTCGCGGCCACGCTGCAGGGCAGCACCGGCATTGGCGGACCCCTGAGCACCACAGACGATGTTTCCGGGGTGGTGCTGGCGACGGCGGGATTCCATACGCCGGTCACCGACGGTACGATCACGGTCAACGGGAAGCAGGTCACCATTGCCAGCACGGACACCCTGCAGGATGTCTTCGACAACATCTTCACCGCCACCGGTGGCGACGTGACGGGCAGCTACGATGCCTCGACGGACAAGATCTCCTTTTCGGGGGCCGGCGAAATCGTGCTCGGGAGCGTCAATGACACGAGCAACTTTCTCCAGGTCAGCCGGCTGCAGAACAACGGCACGGGTGCGATCACCAGTACCAGTGCGTTGGGCGGCGTGAACCTCACCACCAACATCTCCGGTTCCAACCTGGCCACGGCGGTCACCGACGACGGCGGCAACGGCGAGTTCACGATCAACGGGGTGTCGATCAATTTCGACCCGGCCGCCGACAGCATCAGCAACGTGCTGAACCGGATCAACAGTTCGTCCGCCGGGGTTACCGCCAGCTACGACACGGTGAACGACCGGTTTGTGCTCACCAACAAGGCCACCGGTGACGTGGGCATTTCGATGCAGGACGTGACGGGCAACTTCCTGGCCGCCACCGGACTTTCCAGCGGCGCGCTCCAGCGGGGCAGCAACCTGCTCTACAACATCAACGGGGGCGGCCAGCTGTCGAGCCAGTCCAACACCATCACGGACACCAGCTCCGGTCTGACGGGTCTGAGCGTCTCCGTTCTGAAGCCAAACTCCTCGTTCACCATCTCCGTCGGTGCGGACACCGACAAGATCAAGACGGCGATCAACACCTTTCTCACCCAGTACAACAAGGCCCAGTCAGTCATCGACACGCAGACGGCCAGCAGCACGGATGCCCAGGGCAATGTGACGGCCGGCGTGCTGGCCTCGGACCGCGACATCAGCTCGCTTGCCGGCACCCTGCGGTCCACCGCCTTCGATCCGAGTTCGTCGCTCCAAGGTGTCATCAAGAGCCTGGCCGACCTGGGCATCTCCTCCAATGGCAACGACAATTCGCTGACCATTTCGGACCAGACCAAGATGGACGACGCCCTGCAGAACAACCTGTCGGCGGTGACGGCCATGTTCACGGATGCGACGAACGGCATGGCGACCAAGCTTGCCGCCCTGCTCAACAAGACCGCGGGGGACAGCGGCACGCTGGTCGCGCAGCAGAACAACCTGACAAAGCAGTCCAGCGACATCGACACCAAGATCGCGGACATGGAGCGCGTCGTGATGAACAACCGGCAATCGATGATCGACGAGTTCACCGCCATGGAAACCGCCGAGTCCCAGACCAACCAGCAACTGGCGTACCTGCAAAAAAGCTTCCCCTGACCGGGTGGTTGGCGAACTTTGCGGCAGTCATTCGCAGTCACCCCGTTCAAGCCATGAAGCAGCGCAACCGCCTTGTCGCCCTCTCGCTGGCATTCTTGCTGGCCGGTTGCTCGTCGCTCATCGTCGAGGATGCCGTGGTGGGGCCGGATTTCGTTCCCCGGAACGTCTTTCTGGCCGCGCCGCAACTTCCCAAATCCCTCCGCACCGTGGCCGTGCTGCCGCTTACCGCCGATCCGCGGCTGGCCGATGGCGCCGCCGGCATCATGACCCTGGAGCCGGTGCTGCGCGGTGAACTCACCAAGGAGCAGCGCTTTGAACTGATCTTCATCAGCCCGCAACAGCTGCGCGAGTGGACCCAGCGGACCAGCTGGACGGCGAACGATGAGCTTCCGCCCAGTTTCTTCGACACGCTCCGCCGGCATGTGCACTGCGACGGCGTGATGTTCAGCCAGCTGACCCAGTATCAGGCGTATCCGCCGCTCTCGCTCGGCTGGCGGTTCAAGCTGGTGGATGGCGTTTCCTACCAGGCCGTGTGGGCGGTTGATGAGATTTTTGACTCGCGCGACAAGGCGGTGTCCAACTCGGCGCGCCGCTACCAGCAGGCCAGCCAGACCATGGGAAACACGGCGCCGGACTCCAAAATCATCCTGACCTCGCCCGACCGGTTCGCGCATTACAGCGCCGCCGCCCTGTTTGGCACGCTGCCGCCGAGGTAGGGGTGCCTTGCGGGAGGCCGGTCCCACGGGCCATTTTTTGAACGTTCAACGCCCAACGACCAGCGTTGAACGTTCAAAGCAGACCTCGTTTTCTACTGTGTTCATGGAGCCGAGCCGCGTTCCACTGGCTGCAGCTTGAGGGCGAAGCGGCCGCCCTTCGTGAATTTCTTTGAGCGTTGCAAGTTCAACGTTGGACGTTGAACGTTCAAAGTCCCCCATCACTCCGCCGCCGGTTCTTCGCCCTCATCCTTGCTGCCCAGCCCGTACTCGTTGAGCTTGTTGCGCAGGGTGCGGATGCTGATGCCCAGTTTGCGGGCGGCGTGGGTGCGGTTGTCGTTGCTGCGCTCGAGGGTGAAGAGGATGTGCTGCTTCTCCAGTTCGGCCAGGGAAACCACGTCACCGGTCGCCTGAGTGGGAGCGGCCGGCGGATTGGTGCCGGAAGGCACGGCTTCCGCAGCCGGGGCGGGGGAAGTGGTCAGCCCCAGGCTGTCCACCTGGATCTCGTCGCCGTCGGCGGACAGGATCACGGCGCGCTCGATGACGTTCTGGAGCTCGCGCACATTGCCCGGCCAACGGTGCGCCTGCAGTGCCGCCAAGCTGGCCGCCGAGAGGCCCGTGACCTTTACGCCATGCTTGCGGGCGAAGCGCTTCATGAACTGCGTGGCCAAAAAAGGCACATCCTCGATGCGTTCACGGAGCGGCGGCACCAAAATGGGCACGACGTTGAGGCGGAAAAAAAGATCCTGGCGGAACTCCTTGCGCTCGACGCTTTGCTCGAGGTTCCGGTTCGTCGTGGCGATGACCCGGACATCCACCTTGATGGTGCGGTTGCCGCCGACCCGTTCCAATTCGCGTTCCTGCAGCACGCGCAGCAGCTTGGCCTGAACCTGCGGTGAAACCTCGCTCACCTCATCCAGCAGAATGGTGCCGCTGTGAGCCAGCTCGAAGCGTCCCTCGCGCTTGGCCAGCGCCCCGGTGAAGGCGCCTTTTTCATGGCCGAAAAACTCGCTCTCGATGAGGTTCTCGGGAATGGCCGCGCAGTTCACCTTGATGAAGGGGGCGTTGGCGCGGGGGCTTTCGCGGTAGATGGCGCGGGCGACCAGCTCCTTGCCAGTACCGCTTTCACCCTGAATGAGGACGGTGGCCTGCGTGCGGGCGACCTTGCGGATGAGCGCCCGCAGATCCTCCATGGCCTGGCTGCGCCCGAGCAACTCATAGCCCGTCTCCGCCGGTTCTTCCTGGCTGAGGAAGCGGTTGACCTTGACCAGCTGCGTGTGTTCCTGCGCCTTGCTGAGCGTGACCTCGATCTGGTCGGCGGAGAAGGGCTTGATGATGTAGTCGAACGCGCCCTCGCGCATGCAGGTGACGGCCGATTCCACCGAGCCGTAGCCGGTGACGACGACCACGAGGGGCTTCTGCGCGCGCCCCTGCAGCTTGCGCAGGAGATCGGTGCCTTCGCCGTCGGGCAGCCGCATATCGGTGAAAACCAGGTCGAAGTTGTCCTTGGCAAGCAGTTCTTCCGCGCCCGCGATCGTCTCGGTCACGGACACGTCGTAGCGCAACCGGCGCAGTTGCTGCTCAAAAATCCGACGGACGAACGGGTCATCCTCCAGCACCAAGATTTTTTCGATAGGCATTGGACCAACGCTCGCGGCAGGGCGTCAGCCCAAAGTCCCGAAATCAGCGGAACTTCGAAAGCCAACAGCCGTCAGACCTGACACTGCCGCCGGTAGAGATCCGCCACAAAGTGCGGCCGCTGTCGGTTCGGCGAAGGCAGGTGACGGGGGGGCACCAAGCCACGGCGGAGCAGATTTTGCTCATTCTCCCGGTCCAAGACGATGATTTTCATGATCAGATCCTGATTCTGGCGGAGAAGGGGTTCGATTTCTGCCTGGTTGCTGCGGTCGCAGGCCGGCAAATTCTGCCATTCCCGGCGATGTGACTTGATCAGGTTGACCGACTCATCCAGGCGTCCCAGCAGGGCTTTTTTGGTCTGATAGAACTCAAAATGCCGTGAACCGTCACTTTCGCGGAGTGATTGGGACTCCTGCTCCACCAAAACAAGGATTTCGCGGCACAGCAGGAGGTGCTGGTCCAAGGCGACGCGCAGGTCGGAGATAACTTTCATTTAGCCACCGTCACCACAGCTGTTTCTGTGCCGCCGAGATTGGTCGGAATCAGCTGGTGGCGTGAAAGTTCGGCTTTCAGCAGCCACTGGAGGTGCTCCACCCGCCATTGGGCGAGTTCGGAGATGGTCTTGAGATTTGGGGTGGTATTTTCGGGCTTCAACTCGCCCACGCGGGCGATGATGTGGCCGTAGGCATCGAGGGCCTTTTGCGGCTGTTCCAGGCGCTCGTAAACCAGACCGAGCTGGTACCAGACCGGGAGCTCCCATTCGGGCGAATGATCGAGTTCCAGCAACCGGTTGTAGATTTCCAGCGCATTCAGGTAGTCGCCCTGGCTATAGAGCTGGTTGGCGAGATCGTTGCCAGTGCGGCGCTGCCATTGGGCCCATTCGGAAGGGTTTTTGGCCGAATCGGCCTGTGCATTCTGAAGCAGGATCAGCACCTGCTGCACGGCCTCGTGGGCGCGCCCCACCTTGCGTAACGAATCGGCGAGCAGATAACGGATCTCGGGCGCATCCTTGGATTCAGGGTAGCGTTTTAGAAAAATGTCCGCCTGGGAAGTGGCGTCTGCCGGGCGGTTGAGTTTGGCCAGGCTGCGGACCAGCTTGGCTCGCACCAAGGCATCGTTCAGTTCGTTATCGTTAAGTTTGAGCAGTCGGCTAAAAAAATCCACGGCCTCACCGTACTTGCCCTGCAGATAGTAAGTGTCGGCAATCTCGGTCTGGGCTTGCAGCACGAGCCGCCGGTAGTATTCCACTCGTTCCGTTTTGACGTTCAAGGCGGTGGACATCACCCCATAAAACTTCGCGATGGCGAGCGTTGGCGCGCCCATTTGACGGTAGATAAGCCCTTGCCGCAAAGTAACCTCCGGCTCATTGGGATCATCGGGATAAAGCTTGAGATACTGGGCGTAAAGCTGCTGGGCCCGCGCCAATTCGCCCTGATCCTGGAGCACCATGGCCAGCTCGAGTCGGGCACCCCGTTTCAAATCTTCCGAAACATTGGATTCGATGAGGCCGATCAGGTTGGCCTGGGCCAGATCGACCTGTTTGTCGCGGCGCTGCTGGCGGGCGGCGTCCAAAATCCGCCGGGCCTGCGGGTCATTCGGATTCCCGCTCTCGACCGTCGGCTTGGAAGTCAGGTTGTCCGTGGCCAATTGCGACCGGGATTCGCGCAGAGCAGGGTCGATCTCTGCCGGAACCACCGCCGCCGTATGCGCCGGCGGGTTCGTGGGCGGCGGCTCGGCCGGCTTGACCTCCGTGCTCGGGGTGGAGGCTGAATGCCCTTCGGATTCCTTGCCCCCTTCCGCCAACAGGGAAAGCCAAGGCAGGGCCAGCACGAATGCCAGACACCACCGGAATCGGAGAAGAGAGCTGATCATAGAGGCTTTCTATGGCTATTTCTTCTCCTGCGTGAAGGTGGCCGAGCTGGGGGGCAGCACCTCCGGCGGGCGGGCCGGGTGGAATTCCACCGGCAATACCACACTGACTTTGGGAGCATTGGTCCCCCCGTTGAATTGCCGTGTGAAAAATGGGATCAGCGCCTGCGTGGCCATGGGCATCAGGAAGGCGGCATCCGGCTGCTCACCGGCGGCGGGCGTGCCACCTATGACGATCGGGCCCATCCTCGCACTCGGCGGGACTGTGGAATTGGCCGGAGTGGCCGAGCTGGGGGCAGGGGACTGGGAAGCCGTTTCGCCGGGGCTGTTTCCGTTCGTCGTCGGCGGAGCCCAGGAGGCGGAGTCAGGGGGTTCCTTCCCCGACAGCATCGGATTTACCGGCGGTTGCCCCATATCCAAGGGCGGCAGCACGAAGCCGGATTCGGCAGGGCGGGGCCCTCGAAAGTAGATCGGCGATGGACCGAGCGCCCGGAGATATCCGGTAGCCGCCTCGGCAGGCATCGCCAGTGCGATCAACCCGACCAATGCAATGGAACTGTCAGTCTTCATGGCATCCTTGCCGCAACCCTGCCCGACTCCGCCGCAAATCCTTTTGCGGCGTCGGTTCAGGCCGTCACCGCCGAGCCGCCCCGGAGCACCGCCAGTGCTTCCTCGAACGAGCCCACAAAATCCCAGTCCTTCGACTCCTCGTAATTTTTGCACTCCGTGCTCACGGCATCGGAGCCGATCACGCAATGCTTGAGGGAGAGTTCCTGGCAAAGCTGCAGTGCGCTCAGGCCGAGCTTGATCACACTGATGTCCGCCGTACGCACCTGGCTGAGGTCCAGCACCATCTTGCCCAGGCCGGAATCCACCGCCTCCGACACCTTCGACCGCAGGTTGTTGCCCACCTCGTTGGAGACGTTCGGAGTGAAATTGGCCGGCAGCCGCAGCACCAGGACGCCGTCCTTCTGTTCGAAGTACTTGTACGACATGTCGAGGTGAAGCGCGCGGGCGATCTTGACCTTGAGATCCTCAAAATCGATCGGCTTGGTGATGATGCTGGAGAATCCGGCCTGCTGCGCCCGGGCCTGCTCCTCCAGGGCAGTCTTCACGCTGAGGCCGAACACGGGCACGGCCTTGGTCTTGTTGCTGGCGCGCAACATCTGGAACAGGCTGAAGCCGCCGCCATCCGGCAGCGAAAGGCTCACCAGAATGATGTCGGGCAGCTGCTGGCTGCAATAATCCACCGCTTCGCCCGTCTGGGAGCGGCCATGCGTGGTCCAAGGGGTGTCCGACAGTCCGACGCGGATCTGGTCCTGGATGGCCGGCTTGTCGTCCACCACGAGCACGTTGATGGCGTCATCAAACCGGCGTGTGCGGACGGTGGATTCGCTCTTGGGCTTGAGATCGATGATGCGCCCGACGCGTTCCACCACGAGCTCCTCCTTGAAGGGCTTGATGAGGTAGTCACGCACGCCCATCTTGGCGATCCGGAGCACGTTTTCCCGGCCCGCCTCCGCTGTGAGCATGATGACCGGGATGGCCTTCAGATCCGGGTTCGACTTCAGTTTGGAGAGCATTTCCGCGCCATCCATGATGGGCATGGTAAGGTCGAGGATGATGATGTCGGGCTGTTCGCGACTGGCGACCGCCAGACCTTCGACCCCGTTGGAGGCCTCATGGACCTCGCAGTCGAATGATTTAAAGGCCTTCGAGACGATCAGGCGGATCGTCTTGCTATCGTCAACAGTCAGAATTTTCGGTTTCATGCGGGCGTAAAATGGGGGGGGATCAAGTTCCTTTGAGCAGCACCTCGACCACGAGCTGTCGGCCGTCACAATTGAAGAAGAAGATCCGTCGTTCGGTGGAGCTCACCGGCTCGATGGTGAAATGGTTTCCCCGCACGATGGAGGGAATGGTCAGCACGCAGGGCATGCCGCGGTCGGACAGGCGGGACTTGATATGCCCCACGACCATGTTCGAGAGCTCTCCCATGGCGTCGTTCACCATTTCATCGCCCTCGATTTCGAGGTCCGTCAGGCCCAGCAGGCTCGACGTCATGCGCCGGGCAAACGAATTGGTGGAGTAGAGGAAAACCACGCCGGACACGCGGCCGATGAATCCGACCGAACCGGCTACGTGCCCCTCCCCGTTAACCATTGCGTTGCAGCTGGCGTCCAGCCGTACCTTAAGGTTGAGCATGGTGCTGAATACCTCGGTAACGGCCGAGCTGATCAGCTGCTCGATATCTTCGATCATGACAAGGGGTTCATCGACAGAATTGCCCATGGCTTAAGCCAGCGTCGCACAACATTCGCGCGGCTGGCCATTCAGGGCTTCACTGTTGATGGCAAATTACTTGCGACTTTACGTCAGGAATGGTGCGCTTGGGCACTGTGCCGGGAGTGGCAGCTTTTGGCCCTAGGAAACTGCTCCTCATGGCCACCTAAGATTGCCTCTTAAAAAGGTCTTTGGAGTGATTAAGTTTCCAGGCCCGCAACCGATAAGCAGTCGTATGCTTGTGGAAGAGGTACCCTCATCCAAAACCCCGCCCGCACCGTTGGATCGCTTCATCATCGGAAGCCGGATCATGGAGTGCCCGCGCCTGCCCTCGCTGAGCAGTGTCAACGGGGCCCTGCGCGAACTGCTGAGCGCCGACCAAAGCTACACCTCGCAGATCGCGGAGATCATCAGCCGCGATCCCAGCCTGACGTCACGCCTGCTGCGCCTGGTCGGTTCCGTGTATCACGGTCTCAACGCCCCCGTGAACAACATCGAGGAGGCGGTTTTCTACATCGGGCTGAGCCAGATCCGCCAGCTCGCGATGATCACTCCGGTGATCGAGGATTTTCAGAAGATGGCCGGCCGCACGCAGTTCCCGTGGCGCGGCTTCTGGCAGCACTGCATCGGTACGGCCATCATGACCCGGGAGGTGGTCAATGCCGTGAAAGCCCCTCTGGATGAGGCCGACTATGTGGCCGGCCTGGTGCATGACGTGGGTAAAATCGTCATGGCCGCCACGTTTCCGGACCATTTTGCCGAGATCCATCGCCGGGCGAAAGTCGGGGTGAAGCAACTGCGCCTGATCGAGGTGGAAGTGCTCGGCATGGACCATACCGAACTCGGTGCGCTCTATCTGCGCCACCAGTCCCTGCCCGAAATCCTGGTGGAAACGGCCCGGTTCCACCACGCGCCGGAACGTGCGCGGAAGCACCGTCACGTGATTGCGGCGGTCCAGATTGCCGATCTGCTGGTCAGCCATGCCGGCATCGGGGAGAATGGCAATTATGTGCGGCCCCTCACCGGGGCCTGGTCGCAGACGGCCGGCTGGAACATCCTGTTCCCCACCCGCGACGAGGCGGTGCAGAACGCGGCCATGGCCACTTTGGAACGCAGCCTGGCGCGGCTGCCGATGCTGTTGGACGGCCTGATCTAGCGTGCGCGCAGAAGGAGAAACAGCAGGATAATGGCCAGCGGCAGGATGATGAGCGACCGGCGCAGCCACCGCTTGGCCGGGCTTTTCCACGCCGGGTTTCCCCGCAGCCAGCGACGGCAACCGGGACAAAGAGCGGGGTCACCAGAAACCGGATGCCCGCAATGCGGGCAGGGTGACTTGAAAAGCGATAGCATGCTGGAAGCGCTTGGGGTGGTTGGTTTGGGTTGGCCAACATCGTAAGAATTCGGCCACACCCGGGAAGGCGCAAGCCGCAATCTTTGGGGGTTGATTTCGTAACCCGTTTGCCGCCGTTCAGGCACTCATGCCTCTGGAGATGTTTCGGCCCCGGGAATTTGCCGGCCGTGGCGGGCGGGCAGCTTCAACCAAAGGTCGCATCTTTTCACCGTGGTTAGCTCTTTCAGCAAACCCGTTCGGGCCCGGCGAGAGCTGGCGCTGGCGGCCGAAAGAAAACCCGGTGGGGCGAGCCGTCCTCGCGAGCCTCGGCTGCCTTGGTCTGGGGCGGCCCGGCTCGCGCGGACGCTCGCCCCACCACGCACCCGGAGCCCAGCGCTGGCCACGATGAAAAGATGCGTCCTGGACGCCGCCGCCGCCCCGTTTGGAATTGACTTTTGGAGTGTCATTGGAGCAGGTTATCACCGTCGCTCCACTGCCTTTCTAGGCCGAATCCAAAGGAAAACTTCGCCATGACAGCCAATCGCCGGGTCTTCTTGAGTCGGAGTGCCATTGCCGTCGGGGTGGCCCTGGGTGCCTCACCCGTGAACCTGCTGGCGCGGGCCCCCCGAGCAGCCGGGACTTTTGCGACTGGCGGAGCGGATCAGGAGGTTCTCGCCTTTGCCGCCACCTATGGACGGGATCCCTTTTTCATCGGCGGCGGAGTGCTCGCACGGGCCAATGGAATTGTGTCAGCACCCATTTCGCTGGTGGTGAGGACGGATGATGTCGCCGCCCTGTCCCGATCGCTGGACGCGCTGCCTTTCAAATCGGTTTACGCTTCGGAAAATACCCTTTCATTCGAAGCCGGCGGTGCAGTTTACCGGCTGGAGAATCTGTCTTCGGAAGAATACGGCCAACGCCTGGGCCAGGTTCAAGCCCGGGGCGGCACCTTGTTCGCCCATGATGCGGTCCGGTATCCGCTGGCCCAGCGGCAGGTGCAGGATCCCCTCGGTTCCATGACCGGTGGAGAATCCCAGCTTCGGCGCACGGCTGCCGAAATTTCCCTGACCGCCCGGGTTGGCCAGATGCTTCGTGGTCTCATCGAGGCCGGCCGGTATGCTCTGGTTCCGGATGCCGAATTTGACGCCTTCCGCCGGCGTACCCTCGCGGAAAGCCCGGGCACAGCCGAGGAAACCGCCGTGGTGGCTTCCCTGTTGATCGGGGCGGTCGCTCCGCTGAGTGCCGGAGGCCAGGCCTCGCGGCTGGCCGAACTGGCCACCTCGCCGCTGGCGTCGGCCAGTTTCGGACGTCACTCCGCCCGGGGCGGAGCCCAGACGATGGCCCGTTACCAGCAGCTCCGTCCGGTGGGAAACCGGCTCGGTGTGTCCGCCGGGGCGCTGTGGCTGGCCGCCCTGCTCGGACCGTCCTGGCCGCAATCGGGCGTGCGCCCCCAAGCCACCACCGCCGACTATCTGAGCGAACTGCAAACCCAGGCCGCTTTGACCGAGGCGCGCCAGCTTTTCAAGTCCGGGCCTTCCAGCAGCAAATAAAACCGCAGCACGAACACTGAAGATTTTATGGCAGATCCATTTCTTGGTGAAATCCGCATCTTTGGTTTCAATTTTCCTCCCAAAGGGTGGGCCTTTTGCGAGGGACAATTGCTTCCGATCTCCCAGTATCAGGCGCTTTTCTCCCTGCTGGGAACCTTTTATGGCGGCAATGGGGTCAACACGTTCGCCCTGCCCAACCTGCAATCGCGGGTGCCTATCGGGATCGGGCAAGGCCCGGGTCTGTCCCCCTATGTCATTGGCGATACGGGCGGCGTCGAAGCCGTAACGCTCACCACGGGCGAATTACCGTCGCACAACCATTTGGCCTCGGGGAACAGCGGCAAGGGCGATTCCCTGGTGCCCACCAACTGTGTTTGGTCGGCGGATGCCGGCGGGAGCGCGCCCTATTCCTCGGCAACACCCGACGGGTACCTTTCTCCGAATGCCATTGGCCTTACCGGTGGCAATCAGCCGCATGAAAATCGTCCGCCTTTCCTGGCGCTCAATTTCTCCATCGCCATGGCCGGCATCTTCCCGTCACGGAACTGATTGCGACGGTTGCCGAGGAGTCCGCCCGCATACCGGCTATCCATCAGCGATTCAACCGCAGCCCCAACCAGAACGTTTTTATGGCACAATCATTTGTCGGTGAAATCCGGCTGCTCGGTTTCAATTTTCCACCGTCCGGCTGGGCCTTCTGCGACGGCTCACTGCTGGCGATCGACCAGTACGAGGTTCTTTTCAACCTGTTGGGAACCACCTATGGCGGCAATGGGGTGACGACGTTCGCCTTGCCGGACCTGCGTTCGCGCGTGCCTCTCGGCCAGGGCCCTTATGTGCTTGGCCAGACGGGCGGTCAGGAAGCCGTGACCCTGACCCAAGGTCAGCTGCCGTCGCATTCCCATGCGGCCATGGGCACCGGCGGTGGAGGAGATGCGATTGATCCCACGGAGAAAGTCTGGTCGTCCGATGCGGCTGGTGGCTTGGCACCGTATTCCTCGGCGACACCCGATGTAACGCTGGCTCCGGCTGCCGTCAGCCTCAACGGTGACGATTTCGCGCACGAAAACCGTCCGCCCCTGCTGACGATCAATTTCTCGATCTCACTGTTCGGCATCTACCCGTCCCAGAGCTGACCGTGACGGACATGGCCGATCTGCCCCCACCGCAGACCGCCTTTGAATTGCGTCCGGAGTCGCCGGCCGACAGCCCTTTTCTCTTCGCGCTCTATGGCGATGTCCGGAGTGAGGAACTGGCGCAGACCGGCTGGCCGCCGGAGCAGGTGGAGGCTTTCCTCCGCTCCCAGTTTGACCTTCAGACCCGGGCCTACCGGGCGACATTTCCGGACGCCGAGTTTCGCCTGATCGTGTGCGAAGGCAGGCCGGCGGGGCGCATTTACGTGGCCCGGTTGCCGGACGAGCTTCGATTGGTGGACCTCGCGCTGGTTTCGGAATTCCGCAATCGGGGGATTGGAACGGCGCTGCTGCGTGGGCTGGTGGCAACGGCAGACCAGGCCTCCTTGCCGGTGCGCTTCCATGTCGAACGCTCCAACCGTGCTCGCCACCTGTACGAGCGCTTCGGTTTCCAGATCGTTTCGGAAAGCGGCCCTTACTTTTTGCTGGAACGGCAGCCTGAAGGCCGCAGGCCTAGTTGAAAGTGGCCAGATAGGTCCAGCCCGTGGCATCGCGCCGCAGGGGTACCAGGAAAAGCTCAATCTCCCCGAAGGTGGCGTGCCTCAGGCTGTAGATTCGCTGCGGTTTGAGTGCCGGCGACGACGACTTAAATTCCAGGAAAAATGGCACCCGGAATTCCGGGCCGCTGCGAAGCTCCGGCCGTTCCCGGGCGGAAACCAGTTCCAGGGCAGTTTCGGAACCGCCGTCCGCCAAGATAAAGCTCTGCCCGAGCAGCGGTTCGAACACCTGCACGCTGAGGCCCTTTGGCGGCAGTGCCATGGCTCAGCGGGACCGGCGTCGGCAGCGATGGACCCAAGCCACGCCCAGCAGGGCGGACACGCCAAACCACGCCTCGGTGGCCGGCTCCGGAACCGCGATATAGAGCTTGGCGAAATCCAGCCCCGCACCATTAAACGTGGTGTTTCCGAGCACACTGGAACCGGGCCCGTTCAGCGTCAGTTGGAAGCCCGCCGAGCCGGTCAGAAGGGCCGCATAGGCACTCGAGGGCAGATCCACCGTGTAGACATTGTATTCGCCATTGGCCCCGCCATGCGCGGTCATCGCCGCGTTCAGTGTGCTGGTGAGGTCAGCGCCGCCGGCGGTGAAAAGGCTGACCGGATTGGCCGACGCTTTGGAATCATGGTCGTAGATGCCCAGGGTGATCGTGGCAGAATTCACCACGGTCGGCATGGTGAAGAGCATCGTCCATTGCGCGTCGAAATTGGGACCGCTGGCGTCGCTGCCGATGAAGTGATCGAAGGGTGCCGGCTGACCGGAGACCGCAGTCAGATAGGTGCCGGTCCCCAGGATGTCGCCGTCATTGAAATGCTGCGTGCCGACGAAGGACGTGATCTGGGCGGAAGCCATCGGACTTCCGACCAGCAGCAGGCAGGCGCTGGCGACGGCCCATTGGAGAGGTGGCGAAATTTTCATGGCGAGGTAAGTCGTGATCCATCCTGCTTTTTCCCACCGACCAAGGCCGATGCTACCAATCCCGTTTCACTCCAATGGCACCCAAGCACAAGCATGCTTGCGGATGGGATGTTGAGGTGAAGTCTCGGTTGTTTCAGGCCAGAAACGCAGTGGAATATCCACGGCAACACTGGCCTGAACACCCTCGAAAAGTCAACTTTAAACCGGGATATCCGGCACCTTCAGGAGCGTTGTTTCCGGCCTCGCTTACCGCGTGGACTATGTTGGCTTCCCACGACCCGACTATACCGGATGGGCGTGCCGTCAATTGCCCGCTGCCGGGGTGAAATGGGCGCGATACCACAGTTCGGGTGCCGGCGCGATGGGCAGATCGAAGTGGGCCAGGCCTTCGAAGGGGGTATGGTTCGTCACCGTCTGCCAGTTGTTGAGGTCGGTGGACTGTTCCACGACGAGATCGGTCCCCAGCGGCCCGAACACATCCAGGGAATAGCTGTTCGTCGTCCCCAGTCGCCCCAACAGCTCGAGGGCGGGCGAGTTGGTCGTGGTGACAAACCGGAACAGGTTGAAGGATGCCGGCATGGTCCAGTGCATGCCGGTCGGGAGGACGGGCAGCTGCACATCGGAAAACCAGCCTGAGAGCGCGGATAGGTTCGTGACCGAGGCAATGGCGACGGATTGCCCGGGTGACCAGGTGATGGGTCCGTTGGTCGTCACCCGGAGGTGTCCGGCCAGATTCAGCTGGTCACCAATGGCCAGCGCCGGGGCTTCGGCCGCCGGATCATCGGCGGCCACCTTGATCTCGACTGAGGCCGTATCGTCCTGCGTCCAGTCGTTGGTGACGGTCAGTGGATGGTTCCGCGCCAGGGTCACGGCCGTGTGGTTGGTGAGGGAGCCGTTGATGACGCCGCTGCCCGCGAAAGTCCCGCCGGCCAGCGTGATGCCTGCCGGGGCCGTGATCTGCCCTCCGCCGAGGGTGAACGCGCCGCCCGTCTGGATCAGGGCGGTGGCAACGCCGAGCGGAGCCCCGCTCGCCACGGTCCAGGAGCCGGTGTTGACGATGGGCTTATCCCCAAAGAGCCGCAGGGGCATGGCCTGGCTGATGACTCCCGCATTGGTCAGGTTTCCGCTGATGGTCAGGCCCAATCCGCTGGCCGCAGTGATGAGTTTGCCCTTGCC
This sequence comes from uncultured Verrucomicrobiota bacterium, assembly GCA_903922605.1. Taxonomy (GTDB): domain Bacteria; phylum Verrucomicrobiota; class Verrucomicrobiia; order Limisphaerales; family UBA9464; genus CAIVQB01. The sequence goes on from CAIXUG010000003.1 coordinate 60,935, forward strand.
CGAGATGAAGAGCCCACCCGGCGCGAGCACCAGGGACATGGGCGAACCGGAAGGCTGCGCCTGGACATTGATCGTGCCATCCAGCTGCGGAGCGTGGCTCAGGGTGAGGGAAAGAGGGGCGAAGCTGCCGTTGATGGTGAGATTGAGCGTCCGTTTTGAGGTCAGGGCGCCATCATACAGGCAGCCGGGACCGACGAAATTGACGGTGATCGCATTGGTGGCGCTGTCGCCCAATTTTGCGGAAGCCAGCGCCACGTAGATGGGGAAATCAGTTGATCCGCCATTGTATACAAACTGTCCATTCTGGACCCAGACGTAGGTGCTGGTGTTGTCGGCCTTCACCAGCGCACCCTCCTCCAGATCCAGGATGGTGCCGGAGCCGTAAAACCCAAAACCGGCATAACCGGAGACGTTGATGGTCCCGTGATTTTCGCACTGGCCGTTCACGTACCAGCTGAAATTGACCGCGCTGATGTCCATTTCCCCGTAGTTCAGCACCGGGCTGAGCGAGTAGCGTGCGCCTCCGGGGCCGGGCTTCACGTCGATGACCCCCGTCACTGAGTTGGTGACTTTTCCCACGCTGAGGTTCAACGCGACATCCGCCGGTTCATCAATGGCTTCCAAACGAAGGGTGCCATCATTTTCGAAGCCGAGCAGGGGAGGGTTTCCGTCAATCCCCTGCAGCCAGAGAACCTCGCCGAAGGGCACATCACCGACGACCAGCAGGCTCGCCAGCCAACCGCTACCGACCCACGCCGCCACCAACCGGGCCCGTGGGCATTTCAGAAAGCACATGACGGCAGTAAAGCGCCAAACGTGCCAGACGCACAGCTTCCTTCGGTGTCATCCGGGTGCCATCCCAGGCCGGAAATTCCTGGGTTCACGCACGGTCCACGCGCCGCCATGGGAAGCATCGGCCAGAAGGCGTACATTAATGGCTGAATAGCGATGGCGCATAGATTGCTTCCCGCTAGGCTGACGGTTGTTTGCAGCAGGCAGATCCTGCTTCGTTTGCCGGATACGGAACCTGTGCCTTGATGAAAATTGTTAACTCGAAAGCCTTTACGCTCATCGAACTGCTCGTGGTCATCGCGATTATCGCGATCCTCGCTGGGATGCTGCTGCCCGCCCTCTCCCAGGCCAAAAGCAAGGCGCAGACGATCAGCTGCCTGAACGGCTTGCGCCAGTGGGGTTTGGCTGCCCATCTCTACGCCACCGACAACCGGGACGTCGTCCCCCGTGACGGCATGGATGAGAACGGACAGTATGTGGTGGATACCGGTGCCGCCACCGGTGCCGGCTCTCCCGTGGATTCGGCGGCGTGGTTTAACACCCTGCCACCCTTGATGGGAGATAAGCCGCTGTCCAACTACTGGAGCGATGCCAACGCCTCGGGCAACCCCAAGGTGTCGCTGCCGTTTCCGGGGGGTAAGGGCAAGATCTGGCATTGCCCGGCGGCCAAGGCCTACGCCGACGATAGTTTTGTGGAGAAAGGTGCCAATGGCGTCTTCAGTTACGGCATGAATCTGGATCTCAAACTCCAGTCCTCGATCCGTAACGGCATCGCTGGCAACGTGATCCAGTATCCATCCATGCCGGCCATTGGTGCGGTTTCCGATCCCGCCGCCACGGTGCTTCTGTTGGATCAGGCGTTCAGTCCCAACCACGAACTCTACACCCCCACCCCTGCCCGCAACGGCGCGCTCCCGGCCGCGCGGAGCCAGCGTTTTGCCGCGCGCCACGGCAACGGCTCGCACGCGGGGGGCAACCTCATGTTCATGGACGGCCACGCCCGCTTCTACACGCGCGCCTACGTGACGAACAGCAATGCGACGCTGGAAGAAAAGTTCAATCCGGACGTCGTCTGGAACCCCAACCGCGACCGGTAAAAAAGTTCCGCCCTACGGCAGGAAATGCCCTCTCGGAAAGTGAGGAAAAGGGAGCACCGTCAGGTTTTCCGGCGGTGGATCAGTTTGAAGCAGAGAAGGGCTGGGCTGGCACATCGCCGGGCGGAGTGTCTTCACGTAGGTCGGGCCGCTGGCCCGACACCGTACGGCGGGCTGCCAGCCCGCCGAGTATCGAGCGGTTGCTTTCGGCGGGCTGGCAGCCCGCCATACCTGTCAGGCTGTCAGCCTGACCTACTACGGTAAGAACGTCACGGCGCGGCGGTGATGCTGGGCCTGAACCGGGGTGGGCGACGGGCTTTGGTGGCCTGCTCGAAGGCGTAGGCCAGGCGCAGCAAAGTTGGCTCGCTCCAGACGCGGCCGAGGAAGAAGACGCTCACCGGCAGGCCCAGAATGAAACCCGCCGGCACCGCGATGCTCGGATAGCCTGCCACCGCCGCGAGACTGATGCCGCCACCCCCCGTGTCGCGATCTCCATGGACGTAATCCAGCGCACCCGCCGGCCCGCCGCCGGAGGTGAAGATCGCGTCGAGCTGGTGCCGGTCCATCAGGGCGTCGAGGCCCTCATTGCGGGTGAGCCGCCGGCACTTGGCGAGAGCGTCGAGATAGGCCGGGTCTGTGAGCGGCCCCTTGGTCTCGGCCAGCCGCAGATTGGTCTGGTTCATCCAGGGCGTCTCCGGGGGCTGATGGCGCGCGTTGAATTCGATGATCTCCCGGAGCGTATGGACCGGCGCCGCAGGACCGAGGGCGGCAAGGTATTCGTTGAGGCCGGCTTTGAACTCATACATCAGCACCTCCCACTCGGCCGCCTCATAGCCGGAGTCGGGCGGCAGCTCGAGGGGATCGATGAGCACGGCGCCGCGGGCCTTCAACTCCGCCACGAGCCGGTCCATCAACGGCGCCACTTCCGGATGCCCGTTGAAGGTCGCGCGGGCCACGCCGATGCGCGCGCCGCGCAGGCCGTCGGCGTCGAGGAACTTCGTGTAGTCCCGCTGCGCGTGTCCCGCGCTGGCCGCGGTCGCCGGGTCACGCGGGTCTTCGCCGGCCAGCGCGCCGAGCAGGATCGCTGCATCGGTCACAGTGCGCGCCATGGGCCCGGCGGTATCCTGCGTGCGCGAAATGGGGACGATGCCGGAACGGCTGACGAGGCCAACCGTCGGCTTCAGGCCCACGATGCCGTTGAACCGCGAGGGCGAAAGGATCGAGCCGTTCGTCTCCGTGCCGACGGCGACGGCGCAGAGATTGGCGGCCACCGCCACCGCCGAACCGGCGCTGGAGCCGGAGGTGTTGCGGTCGAGCACGTAAGGATTCCGGGCCTGCCCGCCGCGCCCGCTGAAACCGGTGGTGTGCGGGTCGCCCATGAGGCCGGCCCATTCGCTGAGGTTGGCCTTGCCGAGGATGACCACGCCGGCCGCGCGCAACCGCTCCACCAGAAAAGAGTCTCGCGGAGCGAGGCAGCCGACCATGGCCAACGACCCCGCGGTCGTCGTCATGCGGTCATGGGTCGCGATGTTGTCCTTGATGAGGATGGGGATGCCGTGGAGCGGACCGCGCGGCCCCTTGGTCTTGCGCTCCTGATCGAGGGCCGTGGCGATGGCGAGCGCATCGGGATTCAGCTCGATCACGCTCCGGAGCGTCGGGCCGCGCCGGTCGAGTTCCGAGATGCGGGCGAGATACTGCTTCGTGAGGGAAACAGCGGTGAGCTCGCCGGAGGCCAGGCGATGCTGCAGGTCGGAGATGGTGGCCTCCTCCAGCACAAAGGGAGGGATGCCGTCGGCTGAACCGGCTGCTGGGCGATCCAGAGTGGCGGTGGAGCAGCCCGGCGTGACCAGGGCGGCCGCTGCGCCGAGGGTGGTGAGCTGGCAAAAATCGCGGCGGGTGATTTTCATGGCGGCTTGGTTGCGGTGATCATGTAGGACAGATATTTTCCGGTCAGCCTTTAAACTGCTTGAAGGCCGGCCGGTCAAAATACTCACCAGGCTCATGGCGCCAGGGCCCGGTGCTTGTCAGGCTGCGTTTAGGACAAGTCATATGACAACTGCCAACCACTGCCTGCGCATCACCCTGGACCTGTACCATGGGGTAGTCCGCCGCCCATGAACCTGCTGATTGTCATCGTCTCCGCCGTGGCTGACCTCGTGATGGGGATGGTCCAGGTGGCCCGTCCGAAGCGACCGGAGAAACCAAAAACCAGGAGGCAGCGCCACCAGTATCTCTGGCTGGCTGTCGCCTTGATCATTGGGGTGGTCCTTGCGCTGACCATTTCCTGGCTCTTACACCAAGGCTGGGGCTTGCGCTGAGTCCGGCGGCAAGGCTGTCCCCGCGCAGATGGGGCTGACCGGGGTGGCACCTCTTCCGGTTCTGACGGCCAAATTCCCGAAAACTTCCCCTCGACAGTCGGCCGGCGATTCCTAGTCTCCGCCTCCCTTATGAATCGCACTCCGCACGTGGCCGTTGTCGGCGCCACAGGCGCCGTCGGCGTGGAAATGATTGAAACGCTCGAGAAGCGGAACTTCCCGGTCGGGAAGCTCAAGCTGCTCGCCTCCGCCCGTTCCGTGGGCAAGAAACTCAAGTTCAAGGGCGTCGAGCACACCGTCACCGAGCTGACCAAAGACTCGTTCAAGGGCATCGACATCGCCCTGTTCAGCGCGGGCGGCAGCATTTCCAAGGAGTTCGGCCCGATCGCCGCCGCCGCCGGCTGCGTGGTCGTGGACAATTCCTCCGCCTTCCGCATGGACCCGGACGTGCCGCTCGTGGTGCCCGAGATCAACCCGGAGGACGTGAAGCTCCACAAGGGCATCATCGCCAACCCGAACTGCACCACGATCATCACGCTCATGGCGCTGTATCCGCTGCACCAGGCCTTCGGCGTGAAGCGCGTCATCGCCTCCAGCTACCAGGCTGTGTCCGGCACCGGGGCCAAGGCCGTGGAGGAGCTCGACCAGCAGGTGCGGCAGTTCGCGGCCGGCCAGCCGATCACCAAGGAGGTCTATCCCCACCAGATTGCCTTCAACGTGATCCCGCAGGTGGATTCGTTTCTGCCAACGGGCTACACCAAGGAGGAGATGAAGATGGAGAACGAGGGCCGGAAGATCATGCACCACCCGGGCCTGCGGGCCTCGGTGACGTGCGTGCGCGTCTCCGTGTTCCGCGCCCATTCCGTGGCGGTAAGCGCTGAGTTTGAGCGCCCCGTGACGGTCGAAGCCGCCCGCGCCGTGCTGGCCAAGGCCCCCGGCCTCGACGTGGTGGATGATCCCGCCAACAAGGTGTACCCGATGCCGCTCGACCTTTCCGGCCGCTACAACTGCGCCGTGGGCCGGCTGCGGCTCGACTGCGCCCTGGACAACGGCCTTTGCTTCTGGGTCTCCGGTGACCAGCTCCTCAAGGGCGCCGCGCTCAACGCCGTGCAGATTGCCGAGGAACTGCTGAAGTAACTGCCGTCGGCACAGCACCCGATTTCGCATAAAGCCCGCCTGGTCATCACACCGGGCGGGCTTCTGCTTTTGAAATCTTCAGGAGGCTTAAGTGGTCGGAAAGTGTCGCATGTCGTCCGCCCTGTTCGGAATTCGCCAGCCTGCGGGTGGCTATAATACCAGTTCGCTGAAAGAAACGGTACGTTGGCAAAGGATCGCGCGCGGGGCGGCGGCTCCGCCAGTAGGTCGGGCCGCTGGCCCGACACTGTACGACGGGCTGCCAGCCCGTCGGGTGCTGCTCTGGCTTTTCGGCGGGCTGGCAGCCCGCCGTACTTGCCGGGCTGGCAGCCCGACCTACTATGGGACCCCACGCTATCCCGACCAACCGGTTGTCATCGGGAAATCGTCATAGACTGACCGTGCCGAGTGTGCTTGGTTCCGGTCAGATTCAGCAAAAGACCATGCCGCATGCCCTTTCCATTTTAGCCGGGTTTCTCGGTGGAGTCATCCTGCTGGTACTGTTGGGAATCTTCTGCCACCGGATCGGCAAGACGAGCAGCTCGGAGGAGATGATGTCCCTGCCGGGCAAGGGGCTGTTTTCCCTCGGTGCGCTGGGGCTCATCGGCTTCGTGTTCATCTGGGCACGGCGCCACGCCGAGGAGGGCGGCGGTTGGATGGCCGTCGTGGTCACTTTGGTCGTCGGCGTGCCCCTGGGCATTCTGTGGCTGCCCCACTTCGGTTCCTTCCTGCTGACGCCGTTTCTCAATTCATTGACCGGTGGCAATGAGCAGGTGGAGCGGCGGCCCTTTTACTCGCGGGCAATCGCCCTGCGGAAGCGGGGCGACTACGCCGGTGCCGTGGCCGAAGTGCAGCGGCAGCTGGTGATGTTTCCCGGAAATCTCGAAGGGCTGATGCTGCTGGCCGAGATTCACACCGATGACCTCAAGGATTACTCCACCGCCGTGGCCGTGCTCACCGAACTGATCAACACGCCCGGCCGGCCGGGCGGCGAAGTCTCCCTCGCGCTGAGCCGGCTGGCCTCGTTGCAGCTCAACCGGCTCAATGACCTTGCCGCCGCCCGGGCCACCTACGAGCGGCTCGCGACGGAATTCCCCAACACCGAGGCGTCGCTGACCGCCCGGCAGCAGCTCGCCCACCTGCCGGACGCGGAGCAGCTCGCCCAAAGGACGGAGCGGCCCAAACTCGTGGTCACGCACCATGAGGGAAAGCTCGGCCTGAGCGGAGATCTGGGCGCAGCCCAGCTGCCGGCGGACGACGCGGGACAGGGAGCGGAGTCGAACCGGCTGCTGGCCCACCTCGAACAGTTCCCCGACGACTGGGAAGCCCGGGAAAAACTGGCTCGCCTGTATCTGGACCATTGGAAGCGTCCCGACCTGGCGGCGGACCAGTTTGAGCGGCTCATCAGCCAGCCCAGCGCGCCCACGCGCCAGATCGTGAACTGGCTGAACGACCTCGCGGACGTGCAGCTCAATTCACCGGCGGGCGCGGCGGCGGCGCGGCTCACCCTGGAGCGCATCCTTCAGAAATATCCCGGCAGCCACTGGGCCGACCAGGCGCGTTCCCGCATGGGTCTGCTGGGGCTCGATGCCAAGGCCAAATCCCAACCGAGAACGATCAAGCTGGGCAGCTACGAGCACAACATCGGCCTCAAGCGGGGTGATCCTTCCATCCCCGATCCGGCGGGGCCGGCGGAGTGATCGGGCGGAACGCCGGTCTCCGACCCGGCGTGGCGGACTGGTTGTGAGCAGAGAACGAGCCCGGCAAGCTCAGGACCGCTTGCCCGCCCGGTACTCGCTCGCTGTCACGCCCACGTTCCGCTTGAAGGCCACGCTGAGATATTCGACGTGGGCGAAGCCCGTCCGGTCGGCGATGGCGGAGAGCGACAGGTCGGTCTCGCCCAGCAGCCGTTTCACCCGCTCCAGCTTCACCCCGAGGATCTGCGCGTGCGGGGAGCGGCCCAGCAGCTTCTGGAAGCGGGTTTCCAGCACGCGCCGGGACAGCGGGGCCACCTTAAGCACGTCGGCCACGCTGATGCCTTCGCAGGCGTGTTCGCGGATGTAGCGGACAGCGGCCGAGATGTTCTTGTCCTCCACGGCAACCACGTCGGTGGATTGCCGCGTGGCGACACCTAGGGGAGCGAAGAGCCGGCCTTCACCCCGGATCTTATCCCCGCGCATCAGCCGGGCGAGAAGGGCTGCGGCCTCGTAACCGGTACGGCGCACGTCGGGAATCACGCTCGAAAGCGGCGGGTCGGCGAGGTCGCAAAGAAGCTCATCATTGTCCACGCCCACCACTGCGACCTCATCGGCCTCGCCATCCGGCGGGCTGGAGCCCCGGCGGAGGGTTGGCTCGACGAACACCGAGCAGAGCAGCGCCTGGCCGTGCTCGGCCACCTGCGCGGCAAACGCCTCGCCCCGCCAGCGGGACCAGTTGAAGCGCGCGTCGCCGTAATAGCCGAAGCTCTGGAACCCGCGCTCCCGCAGGTGATCCGCCGCCGCCCGCGCGATGGCCCGGTCATCGGTTTCCAGCCACGGGACATCCGGCAGCTGCCGGGCCGCGCTCACATCCACGGTGGGCAGCTTCGCCGCCGCCACCGCGCGCGCGATGGCGGGCGTCTCGATGCGCGCGATGATGCCGTCGCCCTTCCAGTCGCGCAGCCATGAGGGGGGTGCGGCGCCGCGTCCCGCCTCCGCGAGCCAGATGCTCCACGGCCCGTGCTCCCGCAGCCACGCCCGCACGCCATGCAGCAGCTCGCGTGCGTAGGCGTTCGACGTTTCGACCAGCAGGGTGACCTTCGGGGGACGATGCACGGAGGGTCTATAGCCGAGGACGGCGTGACGTTGAAGACGGCAGTTCGCGCGTGAAAAATTTCAGCAGAATTACGCGCAAGCTCATGGACGCTCAGGGGAGCCGGTGCTTCCTTGTGAGCGTAGCCCGCAAAAAGCCGACACGCCTTGGCGTGCCCACACGGGTTTGTGGTCAGATCGTTTATGAATGCTCATTTTTTCCGTCCGGTCCGCCGGGGCTTCACCCTCATCGAGCTGCTCGTGGTGATCGCCATCATCGCCATCCTCGCGGGGATGCTGCTGCCGGCCCTGGCCAAGGCGAAGGCCAAGGCGCTTCAGGTCAAGTGCAACAGCAACATCCGGCAGCTGGGCATCGCCATCCGCATGTATGCGGACGACAACAAGGAGCAGTTCCCTGACTGCACTGGCGCGGTCTGGCCCTGGGATCTCCCGGCATCCGCCGCCAACGCCTTCGTGAAGAACGGCGGCCAGCGGAACATTCTCTATTGCCCCTCTTTCTATAAGCAGAACAACGATACGCTCTGGGCCTTCAGCACGGGGGTCACCAATGAGATCACCAAGGACAATGCGACCGGCTACCGCGTGATCGGCTACGCCGTGGCGTTCAAGGGTGCGGGCCGCATTCTCGCCACCAACATCACAGAGTCGCTCAATCCCAAGGCTTGGAAAATGACGGGCGGGGCGGAATTCGACCCGGGACCATCTGCGCGCGTCGTAGCCGCTGACGGAACGCTCTCGAACTCCAACGTCCGCGACGCCAAGGGCAACAACTTCACCGAGATCATCGGCGGGTGGGCGGATGCCAAAGGAAAAAAAATACCGCATTCCTCGCCTCATGTTGACCACGGGCTGCCGATCGGTGGTAACGAACTGATGCTGGATGGCCATGCCGAGTTCGTGAAATTTCAGAAGATGGTGGTCCGCACCGATGGCAGCACCCCGCATTTCTGGTGGTGAGTGCGGTCCCGCCCGACGCCGCAACGGCAATCTTTTCCCAGTCCCGGCGAGTCGTGAATTGACCGCCGGGGCTTCTTCGTCAGTGTGAGGGACGTTCTCCACATGAAGCTGCTCCTGCCCCTGTCATCCGCCGTGCTGTTGTTCACCGTGGCTTCCGCCGCGCTGGCGCAGACGGTCCATCCCAAGTTCGGCTTTCCCATCTACACCAACGCCCCGTCGGGCAAGCAGCTCAGCGGCCAGCACAAGCCGGCGGACAATCCCGCCCTTTCGCCGGCGGACGAGCAGAAGTCCTTCGTCGTGCCGCCGGGTTTCCAGGTGCGCCTGTTCGCCAGCGAGCCGGAAGTGGTGAACCCCGTCGCGATGTCGTTCGACGAGCGCGGTCGGCTGTGGGTGCTGGAGCTTTACGAGTATCCGCTCGGCGCCAAACCCGGCGAGAAGGGCCGCGACCGCATCAAGATTCTGGAGGACACGGACGGCGACGGCGTCGCGGACAAGGTGACCGTCTTCGCCGATGGCATGTCGCTGGCCACGGGTTTGCTGGTCGGCGATGGCGGCGTGTATGTCGGTGAGGCGCCCCACCTGTGGTTCATGCGCGACACGAATGGCGATGATGTTGCGGATGAAAAGACCGAAGTGCTGACCGGCTTCGGACTCGAAGACCGGCATGAACTGCTAAACGGCTTCACCTGGGGGCCCGACGGCGGACTTTACATGACGCATGGCGTCTTCACGGCCACCAAGGCCAAGGACCCGGGCAATCCGAACGCGGTGCCGGTGATCGTGAGCGCCGGTGTGGCGCGGCTGGACACCAAGACGCGCAACTTCGAGGTCTGGGCCGAGGGCACGAGCAATCCGTGGGGCGTGGATTTTGACGCCAAGGGCAATGCCTTTGTGAGCGCCTGCGTGATCGACCACCTGTTTCATCTTACGCCCGGCGGCCTCTATTCCCGCCAGGCCGGCCAGCCGCCGTTCCCCTATGCCTACGGCGAGCTGCCGAGCATCGTGGATCACAAGCACCACATGGCCGCCTATGCGGGTATCGACATCTATCAGGGCGACCAGTGGCCGGCGGAATGGCAGGGTGCGGCGTTGCACGGCAACATCCATCAGAACGCCATCAACATCGACCGGCTCACGCCGAAGGGATCGAGCTTCGTCGCCAGCAAATGGACCGAGAGCGGTGACTTCATGACGACGAAGGATGGCTGGTTCATGCCCGTGAGCACGCAGACCGGCCCCGACGGTGCGGTGTGGGTGATGGACTGGTATGACAAGTATCCGTGCTACCAAAATGCCAATGCCGATCCCGCCGGCGTGGACCGTGAGCGCGGCCGCATCTGGCGCGTGGTGTGGACCGGCGATCAGGCGAACAAGCCTGTGCCCTCGCGTCCCTCGAAGGATATGGACCTCACGAAGCTTTCCAGCGACGAGCTGGCCAGGCTCCTTGCGCATCCCAACGTGTGGCAGCGCCGCATGGCCCAGCGGGTTCTGACGGCCCGGGGCTTCACCGCCTTCGGCCCGCGCCAACTGCACGCGAAGACGCCGCTGCATGATCTGTTGAAGAACGGCACGACGATGGAGTCGCGTCTGGCCGCGCTGTGGACCCTGCACACCACCGGCCTGCTCGATGAAGACTGGCTGGAGATCGCCGCCGCGGACAAGGAACCCGCCGTCCGCGCCTGGGTCGCCCGGCTCATCGGCGAGCGCGGTTTTCTGCTGAAGGATTCCTTCCAACTGCTCTCCAAATTGGCCGAAGACCCCGACCTGACCGTCCGGCTTGGCGTGGCGGTGGCTGCGCGCCAGTTCGTCTCGGGTTCGTTGACCGTGGACACCGCGCCCAAGGTTCCGCTCAGCGAGGTCGTCACCGGAGGCATCCTCAGCGGGCTGTTCCAAAGCTCCGCGAAGGGAACCGACCCGACGCTGGATTTCCTCTTCTGGATGGCGCTGGAGCCGATCATCGCGTTTGACCCGGTTCACGCCATCGGCGCGTACAAGCAGGACGGGGCGAAGAAGGAGCTGCCGTTTTCCGCCGACGTGCTGCGCAAAATCATGCGCCGGACCTGTGATCTGCGGGACGAGGACATGCTGAGCCGCGCGGTGCTGGAATTCGGCAAGATCCCCCCCGACGCCACCCCGACGCTCGTGGCGGGTTTGCAGGGGTTGCTCGAAGGCCAGCGCGGCAAGGCGCTCACGCCCAACCCTGCGGCGGTCGCGGTCGTGTCGAAGCTCGCACAATCACCCAATGGTGACATCGCGAAGACCGCGCAGCAGATCGGCTCGCTCTGGGGCGACGCCACGGCCATCAAGGCCAGCCTCGCCCGGGTTACCGATACGTCCGCCAGCGAGGCCGACCGCATCGCGGCCATCCGCACCGCCCGCCGGCTGAAGACCGATGACACACGCGAGGCGCTGCTGACGGTGTTCCGCAGCACTGCCTCGGACAAACTCAGGGTCGAGGCCGTGCGCGGCCTGGCGGATGTGGGCGCGGACGATACCGTGAAAGGATTGCTGGAGGCGTGGGGCGGCCTGACGCCCTCCGTGCGCGCCGCCGTCGCGGAACTGTGCACCACGCGCAGCAATTGGAAGTGGCCCTTCTATCGCGCGATTGAGGCGGGTGCCGTGAAACGTGGGGACGTTCCGCCCACCGTCGTCCGGGCGCTGGCCACCTCGCAGAATGTGAACGAGCGCGAACGCGCCGTGCAGATCTTCGGCAAGGTCCAGGCTTCGAGCGCGGAAAAGCTCAAGGTCATCGCCGCGAAGCGGAAGGTCGTGGTGAACGGGCCCGTGGATATCGCCGCCGGTCACGAGGTGGCGAAAAAGACCTGCTTCGTCTGCCACAAGCTTTATGGCGAGGGCGCGGAGATCGGTCCCGACCTTACGGGCGTGGGCCGCAGCTCACTAGATGCGCTGCTGCACAACGTGATCAATCCGAACGAGATCATCGGCCAGGGTTACGAGCAGGTGGAGGTCGAGACCAAGGACGACCAGACCTTCAGCGGGCGCATGACCGAGAACGTGGCGACCCACGTGAAGCTGGTGATGGCCGGCCCCAGCGAGATGATCATCGACAAGGCCAGGGTGAAGTCGTTGCGGGTGACGGAAAATTCCGTGATGCCCGAAGGTCTGGAGCAGATGCCGGATGGCGACTTCCGCAACCTCATCTGGTTCATCCTCGCGCCACCCGGCGACAACCAGCCGCTCACCGAGCAGCGGAAGCTGGAGCTGATCGGCACGAATCCCGACCAGGCGCTGGTCGATCCCGCCGGCTCTTCCGATGGCGAATCGGTCGCGCTGTGGAACCCGGATTGGCGCGTGGAAAGCCCGGCCTTCGAGGGTGCGCCGCGCAAGTTCCCCGAGTTTGCCGGCCAGGCGAACGTGCTGATGACGCATCCCGTGGACGAACACACGCCTGCCGCCCTGGTGAAGAAGCTGATGCTGCCGGCCGGTCGCAAGGCGACGCTACGTTTCCGCGTGGCCGCGCACGAACAGGGTGACTGGGAGCTGCGGATCAAAGCCGACGGCGAACTGCTGCATCATCAGCTCGTTACCCACGATGGGGCGCGCTGGAAGGATGTGACGCTCGATCTCAGCCAGTTCGGGGGACGGGTGGTCGTGCTACGCCTCGAAAATGCCGCCAACAACTGGCATTACGAGTTCGGTTACTGGGCCGACCTGCGGATTGAGACCGGCGAGGTGGCCGCCCGCTGAGGGCTTCGGCGGATTTGTCGGCCCGGATTCTTCTCGCGGGGCTTGTTGTGGCAAATGGGTGACGCATAATGTGTCCGGTCCTTTGCGTTCATGGATGACTACGACGAAACACTGCCCTCGGTGTCCGAATTCAAGGACACCTCCAAGCGTTTTATCTGGGTGCTGGCGGTGCTGCTGGTGCTCGGCCTGATCGGCCTGATCGGCTTCTTTTCGGCCCGGCCCATCTACAAGATCGTCAAGACCAAGCGCGCCCTCGGGATGGCGGATGAGGTGGAGGCCAATCTCCAGGCCGGCAAATGGGACGAGGCGGTGCGCGGCCTGAAGGTCGTTCTGGAACTGGCCCCCACCGAGCCGCGGATCATCCGGCTCGCCGCCGAATATTGCACCCAGCGTTCCATGGTGGAGGGCATCAACTACTGGCAGATCCTGCTCGGCAAACCCGGGTCGACCCGGCAGGACCTGCTGAAATATCTGGAGCTGTGCCTGAATTTCAACCGGACCGACATCGTGGTGCCGCAGTTGGAGAGCCTGCTGGCGACAAACCACAATGATCCGGACCTCCTGCGGCTTTACGTCCGGGCGCTGCAGGCCGGCGCACCGCCGGCAGCGGCCCTGCAGGCGGCCCGCATCTGGCTGAACAACCGCCCGGGCGACGAGGAAGCACAACTGGCGCTCGGCACCATGCTGATCGGATCCCCGCAGGCCGAGGAGCGGGGTGAGGGCCGACGGCTGCTCTGGGGGCTGGCGGTCGGGCAGGGGCCGCAGCATGCCGCCGCCGTGGATGCCCTGGTATCCTTGGCGGACCTGACCCCGGCGGAGTGCCAGCTATTGCTCAAGTCCCTGGCCGACCGGCCGGACCGGCGGGCTGCCATCCTCAATCTCCGTCTCAAACTGGAGCCCGAACGACGGGCGGAGCTGGCGGATGAACTGGCCCGTTCCGCCAAGGCCACGGGAACTCCGGCGGCGCTCGCCGAGGCGGCGTCCTGGTTTGCGGATCACGGCGACGTGGACCGGGTGCTGGATCTGCTGCCCGCAGAGAAAGTTGGCAAGGAGCCGGTGCTGCTGACCGCGCGGCTGCAGGCGTTGCTCGAGAAAAACCGGCTCGACGAGGTGCAGCCCTATCTCGACATGGAAAATCCGCCGGTCGAGCCCTATATGCTCCACTGCCTGCGGGCGTTGGTGGCGCAGAAATCCGGCCACCCGCAGCTGGTGGTCGGGCACCTCCAAAACGCGCTGGCCGCCTGCACCAACAATCCCGCCAAGCTGCAGTTTGTCGCCGGCTATGCTGAGCGCACCGGCCAGCCCCGGGCGGCGATCGCGGCCTATGAGCGGCTCATGGTCTGGCCGCCGCTCACCTACAGCTCCGGGCGTGAGGTTCTTCGGCTGCTCAGCCCGCTGGACGATGCCAAGGAGAGCCGCGAGGTGCTGCGCCGATTGGAGCAGTTCATGCCCGGTGATGAACCGATCTTCCTGGCCAGCACCTATTTCGGCTTTCTGCTGGGCGAAAAAATGCCGGAGGCGCGGGCCCTGCTGGAAAAGCGGGTGAAGGAGCAGCCCACCGACCGCCTCTACCGCTCTGTGCTCGCGCTGGGTGAACTGCGGGCCGGGAATCCCGCTCGTGCCCTGAACCTGATCGAGTCGCCGGAGGTGGATTGGAACCGCGCCGAACCGCGCCTGAAAGTGGTGTATGCCGCCGCCTTGGGCGCCAACGAGCAGCGTGAGGCCGCCCGCCAGATTGCCCGGAAGCTCGATCTCAAACAGCTCCGTACCGAGGAACGCGAGCTGATCAAGGAATGGCTCTGATAGAGACGGAAGATCTCAACACCCCATGAACCCCATGATTGCCACGATTTCTGAAGGTTTCCTGTGGGCTTCCCTGGTCTGGGGCGCGGTGGGTTCGGGCTATCTGGTGTACGGCTGGCGGCAGAAGTCCCCGCCGGCCTTTTTTGCCGGCCTTGCGCTGATCGTGGTGTCCTATGTGGTGGACAGCTGGTGGGTGATGTCCCTGATCGCCGTGGCAATCATCGGCCTGACGTGGTGGCTTTACCGGCGCGGGATTTTCTGAACAGGTCGGCCGCGCAGCTCCTGTCGCCCCCGGTTATTCCTTCTTCCGCGTCGGCACATGGGTGTCCCAGGTGCGGCCCGACTCCAGTGAGATGTGGGTGAAGCCGGTGCCGGCGGGCGGATTGGGAATGCGGATCAGAACCTGGCAGCCCGGACACTGGATCTGCCGCCCGGCGAAGCACACCTCGCACTTCAGCGGCTGGTCGCAGTGCGAGCAGTAGAACTTGAACTCGGAGGTGACTGGAGTGTCGTTCATCGCCCCATCATGCGCAAAACGGCGGCGGATCGGATCAGGAATTATTTTCAAACTGCGTGATCTCTTTCGGAGCTGCTTTGCGCATGGGAGAGCGGTATGCCTTCGCCGTCCCCGATGAATCAGCCCGACTCCGACGAGACGATCTTTGCTGCCGCGCTCCAGTGGGAGACGTCTGCCCAGCGCGCCGCCTATTTGGACGAGGCCTGTGCCGGCAACGCCGGACTGCGCTCCCGCGTGGAGGGATTGCTCCGTGCGAGCGACGACGCGAAGACGTTCCTGGAACGGCCGGTCGGCCAGCCTGGGAAACTCCCCGCCGTCCCGCCGGCTACGATCAGGCTGAGTTTCACTGACGACCCGAGCGAAGCGCCTGGCGCCCGGATCGGCCGCTATAAGCTCCTCCAACAGATCGGCGAGGGCGGGTGCGGCACGGTGTTCATGGCCGAACAGGAGGAGCCGGTCCGGCGCCGGGTCGCGCTCAAGGTCATCAAGCTGGGGATGGATACCAAGTCGGTGGTGGCCCGCTTCGAGGCGGAGCGGCAGGCACTGGCGATGATGGACCACCCGAACATCGCCAAGGTGCTCGACGCCGGCGCAACCGATTCGGGACGTCCCTACTTCGTGATGGAACTGGTTCGCGGCATTCCCATCACCCGCTACTGCGACGAGAACCGGCTCGACACCCGGCAGCGCCTGGACCTGTTCATCAAGGTCTGCCACGCGATCCAGCACGCGCACCAGAAGGGCATCATCCACCGGGACATCAAGCCGTCGAACATCCTCGTGACGCTGCACGACGGCGTGCCGGTGCCGAAGGTCATCGATTTTGGCATTGCCAAGGCGACGGAGGGACGGCTGACCAACGCGACGCTGTTTACCGCCTTTGAGCAGTTCATCGGGACGCCGGCCTACATGAGTCCGGAGCAGGCGGAGATGAGCGGGCTGGACATAGACACCCGCTCCGACATCTACGCGCTCGGGGTGCTGCTCTACGAGCTGGTCACGGGCAGGACGCCGTTCGACGCCAAGGAGCTGGTCCAGTCCGGTCTCGACGCGATGCGAAAGACCATTCGCGAGCGCGAGCCGCTGCGCCCGAGCACCTGCCTGAGCACCATGCAGGGCGACGCGCTGGCGACGACGGCGAGCACTCACGGATCGGATGCGGTGAGGCTGCTCAGGCTGATCCGCGGCGACCTGGACTGGATCGTGATGAAGTGCCTGGAGAAGGACCGCACCCGCCGCTACGAGACCGCCAGCGGCCTGGCCGCCGACTTGAGCCGGCATCTCGGCAACGAGCCGGTCCTCGCCCGGCCGCCCAGCACGCTTTACCGGTTCCAAAAGCTGGTGCGCCGGAACCGGACGGTGGTCGCCGCAGCCGGCGTGGGCCTGATGGCGCTGGTTCTCGGTCTGCTGGTCTCGCTTTGTCTGTTCGTCCAGGCACGGGCGGCGCTCCGGCGCGCGGTGGTGGCCGAACAGACGGAGAAGCGGCTGCGTGAGCAGGCGGAACAGGGTGTGGCGCAAAGCCGGCAAGTCGCACGGGCCGGACTGCTGCTGATGCGGGGCCAGCACGATGAGTCCGAAGAGCTGCTCCGGACGGTTCCGCCCCATGCCTCGCTCGTTCCCTTTTACAACATCTTCGGAAATGTTCACGCCCGCCGCGGAGAATGGCGGGAGGCGCTGACCAACTGGGAACTCGTCGTCAAACATGCCCCGGAAGATCATATCGGCTACCAGTATCTCGCGCCCCTGCTCCTCCAGCTGGACGATGTGGCGGGCTACCGAAATTGCCGGGCTGAAATCCTCCGGCGATTCGGGAACACCTCCGATCCGCGGATTGCCGAACGCATGGTCCACACCAGCCTGATTCTTCCACCCAATGCGGAAGAGATGGCCATCATCGCCAAAATGGCCGGAGTCGCCGCCGGCGGAGACGCTGGAAACGACGGCTGGGGCTTCAATCTCTTTGCGGTGGGCCTGGCGCAGTATCGTCTGGGTCACTACGCCGACGCCGTGGATTTGATGCAGAAGGCCATCCCTCTGGACACTGGCTGGCATTGCCGCACCGAGGCGTATCTCGTGCTCGCCCTGGCCCAATTCAGACTCAATCAGCCGGAAGCGAGCCGTGCCTCATTCGCCCAGGCGGTGGACGCCGTGAACAACAAGCTGCCCAAGGCCGGTCATCTCGACGAATACTTTTGGAAGGACTGGATCATCATCCAGGTGCTGCTGCGGGAAGCCACAACCCTTATTCCGTCCGCCGCTGCGCCCACGCAACCCTGACTCGCGACGTTCATGCCCATGATCTACAAGCTGTTCTTCCCCGTCGTCTGGGGTTCCTTCGTGGCCTATTGGTGCATCGCTGCCCTGTGGGTTCGGAAAATCAGAATTTCAGAGCCGCGCCTGATGCGGGTCGCCTACCTGGCGCTCGCAGCTGTTGCCTGGGGGATGCTTCGAGCCCGCGAT
Source organism: uncultured Verrucomicrobiota bacterium (assembly GCA_903922605.1). GTDB lineage: Bacteria > Verrucomicrobiota > Verrucomicrobiia > Limisphaerales > UBA9464 > CAIVQB01. Next base: position 78,525 of record CAIXUG010000003.1, read on the forward strand.
TCCTGGCTGAGACGACTGGATGCGCGGCTCTGGCCGATGAATGGCACCCCCTTTTTCGTTGGCGCTGCATTCCTGCTCATTGGTCTGGGCTTCGCCGTCTGGGCGCGGGTCCATCTGGGCCAGTTCTGGAGCGCGTCGGTCGCAGTGAAGGAAGACCACCAGCTGATCCGCAGCGGTCCCTATGCGCTGGTGCGGCATCCGATATACACGGGCATCTTGACGGGCGTGCTCGGCACGGCCATTGCGGTTGGCCAAACCGGTGGCCTGGTGGCGCTGGCAGTCCTTGGCTGCGGATTTCTGTGGAAGAGCCGGCGCGAGGAGCGGTTGATGATCCAGACGTTTGGTGACAGATATGTCCGATATATCCAAGAGGTCCCGGCTCTGGTGCCGTTCCTGCACCGGTGATCATGAGCGACGTCACCCAGATCCTGACGGCGGTCCGCGCGGGCGACGAGGCGGCGGCCACGCGGCTGTTTGAGCTGGTCTACACCGAACTGCGGCAGGTCGCGGCGCAGAAGATGTCCCACGAGTCCGCCGGCCACACGCTCCAGCCCACGGCGCTCGTTCACGAGGCCTGGCTAAGGCTCGGCGCGGACGCGCAGCCGCACTGGCAGAACCGCGCGCACTTTTTTGCCGCCGCTGCCGAGGCCATGCGGCGCATCCTCGTGGACCGGGCGCGTCGCAAGCTGGCGCAACGGCGGGGCGCCGGGGCCGAACATCTGGAACTGGACGGGATCGAATTTGCCGCGCCGATGGACGACGACCAGCTGGTGGCGCTCAGCGAAGCGCTGGACCGGTTCGCCGTGTTGGATTCACAGAAGGCCGAGCTGGTGAAACTGCGGTACTTTGTCGGCCTGACCATCGAGCAGGTGGCCAAAGTGATGAACATCTCGGAGCCGACGGCGAAGCGCTGGTGGGCCTACGCGAAGGCGTGGCTCTTCCGTGAGATAAAGGGCTCAAATTCTGCCTAGGATGTTACCAGACCCAGTCGCCCTGCTCGTCGAACAACGTTTTGCCGGACACGCCGCCGTCGTCCTTCTCATCCCAGCCGACGGAATAGAGCACGAACTGGGCGTCGGCGACACGGCGATACCGGTAGGGTTCGCCCGTGAGTGCGTCCTTGGGCAACTGGGCCACGAAGCGGGGCACGAGCGCCTCGAGCTTCTCGGGGAACCGGCCATCGGCGAGCCGGCACCGTTCCAACGCGCAGGCGAGTGCGGCCTGATCCAACGTGGCCTGGGCCGACGCCGCCTTGAACGGAAATTTGGCGAGTCCGGGCTGCATGAGCGCGGCGAGGACCTGGTGGTGGAGGAGGGCATTCAGTTCCTTCCCCAGGCCCCCGCCGGAGATCTGCCGTTGCAGCTCCTGGGCGTCGCTGGCAAGCAGATGCGGCGAAATCCGCTTCTGGGCCGGATCGAAGGCCCCGGGTGATTGGTTCTGATAGAACCGGCAGAGGTTCACCTGCTCCAGATAATACCAGCCGTGGGGCGCGATCCGCCCGAGCAGGTTGACAAAATCCCCTCCCCACAAAGACGGGGATAAGCCGGACTGGGGCTCGGCCAGATCGCTCAGCCGGTATTTTTGCCGATAAAGCAGGTCGGCGGTCAGAATGGTGGCGGCGCGCTCGGCCGCGCGCGGTCGGTCCAGGTCTTTCAGAAGATCAAGCCGCTGAAGCCGCGCCTCCAGATCCTCAAGCTGCGCCGCCGACCAGCGATGTTCGGACAGGCCTTCCCAGATCGGCTGGATGGCGAGCTGCAGGCAGGCAATGCGTACCAGATAGGAGATCAGGAACGGCTCCTCCTTCACGGAATCGGCCATGTAAAACAACAGCTTCAAATCCTCCAGCGCCTGATCGGACTGACCGGCGGCCAGCTCGGCACTCGCCTTGAGGCGCAGGCGGTTGCAGGTGGTTTTGATCTGGGCCAGGTGCGGCAACAGGATTCCCCAGGGGTTTTCCAAATTATAAACCACCGGATATCGGATGTGAGGCCGCAGGCTGGCGGCCCGGAGCTCCTGGAAAATCGCCTCGTCGCCCTGCAATCCTGCCAGCACGGCCGGGGCGGCCTGGGCGCGGGACTCCGCATCGAGTTTTCCCGTGTCGGTGTACCGGTACGAATTGATCGTGCCGCCTTCGACGGCCTTCAGGGCCGCACCCCAGGCAACGAGATCCGTGAACTGTCGCCGGCTTTGATCCTGGCCCGGAAGCTTGGCATCTGCCTTCGAAAAACTGTCCTCCCAAGTGTGTCCTTTGGGGAACCACGACTCGACAAAGGGCGTGGCGGCAAAGTTCTGCTCGTCCGGGATCGGCGGAGGAATGAAAGCCTGCAGGTCCAGTTGCGCACCCGTCGCCTCCAATTCCTGCCGGTAAGTGTTCCAGGTGCGGCGTCCCCGCCAGTTCTCCTCGCCGTAGAGCAGCGCGATGAGCGTCACCACCCAGGCCAGGACGATCAGTGTATGTCGCACGGTCTGCCAGCGGAAAAGCCAGCGGAAGAAGCGGCGGGTGGTGGTACGTTCCCAGGCGGTCGGCGGAGTGGGTGTGTCCATAAGTCAGGCAATGATGGTTGAGGGGGCGGGATCGCTCCGGCGCGGCGGTGCAAACGCGTGCGGCACAGTCGGGGTGGGCGCGACCGGTGGCTGGAGCAGTTCCCACAATTGCCGCCGGTGTTCCCGAAACGCCATCAGGAGCTGGCGTGGGGGCGGTGTGCCTTGCAGGGCAAGGGTAGGCACCATGGGCGATTTCGGCTCGGAATTCAAAACGACCACGAGGAGCCAGGCCGCACTCAGCCCGGACAGATGCCAGCGGAACGGCCGGAGAAACGCCCGGAACGACCACCGGATTTCGGATTGGTCTCCGGCATGGAGTGGCGTCGGGACCGGCACCTCTGGCAGATCCGCCAACACTTCCTGCCGGAGGGCATCCAGTCTGGCTTGGGCGTCGTGGTGACGGGCGAACAGAACTTCACGCGGGGTCTTCATGGGGTTTCCTCCACCAGTTTGCGCAGGGTCTTCCGGGCGTAATGCAGCCGCGACTTCACCGTGCCGGGTTGCGTGGCGGTGATGGCGGCGATCTCGTCGAGCGAAAAATCCTCCAGGTAATGCAACAGCAGCACGGATCGTTGCGACGGCGGGAGCTGTTGGAGCAGTCTCATGAATTCGGCCTCCTGTTCCTGCCGGATGAGCAGCTCGTCTGGGCCGTCTTCGAACTCCGGTGAACCCCCGGTGAACTCTTCGCGCAGGAGGTCCTCGCGGCCCTGCTTGCGCCAGCGCTGGATGCACTTCTGATGCGCGATGCCGAAGAGCCAGCTTCCGAACTTGGCGTCCTCCCGCAGGCTGCCGAGGTGCCGGACCGCATTGATGAAAGTCTCCTGGACGATATCGAGGCTGACCTGCTCGTGATGGACCAATTCGAAGACATAGACGTAGAGCGGAAGCTGGTAGCGACGGAAGAGCGCATCCCAGGCCTCCGGTGATCCGGACCTGGCTTGCCGCACGGGCAGTTGTTCGCACTCGGCCACTTCCAGCATTTGTATCCAGTGGAATGCGGCGGGCGAGCAAAGGTTCAATGGGAACGTGATTTCCGGTTGGGGCGGGTCTCGCTCGGGTTAGCACGGACGGTAATGGTTATTCTTAACCAATTGCGACAGAGCATGATAGTGAGACGTTTTGAAGGGGGCTGCTGCATCCTTGTTGACAATCAAACGCCCCGGACATACCAGCGACCCGTCTGTAGCAGCCTAAGCCGGTTTGCCTTCCTGCAAGCCGGCGCGGGGGAACCAAATTCCCCGACGCAAGTCGGGGAGGGGGCGCACGGCACCGGGTAACCGGGGCCAAGGTCACTTCCAAGACCAAGCCCGTCAGCTAACTCCGTCGGCACCTGGAAGGGCGATCCTCTGGGATCCTGCGTGTGCGGGTTCCCCATGTTCACCCCGTCTGAAACCGCGTGGCGGCCTCGTGCTGACGCGCACCGACGCGCCGTGCCCCTGGGGCGTGGCGCAGGGCTGACCCTATGAGTGAACCAGTACCAGTACCTCGCGATCCGCGCGCCTGCCCCGAGTGCGGCGCGCAATCCCTGTATCAAACCACGGCCACCTTCCGCGACGGGCATGGCCGCTTCCTGCTGCCGGGGCTCGGAACTTTGTTCCGCAGCGCCGAAGTCCAGATCCGGGTCTGCGCCGATTGTGGCCTGACCCGCTCCTACGCCATGCCGGACGCCCGTGCGAAGCTCCGCACCTCGGTCCGTTGGCAACCGCTGTGAATCCAATCTGAACCCCCTTTTGAAAGAAACCCTGTCATGAATGCTACCATCACTCTCGTCGGCGTCGGTATCACCGCTGGCTCGCTCCTCGTCGGCCTGGTCCTCCTGCACTTGCTGGTGGGCGCGGTGCTCATCGATGAGCGCCAGGTCGGCGTGGTCATCAAGCGCTTCGGCTCGCGTTCGCTGCCCCCCGGCCGGCTGCTCGCCCTCAACGGCGAGGCCGGCTACCAGGCCGACACGCTCGCGCCCGGCCTGCACTTCGGCTACTGGCGCTGGCAATATCAGGTGCTCAAGATGCCCGTCACCGAGGTCGCACCGGGCGAGATCGCCCTCGTGGTCGCGGCCGATGGCGCACCCATCCCCGCCGAACGCATCCTCGGCCGCGTCGTGGACTGCGACAGCTTCCAGGACGCGCGGAAATTCCTCGTGGGCGGCGGTGAGCGTGGCCGGCAGCTCGGCATCATCACCGCCGGCACCTACCGCATCAATACGGCGCTCTTCAACGTCATCACCGCCGCGCAGGCGCCCGCATTTGGCATGGAGACCGGCGCGCTGTTCGTCCAACGCGTGGAGCCGGACCAGGTCGGCATTGTCACCACACTCGACGGCTGTCCGATCGAGGGCGGCGAGATTGCCGGCCCGACCATCGCGCACCACGACAACTTTCAGGACGCCCAGGCGTTCATCACGGGCGGCGGACGGCGCGGCCTGCAGGAGCAGGTGCTGCTCAGCGGCAGCTGGAACCTCAACCCCTGGTTTGCGCAGGTCGAACAGGTGCCAATGGTCGAGGTGCCCATCGGTTCCGTGGGCGTCGTGATTTCCTTCGTGGGTGCAGCCCACGAGGACGTGAGCGGCACGGACTTCAAGCACGGCGACCTGGTGAACGTCGGTCACAAGGGCGTCTGGGTTACGCCGCTCTATCCGGGCAAGCACCCGCTCAACACCCGCGTGATGCGGGTCGAGCGTGTGCCCACCACCAACATCGTCCTCAACTGGGCCTCACGCACCGAGTCGCACAATTTCGACGCGAAGCTCAGCTCGATCACCGTGCGTTCGCGCGACGGCTTCGCCTTCAACCTCGACGTGTCGCAGATCATCCACGTGGGTGCGCTCGACGCCCCCAAGGTCATCTCGCGTATTGGTTCCATGCAGAACCTGGTGGACCACGCGCTCCAGCCGATTGTCGGCAACTACTTCCGCAACTCCGCGCAGTCCTGCACGGTGCTCGATTTCCTGAGCGCGCGCAGCCAGCGGCAGACGGAGGCGACCGAGCATATCCGCGCCGCCATCGGTGCGTATGACGTGCAGGCCATCGACACGCTCATCGGAGACATCCACCCGCCGGCCGAGCTGATGCAGACGCAGACCGACCGCAAGATCGCGGAGGAGCAGCGCAAGACCTACGAGGTGCAGGAGGCCGCGCAGAAGCAGCGCCAGCAGCTCGTCCGCGAGACGGCGGTGGCGGACATCCAGTCCCAGGTCGTCGGGGCCGAGCAGGGCGTGAACATCGCCGAGCTGAAGTCCGACGCCCACATCAAGCAGGCCACCGGCGAGGCCGAAGGCGTGCGCCTCCGCGCGCTCGGCGAGGCCGAGGCCATCCGCGCCACCGGCAGTGCCAAGGCGCAGGCCTACCGCGCCGGTGTCGAGGCGCTCGGAGCGCAGGGCTACACGCTCATGCAGCTGATGCAGATCGTGGGCGAACAGCACGTCCGTATCGTGCCCGATGTGGCCGTGAATGGCACCGGCGCCAACGCCGGCCTGGTCGAGGGCCTGCTCGGCACCATGCTGAAAAAGGAAACCGCATTGGCGGCCTGAAACGCGTGGGAGGAAAAGCAAAACGCCCCGGAAGTCACCTTCCGGGGCGTTCTTTTTGAAGCGGATATCCTATTTACAGTCTCTCCGCTAAGGGGCCGTCTGGTCCGCCTTCCCATCAGCCCTCATGGTTTCACCAGGCGGAAAAAGCCGGCGGACAAGCTTCCGGGAGGCTTCGTGAAGAGGGTATATCCCGTGCGCTCTATTCCAGGCGAAAGCGGATCCCAGGTCTGCAAATCTGCCGAAGCTTCCACCGTCCAGTCCGCGAACAAGGCGGGCCATGCGAGACTGATTGCCCCACTTTCCCGCGCAATTGCCAGTTGGGGCGCCACCGAGGCCTGCTGGTACAGTGCCTGGATTTCCGTCTGGCTCAGGGCACGATCGAACAGTTGCGGCTCATCCAGCACCCCGCTGAAGCGTCCGTTGTAGGACTCCTCCGAAGATCCGAAAACCATCGGCTGGCTGCCGCACTGGACCGGGAAGGCCGCCGGTGACGTGCCTTCCAACATTCCGTCCACGTAGAGGCGCACGTGGCTGCCATCAGCCGTGGCCGCCACGAAGTAGAACCGGTTGGTTTCCACGATCGTCACCCCGGGAGTCACCACCTGGTTCGCCGTGCCGGGGCCATTCGCGATGACGATCTTGAACCGGTCGGCGCCGGTCAGCCGGTCCTTGACGAGGGCAAAGCCCTCAAAGCCGCTGTTCGCCGGCCGTCGCTTGAACATCAGGTACTGCAGACCCGGAGTCGCCGCCCCGGGCGTGAGCAGCTCGTTGAACTTCACCCAGCAGGCGACCGTGATCTGGGTGGGATGCTGGCTCGGATCGTCCGGCACCGACACGACATTGCTCCGGCCGTCAAAACTGAATCCTTTGCCAAAGACCGCCCCGGCATAGCCGCCGCCAGCGCCGAGAACCGCCGAATTGGTCCCTGCCAGATTAACCGTGCTGCCATCACCCGGCCACCAGCCCACTGGCACGGGCAGGTCGCCGGCCTGGAGAACCACTGCAAGACGGAAAAATCCCACGAACCAAAGCATCGCGAAGCGGTGTGGATTCCAAGTCCTCGGGCGTTGGCGCAGCATCGCTATGCACTCGCTGGCCGGGCAGCCGCTGTCAACCTCTACCCCACTGATTCAACGAAGCGGCATTTCGCGTTTCGCAGCGGCGCCTGGATCGCCAGCGGCAGAAAATAATAACGCCCCGGAAGTCACCTTCCGGGGCGTTCTTTTTGAAGCGGTGACTTAGCGGCCCTTCGGCAGCGCGCTCAGGCCGGCGTACACGGCGTTCTTGCCGAGCAGCTGCTCGATGCGCAGGAGCTGGTTGTACTTGGCAGTGCGGTCGGTGCGGCTCAGGGAGCCGGTCTTGATCTGGCCGCAGTTCGTCGCCACCGCGATGTCGGCGATGGTGGCGTCCTCGGTCTCGCCGGAGCGGTGCGAGAGCACGGCGGTGTACTTGTTCGTCTGCGCAAGGCGGACGGCGTCGAGCGTCTCGGTCAGCGAGCCGATCTGGTTCACCTTCACGAGGATCGAGTTGGCGGTGCCGGTATCGATGCCCTTCTGCAGGAACTTGGTGTTGGTCACGAACAGATCGTCGCCCACGAGTTGGGTCGTCGCGCCGAGCTTGTCGGTGAGCTTCTTCCAGGTCACCCAGTCACCCTCGGCGCAGCCGTCCTCGATCGAGACGATCGGGTACTTCGCGCAGAGCTTGGCGTAGAACTCGACCATCTCGTCGCCCGAGAGCTTCTGGCCGCTGCTCTTCTTGAAGACGTAGGTCTCGTTGCCAGTGTAAAACTCCGACGCCGCGACATCAAGCGCGAGGAAGATGTTCTTGCCGAGCTTGTAGCCCGCGTCCTTGGTCGCCTGCGCGATCACGTCAAGGGCCGCCTCGGCGCTCTCGAGCTTCGGGGCGAAGCCGCCCTCGTCACCGACGGCGGTGCTCAGGCCCTTCTTCTTCAGCACGCTCTTGAGGGCGTGGAAGATCTCGGTGATAGCCTGCAGACCCTGGCTGAAGCTCTCAAAGCCGTGCGGCTGGATCATGAACTCCTGGAAGTCGATCGGGGCGTCCGAGTGGGCGCCGCCGTTGATGACGTTGGCCATGGGGACGGGCAGCACCTTGGCGTTGGGCCCGCCGAGGTACTTGAAGAGGGGCTGGCCGAGCGCGCCGGCGGCGGCCTTCGCATTGGCGAGGGAGACGGCGAGGATGGCGTTCGCGCCGAGCTTGGACTTCGTCTCGGTGCCATCCAGCGCCAGCATGATCGAGTCCACGGTGAGCTGGTCGAGCGAGTCCACGCCCTCGATCGCCGGAGCGATCTTGTCGGTGACGTTCTTGACGGCCTTGCTCACGCCTTTGCCCAGGTAGCGGGTCTTGACGCCGTCGCGGAGTTCGATGGCCTCGTGCTCACCCGTGGAGGCCCCAGAGGGAACCGCGGCGCGGCCCATGATGCCGGAGTTGAGGATGACATCGACCTCGACGGTGGGATTGCCACGGGAGTCGAGGATTTCACGGGCCTGGATTTCAGCGATCTTGGTCATGTTCGTAGTTCGTTCTGTTGAAAAAGACGGGGCATGGAACGGGACGGGCGCAGGCGCGTCAAGAACCGCGGCAAAACGACTGAAGCCTGATTTCCTTTGAACGCCCCCGTCTTTCCTGCGTCCGAAGCTCGACTACCCGGCCCTGCGCCTGCTTGGCTGTGCGCCCGCCGGACCGTCGGCAACACGTATGTCCAATTCGTCCCCGGAACTGAACACGCAGCTCAAGGCTGCCGCCGAACACCTCGCCCTTGTCCGCACCGAGGTCGGCAAGGTCATCGTCGGCCAGCGCGAACTGATCCACCGCCTGCTGGTATCGCTGGTCGCGCGCGGCCACGTGCTGCTGGAGGGGCTGCCCGGCCTGGCCAAGACCGCCAGCGTCAGTGCGCTCGCGCAGGCCACCCACTGCCAGTTCTCGCGCATCCAGTTCACACCCGACCTGCTGCCCGGCGACATCACCGGTTCGCTCATTTACGACCCGTTGAAGGGCACGTATTCGACGCGGCAGGGTCCCATCTTCGCCAACCTCGTCCTGGCCGACGAAATCAACCGCGCACCGAGCAAGGTGCAGTCGGCCCTGCTCGAGGCGATGCAGGAGCGGCAGGTGACCATCGGCGACCAGACGTGGCCGCTGCCCAAGCCCTTTCTGGTTCTCGCGACCCAGAACCCTATTGAGCAGGAAGGCACCTATCCGCTGCCCGAGGCGCAGATGGACCGCTTCATGTTGAAAGTCATCGTCGGCTACCCGAGCGCGGCGGAGGAACTGGTCATCCTGGACCGCATGGCCTCGACGTCCCCGAACCTTTCCCTCAATGCCGTCGTATCACCGGAAGAGATCCTTGGCTACCAGTCGCTGGTGAACCAGATCCACGTGGATGCGCTGGTGAAGGACTACGTCGTGCGCCTGGTCATCGCCACCCGGGAGGCTGCGACCGGTCAGGGCGTCGCCCCGGAGCTGAAGCGCCTCGTGCGCATTGGCGCCAGCCCGCGCGCCACGATCAATCTTACCCTGGCCGCCCGCGCCTGCGCGCTGCTCGAAGGTCGCGACCACGTCACGCCTGATGACATCAAGCTCATCGCGCCCGACGTGCTCCGTCACCGCATCCTGCTCACCTACGAGGCCGAGGCCGAGGAAGTCACCACCGCCAGCATCGTCCAGACGCTGCTGGGCAAGGTGAAGGTGCCGTGATGGGGCTGGTTTCCCCGATTACCCGAAAACGAAGCGCGCCATGAGCCTACGCAACAAGATCCGCGTCACCGTCGTCGCGCTCGCCCTCCTCGTGGCGGGGCTTACCTACTACACGATGCGGGAGCCGTGCCGGTACGATCCCGCCAAAGTGTCGGCGGATTTGCAGGGATTGCAGGAACCTTACCGCAAGGTCTCGATCGACTACTACGTGGCCGAGGGCGGGGCGATCGGCATCGCTCTGACGGATGCGAAGGGGACGGAGAAAAAGTTCCTGCTGCCGAAATCCGCTTCGGGCCATTACGACCAGATCCTCGCCGGTGTCCAGTATGTGAAGGAGGCGGGAGGCGTGCCGGTGCCCGACCCAGACCAGAGCCGCCGGATGCTCACCGACATCGTCGTCCGCTACGGGGATGGCGGCCCGGATGCCGACATGGCCCTGCTGGCCCTGCGCGGCCACCCGGTGGACCGCCTGCGCGTGTGGATTCGCCGGAAGATGGAGTGATCGATGCTCCCCCCCGACTACCTCAAACGCCTCCGGCAGGTCGAAGTCCGCGCAAGGATCGTGAGCGAGCAGCTCATGGGCGGGCGGTTAGCCAGCCTCTTCAGGTGGTGCGCGATGTGGGCATCGTGTCTACAAATTCTGAGGCTCGTTTTTTCCCCGTGGCCTGCCATTGGGCACCTGGAGCGTGGTGGGGCGAGTGTCCTCACGAGCCGGGCCACCCCTGCGCCGGGCCGCCGCAGCTCGCGAGGACGCTCGCCCCACCGGCTTTTCTTTCATGCGCCAGTCGTATGTTCTTCATGAAAGCTAACTATCCGGAACACCAAAATGAACCGCAAAACTACCATCGGTGTTTTAATGATATGTTGGGGATCCATTTTTCGCGGCCTCGAGACGCCCGTTCGAATCGGTTGGGGAGTGCTGGCTGTTCTGGGCGGGGTTCTGGCGTTGTGGGGACTTCGTGACCAGCGACGTTCGAAATCAAAACCGCCCTTATAGGATGCTCCCCCCCGACTATCTCAAGCGCCTCCGGCAGGTTGAAGTCCGCGCGCGAATCGTGAGCGAGCAGCTCATGGGCGGGCGGCTCACCAGTGTGTTCAAGGGGCGCGGGATGGATTTTGCCGACGTGCGCGAATACGTGCCTGGCGATGACGTGCGACGCATTGACTGGAATGTCACTGCCCGGCTGCGGAAGCCCTACATCAAGCGCCACATCGAGGAGCGCGAGCTGGTGGTCATGCTGCTGGTGGATGTCTCGGCCAGCGGCCACTTCGGCACCGCGCCCGGCGGCGATGCGCAGGCGGAGACCAAGCGCGAACTCGCCGCCGTGCTCGCCGGTGCGCTCGCCTTCAGCGCCATTCGCGACGGCGATCGCGTCGGCATGATCCTGTTCAGCGACCGCATCGAACGCTTCGTGCCGCCCAAGAAGTCGCGTGCGCACGTTACGCGGCTGCTGCACGAACTCCTCTTCACCGAGCCGAAATCTTCAGGCACCTCGCTCAACGCCGCGCTGAATTTCCTGAACAACCTGCTGCACCGTTCCGCGCTGGTGTTCGTGCTGTCCGACTTCCACGACCATGACGAGGCCGCGTGGAGGCGGGCGCTGCGGGCCAGCAACCAGCGGCACGAGATGATCGCGCTTCGCACCGTGGATCAACGCGAGCTGGAGCTGCCCGATGTCGGGCTCGCGCTCGTGCAGGACTCCGAGACGGGCGAGGTGATCGAGCTGGACACCAGCGATCCCGATGTGCGCGCCGCCTATGCTGCCGCCGGCGAAGAGCGGCTGGCGGAGCTGAAGGTTTTCTGCCGTCTTAGCGGCGTGCCAGAACTCGATCTCCGCACCGACACTCGCGAATCCGCGTGGCCCCAGCGGCTGCAGAAGTTTCTCGATCAGGCGGCGAAGCGGCGCGTGGCATGAACCGCACGAACCTCATCGACGACCTGACGCTCGTGCCGCTGCCGCCTTGGTGGCAGTCACCCGGAGGTGTCGCGGTCACTGTTCTGGCGCTGGCGGCGCTCGTTTTTCTGATCTGGTTGCTGCGCCGGCTGCTGCATCGCGAGGTTGTGGTGCTGACTCCGCCGCCGCTGCAGCCGGACCTGCATCCGGAGTTTTTGCGGCGTCTGGCCGAACTGCGCGCCCGCCGAGCGCAGCTCTCCGCCTACGAGCTGGCGGTGGGCTGTTCTGATATTCTACGTGATTATCTGGAATGGCGTTTCCAGCTGGCGATCCGCTTTCAGACCACGCGGGAATTTTTGGAATCTTCGCGACAGAACTCGGCCCTGGCGGAGACGCAACGCACGGCGCTCGGCGCCTTTCTCAGTTTCTGTGACCTCGTGAAGTTTGCCCGGCGCGGGGCCGACCAGGCGGAGCAGGATCATCTGCTGGATGCGGCCGAGGCGTTCATCCGGCAGGGCACAACCCAGAAAGGAGCTGCGGCATGATGCTGTCGTTCGCGCTCCCCGGCGGATTGGAGTTCCTGAATCCGTGGGTTCTCCTCGGATTGCTGCTCCTGCCCGTGCTCGCGTGGCAATTAGGGAAACGTGGGCCGTTGCCATCCGTACCGGTGCCGACGTTGCGGGGGATCGCGCAGTTGGGGACGCCGGCGCGCCGGCATTCCGGGGCTTGGCGGTGGTTCTGGGTGCTGCTGCCGCTGGCACTTATCTTTGTGGGGCTGGCGCGGCCAAGGTTGCCCCGGGGCGATATCCCGGACCCGAGCAAGGGCATCGACATCATGCTGGCGCTGGATTACTCGCGCTCCATGGCGGAGACCGATTTCCGGCTGAACGGCCACCGCGTCAGCCGCAAGGATGCACTCGTCCATGTCACCACGGATTTTGTGAAGGGCCGGGTGAATGACCGCATCGGCATCGTGTGTTTTGCGCGCACACCGTGGCTGGTCAGTCCGCTCACGCTGGATCATGACTGGGCGATGAACGCGATGAAGGAGGCTGAGCTGGCGACCGGCACGGGCATCGGCTGGGCGATCAACGCCAGCACGACCTTCCTCAAGAAGAGCAGCAACCGCAGCAAGGTCATCATCCTCATCACCGATGGCGAAAACTCATCCGGCCCGCGTCCCATGGAGATGGCGCCGATGCCGCTCCATGAACACATCAAGGTATACACGATCCTGATCGGGCCCGAAATGGTCACCCCCACTGCGGCGGCGAACCACGAGCTGAACAAGGTCGCGCGCCTGACCGGCGGGCAGTTCTTCCAGGCCAACGACGCGCGGGCCCTCACCGGCATCTACCAGCTCATCGACCAGTTGGAGAAACGCGAGCTGGTGCAGAAGCGCTATGTGTCGTGGCGCGAGCTGTTCCCGTGGTTCGTGGGCGCGGCGGCTGCGGTATGGCTGGCCGGTTTGCTGGGCACCCAGCTGCTGCGAAGGAGGCTGCCATGAGGGAAATTCAAAATTCAAAATTCAAAGTTCAAAGGGGATTTCCGAAGAACGAGGACAACGGACTTGCTTCATCCGGCAGGCCTTGCGTTGGCGGTTTGACGTCTGTCCCAGGGAGTTATTCCGGAGCTTTGAGCTTCCGCCTCTCTTCCACGCCATGAGGTTCGCCCATCCCATCCTCCTCTATCTGACCCCACTGGTCGTGGGTGTCCTATGGCTTGGGCTGACGTTGGCGCGGCGGCGGCAGACGCGGCTGGTGGCCACCTTTGCCGGCGGCACGGGCCGGGCCTGGGCCAAGCCGAATTTCTCCACCTCGCGACGCCGGCTGGATTTGCTGCTCACCCTGCTTGGCCTGGCCCTGTTCGGCCTGACGCTCGCGCGGCCACTGGTTTACCGTCGCACCGAGGCGAGCGAGTTGGAAGGCGTGCCCTATCTTGTGGCGCTGGACGCCTCGCGCTCGATGATGGCCACGGATGTGCGTCCCAGCCGTTGGGCGGTGGCGACCAACTCGCTCGACCGGTTTCTGGAAAACACCAAGGCCGACCGGATTGGCCTGATCAGCTTCAGCGGCGTGGCCTACCTGAACGCGCCGCTCACCTTCGACACCACGGCGCTGCGGACGACGCTGCGCTATCTCGATCCCAACGTGCTCGAAGACCCGGGCAGTTCGCTCGCCTCGGCGCTCGAGCGCGCCAGCCGGTATTTCGTGAGCAATCAGGTTTCGCCCCGGCTCGTCATCATCGTCTCGGACGGCGAGGACCTGGTGGGCAATCCGGTGGATGTCGCGCGGCGCATCCATCGGCAGCAGCAGGTCCGCATCTGCACCGTGGGTGTGGGCACGCCGGGCGGCGCGCGGGTGCCGGTGAACCGCTACTACGGCGGCGTCGCCAAGAACACTTTCGGCCAGGAGGTCACCTCGCGGCTGAACGAGAGCAACCTGCAACGGCTCGCCGCCGCCGCCGGGGGCAGCTACTACCGGCTCGACGAGGCGGGCGAAGCACTGGAGAAACTGCGGTCGGAGATACTAACGCCGATGGCCGAAGCGGCGGCGCACGAGGATCTGAAAAATTACGCCGAGCTGTATCAGGTGCCGCTCGCCCTTGCACTTCTGTGCCTGCTGGCGAAGGTGCTGCTGGGGTCGGACCGTTTTGCGACGGCCCGGAAACTGCCGGCAATTGCGGCGCGGTCGACGGCGGAGTAACTTGGAATTTCAAAGCTCAAAGTTCAAAATTCAAATGAACAGGCCAAGAAATCCCACGCCCCCACCTCGGCGTTCCTCAGAAAAGGAGCGAAGTGCGTCTTATCAGGTCGTGCGTCAGGGCCTGCTGCTCGGGGCTTCCCTGGTCATTGGAGCTTTGAGCTTTGAGCTTACCCACGCTGCACCGCTCGACATCGTGCCGCTGCAAAACCTGGTCAGCTCGGGGAAGGCCGAAGAGGCGGCGGACCAGCTTTCGGCGGCGCTGGAGAAGGATCCCGACAACGCGCGGCTGCTTTATGATCACGGCGTGGCCGCCTACGCGGCGGGCCGTTACGACGACGCGCTGCTCTCGCTGGACCGCGCCGAGTCGCTCGGCAAACCGGCGCTCGCCCGGCGGGCGAAATTCCAGAAGGGCAATGCGGAGTTCCGGGTCGGCCTCGCCGCCAAGTCGGCCAATCTCGACGATACGATCTCGCATTGGAAGGAATCCGTCCGTCTCTACGCCGAGTCGCTGAAGACCGGTGACGACGCCAACACGTCGGCCAATTTCGACTTCGTGCGGAAGCAGCTCCTTACCCTGCTCCTCGACGACGCGAAGAAGAACCTGCAGGCCGGCCTGCAGACCAACCAAGCGCCTGCCAACGCGATCGAGAAGCTGCGCAACGCCTTCGACAAATACACCGATGCCAAGGAGGTCGCGCCGGAAAACCAGGATGCGTCCGGCGGTGAGGCACAATCCCGCGACGCCCTGGCGCAGGCCCTGGCCAAGGAAGGCACCCGCAAGTCGCAGACGCAGCAACTGGTTGGCCCCAAGCCCTACGAGGCACCGATCCCGCATCCGGACTTCAAGCAGATCGAGGAGGGTGTCGCCATGCTGGAAGACGCGCACACGCTGGAACCGCAGGACAAGCCCATCGAGAAGGCCCTCGAGGAGGCGCGCCGCCGCATGGCCGATGCCTTTGAACGCCACGCGCGCGAGCTGATGGCACAGGAGGAGCGGCTGCCCTGGCCCAGTGAAAAGCTGGCCGTGCTGCGCATGGCCAAGGAACAGGTCGAGAAGGCGCTCGACAAGGTGCCCGACCACCAACAGGCGAAAGAAACATTGGCCGAGATAAACCGCCGTCTCGCTGCGGTCATGGAGGATCGGGCGGATGAGCTGGTGCAGCAGAGCCAGCAGGCCAATCTGGAGCAGCAGGCCCAGAATCTCAGCCAGTCACTCGATTTCTACCAGCAGGCGACCGAGCTGCAACCGAAGGAGGCGCGCCTGCCCCAAAAGGCCGCCAAGACCCAGGAACAGCTCGAGAAGGTCCTCGACAAGCTGGCGGATAAGCTGATGCAGGATCCGAAAGGCCAGGAGTCGCTCGAAGCCCAGGCCGCCCGGCTCGAAGGGGCGGAGCAGGCGCTCGACGAACTGCAGTCCCTGAGTCCCTCCGAAAAGACCTCCGAAAAGGCGGAGCAGGTGGGCAAGAAGCTCGACGGCGTGCGCCAGAAGCTGGCCGACCAGGCCCAGAAATCCGGTCAGCAGCCCGGCGGCCAGCAGCCGGGCCAGATGCAGCCGCAGTTTCAGGGGCCGCCAATCGACGCCCCGCCCCGCATCAACACACCGGGACAGAAGGGGCAGTACAGCTCGCCCATCATGAACAAAAAGCAGGATTACTGATGGAGACCCCATCTTGCTCCTGCTCCTGCTCTTGCTCCTCCAAACAAGACGGGGCGGCAGAGCAAGAGCATGAGCATGAGCAGGAAAAGCGAGGGGTAGGGCGATGCCGAGAGTGGGAGTGCCCAAAGCGTGCAGCAGCAACGAAACGTTCCGACCGAGAACCCTGAACCGGAAGCTCAGAACCCGAGCAGGCGTCCGCCCAGATGGCAGAGGAGTGCCAGTACCCATGCGAGTCCCGTCATGTAGGCAAACTGGAACGCCGGCCACTTCCACGAGTTCGTCTCCCGCCGCACGATGGCCACGGTGCTGACGCACTGCATGGCGAAGACGTAGAAGACCATCAGCGTGATGCCGGTGAGCGCCGTGTAAACCGGAGTGCCGTCATCGCGGCGCTCCTGTTGCATCACGCTGGCTAGGTTCGCGGTGGCGGTCGAGTCGCCGGCATCGAGCTCACCAACGTTATAGACGACCGACATCGTGCTCACGAACACCTCACGCGCCGCAAACGAGGCCACGATGCCGATGCCGATCTTCCAGTCAAAGCCGAGCGGCCGGATCACGGGTTCGATCGCATGACCGAGCCGGCCGGCAAAACTGTGGCGGAGCTGTTCGCCGGCCTGCTGCTTGTCCAGTTCCTCCAGCCGGGCATTCAGCGCGAAGTGCGCCGGCGAGTTGGTTTCCGCTCCGGGCTTGGCCAGGACCGACTCCAGTTCCGCCCGCATTTCTGACTCTTTCCAGAGATTGGTGCGTGTCGGGAAAAATTGTGCGACCGCCTGCTGCCTGGCCGCAATAACCTGGGCATCGGCCGAATGATTTTTCGGATACGCCACCAGGAACCACAGCAGGATGTTGATGCCGAGGATCACGGTGCCCGCACGCCGCAGGAACAGCTTCGAGCGGTCCCACATGTGGCGCAGCACGACCTTCAAGACCGGGCGTTTGTAGGGCGGAAGTTCCAGGATGAGCGGTGGCGGCTCGCCCTTCAGCAGGGTGCGCTTGAAGAGCCACGCCATGCCCAGCGCCCCTACGATGCCGAGCAGGTACATCGCGGTCATCGTCAGCCCGCGTCGCAATGCACCACCACCGATGGTCGCCGCGATGAGCACCGTGTAAACCGGCAGGCGTGCGGAGCAGCTCATCAGCGGCGCGATGAGGATCGTCACCAGCCGGTCCTTCGGTGACTCGATGGTGCGCGTGGCCATGATGCCGGGGATTGCGCACGCGAAGGACGAGAGCATCGGGATGAAGCTCTTGCCGTGCAGCCCCACGCGTGACATCAGGCGGTCCATCAGGAACGCGGCGCGGGCCATGTAGCCCGTGTCCTCTAGCAGCGAGATGAACATGAACAGCAGGCAGATCTGCGGCAGGAAAACCACGACCGCCCCGACGCCCTTGATGATGCCATTGGCCACCAGATCCTGCAGATCGCCCTGGCCGAGGGCGGCGCTGACGTGCCCGGCGAGCCAGCCCACGGCGGCATCGAGCGCATCCATCGGCAGCTGAGCGAAGAAGAAGATGGAGACGAACATCGTCACCATGATGCCGATGAAGATGAGCAGGCCCCACACGCGGTGGGTGAGAATGCGGTCGAGCCGGTCCGAAAAGTTTTCGCCCTCGACAACCGTCTCGGTGGTGACGTGCTGGGCGATGGCGAACACGCGGGCGTAACGCGCCTCAATTGCCGCGCTGCGCCAGTCCACTCCCGCCGCCTCCAATCGCGCACGCGCGGCCGTGACCGCTTCGCGGATCGCGACCGGATACAGATCCGGCTGCGCGTTCAGCACCTTGTCGTCGCTCAGAATGAGCAGCGCCTCGGCGGAGGCGAGGCGTTCGCGGTGCGGGAAGAACTTCTCCAGCATCTCCTCGATGGCCTGCGCCTCGTGGCCGAAGTTTTCGGGCAATTCCTGAAAGGAGCGCGCGTCAGCCAGTGAGCCAGTAGGCCAGTGAGCCAGTGGGTCAGAGGCGCTGGATTCCAAGTCTGGCCCGCTGGCTTTCTGGCTTTCTGGCTTACTCCCCGCCTGGCTTACTGGCTTACTTGCGAAACGGTTCACTGCCGCCTTCAGCTCCGTGATGCCCTCGCTCTCGCTGGCGACGAGGGGAAATACGGGAACACCCAGGGCGGCGGACAGCCCTTCGAGGTCGATCTCATGGCCGTTGGCGCGAGCCACATCGACCATGTTCAGCGCGAGGAACGTCGGGTGGCCGAGTTCGATGACCTGCGTGGCGTAGTAAAGATTGCGCTGCAGGTTCGAGGCGTCCACGACCACGATGACGAGGCTGGGCTCGGGGACGTCCGGCAGGCGCTGGAACAGCACGTCGCGCGCAATCTGCTCATCGAGCGACTGAGGGCTGAGCGAGTAGGTGCCCGGCAGATCGAGCATCGTGACCGGATGCGCCGCGTCCGCGCCGAGCATCGCCCCCTCCTTGCGCTCGACGGTGACGCCCGCGTAGTTGCCGACCCGGGCGCGCAACCCGGTGAGTGCGTTGAAGAGCGTGGTCTTCCCGCAATTCGGGTTGCCGGTGAGGACGGCGGTGAAGGTGGAGACGGTGGTGGCCATGCTCATCGATTTTTAAACAAAGCCACGGCCACAGCGTGTTTCACAACGACGCCAGGCAGGCAAGGTCCGGGCTGTAAGCCCGCCCGAGTAATGCCTGGGCTGGAGCGAGCACCGCGAGCGAAGGCCCAGGTACCCGGCCTCAATATGTTGGCAAGGGCTGAAGGCCCGTCCGAAATGGCCAGATCATTCCCAGGCATAGCGTTCATCCAGTTTGATTCCGTTCTTCTGGCTCAGGCGACGAACCTCATCCTGGAAGCTAATTGTCTCATGATGCTTCTGCTGACCTCGAATGTAACGGCGCAGCGGTCCGACATGCGTTTGGCTCACGCTGAAAGCCCAGTAACCAGTCTGCCACTGGAAGTCCGAATACCAGCCGGCCTGCTCCTTGAGCCAGCCGGAGGAGAGGCCTTTGACCAGTTCGATCGCTTTCGCCAAGGCGAGGTTTTTGCTTAGCACGAAAAGGACATGGGCATGGTCGGTCACCGAATTGATTTCCAACGGCTGGCAATCGTGATTCTTGAGGATGCCGCCCATGTTGGCGTGGAGTGCTTCGCGCTCTGTTCCGCGCAACAGTGGCCGGCGCACCTTGGTCGAGAAGACCAGATGGATCAGGTTGTTGGCGAGGGACTGGGACATCGTTCGGGCGGGCCTTCAGCCCTTGAGGCGTTTTCCGGGCCGGAAACCTGGGGCTTCACCCCAGGCAATATTCGGACACGCTTTCAGCGCTTGGAAGATAGCCATGCGTCATTTCTCCATCAGGAAAAGGCGCGTTCCCACTGGCACAGCGTCTTTCTGAACGCCTCGAAGTTGTACGACCCATTCCCAAAGCCCCGGCAGGGCCCCTCGGTTGAAATGTGTCAGGCCAATGTGTGCAGATGTCTCAACGGTAGAGTTATCCGGACGCTCCAAACGGACTTGCACGTCGATGGCACCTCGATAAGACGCGAGGCTAGGTGTCAGGACAATGCCACGCCCTTCAATGTTGAAGGTATCGGTTACGACCAATAACGGCTCATCGGCCATTGTCATATGGCTGCCCTCACCATCACCTGCTCCGCCTCGTGCTTCCTTAGCGAAAGATTGTACCCACGGATTTTGATCTCGACCGGGTCACCCATTGGCGCGAAGCGCACCAGCTCCACCGTGGTGCCGACCAGCAGGCCCATTTCCAGCAGCCGGCCGCGGTGCTCCACCGGCACGCGGATTTCGGTCACGACGGCCTTTGTGCCGGGGGTGAGGGAGGAAAGCGGGAGGGGGGTGTTCATGGGAACGAAGCTCAAAGTTCAAACCGGAATCGATCAGGCTTATTCAATCGGAGCTTTGAGCTTTGAGCTTTGAATTTTGAACTTCCCCGTCTTCACGCCGCCAGCCGCATCGGCGCGACCGGTTGCACGAGGATGTTCTCCGCCAGCTTCGCGCTGAGACCGAGGCGGGCGTTGCAGACCTGGCAGAGGACGTTGTTCTGGAGCGTGATGACCTTGATGCGCTGCTCCTCGCCGAAACCCATCTCCCGGAGACGCTGGTTCACCTCGTGGTCCGCCGTGAGCTGCTTGACGATGACCACGCATCCGGCGCGGACACGGCTGAGCGGCGACAACCCCGAGGCGGGGGGCGTCGTGGCAGGCGGAACCGGCACTGGAACAGGCTTGCTCAAGTGCCCGGAACCTAGGTCATACCACCCCGGTCAGGCAAGAAAGCCGGTTGTCGGTGGATTGCGCTCGGCTGTCGGTTGGTTGTCGCCAGCGGAGGAACCGGTTCCGTAGAACCCCGTACTTGCCGCTTGGCTGGTATCAGGTATCTTTATGGGCGTTCGTCACACTCACAATTACCTCCCACGATTATGGCTTTTGAACTCGCACCCCTCCCTTACGCCCAGGACGCCCTCGAACCGCACATCGACACGGCCACGATGGGCATCCACTACGGCAAGCATCATGCCGCCTACGTCACCAACCTGAACAAGGCCATCGCCGGCACGCCGCTCGAGGCGAAGTCGCTCGAAGCCATCATCAGTGATCTGGCCAATGTGCCCGATGCGATCCGTGGACCCGTCCGCAACAACGGCGGCGGCCACTGGAACCACACGTTCTTCTGGAACATCCTTTCGCCGAAGGGCGGCGGCGCCCCGACGGGCGACCTCGCGGCGGCGATCACCGCCAGCTTCGGCAGCTTCGACGCGTTCAAGGAGAAGTTTGAGGCCGCCGGTGTGGGCCGCTTCGGCTCCGGCTGGGCGTGGCTCGTCGTCAACGGCGGCAAGCTCGAAGTCGTCTCGACCGCCAACCAGGACAATCCGCTCATGGGCAAGGCCGTCGCCGGTGTCGAAGGCAAGGCCATCCTTGGCATCGATGTCTGGGAGCACGCTTATTACCTGAAGTACCAGAACCTCCGCGCCGCCTACCTCAAGGCAGTCTGGAACGTGGTGGACTGGACCAAGGTCGCCGCGCTCTACGCCGCCGCGAAGTAAGCGTCGCCGCTCCCGATTTTTTCTAAGCACAACCCGCGTCCGATCTCTCGGACGCGGGTTTGTTTTTGCCGTCGCCGCCAGCGCCATCTTCCCGCAATCTCCAGCCGTGCTTGATTCATCCGCCAACCTCTGGCGTGCGCTCAATGACCGCCGCCATCTGTTTCTCATCGCCGGCCCGTGCGTGATCGAGAGCGAGGCGCTGTGCCTCCAAATCGCCCGCAAGCTGAAGGCCACCTGCGCCAAACTCGGCATCACCTACGTCTTCAAGGCCAGCTACGACAAGGCGAACCGCTCTTCCGGCAAATCGTTTCGCGGGCCGGGCATCGCGGAGGGGTTGGCCACGCTGGCGTGCATCCGGGAAAAGGTCGGCGTACCGGTCCTCACGGACATCCACAACGAGGAGCAGGCCATTGCGGCCGCCAAGGCGGTGGACATCCTGCAAATCCCCGCGTTTCTCTGCCGGCAGACCGATCTCATCCACACCGCCGTGGCGACGGGTGCGATCGTCAACATCAAGAAGGGCCAGTTCCTCGCGCCGCAGGACATGGGCAACGTGGTCAAAAAGGCCGCCGAATCCGCGCCCGATGGCAAGCCGAAGCTGCTCCTCACGGAGCGCGGCACCACCTTTGGATACCACAACCTCGTGGCCGACATGCGCTCGCTGCCGATCATGGGCGCGCTCGGCTATCCGGTGGTGTTCGATGCGACGCATTCGGTGCAATTGCCCGGCGGGGCAGGGGACAAATCCGGAGGGCAGCGGGAATTTGCGCCTGTCCTCGCGCGTTGCGCCATCGTCGCCGGGGCCAACGGGCTGTTCATCGAGACGCATCCGAATCCGGACGAGGCCATGAGCGATGGCCCGAACATGATCCCGCTGGCGGACATGCCCAAGCTGCTCGCGCAGTTCTTAAGGCTTCAGGCGGCACTGAAGGGATGAGCAAGCTCGGGAATGAAGCTGCCCGGCATCATCTTCGAAGGTCCTCCGGTTGATCCGGCAGGCCTGACCGGACTGCCTCAAGCTTACCGGGCTTTACTGGCTCGACTCAACGGGTTCATCGCTTTTCGGGGAGGCTTGCATGTGCGGGGCGTCTGCGCCGGGCCGGCCTGGCACTCGTTGGCGGCCATCCAGTCTGGCGAGGATGCCCTCCACAAACTGTTTCCAGCCATCCGGCCGGATGACGTCTGCTTCGGACAGGATTGTCTCGGTGATCAGTTTTTCCTGCGCACCCGTTTCCTGCGCGACCCGGTAGTGTACCGGCTTTTCGGCGAGAGTGGAGAGCTCAAAAACCTGAAGCTGAATTTCGACGATTTCCTGCGAAAGGCTGTCGAATCGCCGGTTGAGTTTCTGGGACTCCAACCTTTGTTGCGGTTTGAGGCCGAAGGTGGGCGATTGTCGCCGGACCAATTGCTGAGCGCTTACCCACCATTCGTTTTCAACGAAAGCGGACAGGGAGTTTTGTTGCGGGCCATACCAAAGTTGGAGCGGATTGGATTCTTGGCGTGCATGGCCCGTCAATTGGCCGATGTTCCGGATGGCGGATCTGTCCGAATCGTTATCAAAGACTGAGCGGAACAGCGTTCATTGAAGAGGTCTGAATGGATTCGGCTTGAATCGTCTGCCCGGTTGCCGCGTCTTGCTCTTTCACCCGACGCTCGTCACAAAGCAATATCCATGAACCGGTCGTTTGCCCTTCTTTTTGCGCTGCTGGCCTTCGTATCGCTGGCCCGTGCCGCCGATGCCACCAACGAGGTGTCCATCTTCGCGGACAAGCGGCTGGAGGACGCGGTGCGGCAGCAGGTTTTTGCCAAGCGCCAGACCAATTCGCCGCTGACCGCCGCCGATGTGGTCAACGTCTCGACCTTCAACGCCAACGGGCGCGGCATCACGAACCTCGCCGGCCTCGAGCATTGCAAAGCCCTGGCCTCGGCCGATCTCGCGGGCAACCAGATCACCGACCTCGCCCCGCTCAAGGGCTTGCGCCAGCTCCAGTTCCTTAACCTGGCCACGAACCGGATCAGCGATCTCGCGCCGTTGGCATCCGTGCCGGCCCTGCAGTACCTGGAACTGTCGCGCAACCAGGTTACCGACCTTGGTCCGCTGGGCGGGCTGACCAACCTCACGAGCCTCTACGTCGGCAACAACCAGATCGCCTCGATCGTGTCGCTTGGCTGTCTGCCGCGACTGGTCACGTTGCACGCCGAGTACAACGAGATCGACTCCTTGGCCGCGATCGGGGGCTGCCGTGGACTTGGCATCCTGTCCGTGTCGCATAACCGCATCTCCGATCTTACGCCCGTCACCGGGCTGCGGGCGCCGACCTTCCTCTTTTTCGACGACAACCGGATCAAGGACCTGTCGCCGCTAAACCAGGCGCTGACCAATGATCTGGCCGGGCCGAACAACTTTGCCCCGTTCGTGAATCTCTATCTCCACGGCAACCCCTACTCCTCAGCCAGCAAGAAGCTGATTTCCGGCTGGAAGAAGCTCGGTTTGCACGTGAATGACTGACAGTTTCAGCCGATTTGACAGCTCTGTCCACTTGGTCATATTCCCACCCGCATGAAGCCCCTCAAACCGCTCCTGATCTCATTGGTTCTGGCCATGACTGCCCTTGCTGCCACCGCCCCGACCATCCGGGACATCCCCCTGAAAGACATTGATGGCAAGGCGACCTCGCTGAAGGCCTACAACGGCAAGGTCGTGCTCGTCGTCAACGTCGCCTCCAAGTGCGGCCTCACCCCGCAATACGAGGCGCTCGAAGCCACCTACACGAAGTACGCGAAGCAGGGCTTCGTCATCGTCGGCTTCCCCTGCAACGACTTTGCGGGGCAGGAACCCGGCACCGCCGCCGAGATCAAGACCTTCTGCTCGACCAAATACAACGTGACCTTCCCGCTCATGGAGAAGCTCCACGTGAAGGGCGCGGAACAGCATCCCCTCTACGCGGCGCTGACCGGCCCGGAGGCAAAGTTCCCCGGCGACATCGAATGGAACTTCGGTAAGTTCCTCGTCGGCAAGGATGGCACGGTGCTCCAACGCTTCAGCCCCAAGACCAAGCCCGACGCGCCTGAGGTCATCGCGGCCATCGAGGCGGCGCTGAAGGCGAATTAAGCCGCCTGCGCTTTATTTTTCCTGACCCGGTGCGCTATCCAGCCGCCGGGTCTTTTTCTTGGGGGTATCAGCTCCGGGCCACGAGCAATTCCGGTGGCCGGAGGGTGGTCAGCGGTTCGCCGAGGGGGGCGGTGATCCGCCGCACCCGGGCCGTCCCATCATCCCTGTAGAACGTGATGGCGACGTGCCGGTTCTCGCGGATGCACTCCTTGATCGCCTCGGAGTCCTTCTCGCAGTGCAGCAGCGTCTTCCACGACTCGATGTGCTTGGGTTTGTGGAAGTCGCTGTTCGCCAAAAACGGCAGGCGCTTGTGGCCGACCGGGGTGAAGATGTCGTTGCGGTTCGCGATTTCCCAGGCGTCGATGAGCGGGGCGAACTCGGTCTGGTTTTCCCAGAGGTAGAGCGTGTTCTTTCCCCACTCGCTTTTCATCACGTGGGGATGCGACGCCACGGCGAGGCCGCCCTGCGTGTGGATCTGCGCGATGGTCTCCGGCAGGTCGAGGGCGGGATTGATGGGCGAGCGCAGGTCGATGCCCAGCAGGTGCGCGGAGGATTTCGAGGTGAGCCCGTCCTTGTTGAACTCGATGCCGGCCATCAGGAGCATGGAATACTTGCGCCACGCGCGCCGGCGCTCGCGTTCGAGCACGTCGAAGTACTCCGGCAGCTGATCGGGGGCGAGCGTCAGGTTGGTGAGGCGGACGAGCTTGCCCAGCAGCCGGCGCGGGTCGGCGAGATGATCGGTCACGCACAGGCAGTCGAAGCCGCGGCGCCCGTAAAAATCCACAAGGTCGGGCACCGACAGCTTGCCGTCGGAATAGTTGGTGTGCGTGTGGAAGTCGCACAGGAGCATCTTCGGCTCGCCCGAGACAACGGCGGCCGAACCGTTCACCGGACTGCGGTCGTGGCCGTCGCCAAAGAGCGGGATGGTCTTGCGCGGGCGTTCGCCGGAGTCGCAGAAATCGAGCACGAGCTTCGCGAGCTGCAGGGCGGCGTCCGGCTTGGAAAGCTTCGAGATGTTCTGTCGCCATTCGCGCCAGCGGCGGCCCTGATACTTGAAGGCATCCTCCACCAGTTCCGCGATCTCACGCCGGTATTCAGCGATTGCACCGAGGCCATACTCGGTGACGAGCCGGGCGTTGCCCTCCTCCTGGCCGGGCAGGATGTGGTTCAGGATAAGGGGGCAACGAGCGGCGACCGCTTCCTGCACCGTGGCGCCACCGGCCTTGGTCACGACCAGGTGCGAATCCACCAGCAGGCGCGGCATCACGTTCGTCCAGCCGAGCAGGGTCACGCGGTCAGCGACTTTGCGGGTGCGCTCGGCAAGTTTCGCCTTCAGCTCGGCGTCGCGGCCGACCGTGACGGTCAGGTGCGTGTCGGGGATTTCGAGCAGCTCATCCACGGTGCGAGCGGCCTTCTTTTTGTTGTGGTTGACGATGACGAGAATGCGCCGCGTCGTGCCCGCGTCGGGCGGCAGCACCTCGATATCCGTCAGCTCGGCGAAGCGCGGGCTCACGGGGAAGCCCAGCGCCTTCACTTTGTCCGCGGGCACGCCACCCGCTCGCAGCACCTCGGCGGTGGCCTCGTTGCTCACGATCCAGGCGTCGCTCGGGGCGCGCCACCAGATCGAGTTGGCGGTGATCGAGTCGGTCACCACCGAGATGAGCCGGAAAGGGCGCTCCGAATGGTCGCGGTAAAGTTGCTGGATGAGCGGGGCGTAAATCGGGTAGGTCGTGACCACGACATCCGGCTCCGTGGCGCGCAGCACGTCGGCGAGATGCTGCCGCAGGCGGGCCAGGCCGACCTGCCCCTCGGGATTGGGCCACGACGAGGAATTGAGCCAGCCGTAGATGCCGTTCCACACGAACGGCGCGTAATCGATGACCTTGAGGTAGGTGCTTTTGACGATCGTGTTGATGCGCCCGTACGCGCTCTCGATCAGGTCGAGAATCTCGACCTTCACCTCGTCCGACTCGAGTTCGAGCGCGTCGCGCAGGTTGCGGGCGGCGGCATTGTGGCCTTCGCCGAAACCGGCTGTCAGGATGAGCACTTTTTTCATCGCCTAGCTCCGAAGTTGCGACGGGTCAGTGACGTCCTAATGGCGATGTGGTAAAGAGTTGTTCACAAAGTGCCCCGTTTGGGCGGTGAATAACCTTCTGCAGGCGCTCGGCGGCGGCGAACCGCAGGAATCAGCCCGCCTTCGATTGCCAATCCGCTTCCTGCTCCTCGCGAAACCGGATTTCCGGTTCGTGGCTTTTCAGGAAGCCTTTTTCGCCGCGCCCTTCGCCTGCTCGATCAGTTCCCAGAACTTGGGGTTGTCCTGCAGCTTGGCGTCCTCGCCGTTGCCGTCGAGGTTCGAGCGGAAGAGGAAATCCTTCAGCGTGTGCTTGCTGAGGATGCGGTGGACGACCACGCCGAGGGGATGCCGCTCGAAATAGACCCGGGAGTCGCCCAGCCGGTAGCGCGTGAGCGTGCGCTGCGCACGGGTGAGATGGCCGAAATCCGCGCCGTCACCCTGGAGCTCGCGGGGCAATCCCCGGAACTCACCGAGCACGTGGAGCTGGAGATCCTTGGGCAGCTTTGCCAGCTCGGCGGCGCTGGTGGGATTGAAGATGATCTGGAACGGCGACATCGGGGCGGAAAACTAGAAGGGGCGGCCAAGTTTCACAAGCACCAGCCCATCGACAGTCCCACGAACCGTCCAACCGCACCCGCTTACTTCGGGTCCTGGTTCAGCTTCAGCTGTTCCGGCGTGACGGTCGATTCGACGCCGCCGCCCGGGATCTCGCCCTTGGCGATCCAGACGAGGGCGTTCAGCACGAGCTTGCGGAAGTTGTCGTCGCCCCAGTTCGAATGGAAGTGGCCGCCGGTGAAGCCAAAGCCACGGCCGCCGCCCGGACGGTCAAAGGCCCACATGAGGGTCTGCTCCTCGCCCCGCTCGACTTCGGAGCGCACGAAGGGGTTGCCGCTGTGCATGCCATTCGGGCCGACCGTGCTCTTGGGCGGCACGGCGCTGAGGATGGGCGTGACGCCCTTCATCTCGGGCGCGAAGCGCATGTGGTAATACCACTCGTCGTTGATCGCGAAGGGCCGCACGCCCCGGGTGATCGGGTGCGACGGCAGGCCGGTGAAATCCGCCTTCCACGTCGGGTTGATGCTCCAGTACGCCTCAAAGTAGCCGCCGGTCCAGTGCAGCATCGCGAAGCCCGGAATGCCCGCCGGGACTTCCACGCCGTAATGCGCGGCGCCGATGCCGACGCCCTTGGAGGCCAGTTCGTCAAGGAGCTTGAGCCGGTCGGGCTTGATCGCGGGATGGCCGTCGCCGCCATCCGCGTAGAGCAGGATGGCGTTCGCCGAGCGGAGGATGGAAACATCATCCGGCCAGCCGTTGCTGACCACGGTGGAGTGGATGCCGGGAACCTTGTTCAGGCAGTCGGCCAGCAGCAGGCAGCCCGCGCGGAACTCGTGCTCACCCTTGCCATGGCTCGGGGTGCCGGCGATCAGCACGATGGATTTGTCAGCCCGGACGGGGAAAACGGCCAGGGCGGCCAGCAGCAGGGCGAGAATGTGTTTCATGGATGCGTTCAGTCTGAACCACACCGACTCGCTGTGAAACTGGTTTC
This sequence comes from uncultured Verrucomicrobiota bacterium, assembly GCA_903922605.1. Taxonomy (GTDB): domain Bacteria; phylum Verrucomicrobiota; class Verrucomicrobiia; order Limisphaerales; family UBA9464; genus CAIVQB01. Next base: position 106,320 of record CAIXUG010000003.1, read on the forward strand.
TTCAAACCGGCTTCAGTTTGGCAGGCGCTCCGCCGGCGTGTTCGTCGCCACCAGAGAGGGTCCGGTCCGGCGCAGGGGCAGCGGCGGCGGCGGCAGGGGCGGGCGCAGGGCATTCTGCACGAGGTTGCGCCAGGCCTTGCGCTCGTCGGCGGACATGGCCTGCCATTTGGCGGCGTTGCCGAGAAACTCCGCCCGTTCCTCCGCCGACAGGGTGGCCAACCGGTGAAAGGCATGCAGGTAGCGCTCGCGCTGCTCGGCAGGCAGGCCGGCAAAACGGGCGAGCGCGACCTCCATCTGCCGGCGCTCGGCGTCGGGCAGCCGGTTCAGGGTGCGGTTGCGCTCGCTTTCACTGAGGTCAAAGAAGCGCTGGAAATTGGCCGTCTTGCGGGCGCGTTCCTCGGCGGGCAGGGCGCTCCAGCGGGCGAACTGGGCTTCGACTTCCGGTCGCGCGGGCGCGGGAACCTTGGTCAGCACGGCGGAAAGCTGCTGGGGATCGGCGCTTTCCTGGCGGACGAAGTGAGAAAGCGATTTCTCGCTGTCCAGAATGTCCTGGCGCACTTCCGGGGCGAGCGTGTCCCAGGCCTTCAGCCGCTCCTCGAGCAGGGGGCGATCCTGGGCGGGGACGCGGCTCAGGAGATTGGTGCGGGCCGCCGGTTCCGCCCGGAGCAACGGCGACAGGTAAAACTGGAGCTGGGCGACCTGCAGGCGCACCTCGCGTTCGGCCGACGAGAGGGTCTCAAACTCCTTGAGCTTGGCCGTGATCACCACGCGGGCCTCGGGGGTCCGGCTGGCGAGCAGCCGTTGGCGTTCCGCCGGGTTGGCGGCGAGCAGCGCGCGAAACTGTTCCGCTAGCGACCTGGCCGGGGGCGGCAGCGGCGGCTGAGGCGTGGGCGAGGCCGGTTCCGCCAGGGCCAGCCGGCCGGCGGCCAGGAGGAGTGGAAACAGGGTTCGCCAACGGAGGTTCATGGTCGCCAGTGGGGTTTCGCCGCTTACTGCTGGGCCAGGGCGCTCATCAGATCCACGTCACTGGCCTTGGGCGCGGTTCGCAGGGCCTGAATCGCCTCGAAATCGCGCAACAGATCGACATCGGGAACCGTCTGCGCCAGTTCGGCCGCATTGGCGGCGAGCACCGAATGCTCGTGGAGCTGGATCTGCCACCAGCCACCCGCGACCGCGACCATGAGAGTGGCAAAACCGACCAGCCGGGCCGGTCGCAGGCTGCCGAGCCAGCCCAGCCAGCCAGTTGGGCGACGGCGGGCGGCACGTTCGTCACGGTCAATATCAGCCCAGACGCGGGCGGCAAAATTAGTGGGGGTGGGTGGTGCCGGCAGCGCCTCCAGCGCGGCGTTGAGGGCCAGTTCCTCGGCCAGCCGGGCGCGTTCGCGCGGACGGTTTTCGAGGCGGCGACGCAGCGCCTCGGCCTCGGCCGGCGTGAGCCGGCGGCTTTCGATGGCGTCGAGCCAGTCGGCATTGGGATCGGGCGTGTTCATGCGAGCCTCCTGTCAAAAACCGGGGTGGGGGAAAAGTTGCTGCGGGGTGTCATGACCATTCTCCGGTGCGCAGGTACGGCTTGAGCCGCGCCTTGAGGGTTTCCCGGCCGCGGTGGATGAGCGACTTGGTGGCCTGGAGCGAAGTGCCGAGCAGGTCGGCGATCTCCTCGTAGCTCAGTTCGCCCTCGCGGCAGAGGACAATAGCGGTGCGCTGCTTTTCGGGGAGCGCGTCGAGGGCCTCCTGCACCTTGGTGACGAGTTCGGCGCTCTGGGTCGCGTCGCTGGCGGAGGCTTCCCGGCGGTCTTCGATCTGGCGGTAGGGATGCGCCTCGTCGTCCGGGGGCGCCTCGTCGAGCGAATCGGCCGGATGCCGGGCGCGACGGCGGAGTTCGTTGAGGCACAGGTTGCGCGCAATGGTGAAGAGGAAGGTGCTGAACCGGGCCGAAACCTCGTAGCGGCCGGCGCTTTTCCACAGCTGCACAAACACCGCCTGCGAAAGGTCCTCCGCCTCGTCCGCGTCGGGCAGGGTGCGGTAAACGAAGCTGATCACCGGCTGCTGCCAGCGCTGCATGAGCGCGTCAAACGCCTCCCGGTCACCGCGTTTTACACGCAGCATCAGGTCGGCATCGGCATCCGGCGGGGCGGGCATCTCCAGGTAGCGTTGTGGAAAACCGGAGAGGCAACAAGGTTGCAACCGTTGAGGTGAAAGGCAGTGGGTCCGGCTTTTTGAGAATCCGGGCAGGCTCCAGGGTTCGATCTGCCTTCTGAGTACATTCGCAGGAGGCAGGGCAGTTCCGGGCTTTGCCGCGACCGCAGTTTCTTTACTGCGTCGGTCCGGTCGGGCCGTACGTGGCGCGGGCGGTGAGCCAGTTCAAGTCCACCTTCCCATCTTTTGGGGCTCCGCCCACCGGATTGCTCAAGAGAAGGGTGGGATCTCTCCAGTGTTTGATTTCCACATGGCCGTCCGCGAAGGAAAGGCTGCTGCCCTGGTCGTGGTAGGTGGCGGGGTAGTCAATCCAAGTGGAGGAATTGGGGTCGCAGATGAGCCAACCGTCGTTGATGGAATTTGGATTCTCATCGATGGTGACCCAGGTCGCTGAGGGGCGAAGGATGCTGCTGATCCCGCGGAAACTGGTCACTTTTTGGGAGTCGGGAGCCCATGGATTGATGGGGTTTATCCAGCAGTTCATGGAAATGCTGCGGAGCGAGGGAAGCTGGGCTACACCATGCGTTATCTTTGCGCGGCCGGTCCAACCGGACGTATCTGAGGGGCAGCGGTAGGGCGCCAGGGAGCCCACATATTTGTAGAGCAAAGAATCCATGATCAGCTGGCGGTTGGTGGCCACCGAGATGGTGTCCAGCGAGCCCATGCACCACTGATTGAGGCGGTAGTTCTTGGTGGGACTGACGACTGATACCAAGCTGTCCTCACCGGCGGTCCGGACCAGGGTGCCGTTATTGGCATCCGCATAGAGTTGCCAGGCATGCGCCAGCTGGGCCTCGTTGTTCAGGCAGGTCGTGGTATGGCTCTGAGTCCGGGTGCTGGCGAGGGCGGGGAGCAGCATCCCGGCAAGGACCGCGATGGTCGCGCCCACCACCAAGAGCTCGATCAGGGTGAAACCGGCGCGGCGTTGGCGCTTTATCGTCAGGTGGAGGTGCATGGCGGGGTATATTGGAAAGGGGGGATTCTGCTTGTTACTGAAATCATATGACAGAACTGCGGGCAGTTATCCAGCAGAACTATTAGCATATGCGGAATTATCAGCATATGCCGTGCCTCCTTTCCTCGCCTTGCCCGGCGCCGTCCCTCCCCTGAGAGAATATGTTTCCGGCCGGAGATCCCATCACCCCCGCACTTGAACCCGACCGGCGAAACCCCCACCTTCCGCCGCGCGTGAAGGCACTGCTCGCCAAGATTGAGGCCAACGCCGACAAGCGCCTGCCGGTTCCGCCGGGCCGCAAGCCGGCGGAGGAACTCGCGCGCTACAAGGGGTTTCTCAAGGAGGAATCCCACCGCCTGAAGTTCCTCCATCGCGGCGGCGAGAGCGGCCTGGCGGTCTGCCGCGCCCGGGCGGCGGTCATGGATGTGATGATCCGGCACATCTTCGAGACCCTGCAGCGGGCCTTTCCCGCCCAGGGCAAGCCGCCGCGCATCGCCCTGGTCGCCTTTGGCGGCTACGGCCGGGGAGAGCTGAACCCCTGCAGCGACATCGACCTGATGTTTCTGCACGCCGGCGGGATCGATCCGGGCAAGAAAACCCAGACGACCCTGGGGGAGTGGACCAGCGGCCTGCTTTACACCCTCTGGGACATGGGCCTGAAGGTCGGCCACGCGGTCCGCACCGTCGAGGACTGCATCGCCGTGGCGAACACGGACATGCAGTCCAAGACCTCGCTGCTGGAGGCCCGGCTGATCACCGGCGACGAGAAGCTGTTCAAGGAGATGCAGACGAAGTTCGTGGCCAAGTGCGTGCACGGCCACGAGGACGAATACATCCGGCTGCGCCTCGCCGACCAGAAGACGCGCCGGGCCAAGCACGGCGATTCGGCCGCCATGCAGGAGCCGAACATCAAGAACGGCTGCGGCGGCCTGCGCGACTACCAGAACCTGCTCTGGATGACCTTTTTCAAGCTGGGGCTGCGCACGACCGCCGAATTGCAGGCCGCCGAGCAGATCGGTGCGGCGGAGCGCAAGCAGCTGGAGGCCGCCTACGACTACCTGCTGCGCACGCGCAACGAGCTGCACTACGTCACCGAACGTCCGGTGGACGTGCTGGCCGCCAATGTGAAGCCCGCCGTGGCGTCGGGGCTGGGTTACTCCGCACGTTCCCCGCGGCTCCGGGTGGAGGAGTTCATGCGCGACTACTACACGCACGCGCGCAATCTCTATCTCATCACCCGCACCCTGGAGCAGCGCCTGGCGCTGGTGCCGTCACCGGTCCGGGGGCTGCGCCGGTTTGTCGGCCGCCGGGCCGCGCCAGCGGTGGCCGCCACCGAGCTGGATGGCTTCCGGGTCGTTGGCACCCAGCTGCTCGCGGGCTCCCGTGGTGTGTTCCGGGAGGATCCGCACCGGCTGATGCGGGCCTTCCTCTACGTGCAGCAGCGCGGCCTGACGCTGCATCCGGACCTGGCGCAGCTGATGCGGCAGTCGGTGGCGTCCGGCCTGGTGGACCGGAGCTTCATGATGACCCGCCACGTGCGGGACACCTTCATCGAGATCCTGAACGCGCGCGGGAATGTCGCCCCGGCGCTGCGGGCGATGCACGAGGTGGGCTTTCTCGGCAAATACATGCCCGAGTTCGGCAAGCTCACGAATCTCGTCCAGCACGAGTTCTACCACCAGTACGCGGTGGATGAGCATACCCTGGTCTGCCTGACCAAGCTCGACGAGGTCTGGGAGGCCGCCACGACCCCGGCCAGCGGCTACACGGAAATCTTCCAGCGGCTGGAGCGGCCCTACGTGCTATACCTGGCACTGCTGCTGCACGATTCGGGCAAGGCCATTCCGGGCGAGCGGCACGAGATTGTCGGTGGCCGCCTGGCCATCCGCGCGTCCAACCGGCTGCATCTCGACGCCGCCACGACCGCGACCCTGCGCCTGCTCATTGAGCAGCATCTCGCGATGGTGCAGGTCAGCCAGCGACGCGATCTGGAAGATCCCGAGGTCATCCAACAGTTCGCGCGCCAGATCAAAAACCAGGAGACCCTCGACCTGCTGACGCTGCACACCTTCGCCGATTCGATGGGCACCAGCGACACGCTCTGGAACGGCTTCAAGGACTCGCTGCTCTGGCAGCTCTGGCGCAAGACCCGCGACCTGCTGAGCGGCAGCACCGAATTCATCCGGGCCGAGCGCCGCCAGCTCGAGCTGCTGCGCGAGGAGGTCCGCGACGTGCTGCCGAAGACCTTTTCCGACGAGGAGATCGACGCCCATTTCACCGGGCTGCCGCCGCGTTATTTCCAGATTCACAACGCCCGGGCCGTGGCCCGCGACCTCACGCTGGCGCACCGGTTCATGCACCTGCAGTTCACCGAGGACGACCGGGCGCTGGAACCGGTCTTCGTCTGGCACGACGAACCGGACCGGGGCTACACGGGCCTGCACATCTGCACCTGGGATCGCAGCGGCCTCTTTGCCAAGCTCACCGGTGCCCTCGCCGCCGCCGGCCTGAACATCATGGCCGCGCAGATTTACACGCGGGCCGACGGCGTCGTGCTCGACGATTTCTTCGTGGTGGACGCGCGCTCCGGCAAGCTGCCCGTCGCCGCCGTGCGCGAGCGCTTCGAGAAGATCGCGCTGGATGTGCTGGTGCGGGATGCCGACCCCGCGCGGCTGCTGGGCAAGGGCACCGGCTATCAGCCGCTGTATCGCGCGGTGGGCGGCGAATCGCTGGGCACCGTCATCCGCTTCGACAACTCCACCTCGCTCAACCGCACCATCATCGACATCGAGACGGAGGACCGGGTCGGCCTCCTCTTCGCCGTCTCGACGGAGTTCAGCGAGCTTGGTCTCGATCTGGCCCTGGCCAAGATCGTCACAGAAAAGGGCGCGGCCATCGACAGCTTCTACGTCACGGAATCGGGCGACGGACGCATCACCGATCCCGTCCGGCAGAAGGAGATTGAACTGCGCCTGATGGCGGCGATCTCGCGGTTGGCGCCGGCCTGAGCGCACTTTTTGCTTCCGCCGCTGGCGTTCTGGCCGCCGCGCCGTTATATCCTGAGCCGTGCTCCGTTTTGCCGCCCTGATGGGTCTTGTCATCGCGCTGGCCACCCGCGCCTTTGCCGGGGCCGATGACGACTTCATCGTCGTTTACAACCTGATCCAGCAGGCGGACACCTCGCGTGACACCGGCCAGGTCAGCGTGGCGCGCCGGGGCTATGCCGAAGCGCAGCAGAAGCTGGCCGAACTGCGCCGCAGCTACCCGACGTGGAACGAGCGGGTCATCGCCTACCGCCTGCGGTACGTGGCTGAAAAGCTGGCCTCACTGCCGCCCGATCCCAACGCCGCTGAACCCTCAAAAGATCCCGCACCGCCGGCCGCACCCGGAGTTCCGGCCAGTGAGCTGGCCCCCAGTGGCGAGGTCATCAGCCAGTTCAACGCGCTGAACGCCCAGATCTCCCAGTTGGCGGGCGACAAGAAGCTGCTGGAGTCCAAACTGCGCGAGGCGCTTTCCGCGCAGCCCGCCCCGGTGGACCCGAAGGAGTTTCAACAGGCGGTCGAGCGCATCAGCACCCTTCAGGAAACGAACAAGGTGCTGCTGGCCACGCTGGAGCAGCAGCAGGCCGAGCGGAAAAACCTCGTGGACAAGGTCGTCGCCGAGGAGGCGCAGTCCGCGCTGAACGAGGCGAACCGCCAACTGCTCGACCAGAAGCTTGGGGCCAACGCGCTGGCCAAGGAGAAGGCCGCCTTGGAAGCCGAGCTGAAACGGCTTCAGGACGGCGAGCTCAAGCAGCTCAAGGGTGAAAACCGCACGCTGAAATCGCAGGTCGGCGAATTGAAAACCGACACGGAACGGGGCAAGCAGATTGCCGACCTGTCCGCCCGGCTGACGAAACTCCAGGCCAAGCTGGATGAAACCTCCCAGCAAAATGAGCAGCTCATCCTCGACAAGGGCAAGCTGGAGAAGCAGGTGAACGACCTGCGCGCGCGCCAGAGCGAGGAAAGCATCGTGCGCATGAACAAGCTGGAGACCGACCTGGCCGTGGCCCGGGCCGACGCCAGCCGCATCAACGCCCACGCCGAGGAGGTCGCCGTCCAGCTGCAGAAGGAGAAGGGCGTCCGCACCCGGTTGGAGGAGGACAACAAGTCACTGACCGCTCGCGTCACCGCACTCACGGACCAGCTCGCCGCCGCCAAACAAGTCGAGACCGCGCTGGCCGCCGAGAAGGCCGAGCGGACGGAACTGGAAGCCCAACTGAAGCTGGCCGAGGAACGCCTGGCCGCCACCAAACTTGCTGGGCCGCCGCCCACGGACAAAAACGGCGCCACCGCGGCGGCATCCGACCCGACGTTGGTGGCGCAATTGAAACTCCTCGAAACCGAGGCGTTGCGCCTGCGGGATTCCGTGCGCGAAAGCTTCGCACGCGAAAGCGAGCTGAAAACCCTGCTGACCGAGTCGGACGGTCAGCGCCTCCGCCTGGAACAGGAGAAGACGGACCTCCTGCAACGGCTGAAGACCGCCGAACAGGCCGCCGCCGCCACACCGCGCGCCACTGACACCCGTGCCATCCGCTCGCTGGAGGCCAAGGTGCATGATCTGGAAAAGCAGCGCGACCAGCTTGCAAAAAAACTGGCTGCCGCCAGCCAGCAGGCCACGGATGCCCAGGATGCCGTCCGCAAATACCGCCTCGGTTCCCCGCGCGACCGTGCCGTCGAGTTCCGGCAGGGGCGGTAGTTGACGCGTTTCTTTCCCTTCCCCAACGGGGTCGGGTTTTGTCAGGTTTGGCGCGCCGATATGCCGAACCTTTCCGCCTCCACCGCTCCCTCCGGTCGCCGTGAGTTCAAGAAGCTCATGGCGGCGAACCGTTCCGAGATCGCCGTCCGCATTTTCCGCGCGGGCACCGAACTGGGGCTCCGCACCGTCGCGATCTATGCGCAGGAGGACCGCTTCTGCCTGCACCGGTTCAAGGCCGACGAATCCTACCTCATCGGTCAGGGCAAGGGCCCGGTCGCCGCGTACCTCGACATCGATTCCATCGTCGCCACCGCGAAGGAGAAGGGTGTCGATGCCATTCATCCCGGCTACGGCTTCCTGAGCGAGAACCCCGCTTTCGCCCGCGCATGCATCAAGGCCGGCATCACCTTCATCGGGCCGCGCCCCGAGCTGCTGGAGATGATGGGCGACAAGACGGCCGCGCGGGCGCTCGCCCAGCGCATCAATGTGCCCGTGCTGCCCGGCACGGAGGAACCCATCTCTGACCGCAAGGAGGCGCTCAAGACGGCCAAGCAGATCGGCTTCCCGCTGATCATCAAGGCGGCCTTCGGCGGCGGCGGACGCGGCATGCGCGTCGTCAAGCAGGAGGCGGATCTTGCCGGCCTCCTCGACGAGGCGCAGGGCGAGGCGGCCCGGGCCTTTGGCAATGGGGCGGTCTTCCTCGAGAAATACATCCCGCGCGCTAAACACATCGAGGTGCAGATCCTCGGCGACAAGCACGGCAACGTCATCCACCTCTACGAGCGCGACTGCTCGGTGCAGCGCCGCCATCAGAAAGTCATCGAGGTCGCGCCGTCCTTCGGCCTGCCGGAACACGTCATCAGGGAGCTGTGCGACGCCGCCGCACGCATGGCCCGCGAGGTGAAGTACGACAACGCCGGCACAATCGAGTTCCTCTACGACCTCGAGAAGCACGAGTGGTTCTTCATCGAGATGAACCCGCGCATCCAGGTCGAGCACACGGTCACGGAAGTGATCACCGGGCTGGATCTTGTACGCGCCCAGATCCTCATCGCACAGGGGCACGCGCTGCATTCCAAGGAGGTGGGCATGCCGGTGCAGAACCAGGTTCAGCGCAACGGCTACGCCATCCAATCGCGCGTCACCACCGAGGACCCGGAGAACAAGTTCATGCCGGACTACGGCAAGATCCTCGCCTACCGCTCGCCCGGCGGCTTCGGCATCCGGCTCGATGGCGCGATGGGTTACACCGGCGCGGTCATCACGCCCTTCTACGACTCGATGCTCGTGAAGGTCATCGCCTCGGGCCAGACCTACCAGATCGCGATGGACCGCATGTCGCGGGCGCTCTCGGAGTTCCGCATCCGCGGCCTGAAGACGAACATCCCCTTCGTCGAGAACGTCATCCGCCACGAGCAGTTCCGCAGCGGCCAGGCCACGACCACCCTGATCGACACCTCGCCGGAGCTCTTCACCTTCAAGACCCGCCGTGACCGCGCCACCAAGCTGCTGAACTTCCTCGGCAACGTGATCGTGAACGGCAACCCGCACGCCAAGGGCTACAGGCCGGCGAAGGTGGTCGATGCGCCGGTGCCGCCGAAAGCTTCCGCCATCCGGCCAGGAGGCCATCCGGAACCGGTGCCGAAGGGCACACGCGACCTGCTGCTGGAACTGGGGCCGAAGAAATTCGCCGAATGGACGCTCCGCCAAAAGCGCCTGTTGGTCACCGACACTACTTTCCGTGATGCCCATCAGTCGCTCATGGCCACGCGCGTCCGCAGCTACGACATGCTGGCCTGCGCCGATGCCGTGGCGCACCGCCTCGGAGACGCGAAGACCGGCCTGTTCTCGCTGGAGATGTGGGGCGGCGCGACGTTTGACACGACGATGCGCTTCCTCAACGAGGACCCATGGGAGCGTCTCCGCCAGTTGCGCGCCAAGATCCCGAACATCTGCTTCCAGATGCTCTTCCGCGGCAGCAACGCGGTCGGCTACTCGAACTATCCCGATAACGTCGTCGCCGGCTTCGTGAAGCACGCCGCCGAGTCAGGCATGGATATCTTCCGTATCTTCGACTCGCTGAATTACCTGCCGAATCTGCGCGTGGCGATGAACGCCGTGCAGGACACGCATGCGATCTGCGAAGCGGCCATCTGCTACACCGGCGACATCCTCGACGAGAAGCGCGACAAGTTCTCGCTGAAGTACTACGTGAAGCTCGCCCAGGAATTGGAAAAAATGGGCGCGCACACGCTCGCGATCAAGGACATGGCCGGCCTGTGCCGCCCCTTGGCCGCGAAGAAGCTCGTGAAGACGCTGCGCGAGGAGATCGGTCTGCCGATCCACTTCCACACGCACGACACCTCGGGCGTGCAGGCCGCGTCAATCCTCCAGGCCAGTGAGGCGGGCGTGAACATCGTCGATCTCGCCATGGCCAGCATGTCCGGCAGCACCTCGCAGCCGAACCTGAATTCGGTGGCCGAGGCGCTCCGGCATTCGTCCCGCGACACGAAGCTGGACACGGAGACGCTTCAGGAATTCTCCGACTACTGGGAGAAGGTCCGCGAGGTCTATGCGCCGTTCGACACCGCGCCGAAGACCGGCAGTGCCGAGGTCTATCTGCACGAGATGCCCGGCGGCCAGTACACCAACCTGAAGGAGCAGGCCGCCAGCATGGGCGTCTCTCACCGATGGCCCGAGATCGCGCGCACCTACGCCGAGGTCAACCAGCTCTTCGGTGACATCGTGAAGGTGACGCCCTCGAGCAAGGTCGTCGGCGACATGGCGCTCTTCCTCTTCAGCAAGGGCATCAAGACGGCCGACGTCGGCAACCTGGAGCCCGGCGCGACCCCGTTCCCCGACAGCGTGAAGGACATGCTCAGCGGCGGTCTCGGCTGGCCGGAAGGCGGCTGGCCCGTGGATGTGCAGAAAGTCGTGCTCGGCGAGAAACGCGCGGCCGAGGCGCGAAAGAATTTCGAGAAGGGCGTCGTGCCCGGCGCGGTCGCCACGCCGGCGAACTTCGACAAGCTGCGGAAGGAGCTTTCGGAAAAGCTCAAGCGTGAGGCGACCGACGACGAGCTGTGGAGCTACCTGATGTACCCGCAGGTGTTCCTTGACTACGCCAAGCATGAGCGCGAGTTCAGCGACGTGAGCGTGCTGCCAACGCACGCCTTTTTCTACGGCCTGCGCCGGGGGGAGGAGATCAGCGTCGAGATCGAACCGGGCAAGACCCTGGTCATCCGTCTCATTACGGTGGGCGAGCCGGATAAGGACGGCCGCCGCACCGTGGCCTATGAGCTGAACGGCATGACGCGCGAGGCCTACATCACCGACAAGAAAGTGTCGCCGCAGACCAAGACCCGGCCCAAGGCCGATCTCGCCGACGCCCTGCAGATTGGTGCGCCGATCCCGGGTCTCGTGAGCAGCATCGCCGTGACCGTCGGCCAGAAGATCGCCAAGGGCGACAAGCTCCTGATGATGGAGGCGATGAAGATGCAGACCACTGTCACGGCCCCGGTGGATGGGGTCGTGGCGGAGATCTTCGCGCAAGTCGGCGAGACGGTGGAGAGCAAGGACCTGCTGATGAAATTGCGGGCGTAAGTGCCGGCCGGCAATCCATGGCCCGATCGCCTTTCGGGGTGCGGGAACTATCCCGAGGCGCTGGTGGGGCAACGCTGCCGCGTTGCCCATTATTTCCGCCCCGACCAGCGTCAGCGCCGTCGGGGCGGCCCCTGGCACGGGGGCTCCGGGTCACGGGGACGGAGGAGAAATAGCAAAGGTGCCGCGGTGCGAAGGAATCGCACGACCACGCCCTGAGGCCGGAGCCGTGACGTCCTCGCAGAACAGGTGAGCCTTTTGGCCTTGGCTGGCCGGCCGCCGGCATCGCTGCGCTCGCGAGACGGCGAAATCAGGGTAAAACAGCAGTTTTACCCCACCAGCGCCTCGGGTGAGCCCTCGCCCCGCAAACGGTGATCAAACCATCGGCAGCGGGAACGGCTCGCCCGTCCTCTGACTGTCCTTACCGAAGTCTGGTGCGTCAGTGCTTTCTTGGCATGAATGCGCTGGAAGCGAAGAGATCAGAGGACGGGCCAGCGGCATCGTCCTACTTGATGGCTAGAATTTACATCGCCCGATCAGAGCCCGATCGCTTCGAGCACCGCGTTCTTCTCCGCGACCACCGTCTGCGGCGTCACCCCGGAAACCTTGATCGCGGTGTCGGGGTCTTTCAGGCCGTGGCCGGTGATGGTCACGGTGATCAGGCTGCCGGCGGGAATCCGGCCGGCGGCAATGCATTTCATCAGTCCGGCGAGCGGGGCGACGCTGGCGGGTTCCGCCATCACGCCCTCGGTCTGCGCGAGCAGCTTGTAGGCGTGGAGGATTTCATCGTCCGTCACGCTTTCAATCGCGCCTTCCGATTCGGCGACGGCTTCCGTGGCACCCTGCCAGCTGGCGGGGTTGCCGATCCGGATCGCCGTGGCCACGGTTTCGGGATGTTCGACCGGGTGGCCGAGCACGATCGGGGCGGCGCCGGCGGCCTGCCAGCCCATCATTTTGGGCAGCGTGTCGGACAGTCCGGCGGCGTGGTATTCTTTGAAACCGCGCCAGTAGGCGGTGATGTTGCCGGCGTTGCCGACCGGCAGGAAATGGAAGTCCGGCGCGTCCCCCAGCGTATCGCAGATTTCGAAGGCCGCCGTCTTCTGGCCCTCGATGCGCACGGGATTGATGCTGTTTACCACCTCGACCAGGCCGGTTTCGCCCAGCTCGCGGATGATCCGCAGCGCCTCGTCAAAGTTACCCTCGATGGAGATGGTGGTCGCACCGTGCATGAGCGCCTGGGCGAGCTTGCCAAAGGCGATCTTGCCCTTGGGCAGCAGCACCGCACAGCGCAGGCCCGCGCGCGCGGCGTAGGCGGCCGCACTGGCGCTGGTGTTGCCGGTGCTCGCGCACACGACCACCTTGGCCCCGCGTTCCTTGGCCTTCGTCACGGCGAGCGTCATGCCTCGGTCCTTGAAGGAGCAGGTCGGGTTCAGAGCCTCGTACTTCAGGAAAAGGTCGAACTTCCCGCCGATCGCATCGACAAAGCGGGGCACGGGAATCAGCGGCGTGTTTCCCTCCAGCAGGGTCACAACCGGCGTCGCTTCGGTGACGGGCAAAAACTGGGCGTAGCGTCGGATGACGCCAGGCCATGGCTGTGCGGACGAACTCATGCGTTAATACCCTCGTTGCCGGAATCCCGGCGAATCGGGGGTGAGGTAGAATGAAAAACGGCGGCCCCGCACACAAGCGGCAAGTCAGTTCGATCTGGGGAGGGAGCAGTTCCACCCGCGCCCACTATTCCTCTCCGCCGGACGCATTGAAAATCTGACCCGTGAAGCGCCCCACGGCATAATCCATGCATGCTTGGCGCGAAGGAATTTACGGTGCCGGTGGAACCGCGCCCTCCCGGTTCTCGTGGTATGACCATCGGGTTGCTTGAAATCCATCGGCTGGCTTCCGCTTGCAGACTTTCCCGCGCTTCCTCCTTAATCCCCGGACAGCAGCATCTCACTATGAACACACTTCTTCGTCGTCTTACGGGCCTGGCCTCCGTGCTGGTCCTTTTCACCGCGGTACAGGCGGCCGATCTCAGCGACCAGCTGGCGATCCAGACTTGGACCCTGCGCAACCTCAGCTTCGACCAGGTCATCGACTTCGCCAAGAAGCACGGGATCAAGGAACTCCAGCTCATCCCCAACCACATCGACTATAAGAAGGAGTCCGTGCAGGACATGGCGGCCAAGAAAGCCAAGCTCGAATCGAACGGGCTCCACGCCTACACCTACGGTGTGGCCGGCACCTCGCTCGACAAGGAGGAGAACCGCAAGCTGTTCGAGTTCGCCAAGTTCATGGGCATGAAGCTCCTCATCGTGGAGCCCGGTGATTTCAAGATCTGGGACAACCTCGAGGAACTGGCCAAGGAGTACGACATCAAGGTCGCCGTGCATAACCACGGCATCAAGTCCACCTACGGCAACCCGGCCACCGTGCGGAACATCCTGCTCCATCGCGACGCCCATCTCGGCGTGTGCATGGATATCGGTTGGGTCACTTCCGCCAACTTCGACGCGGCGAAGGTGTACAAAGAATACAACGGCCGCGTGTTCGACCTCCACCTCAAGGACAAGCGCATCGAGAAGGTGAAGGAGGGTGACGACGTCTCCATGGACACGCACATCGGCGAGGGCCAGGCCAATCTCAAGGGCCTGTTCAAAGTGCTCAAGGAAACCGGCTACACCGGCATGCTCGCCATCGAGACCGACAGCCCCGACTTCGCCAAGGCGCCGGATGCGTTCGTCGACAAGGCCAAGCAGTTCGTGAGCGAGAACGGGAAGTGACCCGCTCTGTAGGCGAAGTCCATGGATACAGAAACGGCGCGACGAGTGGTCGCGCCGTTTTCGTCAAAGGCTCAGCCAATTCCGCAGTTGTTGATCAACCACAGCCCGGTCACGGGCTGTGAGCTTGCCTAGGCGCTGACGGACGAGACGGTCATCGATCGTCGCGAGCTGGGCCTTCACACCGCTTGGCACATTGAGGCCGGATGCCTGCCAGTCAGACAGAGGGAGATCCCAGTCGGCGGTTTGGGAAGTGATCGGGATGACGAACAAATCTCCCGGAAACGAACCGTGGCCGATGACAATGGCGGGCCTGACTTTGCTGCTGTTCAAGTCCGTGAACGGGATCGGCAGCAGGACCACGTCATCCCTTGAGCAGTTCATTGTAGATGTCGTCGGCCGGATTATCCCAAGCCTTCAGGAGCATGCGTTCTGATTGGGCCAGCCATTCCTGCCGACCAATGTCGTCAGAAAGCTCCGAGGTCACCGTCACCTGTACGCGGGTGTGTTCGGGCAGGACCAGCGGTGTCAGAGGCTTCAACCAGCCCTGCTCATAAACGGCATCCACCACAGTTGTCATACCGGCAGGCTACCGGAAACCCCGCCATGGACAAGGAGTAGGTTTGGTCAGGGACAGGGCAAACTGGTCGCGTGCAAAACTTGGTGACCTCACTCGAACGGCTCCACCCGGATCATCACCGGCGCGTCCTTAACGGCGCTGAGCTTCGCGATCTGGCCGAGGGCGCGCTTCATCGCGGCATTCGGTGCGTCGTGGATCATCAGGATTACCGGCACGGTCTCGCCGGCGTGACCTTCCGGCTGGATGATCGAGGAGATGCCAATCTTGGCCTTGGCCAGCACGTTCGCGATGCGGGCGAAGACGCCGGGCTGATCCGCCACGGTCAGGCGCACGTAGTAGCGCGAGACCACCTCGTCCATCGGCACCACGCAGCCGTCGCCCGAGTGGGCGACGAAGCAGGGCACGCGGTTGTGCGAACCGTGCTTCAGATCAAGCGCGGCGTCGGCCAGGTCGCTGAGCACCGAACTGGCCGTCGGCTCCGCGCCGGCACCGCGCCCGTAGAAAAGCGTGTCGCCGACCACATCGCCCCGGACGGAGATGGCGTTAAAGGCGTAGTTGACCGAGGCCAGCACATGGGTATCGGGCACCAAGGCCGGATAGACTGCCACCTGGATGGGCGGGCAGCCTTCCGAACGTTTCGGTTTCTTGCCCGTGATCTGTTTTACCACGCCGAGAAGCTTGATCGTGTACCCGAGCCGAGCCGCGAACTGGATGTCCAGCTTGCTGATGCTCCGGATACCCTCGGTGTGAATCTGGCCGGGCTTTACCCAGAAGCCGTGCGCGAGAGAGGCAAGAATGCCCGTCTTGTGGGCCGCGTCGTGGCCGTCCACGTCGAGCGAGGGCTCGGCCTCGGCGTAACCCAGCCGTTGGGCATCGGCGAGCACGTCCGCGAATTCGGCGCCCTCCAGCTTCATCCGCGTGAGGATGTAATTACAGGTGCCATTGACGATGCCGTGCAAGGACGTGACCCGGTTTCCGACGAGCGACTCACGGAGCACCTTGATGACCGGAATGCCCCCGGCGACCGAGGCCTCGTAGTAGAGGTTCGCGCCGTGCTTCGCCGCGGTGGCGAACAGCTCCGGGCCGTGCGCGGAGAGCAGCGCCTTGTTCGCGGTGACGACCGGCTTGCCGAGCTTCAGAGCAGCCAGCACGACCTCCTTCGCCGTCGTCGTCCCGCCCATGAGCTCGACCACCACCTGCACCGCCGGATCATTGACCAGGGTGCGCCAGTCGGTGGTGAGGAGCGCGGCGGGAATGGTGGCGGCGCGGGCCTTCTTGAGATCGCGCACGGCTATGCCGGCCACGCGCACGCCGAGTCCGAGCCGTGAAGCCATGAGCGCGCCGTTGCGCTGCAGCGCCTGATAGACGCCGCCGCCCACGGTGCCGCCGCCGATGAGGCCGAAGGTGACCTGTTGCATACGAAGGCGCGGAGGGTGGCGGGCGCACACCTCGCGGACAACGCCATTCTGCAACCGCGACCAATCCCTATAGGACGACCAGACGGAAGAATTGCGCCGTGGGCTCCCCCGGCAGCACGGCGACCTGTTCATCGCCATCCGTGACGGTGTTGACGGTGACATTGGACCAGGCGGCCTGCTCGCCCACGGCGTCCGAGGATTGGACCAGGCATCCGGTCAGGTCGTTGGGCCACCGCAGTTCCAGCATTCCATTGGCCCGACGGACATGGAGCGCGGAAGTTGTGGGGGGCCGGATCTGGAACGAGGCAAATCCGCTGGTGATACCGGGCAACGTGCCAAGGCCGGGGTTTGGACCCAGGGCTCCGACCTGGCAGGGAAACTCGGCCGAAAGGCCGATCTTTGCCCCTTGGACAACGGCGGTCGCGTAACTTGGCCCGGCGGCCCGGGGCCAGCACCGGAGCTGCAAGGTGATGGTTTTTCCCGCCCACGCCGCGGGCAGGCCGACCAGCCCGCCATCCACCCAGCCGGCGCGCGCGCCTTTGCCGAAGGGCATGACGGCGCTGAGCGGCACCAGGTGAACCCCGTCAAGGCGGCCCCAAAGCTGAGCCAGATGGTCGTAATCCAGCGGCGTGATGCCATCCGTGTCGAAAACCCGGCTGGAAATCGGACCAGCCCCGTAGGTGAAGAAATCGAGGAGGGCTTCCGTTTCGGGGGGCACGGCGGCCGGTGACACGTCATACACATCGTACACGTTATCCGGAGGAACGTTGGGGACCGTGTCGATGATCAGGATCTGGGTCCAGTCGGAGGCGGGTTTGTGGCCCACCCAGAGGCCTTCCCCGACGAGGGGCACCGGGGCCTTCGGGTGCCAGCTGCCGTCGAAGTCATACCGGTCAAAAGTCTGGGTGCCCGGTTGCAGGCGGTAAATTTCGTCGCCCGCTTTTATCGGAAAGTTCTGCTCGGCGCCGTCCAGCGGCTGCTGGTTGTAGGGGCCCATGGGGGCGGCCAGTGAATCGCCGGCGGGCAGATGGCACGTGTTGGTTCCGACGAGGACCCGTCCGACGGCGACCAAGGTGGTCGTTTCGGGGGTGAAGACAAAGAATCCCTCACCCGGCATCAGGGTGAAATCAGGCTGATCCAAGCCAGCGAGGCAGTTGTTCACCTCCCAGCCTTGCGGACCGGGTTTGAGCAGCACGGTTCCATCCATGGCCAGTTTCATCAGCGGCGAGGTGCCGGCATGGTTGCCCGCCTGGTCATCCAGCGGGTTCCCCAGCAGGTTCCAGCCGGCGGTGACCTCGATATTGGCATAGCCCACCAGGTTCGGGCTGCCGGCTTTTGCAATGGGGTGGCCGGGTGGATATCCCCAATGAAACTCGTTGCCGTGAGCCCGACTGATCAGGGCTGGCAACGACGAGGTGATGAGAGTGAGGAGAAGGGTGCGGGAGATCTGAGACGAACAACTCATGTCATGTTAAGGGGAATTGCGCCAAAAATGCGAAGAGCAGAGGGCGTTCCAATTTCAAAGGCGCGGAAACCGGTCCGGTCGGGCGCGGCGACGCGGCGTCCTCCGGCATTGCGTGGCCCCGTTGCTGCCCGCTAGCTTCGCCGTCCTGTGACCGTGAAGAAAAACTCCGCCGCCGCCCCGCGCCCCCGCCGGGTCGGCCTGATATCCTTGGGCTGCGCCAAAAATCTGGTGGACGCCGAGATCATGCTGGGCTCGCTGCTGAAGGGTGGCGTCGAGATCGTGAACGATCCCGCGCAGGCCGATGCGGTGATCGTGAACACCTGTTCGTTCATCGACTCCGCGCAGGAGGAGAGTGTGGATACGATCTTCGAATCCACGGAGTTCCGCTCGCAGACTCGCCCTGGCCAGGCCGTGATCGTGTCCGGCTGCATGCCGCAGCGCTTCCGCGAGGAACTGCCCAAGCTCATGCCCGAGGTGGATGTGTTCATGGGCATCGACCAGGTCGAGCAGGTCGGGCAATTGGTCGAGCAGGCGATTGCCAGCCGCCAGGCGAAGCTGCAAGCGACGCCCACGGAACGCACACCCTCAAAGAAGGCGCTCCAGGCCAAGCTGGCCGAACTCGAGAAGGCCAAGGGTCAGCACTCGCACGATCACGAAGAGTCCCTCCGGGGTTCGGCGAAGTTCGGCAAGACCAAGCAGGTCATCGCGCTGACGGCCACCCCTTCGGCGCCGCTGGTGGATGTCACGTCGCGCCCGCTGTACATCCCGCAGTTTGAGACGCCGCGGTTCCGGCTCACGCCGAAGCATTTTGCCTATCTGAAGATTGCCGAGGGCTGCAACCATCCGTGCAGCTTCTGCATCATCCCTCGGATGCGCGGCTCCCACCGCAGCCGCACCCAGGCCGATGTCGTCGCCGAGGCGAAGGCGCTCATTAAGGACGGCGTGAAGGAGATCAACCTGATCTCGCAGGACTCGACCTACTACGGCCTCGACCTGCGCCCGAACCATTCGCGGGCCATCGCCTCGCCCGAGAAGTTTACCGCGGCCACGAAGGCGCTCGCGGCCGATGCCACGACGCTCAGCTCGCTGCTGCGCGAGCTGAACGCACTCAAGGGCGACTTCTGGATCCGTCTGCTTTACACGCATCCGGCGCATTGGACCGACGAGCTGATCGCCACCATCGCCGCGTGCAAAAAGGTCGCGCGCTACGTGGATATGCCGCTCCAGCACATCCACGACGACCTGCTCAACCGGATGCGTCGTGAGACCAGCGGCCAGTATATCCGCGACCTCATCGCGAAGATCCGCGCCGGCATTCCCGGCATCGCGCTCAGGACGACCTTCATCGTGGGCTTCCCGGGTGAGACCGACGCGCACTTCCGCACCCTCCTCGACTTCATTGCGGAGACGAAGTTCGAGCGCCTCGGCGTGTTCGCCTACTCGCAAGAAGACGGCACCGTCGCCGGCAAGATGGCCGATCAGCTCACGTCCAAGCAGCGCCAGAAGCGCCGCGAAAAGTCGATGGCGGCACAGCACAAGGTCGCCGTGGCCGTGGCGGAATCCTTTATGGGACGGACACTCAAGGTGCTCGTCGAAGGCGAAGCCAAGGCCAAGGACTTGGAAAAGGCGAACGTCAGCTCCTGGGAGCACGGCCTCATCCGCGGCGATGAAACTCACACTTCGAAACTCGGCACCCGCACTTATCTCGTGGCCCGGGGTGAAGCGGACGCACCGGACATTGATGGGCGCGTTTACATCCGGGGCAAGCTGCCTGTGGGCCAGTTCGCCCAGGTGAAAATCGTCGGTCATACTGACTACGACCTGATCGCGGAACCGGCCTGACCGGCTATGAAATTACGGATGCTGGTCAACGTTCTTCTGGGGATGGGCGTCCTCCTCATCGCCGGCATTTTGTTCCTACGTTTGCTCCTGACCGAACCGCAGCTTCCGCCCACGGCAAAACAGATCGGCCTTACGAACGGAACCGTCGGACGCATCACCGCGGCCTTCAGCAAGTCGGCGCCCAAGAATGCCGCTTTCGTCCAGGAATGGCTGCGCACGGGAACGAATGCTGTCCTGTTCCAGGTCGAGAACCGCCATGAGTTCTCCATCTGGGTATTTCCCTATGCCAAGATGGATATCAAGGGAGACTTCCCGACCAACTACCTGACGTTTTTGGCGGACGCCCGATCGACCTTTGGGATTTATCTGAATCCGGGAGAGGTTGCCCTGTTGCAGCTCCCCGAGCTGCCCGCCCATGGCCTGTCCCGGGCGACCTTCAGCTATTCGCGGTCCACGGACGGACATTCACTGCCGGACAAACTTAGGCGATGGTGGGGCGAAGGTTACCGGTTTCTCACCAGGAAACCCCCGGAGAATTATCAGCTGTTTTACAGCGATTGGTTCACGCAATAAGCGCGCCCATTTGCAGTTGAGTGACGGCGGTGGAGGAAATGCTGGATCATCGGCGCGAGCCGATCACGGAGCACGTTTGACCGACATCTGTAGCGCAATCGAGGGACGGAAGGATGGCAAAGCGCGTACTGGCCAAAGTGCGTACCCCACGCTTCCATGCGGCAAATGGCACCAATGACCTTCGCCCTCCGTTCCTCCTGTCTTTGGGCCTTGGCCATTCTGTCCGCCGGCCCGGCGTTGGGCGACGTGCAGTTCAACGTGTCCTTCAATGATCCGGATGGTTCGCACGCGGCCTATCAGTCGTCCATCCGCAGTGCCGTGCAGGCCGCCGGTGCACAATGGGCACGCTATCTCAAGACGCCGGCGGGCGTGACACCCTCGATCGAGGTGCAGATCAATTTTGGCAACCAGCCTACGGCCAATGGCACCAGCGTCACGAGCGGCTACGTGGCCACGCGGGGCGGCTACGACGTGTTCGAGCAGGGGATGGCGGCGGAGGTTCGTACTGGCATTGATCCCAACGGCACTTCGCCCGACGTCACCATCGAGATCGGCGACGCATACCTGCGCAACGAGATGTGGTTTGATCCCGATCCGTCCACGCGTCTCGCGCCGGTTCCGGTGACGCGCACGGATGCCGTTTCGGTGTTCATCCACGAGCTGGGCCATGCGCTTGGGTTCAACGGCTGGCGGGCCTACGATACGGGCGAACTTCCTCTGGCGGCGGGAACGGCAGGAGCCTATTGCTCAACCTACGATGAGCGCATCGAGGTGGATCCGGGGCCGGAGTTTTTCTTCACCGGTGCGGTGGCCGAGGCCCGCTACGGCGGACCGCTGCCGCTGACCTCGGGCAACATTGACCATCTGGCCAATGGCGCTCCCGGCCTGGGCGCCGACCTGGTGCCGGACCTGATGAATGGCGTGGTGTATTACCGGGGCTATCGTTACTTCATCTCCAACATCGATCTGGCGGTGATGCAAGACATCGGCGTGCCGCTGACGCGCACTGAGATTTTCCCGCCGGAGATCCTGTCCCTGAAGCAGGAGTCAAACGGCCTGACGACCGTGCAGTGGACCGGGGCGAATTACCGGTTGCGCCTGGAACGCACGCCTTCCCTCACCAGTCCCTGGGTGGTGGTGGGCACGCAGGAGCAGGGCACCCAGCTGTCGTTCACCACTCCGGAGGGGGACACGCAGTTCTACCGGCTCGTGGCGGAGTGATTTTGCCGGAGCCGGGGCCGACTACATCCAGATCAAGCAGGGGACCACACCGTGCTTGTCAGCCGGCAGATCGGCGCGAGGCTTTCGCCGTGAACCTCCGCCGCCGCTTCCTGCCGCTCGCCGCTGTGGTCGGCGCGGTGTTGCTGACGCTTTGGTGGCGCCACCGGCCACACGGCCCGACCTATCAGGGGCGCGATGTGCGGGGCTGGTTGTCCCTGCAAACGGCGGTGGGTGGTCCGGGCCACCTCGGGGAAATCACCGTCAAACCCCCGATGCTGGAGGCCTTTCGCGCGATGGGCACCAATGCGATTCCGGTGCTGGTGGAGGCGGCATTTGACCGGGAGGCGGCGTATCCCCGGCTCTCCTTGGCTCCCGGCCTGATGAAAGAACCTCCTCCAAGCTGGGCGAAGGCGGTGCCAGATCCGGTGCTGGAATGGCTTGGCCAACGGTCTTCCTACCTGCCCGAGATCGCCTTGGCGGCCCTGGACGAACTGCGTCCGCCGGCGGCGCTGCTGTTTCCGGGCGGCATCAACCGGCTGGCGAGTTCCAATTCGTGGGAACGGACGGTCGCGATGCAATTGCTGGGTTGCGTTTCGGATGACCGGGAACGGGCGGCCAGCCTGGTGGTCCCTTATCTGGCTTCGCAGGACCCGCGAGATTCTGGGCAGGCATTGGGCGTCCTGTGCAAACTTGGTCCGGCAGCGGTCGTGGCCGTTCCCCAACTGACCGCCTGGCTGACCGATTCGGACCGGAGGCGGGCGCTCATGGCTGCCGGCTGTCTTGGAAGAATCGGCCGGGGTGCTTCCAATGCCTTGCCGGCACTCCGGCTCTGTTTCGAAACCGAGAAGTCATCATCCGTCCGCTTCCTGATCGCGACGGAAGCGAATGACATCGAGCCTGAAGAATTTTGGTCGGAGGAGCCAACACGCGCCGTGTTGACCGGGATGACCAATCAGCAAACACGCGACGAAGCTGAATCTGTGCTGAGGTTGCTGAGTTCCAGCACCAATATAGCCCCCCGATTTCAGCAGGAACTCAGCGCGTTGGCGCGTACGGGAGAAGGGCAAAACCGGCTGGCCTTGGCGGCCTTGGACGCGCTTTGTCAGGCGAATCTTGATCCTATCCGAAAAATCCCGGTCCTGACGGATTGCCTGAGCTCAACCAACATTGCGGTCCGTATCACCGCCGCCGGGTGGTTGCTGGATTTCCAGCCGACCAATGAGCTGGCGTTTGCAAGTGTCACCAACGGGCTGACCAGGTCTTATCCTGAAGTGGATCGCGAATGGCTGTTGGCGCGGTTGGCGAAACTCGGAGCGGCGGCGGCACCGGCGTTGCCACTCCTTCGCCAGTTGCACGCGCGGGCCTCTCCCGATCAGCAAGAGTCCATCGCCGACGCGATTCACACCATCGAGGGTGCGCATTGACCCGGCTCAGATTCCCAAGGTTGCGTAGCTGAATTCCTTGCGCTGTTCGCGGGTGAGCCAGCCGTTGGCCTCCTTGTCACCGGTGCCGCCGCAGCTTTGGACCACGCGCGCATCCAAGCCAAGAAACAGCGCGCATTCACCAAGCGTCGCGCAGCGTGATCCGGAAGGCCAGCCATGCTGCATTGGATGAAAAACAGGACGATGCTACTGGCGTGGGCTTTGATTGCCCTCATCGGGGCGACCTCTGTGGACACGTCCGCAGTGGCGCAAAGCGTCCTCTTTGATTTTGATGCCGCCCCCATTCACACACCGCTTCCGATAGACCTGACGGCAGGCGGGATCACGGCACACTTCTCGGCGACCGGACAAGGTTTCTCAATCCAAGCGGCCAATACGCTGGGTTTTACGCCTCCTGGCTTCTCCGGGAACTGCCTTTATCCCAGCAGCGTTTTCTCGTCCGATCTCGTCATCAGCTTCTCCAGGGCGCTGACCAATTTCTCCATCCTCTACTCGCCGCAGGAGCTGGGCTGCGACGACTCCGCCCGGATGAAGGTGACCGCGTTCATGGACGGCACCCCAGTAGGAACGAACACCGCCATCGCGAGTACTCCCGGCACCTGGCCTTCGGAAACGCTGGGCATTGCCACCACGCAGGGCTTCAACAATGTGATCGTCCACTACGACGCACCCCCACCCACCTGCCGGGACTACGGAGTGATTTTCCTGGCCGACAACATGAGCGTGACCCCGGCACCCGAGCCGCCGAGCCTGCGAATCTCGCGCTCGGGCGATCAAATCCAACTCTCGTGGCCGGCAGATGCCACGGCATTTTCGCTCCAGTCGAATACCAATCTGCAGAACCCCAACTCCTGGCGTGTCATCACCAATACGCCAACAGTAACCGGTGGCAATAAGGCCGTCGGGCTGCCACTGGAGGCTTGGGATAGTTTTTTCCGGCTGAGATCTCCGTAACCCTTCCGAAACGGCAATTCACGACTTATCCCCTCATGAAAGCATCCGTGACCATACGGTTGGCGCTCCTCGCCTTGACTTTCGGCCTAAACCAGCCATTGGGACGGAGCCAGGTGCTTTTGTCCGACGACTTCAATTATCCCGATGGTTCCCTGGAGTCGGTGTCAGCCGGGACCTGGCGTTACAACGGAGGAACTTCAGGCGCGATCAGCGTGCAGTCGGGGCACGCCCTGTTGTCGGAGTCGGCGAACGGGGACATTAACAGCCTGTTGGCCGGGGCTCCGATACTGGTCAGCAGCCCGGCGATTCTGTTTTCCAGCTTTTCGGCCACTTTCACCGCCCTGCCGTCCGGCGCCGGAGATTACTTCGCCCATTTCGGCGATCTCGGAAGCAACTTCCGCGCGCCGGTTTTTGCCTCCACCAATGGTGCCGCCCCGGGAAAGTTCAGACTCGGCATCACCCGCGGGGCCGTCGGTGTCGGTCAGGCAACGTTTCTCCCGACCGACTTTTCACTCAACACGGCTTATACCGTCGTCACCAGCTATTCCCTGGCCGGTGGTTACACCACGTTCTGGGTCAACCCCACCAGCCAGGCCGATGCGCACGTCAATCCGAACGACCCGACGAGTTCCGTGGCCATTTGGGTGTATGCCCTGCTAGACGCGGGAAATGGTCCAAACGGAATGGGAACCGTCCTGGTGGACGATTTGCGCGTTGGAAGAACATTTGGCGACGTGGTGGATTTCCCGCTGCGACTGATCCTGAATGGTCGCACTGACGCGGCCTTCGACATGAGCTTCCAGACGCTGAAGGACCGCTATTACCGAATCGAGATCTCCGACGACGTGTCCCCGCCGAATTGGACCACTCTGTATGACAATATTTATGGCAGCGGCACCATGCAATTCCTGCGAATTACGACCGGCGACGGAAACCGGTTCTATCGTCTCGTGCTGCTCCCCTAGCGTGGAGCGCCTCAAATCATGAAGATTAATCGTGACGGGCGTGCAAGGCGTTGCTGAGGACAGTCGGAACGACCAATCGTGAAATCGAGGACGTCGCTCAGATCCCCAAGGCTGCGTAGCTGAATTCCTTGCGCTGTTCTCGGGTGAGCCAGCCGTTGGCCTCCTTGTCGCCGGGGAACTGTTGCTTCACCGGATCCCAATGCAGCGGACGACCCAGGCGCATCGCGATCGCGCCGAGATGGCACACGCTTACGCTCCGGTGGCCGATTTCGGCCTCGGCGGCGGGTGCCTTCCGCGAGCGCAGGCAGTCGAAGAAGTTGCCCATGTGGTCGTTGCTCTCGTAGGCCGACCACGTCTTGTTCGCGAGCGGTTCCTGCAGGATGGCCGGGTCGCTCGCCATGATGGTGCCGCGGCTTACGAACACCCAGCCGTCGTTGCCCTCGAAGAGCACGCCGTTCGGCATCTGACCCGGCGGCGTCTTGGGGTCGATCACGTTGCCGCCCGGGCCTTCCGTCTGGACGGTGCGGCAGGTATGGGTGACGCCATTGGCGTAGCGGTAGCTCACGAAGAACGTGCTGGGGAAGCTGTAGCCGCCCGGCACCGGATCACGCAGCCCGTGCCCTTCGATGGCGACGGGGCCGGCCTCGGCCAGTGGCAATCCGGTGCCCCAGATCGCGATGTCGTTATGATGCGCGCCCCAGTCGGTGAGCGTGCCGGCGGAGTAGTCCCACCAGTAGCGGAAGCTGCCATGCCCGCGCTCCTTCACGTAGGGCACGCTGACGGTCTGTCCCTGCCAGGTGTTCCAGTCGAAGCCTGCCGGAACCGGCGAGGTCGCAAAGGGTCCGCCATGTTGGCCCATGGGGATGGATGAGGTGATATGCTTCAAGGCACCCAACCGGCCGTTGCGGACCAGTTCGACGGCCAGCCGGAAGCGCTTGTCGCTGCGTTGTTGGCTGCCGGTCTGGAGCACGGTGCCGGCGGCCCGGACGGCTTTCACGAGCCGCTTGCCCTCGTCGATGCAGAGGGTGAGCGGTTTCTCGGAGTAGATGTCCTTGCCGGCCTTGATGGCGGTCAGATTGATGAATGTGTGCCAGTGGTCAGGCGTGCCATTGATGACCACATGGAGGCCGGGATGCTGCACGCATTCGCGGAAGTCCGAGTAGCGTTTCGCATTCGGGTAGTCCTTCCCGGCGGCCTCCAGGCGGGTCGCATCCACATCGCAGAGGGCGACGATGTCGCCGAAGCGGCTGGCATTTTTCGCGTCGCCCCGGCCCATGCCGCCGCACCCGATCAGCGCGATGGCGGGACGGTCATTGGGGGAGAGCGGCACGCGCGGCCGGGGAGCATCAGCGGCCTGGGCCTCAAACCAGGCGGGCAGCGCCGCACCGGCAGAAATGACCGCGGAAGCACGGAGAAACCCACGGCGGGAAATGTGGAACGGGGACATGGAAGAATAGCTAAACGAAACGCGGTGAAATTCCAAACCCCAAACGACGGGCTTGGGAGAAGCTCAAAGCTCAAAGCTCAAAATTCAAAATTCAAAATCGCTCACTGCCTACCGAGTAACGTCGGCCCGCCTGAGGTTTGGGTTCCTCGCTGCATTTCGGAAACTTTGAATTCTGAGCTTTGAGCTTTGAATTTTGAATTTTGAATTTTGAATTTGAATCCTCCTTCTCCGGCGTTCGTTGACGCTGCTTCGCGCCGCCCCTAGGTTGGCGGGGACATGATCGCCGGAAAAATCGGAGCCGCCAAACCCGCCGCCGCCACGCCCAGTTTTCGCGTGGGCGACGAACGGCTCATCAAGCTCAGCGAAAACGCGGGCAAGAAGGTCTCGACGCTGCTCGGGCGGCAGGGGCGTCCCCAGGGCGTGCTGCGGGTGGCGGTCGTGGGCGGCGGCTGCTCCGGCCTGCAATACAAGATGGACCTGCAGGACCAGCCGCAGAACCGCGACATCCTCGTCGAGAGCGCCGGCGTGCGCGTGGTCGTGGACCCCAAGAGCGCGCTCTACGTGACCGGCTCCGAGCTGGACTATTCGGATGCCCTGACCGAGGGCGGCTTCAAGGTGAAGAACCCGAATGCCGCGACGAGCTGCTCGTGCGGGGAGAGTTTTAGTGCGTGAGAATCCGTGCCGCCAATCCAAAAAAATTCTGGATGGGCTTCGGAATCGTACTTGGAGCGTCTATCGCTGTGAACTTGCTTAGCTTTCTCATGAGATCGGATGTCCTTCCCGCCAAGGACGGCGCCCAGGAATGGGGATTTCCATGGGCCTATTGGAAGCATAGTGCCTTGCACGGCGTGACGGTGAACGAAGCAGCCTTCTGGAAGGACGTGGGACTTGCCTTTGGTCTGAGTTATGTGGCGGGTTCAATCATCTCTAGAAAAGGAGCATGACCGACGCCTTTGCCTTGCTGACCGCTTCCGGTTGGATGAGGAGAAGCCGGCGGCCAACGGGGCCCGGCCAAACACGGGCCGCATAAGTGATTGCCCGCCGGCACTTGCCTCCTTAGCTTGATTTTATGACGGCGACAGAAACCACCGGTCATCTGCTGCACGACTCCGCGGGTGTGCTGCGAATTCGCGGCACCGGCCACAAGGTCATCATGCTGGTCGGCGAGCATGTGAATCACGGCTGGGACGCCGGGGAGATGCAGCGGCAACATCCCGAACTGACGCTGGGGCAGATTCATTCCGTGCTGTCGTATTACTACGACCATGCGGAGGAGTTGCGGACGGAACTGGCCAAGCGTGAACAGGATGCCGGCACTGCACTCCAGAAACTCAGCCGCGACGGAAAACTCCGCCCGATCCGCTGAGCGTGGCGCATCGGTTCTATTTCGATGTGCATGTCACGGCGGCAGCGGCATTCCGGTTGCGCCGACAGGGTGTGGATGTGCTCCGGGTTCAGGAGATCGGGGCGGAACGTCTTTCCGAACCGCAACATCTGGAACAGGCTCTGCGGCTGGGCCGCATCCTCGTTACGCAAGATACCGACTTCCTGGCCTTGGCAAACGCGGCGCATCAGGACGGGAAAACGGTTCCCACGGTCGTTTTCAGCCGGCAGTCCATTGCCTTGGGCGACCTGATCGCGGACCTTGAACTCATCGCCACGACGGAGCCGCCGGAAGCGGCCACAGGACTTGTTTTCTATCTGCCCATCCGAACATGACCGATGCCTTTGCCCTGCTGAACGAACCCCGCCGCCCCTGGCTGGATGCCGATGCGCTCAAGGCGCGGTTTATGCCGCTCTCGACGGCGGTGCATCCGGACCGGGTTCACGGCGCTTCCGAGGCGGAGAGGCTCGCCGCGAACGAGCGGTATGCCGAATTGAATGCCGCCTTCAACACGCTCCGCGAACCGCGTGAGCGGCTGTTGCACCTGCTGGAACTGGAGGCGGGCGCGAAGCCCGGCGACATCCAGCGCATCCCGCCCGGCACGATGGATCTCTTTATCGAGATCGGGCAGACCTGTCGCGATGCCGATGCCTTTCTCACGAAGAAATCCACGGCGACCTCGCCCATGCTCAAACTGCGGATCATGCAGGAGGGACTGGACTGGGCCGACAAGCTGCAGGCGTTGCAGGGCCGCGTGAATGCGCGTCGGGACGAGCTGACTATCGAACTTCAGACGATGAACGCGACGTGGGACGCCGCCCCGCCGATCGGTTCACCGGAGCGCCGCGCTGCGTTGCCCCTGGAACGGCTGGAGCAGATTTACCGCACGATGAGCTACGTCGCGCGCTGGACGGAGCAGTTGACCGAGCGCGTGGTGCAGCTCGCGATGTAAGGTGTGTCGTTGCGCGGGGCCGGGGCCTGCGACACGCTGCGCGCATGGGTCAGCTTTCCCACATTTCCGCCACCGGCGAGGCCAGCATGGTGGACGTCTCCCACAAGCCCGCCGTGCTCCGTGAGGCGGTGGCCGGCGGGGAAATCCGCCTGGCCCCGGAGACGCTGGCGCTCATCGAGTCCGATCAGATCGCCAAGGGCAACGTGCTCGCGACCGCCCGGATCGCGGGCATTCTTGCCGCCAAGAAAGCGGGCGAACTGATCCCGCTCTGCCACCCGTTGCCCATCACGCATTGCGGGGTGGACTTTGAGATTCCGGCGTCGCGCGACCGGATCCTCATCACGGCGTCGGCCAAAATCACCGCCCCCACCGGCGTCGAGATGGAGGCATTGATGGCGGTGAGTGTGGCGGCGCTCACGATCTACGACATGTGCAAGGCGGTGGACAAGGCGATGGTGATTGGCGAGGTGCGGCTGATTTCGAAGCGAAAAGGCGGGCCAGCCAGTGAGCCAGTGAGCCAGTAGGTCAGTAGGTCAGTGAGCCAGTGGGTCAGACTGCTGAGGTGGCTCACCGGCACCTTCTGATCACTGATTACTCGCTCGTTACCCGGCGGCTGCTTTCGCGGTTGTAGTGGGTGGAAACACGAACCACAGAAACCAAAGGAACCCAATGAACTTGGTAATAGGGCTGGTGGTGGTGGGAATGCTACTGGTGTGGCTGGTGGCTTGGCTCGCGCGGCGCTGGGGCGGGGGACGCTGGAACGGCTATGGTTCCGGCTACGATTACGACAGCGGGGACTGGTCGGACCGGGATTCCGGCTCCGGCTTCTGGCCTTCCTGGCTCTGGTGGAATTCCTCCGCAAACGACAGTCCCTCGGGTTCCGAGTCACTCCCGCACGCCATTTCTTCCGTGGATGCCGGTTCGGCTGACAGTTCCACTTCAGCGGGCGAGTGCGGCAGTTCGTTTTCCAGCGATGGCGGTGGCTTCTCCGGTGACTCTGGCGGTGGCGGCTGCGATTGCGGCTCCAGCGGTGGCGGCGATTGTGGAGGCGGCGGTGGCGGCGATTGTGGAGGCGGCGGAGGCGGAGGCGAGTGAATCAGTAATCAGTATACAGTAGGTCAGTGAATCAGTAAGCAGAATGGCCAAGGGCGCTTTCCTTCTCTTACTGACCCACTGACCCACTGACCCACTGACTCAATGGCTCACTCGCTTCGCCGCTTCCCCGCACACGCGCCCGGTGCTTCACTCCGGGCGCGTGATCACGTTTCTCCACGGCAAATTGGTCGAGGCCCTGCCAACTACCGTCACGGTCGAGGTGCATGGCGTTGGCTACGAGGTGCTGATTCCGCTGTCGTCGTTCGACCGCCTGCCCGCCGTGGGTGCAGAGGTGCATCTGCTCACCCACCTGGCCGTGCGCGAGGATGCCCATGTGCTGTACGGATTCATGAGCGCGGCCGAGCGGAACCTGTTTCGGCTGCTGATCCACACGGTTTCGGGCATCGGGCCGAAACTCGCCCTGAACGTCCTCAGCGGCACCAGCGTGGGCGGCTTCCGCGCCGCCGTGGCGGCGGCCGATGTGAAGGCGCTCTCCAGCATCTCCGGCGTCGGCAAAAAGACTGCGGAGCGCATCGTGGTGGAGCTGAAGGACAAGCTGGGTTCCTTTGGCACTGGCGTCACCGTGGCTGGTCCGGGCACCAAGGGTGCGTCTCCGAGCGATACCAAGCTGCACGACGCGGCGATGGCCCTGACGGCGCTGGGCTTCAAGCCGGTGGATGCCCACGAGGCGGTCCGGGCGGCGCTGGCGGTGCTGGGCGAGGTGGCCAGCGTGGAACAACTGGTCCGCGCCTGCCTGAAGAAGGGCGCGTGATGGAGCGCGACGCGCAAAACGCAGGCCGCCCGGCCAAAGGCCGATCCGGCGTGGTCGTGCCGGAGCGGCCCAAATGGCATGGCCGGCTCGCGGCACGGCTGATCTGGCTCGTGATCAATGGGGTGGCGGCGACCTTGCGCTGGAGCTGGGAGGACAGGTCCGGCCTGCTTTTGCCCGGCTCGGAGCAGCGGGTGATTTTCGCGGTCTGGCACAACCGGCTGGCTTTGTGCCTCCCGATTTACCGGCACCATATCATGCGGCGTCTGCCGGGCCGACGGCTCGCGGCCATCACCAGCGCGAGCCGCGATGGCGGCCTGCTGGCGCGGGTGCTGGAGCTGTTCGGCGTGATGCCGGTACGCGGTTCCTCCAGCCGGCGAGGGGCGGCGGCCCTGCGCGAGCTGACCACGGCGGCCGATCTGGGCTATGATCTCGCCGTCACGCCGGATGGCCCACGTGGCCCTTGCTATGTGGTGCAATCCGGAGTCATTGCCGCCGCCCAACTGACCGGGCTGCCGGTACTGCCGGTGTCCTATTCGTACAGTTGGAAGAAAACCCTGCGGAGCTGGGACCGCTTCCAGATTCCACTGCCCTTTAGCCGGGTCGTGGTGATTTTTGGCGAACCGCTCTACGTGCCTGCTGAAGCCGACGAGGCCGGGCGGGAACGGCTGCGGGTGGACTTGGAGCGCCGGCTGCTGGCGCTGACGCGCGATTGAAAAAAGCGCCCAAAAACGGCAGTTCGGCGCCTTGACGGTCGCACTTCGCAC
Source organism: uncultured Verrucomicrobiota bacterium (assembly GCA_903922605.1). GTDB lineage: Bacteria > Verrucomicrobiota > Verrucomicrobiia > Limisphaerales > UBA9464 > CAIVQB01. Next base: position 137,453 of record CAIXUG010000003.1, read on the forward strand.
CCTACTGTCGCGCCCACAACGATGCATTCCGAGCCCACTGAATCGGACGGCGGCGAACCCCCTTCGCCCGCGTTTCTCGCCCTGAAAGAATTTCACCCGGCCGGTCGCGGCCCTTGGGCTGATGTGCCTGAGACCGAATGGAACGACTGGCGCTGGCAGCTGAAACACCGGGTAACCACCCTGGAACAGCTGGAACAGCTGCTGCCCACCCTCACGCCTTCGGAACGCGCCGGCGCCAAACTCGCCCGTTCCAAGCTGGCGATGGCCATTCCGCCCTATTTTTTCGGCCTGATCGATCCGACGGACGAAAACTGCCCGATCCGGCGGCAGGTGATACCCCGGATGGAGGAGACGCACTCTGCCCCCTGGGAAGTCAGCGATCCCTGCGGCGAAGATGCCCATTCGCCCGTCCCTGGGCTGGTGCACCGCTACCCCGACCGGGTGCTGTTCCTCGTGACGGACCGCTGCGCCGCCTATTGCCGCTATTGCACGCGTTCCCGGCTGGTCAGCAATGCTGCCGGCTATGACTTTCATCCGGAGTTTGACCGCCAGATCGCCTATATCGCCGAGCATCCGGAGATTCGCGACGTGCTGCTGAGCGGTGGCGACCCCCTTTTGCTGAGTGATGAAAAGCTGGAATACCTGCTCACCAAGCTGCGGGCGATCAAGCACATCGAGTTTTTGCGGATTGGAACGCGCATCCCGATCTTTCTGCCGCAACGGGTTACGCCGGAATTGTGCGCGATGCTCCGGCAGTTTCACCCTTTGTTCATCAGCATTCACAGCAATCATCCCCGCGAACTCACGACCGAAGTGCGGGCGGCTCTGGGGCGGCTGGCCGATGCGGGCATCCCGCTGGGCAACCAGTCCGTGCTCCTCCGCCACGTCAACGATGACGCCGAGGTGATGAAGGCCCACCTACACAAGCTCCTGATGTGCCGGGTGCGCCCCTACTACCTCTACCAGTGCGACCTGATTGAGGGTTCCGACCACCTGCGGGCCGGCGTACGCAAGGGCTTGGAAATCATGGAGTCTCTCCGTGGCCACACCACGGGATATGCTGTGCCGCAATATGTTATCGATGCGCCCGGAGGTGGCGGCAAGGTGCCGATCAACCCGGGTTACGTGCTCAGTCACAACGCCGACCGGGTGGTGATCCGCAATTACGAGGGCCGGGTCTTCGAGTATCCTGAGCCCGTTTTGATGGAAAATACCAAGAAACTCAGGAACTTCCCTAGCTCGCATGAGCCAGTGACAACCGTGATATCCGTTGACCCTTTGGACGCCATCGCCTAAATCTGGCACCGCAGTTCGGAACACTTACCACTAATCGACCATGAAAAACTTTAAAACCTCGCAGTCCTTGCACTAGGTGCATTGACCGCATCCTCGGCCTTCGCGCTGACCGACGGCCCTTTCGCCGCCAACTACGGCACAAGCGGTTCCCAGCAAACCGTCGACTTCAGCACCTCGCTGGTGTTTCCCGCCTTCAATAACCTGACCGGACCTTTGGCAGGTGCCATTTTGGATGATGTGTCCGTGGTCTTGCATGGCGGTTCTGCCGCCACGCAGAGCGTTCAGAACACCGGCGCAAGCTCGGCTGTTTTCCAGTTGACGACCTCGATCTCGATCACCTTGCTTGATCCGCTGGGCAACAGCATTGTCACGGCCATCCCGACGGTGATCAACACCACGGTACCTCCTCTCGGGGCTGGGCAGACGAAAAACTTCGGAACGACTGCGGGCACGGACACGAAGACCGTCACCTACACTTCGAACCTGGGTACCTTTGCTGGCACGGGTAACCTTAGCTTGGCTCTTTTCTCGTTGACCTCAACGTCGGCAGCGGGTGGCGGTGGGAACAACATCCCTAACTTTGCCACCACCGGGTTCGCCGATGGTACCGTCACGTACGACTATCATTTCTCCAGCAACGTCCCCGAACCCAAGGTTTATGGTGCCATCGGCGCTGTGGCCTGCCTCGGTCTGCTCGGCTACCGCCGCTTCCGCAACGGCCAGGCTGCCCAGGCCTGAGCTCCGGGCGATTAACAAGTGTTTCGAAGGCCGCGTGATTTTCACGCGGCCTTTTTCTTTTTCCCGGCGATCTTGTTGGCCCGCCCCATGAACGTTGGGCAAAGTCTGGTCTGCTGATTTCGCGATGCGAACGCTCCACCTGTATCTGTTGCGCCAGGTTCTGGCCACCCTGCTGATGACCGTCGGCGTTTTCACGCTGGTGCTGCTCATGGGCAATGTGCTGCGTGAGATCCTCGACCTCCTGGCGAGCGGTCAGGCCACCGTGGGGCTGGTGTTGCGGGCCATTGGCCTGCTGATCCCCTTCGTGCTCGCCTTCTCGCTGCCGATGGGGCTGCTGACGGCGGCCCTGCTGGTTTTCGGGCGTTTCAGCGCGGATCAGGAACTGACGGCGGTCCGGGCCGGCGGCATCAGCCTGTTGGCGCTCGTACGCCCCCTGTTTGGGCTGGCCGTGCTGCTGAGCGGGGTGTCTGCCGTGGTCAATATGTGGGTCGCCCCGGCTGCGCGCGTCGCTTTCAAGGAACTGCGTGACTCCGTGCTGCGTGAGCCGAGCCGCCAGGCCATCCCCGAGGGCCGCTATGTGGAACTGGGAGGCAACCTGACGCTCTACGCGGGCGAAGTCCGGGGCCGGCAAATGCGCAACGTGCTCATCTACGGCACAACCAACGTGCTGGAAAATGGCACCCAGACCCTCGTCCGGAACCTGGACGTGCTCGCTTCCGACGCGGAACTGGTTTTGAGCAATGGGCTTCCGTCGCTGCTAAAGCTCCATAATGTCCAGGCGCTGCGCTACAGCAGTGGCGAGGGCTGGCAGTCACAGTTTCTCTCCGAATGGGACCAGCCCATCGCCAACTCCCGGCCCGCCCCTGCGGATCTCAAGCTCAATGAGATGACCTTCAGCCAGCTGCGGGCCGAACGTCGCAAGCAGGCGGCCAAAGGGGTTGATCTCACGCTGATCGACGTCCAGATCCACCGGCAGATCGCGTTTTCCTTCGCCTGCCTCGGCTTCACTCTGGTGGGCATTCCGCTGGGCATCCGGGCTCACCGGCGCGAAACCAATGCCGGCGTCGGCATCGCCCTGCTGCTCGTGCTGGCCTATTACAGCTTCATCATTCTCGGCCAGGCGCTGGAGACCAAACCGCACCTGCATCCCGTGCTGATTCTCTGGCTGCCGAATTTCCTCTTCATCGGGGCCGGCATCCTGCTGCTGCGACGGGCGGACCGGGCGGCCTGAGCCGGAGCGCCGTCTCCGACCCGGCCAGGAGGCTGGTTTGCCCTGGGCCGCGCCGGATCGGAGATCGGCGCTGGCCTGCAACGTTGCTCGGCTCAAGGAGCGCAAAAATCTCTCTAGCGGTAATAATTCCCCCTCTTGCCGCGACTAATCAAATAAAGGTCCGAGATTGAATCCGACGCGCATCGACGAAAGCAGGTTCCTGAACCTGGTGGCTGAGAATCAAAACAGAATTCTCCGGATCTGCCGTGTTTACGCCTGGAACCCGACCGACCGGGACGATCTGTACCAGGAAATCCTGTTCCAAATCTGGCGCGCCTTGCCCGGCCTGAAAGACCACTCCCAAGCGAACACGTGGCTCTACCGGATTGCGCTCAACACCTCGGTCAGCTTCATCCGCAAGCGGGCGGCCCGGGGCGGAAGCACGCTGCCACTCGATCCCAAGGAACTCACCCGCCACATCGAGGCGCGGCAGACACACGACGGGCCGCCCGGCGACGATCTGTCAAAGCTGTACGAGGCCATCGCGCAGCTCGACAGCGTCGAGCGGGCGCTCATCGCCCTGTTTTTGGAAGACCTCTCCTATGAGGAGATTGCGGACGTGCTCGGCCTCAGCGCCAGCCATGTGGGCGTGAGGTTGTATCGCACGAAAAAGAAACTGTCGGTCCTGATGAAGGAGGAAACCCATGAATGACAACGAACTGAAGCGCCTTTGGCGGAAACAAACCCTGGCCGCGCCGGCGGAACTTCCGCCGGACGAGCAGATCAGGCGGATGCATACGAAAATGAAGGCTCTGGATCGCGTGTTGTCGTGGTCCGAAGCCTTGGACATTGGTGACATCACGGTCTTCACGCCGGTGTTCGTCGGGTGTGTCTTCTATTTCCTGAAGCCCCCGCTCCTGGCGTGTCTTGGCCTGCTGATCCTGGCCGCCAATTCCGTGTTCGGCTTTTGGAGACAACGACGCGCGCGGCGCGGGTCAGCGCAGCCGACGGCCGATGCGCCGGTGCTGCAACGGCTGCGGCATGACCTCGACACGGTGAACGCGCAGTGCGAGCTGGCGCGCAGCCTGTTCTGGTGGTCCCTGCTGCCGTTCTGGATTGGCGTGAATGTCTTTGTGTGGGGGCTCGGCATCGAGCTGGCGGCCCGGATCGGCTGTTCCGTCCTCTTTACGGGAATCTGCGTGGCCTACTGGAAGCTGAACGAACATACCCGGCGAAAACAGTGGCTGCCACTGGCCGACGAATTGGAGTCGCTGTTGAAAGCGCACACGCCCCAATGACCGGGCCGAGGGCAGGGGGCCGGCTCCAGTCATAACCGATGAATGGCGATTGGTCGGCCCGACTTACTGCCCTGCTTTCGTCAGGTGCCGGTCAGCGAAGCTCATGTACTGGTCCCAGTCGTAAGCGGTGAGCGCGTGTTTGCCGGTGCGGATGTGGTAGCCGATCGTGCCGCCCACCGGCGTGTTCACCGCCGGCATGTCCGCGACGCCGAGGCCGAATTTGCCGAACAGCGCATAGACTGGTTCGGCGTGCTTCGCGCCCAGGAATTCGCCGCGCGGATCGGCCCACTTGTCGTCCTCGGCGCTCGCCACGTAAACGGGGCGGGGGGCCATGAGGGCGATGAGTTCGTGCTGATCCACTGGCAACGCAGGGACATTCTCGTTGTAATCCTTGAACCGGCCACAGAACCAGTGCGGGAAGCTGGCATTGATGCGCCACACGGTCTCCCCGAACCACCGCCGGGCGAGGGCCGCGCCGCCTTCGCCGGATTCGTTGGCAATGACGAGGGCGAAGCGTTCGTCCTGTGCGCCCGCCCAGAGTGATGTCTTGCCCAGCCGCGAATGGCCGATGACGGCGACCCGCTTGCCGTCCACAGCGGAGTCGGTCTCCAGATAATCCATCGCGCGGCTCAGCCCCCAGGACCACGCGCCGATGGCGCCCCATTCGTCCGGCGCGAAGACATGGTTGGTGCCGCCTTTCGCGGCGGCGCCCCGGAGGCTTTGCTTCCAGCCCTCGGCGAAATCCGCCTCCACGTCCCCGTAATAGATGGTCGCCACCGCATATCCACGCGCGAGAATGTGCTCAATGGGCCACGCAGACGCCTCGCAGCCCCGCGACTGCTCGTTGGCGACGTTGTTGGTGATGAAATTCTCGCGGCGGTTCTCAATCCAGCTCCGGGCGAGCGGCACGCCGGGATCCGTGGTGACGGCGTGATTGCCGTTGAAATTGTAGCCGACAAAGGCCGGCACCGGCTGCTTCGCGGCGTTGGGCAGATAGAGCAGAATGTCGAGTGCCGGTCCCTTGTCATTCCACAGGAGCGGCACGTGGATCAGCTTGCGGGTGGCGAGGCCGCCCAGCGCGTTGTGATCTTCCGAAGTGACGGTGGCCTTCTTCCGGGGAAGCCCCTTGGGCGTGCGCCCGTACACATGCGTGCGGTACAGCTCCAGGATTTCGGCGCGGCGCTGTTGCCAGGCGGCGGCATCCTTGACCGGGCGGCCATCCGTAAACACGAGCGGATCGGGCAGGGTGTAGGGTGGTACCTTGCTCTCGTCCTCGTTGATGGGAATTTTGTCCACAGCCAGAGCCTTCCAACCCAGCACGAGCAGAAGCGCCGTGCCTGTCCGCAGGAACCGGGAAATCATGTGCCGAGAGTGACCGCAATTGGAACGCCGGTCAAACGCCGGCCGGAACGGGCAGTGTCCCAATCTTAATCCTAATCTTGCTCATAATCGTAATCTCGCGAAGCCGGGAGATTACGATTAGGATTCAGAGCAGATGCCCCATCCGCTTGCGCTTCGTGGCGAGGTAGCGTGCGTTGTGCGGGTTCGGCTGGATGCGGATTGGCAACTGCTCGACGATCTTCAACCCGTAGCCCTGCAAACCCACCACCTTCTTGGGATTGTTGGTGAGCAGGCGGATCTTCTTCAGCCCCAGATCACACAGCATCTGCGCGCCGAGCCCGTAATCGCGCAGGTCCATCGGGAAGCCGAGCTTCAGGTTCGCGTCCACCGTATCCAGGCCGTTTTCCTGAAGTTTATAGGACTTGATCTTGGCCGCGAGACCGATGCCGCGGCCTTCCTGTCGCATGTACAGGATCACGCCCTGGCCGGCCTTATGGATATGCTCCATGGCGGCGTGAAGCTGCGGGCCGCAATCACAGCGGCGTGAGCCAAAGACATCCCCCGTGAGGCACTCGCTGTGTACACGCACCAGCACGCCGGATTTGCCCGTCACATCGCCCTTCACCAGCGCCAAATGATGCGCGCCGTCGATCTTGGAGACGTAGAGATGCAGGGCGAAGTCGCCGTAATCGGTCGGCATGTTGATCGTCTCGACGCGCTCGACGAGCTTTTCGGACGCGCGCCGGTACTGGATGAGGTCCGCGATGGAGCAGATCTTCAGCCGGTGCTTCTTGGCGAATTTCCGCAGGGCGGGCAGGCGCGCCATCGTGCCGTCGTCATTGACGATTTCGGCCAGCACACCGGCCGGGCGCAAACCGGCGAGCCGGGCCAGGTCTATGGACGCTTCGGTATGGCCCGCGCGTCGCAGCACGCCACCTTGCCGATAGCGGAGCGGAAAAATGTGACCCGGACGCACCAGGTCATCCGCCAAGGTCTTGGTGCCGGCCAGCAGCTGGATCGTGTGGGCACGGTCGGCGGCGGAGATGCCCGTGGTCACGTTCTTGGCCGCATCCACCGAGATCGTGTAGGCGGTGCGCATCCGCTCCATGTTCTGCTGCGTCATCAGCGGCAGTTCCAGACGGTCGAGGTCCGCACCTTCCATGGGCACGCAGATGACCCCGGAGGTATGGCGCACCATGAAGCCGATGTTCTGGGGCGTGGCCTTCTCGGCCGCGAGGATGAGGTCGCCCTCATTCTCCCGGTCCTCGTCATCCACCACGATGACCAGTTTGCCCCGCCGGAGATCGGCAAGCACGGAGGGGATGTCGTCAAAAGGCGCGGTCTTCAAGCGGGCGAAACGCTAGCGCGCAACCGGCCCAGCGCCAAAACAAACCCGGCGCGGGCGCATGCACCGCGGTTGTAGCGCAGATTTGCAATCTGCTGTATCGCCGACTTGCAGTCGGCAAAGCACCTGGAAATCACTAACGCGTAGATCGTTTCAACGCTCCGCAGGTTGAAAAACCTGCGATACGGCAAATTGCAAATCTGCGCTACATTCACACCGCCGCAGCGGGCTGCCCGGCTCAGGCCTTGGCGGTCGCCGGGGCCGCGCTGGCGATGGCGCGTTTGGCCAGGTCCTCGATGGTGAGATCGGTGGCCCGGGCGTCTTCCGCCGCGAGGATGCTGTCGAATTCCGCCCGCACGTACGGGCGGGCGTGGTCCTGATTGGTGGGCAGGTCATGTCCCTGGCCGGAGCGCAGCGCCCGCAACACGTCGCGCGGGGTGATGCGGTCCAGCGGGCGGGCGGGGGCGTAGGCCGTTTCTGGCCCGGTGACCTCGACGACCAGCTTCGCCGCCACCAGGCTCTGCAGGATTTCCACCACCAGCTTGGGCGGGATGGCAAAACGGCTGGCGAGCTGGGAAGAGGTGGCGGGTTTCTCATGGCTGAGGAAGCGTTCCCCGAGGTGCGTCATGAGGCGCAGCGCGGCAAACTCCCGGCCCTGCTGGTGTACGCGGCCGGCGCGGCGTTCCTGCAGATAGGCCCGCCGATGCTGATACACGTAACTCGTCTGCGCACCGAGCAGGAGGATGTTCCAGGAGAAGTACATGCCGACCAGAAACAGCGGCACGATGCCGAGCGAGCCGTAGATCGCGCTGTAGGTGACCACGCGCGAATTGTAGAGCGCGGCGATATGGCCGTTGGCGGTCCAGAGCGCCGAGGCCGTGAGTCCGCCGACGAGGGCGGCCTGCCATTGCACGCGCGTGTTGGGCATCCAGAGATAGAGCGCGGCAAACGCGATGCCCATAAGGACCAGGGGAAAGACCCAGGAAAACGACAGGAGCATCTGCCCGACGAAGGTCTTGTCCCAGCCTCCGCCGGTCAGGCTGAGCGAGGGGAGGTAGTGCAGATAGTTGGCGCCCTTGGCCAGCAGCATGAAGACCGGGCCGAGCGTGATCACCGCCCAGTACAGCACGATGCTCATGAACCACGACCGCCCCTTGGCCACGCCCCAGATGTCATTGAACGCCGCCTCCACGGTGCGCAGCAGCGAGATCGCCACAAACAGCAGGCCCGCCATGGCCGTCGCGCCGATGGTGCCGAAGCGGATGTTGCCGACGAACTCCACAATCTTCGCAGCCACCTCGCTCCGTTTCTGTTTCGGTTCCCGGGTCAGTTCCGTCACGTAGGCATTTTCCAGCAACAGCCGGTTCACGCGGGCCAGCTCCTGGCCGGAAGGGTTCTTGGCCAGCAGTTCGCTCAAACCCGGCGGCAGGGTCGGCAACGGGAACCGATCCACCTCCCAGATGGACGGCCCCTGGATCAGCGCATTGAGATCCACGACAATGGCGGATCGCAGAGGCTTGGGAACCGGGGTCGTCCCGTCCCACGCCGTCAGGGCATCCCGGGTGGCCGGGCTGAGACGGGAGGCAAGGTAAATGGAGGCGGCGTCTTTGGGCTGCTGCAGCTTGGCGGCAAACGAGGGGAAGTCCCGGATGTCGGTTACTTCGAGCAGGGGGGAATTGGTTCTGGCGGTGGGCGCGGCGGCATCCGGCGAGGCATTGCCGGCGCTGCTTTCCGAGAGGCCCAGAGTCGGGGCCACATGCGTGATCGTGGAGTCGATGAGTTCCAGCAGCTTTTCCTTCTGCTTGGCCTCGTCGCGCGGCAGGAAGAGGGAGGCGACGCTGATGGACACGGCGAGCAGCGGCACGAGGGCGAGCAGCGTGGTGTAGGCCAGCGCCGAGGCGCGCACGAGGCAGCGGTTCCGCAGGAAATTCCGGACCACCAGAATCCAGAAGTGCACGAACCGCTGCGCCCAGTTGAGCTGCGGCTCCTGATCGGCGACGGCGTCTTCATTGATCAGCGTCTGCATTTCCGCCTGCAGCCGCTGCAGCTTGCCCGGTGCATCGGGCGATGTATCAGCCATGGGCGGAAGCTACCGCTTGGTTTGGGGGCAGCAATCGCGGAAGTGAGCCTGAAAATTGGCGGCGGCCCGTCGGGACGGGGCTCAGTCCACCCGCTTCCGCCCGTAATTGATGCCCATGATGCCGCCGAGCAAGTTCACCACCTGGGTCTTGGCGTAGCCGAGTTCGTGCAGCTTCGCGTCCACGCCGCGTTGGGCGGGAAACTTGCGGAGGGAATCCAGAATGTAGCCGTGCGTATCCGCATCGCCGCAGAAGAGACGGCCAAACACCGGCACCAACCAGCGGAGGTATTGGAAGTAGAGCCAGCGCCAGGCGGCGAGGTCGGGCTTGCCGAAATCGAGCACCAGCAGGCGGCCGCCGGGACGCAGCACGCGGGTCAGTTCCCGCAGTCCCCGGTCGAAGTCCGCCAGATTTCTCAGCCCGTAGCTGATCGTGACCACCTCAAAACTGGCGTCGGCGAAGGGGAGTTGCAGGGCGTCGCCCTGTTCAAAGCGCAGAGCGCGGAGCGGGGAGCGCAGAGCGGCCGCGCGGCGGCGGGCGACGGCCAGCATCGGCTCGCTGAAGTCAAAGCCGGTGGCGTTCGCACCGGCCCGGGCGAGGGCGAAAGTCACATCACCAGTGCCGCAGCAGACATCGAGCGCCCGTTCGCCGGGTCGGACGGCGGCGAGCCGGAGCAGGCGGCGCTTCCACCACCGGTGCAGACCGAAGCTCTGCAGGTCGTTGATCAGGTCGTAGCGCGGCGCGATGGTTGCGAAGAGGTCTTCCACCTTCGCGGCCCGCGCGTCGCTTTCGACGTAGAACTTGCTCGGCACGGGGTAAGGGAAAAGGAAAAAGGCAAAAGGTAAAAGGACGGCGGAAGGTAAAAGACGGTGGGATGGCAGGAGAAAAAAGGATGTCAGCGGCCGACCCGAACGCGCACCAAACCCTCAACGTTACAACGCCCGTGCTTCGCTTTCTTTTGCCTTTTGCCTTTTTCCTTTTTCCTTACTCCCTCTTACCGTCCGCCCGCGTTGATGAACCGGGAACGACCGCGCATTCTGTTTGTGGACCACGTCAGCAAGGTGCTGGGCGGGGCCGAGGTCAATCTGCTCGAACTGCTCGGGCTCCCGGACGCGCGCGCGCGCTGGGACGTGAGCGTGGCCTGTGCGCCCGGGAGCCCGCTGGCGGCGGCGCTCGCGAAGCTGGAGGTGCCGTGCCATACCTACGGCTTTGCGCCGGCGCTGAACGAACTGCGCATCGTGGGCCGCGGCCTTAACCCCATCGGCAAGCTGCGCGGCTGGCAGGAACTCCAGCGCGCCACGGGTCGGCTGCGTGAGATCGTGACCGGGGTGCGGCCAGATGTGCTGCTGTCCTGCGCCAACAAGGATCACTTCACCGCCGGAGCCGTCGCAGCCGATACGGGCCGGCCGAGCGTGTGGTGGGTGAATGACATCCTCTCCGCCGATTTCTTTTCCTGGCCGGTGCGCCGTGTATTTGTGGCCAAGGCGCGAAAGCTGGCCACGCGGCTCACCCCGGTTTCCGATTTCGGCCGCGCGGCCCTGATCGCGGAGGGGCTGCCCGCCGAGCGCATTGTCACCATTCACAACGGCATCCCGCTGGAACGGTACCGGCGCAGCGAGTCCACCCTGCTGCGCGACCGGCTGAAAATTTCCCCGGGAGAGCCGCTGTTCGGCCTGGTGGGCCGGATCACCCCATGGAAGGGGCAGGATCTGTTCCTGCGGCTGGCGGCCGAATGGTCGGCCGCCGGCCGGGCCGGACGTTTCGTGATCATCGGCCGTGCTTTCAACGAGGATGAGCCGTTCGAGACCTCGCTGAAGGAATTCGTCCGCTATCACCGCCTCGAAAACCGGGTTCACTTTGTCGCCTTCCAGGCCGACATCGCGGCCACGCTCTCGCAACTGGACGTGCTGCTGCATTGCTCGACGAAGCCGGAGCCGTTTGGCCGCGTGTTGATCGAGGCCATGGCCGTCGGAGTGCCGGTAATCGGCGCGCGGGCGGGCGGGGTGCCGGAAATCCTGACGGATGGCGTGGACGGGCTGCTCGCAGCTCCGGGGTCGGTCGCGGAATATTCGCGCCATATGGTCGCCCTCGTGGAAGATCGGACGCGGGCGACTATGCTTGCGGCTGCCGGCCGGCGCACGGTCGAACAGCGTTTCAGGCTGGAACGGGTCTTTGCCGACTTCGACCGGGTCATTGGCGAGGTGCTGTCGCCGCGCGCCGCGACCGGTTAAAGTATCGCCGACGCCATGCGCTTCATTTTTCTTACGCTGGGCTACCATCCCGATCAGATCGGCGGGGCCTTCCGCTATGTGGCGGAGACGGCGGAGCGGCTGGCGGCGCGCGGCCACGAGGTTCACGCGGTGTATCCCGCCGCGCCGAACGGTGAGACCGGTGACTCACCGCTGAACGGCGTGCAGCGCCACCGGTTCGCCAATGCCAGTGGCAATTTTGCCGCGAACTGGCGGGCGGAAAATCGCGCCGCCCAGGCCGAGCTGGCGAAGCTGGCGGCGTCTTCCGTCCCTACCTTGCTCGTGAACTGTCATGCGTTCTTCGGGCCGGCGCAGCGGTCGTGGAAAGGTCCGCAGGCGTATCTGTTCACGGGGCCGTGGGCCGAGGAGTTCCTGTTCTCTCGGCAGACCAAGCCACGTGGGTTTGCCAAGCGGATGTTCGACCAGTTTGTGGCGGCCATCATGCGCCGGGTGGAGCGGTCGTCCCTGCGTCGGGCGGGGAGCCTGCTGACCATCAGCGACTATTACATCGCCGCGCTACGCGACTGGCATCCCGGACGTCTGCCGCCGGTGAAGATGGTTTCGGGAGGCACCGATTACTCGCGTTTCCAGCCGGATGCCGGCCGACGGGACTTCCGCGCGTCGCGCCGCGTTGCCGAGGACGATTTCCTGCTCCTGACCGTCCGCCGTCTCGATGCGCGCATGGGCCTGCTAATGCTGCTGGAATCGTTTGCGGCGTTGGTGAAGGAATTTCCCCGGGTGCGGCTGTGGATGGCCGGGCGTGGTCCGCAGGAAGTGGCGCTGCGGGAGGCCATCACCCAGCTCGGGCTGGCCGGGCGCGTGGAACTGCTAGGCTTTGTGCCGGAAGCGGACCTGCCACGCGTCTATTCGGCCGCCGATTGCACCGTGATGCCTTCGCTGGATCTGGAAGGCTTCGGCCTGGCCACCGTGGAATCGCTCGCGTGCGGCACCCCGGTGCTCGGGTCACGGGCGGGAGCCACCCCAGAACTGCTCGCGCCGCTGGACCCGCAGCTCCTGTTCGCGCCGGGCTCCGGTGAAGCCCTGACGCAGCGCCTGCGCGAGGTGCTGGCCGGCCGGCTGGCATTGCCGGCGCGAGAACGCTGCGCGGCGTATGCGCGGGCGCAGTTTTCCTGGGACCGCCCGGCGGAGGGTCTGGAGGCCGCCTTTCGCGAACTCGTCGGAGGTGGGACGTGAAGATTCTCGAGCTGGGGAAATTCTATCCGCCCGAGCGCGGCGGCATCGAGACGCTGCTCAAGCTGTGGAGCGACGGCTTTGTGGCGGCGGGCGACGAGGTGGACTGCGTCGTTGCGAACACGGCGGCGAAGACGGTGCGGGAAACGCAGAACGGCGTGCGGGTTCACCGGCTGGCGAGCTACGGCATGATGTTCAGCACCTCGCTGTGCCCCGCCTACCCGTTCGCGCCGGGACGGTACCCGGCAGATGTGGTTCACGCGCATTTCCCGAATCCGCTGGCCGATCTCGCCTGCCTGCGCGTGCCCCGGAAAACCCCGGTCGTGCTGAGCTGGCACAGCGACATCATCCGCCAGCGCCTGGTGATGGGCGTTTACAAGATCCTGCAGACGGCCCTGTTGCGGCGGGCCGACCGCATCGTGGTGGCGACGCCGAACCACCTGGAGTTCTCCCCCTGGCTGCCGGCCTTTCGCCACAAGGTCGAAGTGATCCCCTTCGGCCTCGATCTCTCTCGCTTCGAACCCGGTGCGTTTGATGCGGCCAGGGTCGCCGCCCTGCGGGCGCGGGCGCGGGGGCGGGCCATCCTGCTGAACGTGGGCCGGCTGGTCGGGTACAAGGGCCAGCGCCATGCCATCGAGGCGCTGCGGGAACTGCCCGGGGCCGTGCTGTGGTTTGTGGGCACCGGGCCGCTGGAGGCCGAGCTGCGCGCGCTCGCGGCGGCGGTCGGGGTGGCCGACCGGGTCACCTTTTGTGGTGATATCAGCGACGCCGAACTGCCCTGTTACTTCCACGCGTGTGACATCTTCGTGTTTCCCTCCGTGACCCCGAACGAGGCATTTGGGCTGGTGCAGGTCGAGGCGATGGCCTGCGGCAAGCCGGTGGTGGCCTGCACACTGCGGTCCGGCGTGCCCTGGGTCTGCGCAAACGAGGTGACCGGGCTGACGGTGCCGCCCGGAGAAAATCACCCCCTGGCGCTTGCACTGGGACGACTTCTCGGCGACGAATCGCTGCGGCAACGGCTGGGTGCGGAAGGCCGGCGGCGGGCAAACTCAGAATTCGCCGTCCCGGTGATGGTCCAACGTTACCAAACCCTTTTTCAGCGACTGCTCAGAGAACAGAGGTCCGCATGAGTTACAAGACCTACCTCGTCATGCTGTTTGTTTCAGCACTCGGGGCGTTCTGGTTCACACCGTTCGCCTCGTGGCTGGCACAGCGATGGGGGGCCGTGGACCTTCCCAACGAGCGGAAGGTGCACAAGCGCCCGATGCCCCGGCTGGGAGGCGTGGCCGTCTATCTGGGGTTCCTGTTGCCCTGGGCCGGGCTGTATCTCCTCCACAACCCAGTCTCCCTCGAGTTCCAGAACTACGAAAAACTGTTCCTGACGCTGGTGATCGGCGCCACCGGCATGCTGGCCCTCGGCATTTACGATGATGTTAAGGGGGCCGACCCGTTGAAGAAGCTGATCGTGCAGTTCGCCGTGGCCGTGCTCATGTGGATTGGCGGCTACCGGATCGAGGCGCTCCAAAATCCGTTTGGCCCGCAGATCGAGCTCGGGTGGTTCGGCCTGCCCGTCACGCTGATGTGGATCGTGGGCGTGACCAATGCGATCAACCTGCTGGATGGCATCGACGGGCTGGTGGCCGGCGTTACCGCCTGCATGGCCGTCACGTTGGCGATCATCAACGCCATCACCGGCCACGTGGTGGTGGCGCTGCTCACCGTGGCGCTGGCCGGGGCCTGCCTCGGCTTTCTGCCCCACAACCATTCGCCGGCCCGTATCTTTCTGGGGGACTCGGGCAGCCTGACGGTCGGGCTGGTCCTGGCCTGTGTGGGCATCATCTCGCTCTTTCAGGAGACCACCCGCGCCGCCAGCCCGCTGCTTTCCGTGCCGCTGATCCTGTTCGGACTCCCCATTTTCGACACCGCCCGGGTCATGTTTGAGCGCTGGCGCCGGGGCGTCTCCATTTTCCGCGCCGACAAGACCCATGTGCATCACCGGCTGCTATCTCTGGGCCTCAACCATCGCCAGGCTTCGTGGGTGCTTTATGGGGTGGTGCTGGTGACGGGTTCGGTGGCTGTGCTCCTGTCCCTGATGGAGACCAACGACCAGCTCAAGCTGAGCATCCTGTTCGCCGTGCTGTCGCTGGGGGTCACGCTGCTCTGGAAATTCCGCCTCAAGGCGAAGTTTGAGAAGGGCGAGTGAGGCTTCCCGCCATGCAGTCCCTGGAAGCCACCCGCGAACGTCTGCTTGCCGCGCTCGCGCCGCTTTCTGCGGAAACAGTTTCCCTCGCGGCGGCCGACGGCCGTTTTCTCGCGCAGGAGATTCGTTCGCCCCGGGAACTGCCGCCCTTCGACAATTCCTCGATGGATGGTTATGCGGTACGGGCTGCCGACACGGCGGTGACGCCGGCCCCACTCCGGCTCGTGGGCCGCACCGCTGCCGGGGAAGCCTCCGGCCACACGCTGGCGGCGGGCGAGTGCGTGCGCGTGTTCACCGGCGCGCCGCTGCCGGCCGGCGCGGATGCCGTGGTGATGCAGGAGGACGTGGATGCCGATCAGGCCACGCCCGCCCGCATCCTCGTGCGCGAGGGCGTGAAGCCGTGGGAAAATGTCCGCTTCCGGGGCGAGGATATTGCCCGGGAATCGGTTCTCGCGAGTGCCGGTGCACGGCTGGGGCCGCAGCATCTGGCCCTGCTCGGCGCGGTGGGGCTGGCTGAGGTGGCCGTGCACCGCAGGCCGCGCGTCGCGCTGCTGGCGAACGGCTCGGAACTGCGACCGCCCGGGACCGAACTGGCCGACGGGCAGATCTTCGAGAGCAACACGGCCATGCTGGCCGCGCTGGTGCGCCGGTTTGGGGGCGAACCGGTTTTCACCCGGTGCGTCGCCGATGAGGAGGCATTGCTGCGGGAGGCGCTGATGGAGGTATTCGCGGTGGCCGATCTGGTCATCACCGTGGGCGGGGCTTCGGTTGGGGACCATGATCTCGTTAAACCCGTGTTCACCGCGCTCGGCGGCACGCTGGACCTGTGGCGGGTCGCGCTGAAGCCGGGCAAGCCGTTTTGCTTTGGCCGGCTGGAGGGGAAATGCCTGCTCGGTCTGCCGGGGAATCCGGTTTCTGCATTCGTCACCGCCGTGCTGCTGGTCCAGTCCGCCTTGCTCCGGCTTCAGGGCGCAGCGAACTGCGAGCCGCCGGCCACGTTGGGAATCCTGGCAGTGCCGTTTTCCAATCCCGACCGCCGCCGACATTTCGTCCGCGTGGTCACTGATGCCGAAGGCCGCGTGCGGCCCGCCGGTCCGCAAGCCTCGCACCGGCTGGGTTCGCTGGCCGCAGCGTGTGGCCTGGTGGACGTTCCGCCGGAAACCACGCTCGCGGAGGGAACGGTCGTGCGCGTACTGCGGTGGTGACGGTGCATGAGCCGTCGGTGGCACGGTTCCAACGAAAATGTGGACTGACAACCGGCGACTCAAGGATAGGTTGTCCTTCAATTCGGAGTGCCGATTTATTTGGAGATATGCCCTATGAGTAACAGGTTTCGGCGCAGGGCCTTTCATGGGGCCGTATTCCTGCTGTTCACCTCGTGCGTCTCATTGAGCAACCAGCAGCCGATTTTGACGGGGACCGGGCGGGACCTGATCACGGCAGAGGCGATCTCAACGGTCTCCGAACTGACGCAGCCGATTCGTGGTGAAGCGGCAAATATCTGGATGCTCGATGGCCACGCCTCTCCCGAGAAAGATCCGAAGTTGTACGCGTTGGAGGTCCTTTTTTCGCCGGAGAACTCAACCGGCCGCGTTCTGCGTTGTCACAGCATTCTTTGCACTCATGCTGGCGTCTACTGGCCTGGTGAGCACTATAGTTCCTCAAGTTTCACGCTCATCCGAGGCTGGTATTTCTACCATCGGAATCAACCCGGTGATTATTGCTGGATAGTCCACGCCGGGCGGAAAATTACCAACAAGCCAGTCGGCGAAAGGTACTACTTCAGCCGAAACCTGACGGATGCGGATTTGATCGCCCTCTTTGACGCCACCAAGGGTTCCATCACGAACGCGACCATTATGTCATTCGAGAGCCGCGATCCTTCACATACAAGTGTGTGGACTTCCGGTGAACAGTGGGTGGTGGAGTTTGAAAAAAAAGATAATGTTTGGAAGGAGACCGATAAGATGCCTTGGATTGAATAAATGCTTCCGTCACGCCGAGTTGATTGTCGCTAGCGTCCGTCTACTCCCGCGTGATCGTGATCGTGTGATCCACGGGCACCATCGCCGCCGTGATCGCGGCGGCGAGCGAGGCGCGTTCGGCTTCGGTGCGTTGCACGGTGGCTTCCATGTCGGTGCGGCCGGCTTCGCCGTGGAACTGCTCCTTGATCTGCTTCGTCTCGTAGGCCTGCTTGGCCGCGACGGCGGAGTCCGCCGCGTGGAAGGCCGCATCGAACGGGGTGACGGTGAAGTCCTGGGCGAGGTTCACGCCGTCGCGGAGTTCCGCGCCGGTGTAGCGGCGCGTAATGTCCCCCCATTTCACCTCGTAACGCGCCGAACTGAGGGCGTCCTTCACCACCAGCAGGAAGCGGTTCAACTCCTCCTCGAACGGAACCCACTGGAACGCCGAGCGGATATTGTTGTCGTCCGCCGGATCGGCGGAGGGCGCCACGAAGGGATAGCGCGTGCTATGCAAGGTCACGGTACCCGGTCCGCTGGTGGTGACCGTGTGCCCGGTGGTGGCCGTGGCCTTCCCTGAATCGAGCGAGACCGTGATGGTGCCGATCTGGCCGTACACGCCGAGCGCGTGGAGGAAGGCCCAGGCCATCATCGTCTGTCCCGCGAGGCCGGGATGAACGCCGTCCTTGCCGGGCACGGCGTAGTTGGTGCCGTAGTAGGAGCGGGCGCGGAATTCCTGCATCAGCATCGGCCGGAAGACGTCCGCAAAACCGGCGGTCTTCTCGGTGGCGGCGAGCTGGAGGTCAATGTTGCGGAGCTCCGCGAGATTCAGGTTGAGGTCGAGCACGGTGCCCTTGGCCGACTTCACCCATGAGGGCATCTTGCCCACCGGTCCGGCGGTGCCGAGCACGACCCGCACGCCGTGCGCCTGGAAGGAGCGGACCACGTCGTCCATGTTAGCGCGGTAGGCGTCACCGATTTCCTGCGTGTAGGGCACGTAGCGGTGGTCGTTCATGCCGTAGCAGGTGGTCGCGATGGTCGGGTTGAAGCGCAGCACGTCATTGGTCATGCGGTGCAGGAAGCCGCCGGCCTGCTCGCCGCTCCAGCCGTACTGGCGCACCGTCACATTCAGCTCGGGGACGCACACGGTGAGGTAGGTTTCCATGATCCGCGAATACAGCTTCTGCTCGGTGATCGAGTCGCCGCAGATCGCGAGGCGGTCGCCCGTCCTGAGCAGCGTCGGCTTGGGCCGGGCCGGGGCGGGCGGCAGTTTGAACTGCGCCAGATAACGGTCGGTGGAGGTTTCGGCCTGGGCGGTGTGGACCACGACGGCGGTCGTGGCGGCGAGGAGCAGGGCGGTGAAGCGCATGGTGAGCCCCGGAATGGGAAATCAGCGTCGGACAAAACCCAAGCGCCAACTTCCGTCCGCCGCTTCGGCCGGTTAACCTCCCGCCGTGCCTGAGTTCAATTCACCGCCCCGGGTCAATGTGCTCGGTGTGGGCATATCGGTGCTGAACCTCGATTCCGCCGTGGTTGCACTACGCGACGCGCTGGCTGCCGGCCGGCGCGGCTATGTCACCGTGACCGGTGTTCACGGCGTGATGGAATCGCAGGAGGACGAGGCGCTGCGGCAGATCCACAACGCCTCGCTGCTCACCACGCCCGACGGCATGCCCATGGTCTGGCTGAGCCGCCTCGCCGGCCACAAGTCGGCGGGCCGGGTGTACGGCCCCGACCTCATGGAGTCGGTCTTTGCTTGGACGCAGCAGAGCGGGCACACCCATTTCTTCTACGGCGGCAACCCCGGCGTGGCTGAGGAGCTGAAGGCCAAGCTGGAGCAACGGTACCCCGGCATCCGCATCGTCGGCACCTTCACCCCGCCATTCCGTCCACTGAATCCCGATGAACTGGCCGCGCTGGCGAAGCAGGTACGGGAAGCCCAGCCGGATTTCTTCTGGGTCGGGCTGAGCACCCCGAAGCAGGAGCGCTTCATGGCCGAGCACATGGCGAAGCTCGACGCCAAAATCATGATCGGCGTTGGTGCGGCCTTCGATTTTCACGCCGGTCGGGTTCGCCAGGCACCACGCTGGATTCAGCGGAGCGGCTTTGAGTGGCTGTACCGGCTGTGTTCCGAACCGCGCCGGCTGTGGCGGCGCTATTTCCGGAACAACCCCCGCTTCGTCTGGCGGGTCTTCGGCCAGCACACCGGTCTCCGCCGGGTGCCCGACTACCAAAAATAGGGCAAGGGAGCGCCTTTTCGTAGCAGCCGACGTGAGGAGGCTCTGACTTGGGGCGAAAAATGGAGCCTCCTCACGTCGGCTGCTACGCGCGGAAGGGCAGTTCGTTCACCTTCAGACTGATTTCCACAGAACAAGTGTGAGTCTGCATCATGAGCAAACCGGGCCGCCATTTCATGCGTAAGTGCGAAAGGCACATCCGGTTGCTTATCGGCAGGTTGAGTGACTCCGAGCCAGTCAATGAGGCTGAAATCAGGACAAGCTGATGATTCGCATTTAAAAACCTGATTCAAAGGCTGGAGCTATGTTCTTCGTCGGCTTGTTTCCGGCATGACTCTGGCTAGCTTTCGGGTGTGTTCCGTTTCTTTCGCATGGTCCTTTTGGGACTTTGTTGCCTGGTCGGGGTTTCCGCCCAGGAAGCCAAGTCCATCCGGCTGCGCAATGGGATCATCACCACTCCCGAGCCGTCGCGGGTGGCGAAAGCGGCAGTCTTAAATCCTAACGAGCCAGGCACTTCGGGACTGTTTCTGCTGCAGTTTACGAACCACCTCCGGCCGGAATGGCGGGATGAATTGGCCCGTCAGGGGGTGGAACTGCTCCATTTCGTGCCCGACGACGCCTTTGTGGTCCATTTGGAGGGGGCGAAGCTCTCGTCGGTGCGGGCGTTGGGCTACGTGCGCTGGAGTGGGCCCTTGGACCCCCAGATGAAGCTGCACCCGCGATTGATCGCGGCGCTGGCGACCAATTTGACGACCAATCTGCCGGTCAAGCTGCTGCTGCGCCCGAACGCGACCCCGGCCGAGCTCGTCTCGGTGCTGCGCACCCTGCGGGGGCCGGTCAGCCAGCACACGCTGAGCAGCGGCATCTTCGTGACCGGCAGGGCGGATGCGCGCCGGCTGTCCGCCTTGGCGAAATCCGAGGCGGTGATCTGGATTGAGCGGACCGCGCGCATGAAGCTGGTGGATGAAGTCGCCGCCAAGATTGTCGGCGGTGACGACGGCCAGGTGGGGACTTTCAACGAGGTGCAGCAGCTCGGCTTTGACGGGCGCGGCGTCGTGGTGGCGGTAGCGGATTCCGGCCTCGATTCCGGCGACATCAACAACCTGCATCCGGACATCGCGGGGCGGGTGGATGCCATGACCGCTTATGGCGGCCTGGCCGATGCGCGGGATGAACACAGTCACGGCACGCATGTCGCCGGCATCGTGGCCGGCAACGCCGCCTCGGGTGAGGTGGATGACAATGGTCAGTTCTGGGGCCTGGGCGTCGCTCCCAAGGCGCATCTGGTGATTGAACGCATTTTCGACGGGGCCGGAGATTATTACGCGCCGCCGAGCTATGCCGCCTTGACCCAGTATGCCGTGCGCAACGGTGCCTACATCGGCTCCAACTCGTGGGGTGACGATGTGGCGGGCGAATACAACCTGGACGCGGCCGAGTTTGACGCGCTGGTGCGCGACGCCGATCCCGATGTGCCGGGCGAGCAGCCCTATGTGCTGGAGTTCAGCGCGGGCAACGCCGGTCCGGGCCCGCAGACGATGGACAGCCCGGCGGTGGCCAAGAATGTCATCTCCACGGGTGCCACCGACAACAACCGCTTCGGTTTCGGCATCTACGACGAGGGCCAGGAAGTGATGGCCGATTTCTCCAGCCGCGGTCCGGCCGAGGATGGCCGGATCAAGCCGGACATCACCGCGCCGGGCACGTGGATTTCCTCGCTCCGCTCGGTCTATGCCAACGACGACAACGCCTGGTCGCCGATCGACGATCTGTATATGTATCAGGGCGGCACCTCCCAAGCCGGACCGCACGCCAGCGGCGCCTGCGCGGTGGTCGTCCAGTGGTACCGCGCGATGCACGCCGGCGCGACGCCCTCGCCCGCGCTGGTGAAGGCCATGCTGATCAATTCGGCGGATGACATGGGCACCGCCCTCATTCCCGATCCGACCGATGACGGTTCCGGCGACCCGGGCAGCGGCACGGTGGTGGGTGACACCGGTCCGGTGCCCAACAACGACGAGGGCTGGGGGCGGATCGACTTGGAAAACCTGATCGCCGGGACGCGCCGGTATCAGTTTGTCGAGCAGGGGACGGGACTCTCCACGGATCAGACCTACGAGCAGCATGTGGTGGTCGGGCCGGACGCCCAGTTGAAAGTGACCCTCGTCTATACGGATGTACCGGGCCTGCCGGCGGCGATTCCCGCCCTGGTGAACGATCTGGATCTGGAAGTCGTCGCCCCCGACGGACGAGTCTTTCTGGGCAATGCCTTTGCCGACGGCGAATCCACCGCTGGCACGCCGGAAGGCGACCGCATCAACAACGTGGAGGCGGTTCACCTGGGTGTGCCGGCGGCCGGTGATTACGTGGTGCGCGTGCGCGCCAAGAATGTGGTGCAGGATGTGCATCACCAGACTCAGGGCGCGCCGCAGCAGGACTTTGTGCTGGTGATCTCGGGCGAGTTGCCGCTTCCCGGCGAAGGCGTTGTTTCGTGGGATCGCGGGGCCTTCCAGTCGCCGGCCACGGCGGTGATCCGGCTGGTGGATGCCCAGCTGGCCGCGCAGCCGACGGCGACCGTGACGGTCAGCAGCACGGCGGAACCGGCCGGATTTGACGTCGCGCTGGACCGGGTCGGAGCCAACGGCAGCTTCACCGGTTCCGTTCCGCTCATCACCGGCACGGCGGTGGCGGGGGATGGCCAACTGAGCGCCAACGACGGCGACACAATTACCGTGGTTTATCATGATGCCGCTCCGGCGGGTGATCGGGTGGCCACTGCTGGGGTGGACAATCTGCCGCCGGTGATTTCCGACGTCGCGACCGACACTGGCTTTGGTCACGGCACCGTGAACTGGGTGACGAGCGAGCCGGCCACCTCGCTGGTGGTCTATGGCACAACGAACGCGGTGACCAATGTGGTCAGTGCCGCTGGCCTGGTCACGGATCACTCCCTGGGCTTGGGATCGCTGACGCCGGACGAGACGTATTTTTATTATGTCGTGGGTGCCGACGCCGCCGGCAACACCACCACCAACAACAACGGCGGCTTCTACTTCCGCTTTGTCGCCCCCCAACCGGCCGCGGCGTTGCTCGTCTATTCCGAAGAGAGCTTTCTGTCGGACAGCTATCCCGGGATCGACACCTGGACCGGAACGCTCGATGCCCTTTCGCTGAACTACGAGGTCTGGAACGTCAGCGAGATGGGGACGGTGCCCAGTGTGGACGATCTGAAGCGCTACCGACTGGTGCTCTGGCGTCCGGAAGAGCTGGGGCCGCCACCGGCCGGTTTGACCGACGCACTGGGCACCTACGTGCAGTCGGGGGGCTCGCTCTTTGTCAGCTCCTTCGACCTGCTCAGCCGGCTTACCGAAGGTGGCACCACCAATTTTATCAGCGATGTGCTCCATGTGGCTTCGTTCCAGGCGGACACCGGGGCCAACTCGCTGACCGCCGTGCCGGGCGAACCGGTGGGCGGCGGCATCGCGCTGGACCTGGATTACAGCAATTTCCCCGACCTGCTGGGCGTCATCAACTGGCCCGACGGGCCGGACTCATTGGTGGCCGACGCCAATGCGGCGCCGACCTTCCTGCAGGAAAGCGGACTGGTTGTCGGTGTGCGCTATCCGAAGACCGGCCAGGACGCCGTCGGCCGCGTGGTCTTCAATTCCTATGCTTTTGAGGCGGTGCCGGATGCGGGAGATGCGCCCAACAACCGAGCGACGCTGTTGGCGGATGCCATCCGTTTTCTGGCGCCGGAACTGGTCGATGGTTCCAGCCTGGCCTTTGACCGCTCGGCCTACACGGTGCCCGCTTCGGTGATTGTGGAGGTGACGGATGCCAAGCGCGCCGGCCTGGGCCAGGTGACGGTGAATCTGGGCTCGACCGCGACGGCGGCGACCCAGCCACTCAGCCTGTTTGAAACCACTCAGAAAGGCCTGTTCCGCGGCCAGTTCATCGTGGTCACCAATGCTCCGGCGACGCCGGGAGCGCCCCCTCCTCCAGGAGCACCCGGACTTCCGGGGCCGCCCCGCCTGCCCGCCAGCAACGGTGATACCCTGTCGGCCACCTATACGGATTCGGGTGGCACCGAGACCACCACGCAGGCCTCAGTGGATACGGTGGCCGCGACCATTGCCGACGTGGCCGCGGAACCTTCCTACAATGAGGCCGTGATCACCTGGAGCACCGACAAATCAACCGACGCGCTCGTGCGTTACGGCGAGTCTCCCGGCGATGATTCCTTCCTCACCCGGAGCGCCTACGTGGCCGAGCTCGCCACCGACCATTCCGTGCAGCTCGACGGGCTGCTGCCGGACAAGCAGTACTATTTCCAGGTTGTGAGCCGCGATGCCGCCGGCAACGTGACGACGGACAACAACCAGGGCCACCTATACACTTTCCGGACGCTCAAACCGCTCTCCCCGCCCTGGACTGACCAGCTTGAAGGCGGTGTCGCGGGTTGGGTCGTGTACGACAACAGCTCGACCGACGGATTTTCCAATGTCGGCGATGGAGGGGATTCGGGGGGCGATGTCAGCGGCAGCGTCTGGCAGTTCGGCGTGCCGGCGGCGGCCCTGGGCATCGATGCCCACAGCCCAACCAACTGCTGGGCCACCAACCTCAACGGCGATTCGGTGGATTTTTCCGACACCGACCTGATCTCACCTGCGATCACCCTCATCGGCGGCAATCAGGCCACGCTGCGTTTCTGGCAGAACTATGATTTTTCAGGGAACACGACCGGGGGCACGGATGACGGCTTTGGCGATATCCTCACCGAGGCCGGACAGGTCGCCATCACGACCGACAACGGGGGCACTTGGAATGACCTTTACACCGTGCCGGCTGACGCTTCCGACGGCTGGGAGGAGGTCGAGGTGGATCTTTCCCACTATGTCGGGCACGTCGTGCGCCTGCGCTTCAATTACCAGCTCTTCAGCTTCGATGCGGTGACACGCCAGGGCTGGCTGCTGGATGACTTCAGCGTGACCCTGCACACCGTGGCCAGCACGGTGCTGGTGGTTTCCAACAACCTTGCGGAAGCCTCCTTCACGCTCGCCGGCCCGACGAACTCCGTCATTGCCGGCGGCGGCCTGGTTTTCCGCACCAACGCGCCCGCCGGACCGTACGTCATCACCTGGCAGCCGGTGCCCTATTACGTGACGCCGCCGGCCCAGACGAACACGCTGGGTGACTCCACGAATGACTTGGTCTTCACCGGCGTCTACACGTTCCCCGATGCGAATCACAACGGCATCAGCGACCTGTGGGAGCAGCAGTTTTTCGGAGGTGTCAATGCGGGTTACACGGGCCTGGGTGACACGGATGGCGACGGGGCGAGCGACTTTGCCGAATGGCTGGCGGGGACCGATCCCGGTAGCGCTGCGAGTGTGCTGAAGCTGTCCCTGCCGGAAGTGCTGCCCAATGGCACGGTTCATTTTACTTGGCCGACCGTAGCGGGGCGCAGTTACCGGCTCGAAGTGAGCACCAACCTGACTTCCTGGCAGCCGGTCACCGACCCGACCCAGAGTGATGGCACGCCGCTGGAAGCCACGCTGCCGGCGCTCGACCCGCTGCTGCCCTATTTCTTCCGGGTGACGGTCAGTCCCTGATTGGTCAGGGGTTTTCCGCCAGCCACACCCGGATCGCGCCGGCCTGGGAATTCTGCGGGTCCAGCACCAGCACGCGTTCGTAATGCGGGCGCGCCTTTTCCGGCTCGCCCATGGAGCGCGCGTAAAGGCCGCCCAGCGCGAGGTGAGCACTGGCGTCCGCCGGTTCCGCCGCCACCACCCGTTCCAGCTGCTCGGCCGCATCCGCCGGATAATTTCCGCGTTGCAGGGCCGAGGCGAACAGGCGCAGCGCCGTGGTGGAGCGGGGGTTCAGGCGGGTGGCGCATTCACCGGCAAGCAGGGCCCGGGACACATCGCCCGCATCCAGCGCGGCCAGGCCCATATTGTAGTGGGCGGAGAAATAGCTCGGATCCAGCTCCACCGCGCGTTGGTACAGGGCGATGGCATTGGACAAATCGCGACGGTCGTGGGCGGCCACGGCGGCGGCGAACTGAACGTCGGCTTCGGCGCGGTTGCCAGGGGACAGATCAGCCGGCGACCGGCTCGCATAGCGGGCCACGGCGGGTTTCACCGGTTTCGGCTTGGGTGTCGGAACGGGTACCGTCGGCTGTGGGGCTGGGGAACTGTCCGGCAGGGGCAACGTGGCCAGGGCGGCTCCGGCGCGTGGGGGCGGAGGCGAACCGTCGCGGAACCAGTTTACCGGGTTCGCCCGTTGCCAGATGGTCTTGTGCTTCGCCGGTTCCGGACGGGCGGCGCGGATTGGCTCGTTCGCGACCACGGGCTCCCCGGCGGCAGATGTGACGGCGGCTGCGGCTGCATCGGCAGGCGTGGTCGTCGGTGGAGTCGTTGTCGCTGGCGACGTGGCCGCAACCGACGTGGGCGCCGTAACATCCCGGGCGGCGCGCAGGGTTGGGCCGTCGTTCACCCGCACGACTTCCGTGGCTGGTGCCGGGGTCGCTTCATCCGCAGCCGATTTGGACGTCTCCGGTTTGGTGGTCGTCGTGGGTTTGGGGGCGGCAGGATTGGCCGGTGCGGGATCGCTGTGCTTGGGGGGTGCTGGGTGCGTATCAGCGACCCCCTTCGTCGCAGGCGGCACCACTTTGCCGGGGGCGGTGGTGTTGGTGGCCGGGGCCTTGGCCATGGTGGCCGGCGGCGAATTCGTGACCGGCCGGGCGGCAGCCACGGTGTTGGTCAGCGACGCGGCGGCGGTGCCGTTCACCTGGCCATCCAGCTGCCGGATCAGGTTGCGAATCTCCTCCGCGTTGGCGGCGTTCGGCGCCACCGTCAGATAGTCGCGGTACAGCGGCAGCGCCGCGCGCCGGTCGCCGGCCTGCTGGGTGGCGACCGCGAGATTCAGGCGGGCGGCCGGGTTGCGCTGGTCCAGCCGGATGGCGTAGGCGAAATCCTGGCGGGCGGCGGGCCAGCGCCGTTTACCGGCGTAAACCAGCCCGAGGCTGTTCCACACGTCGGCGTTGTTCGGGGCCAGCTTGGCGGCGAAGGAGAGGCTGTGTTCCGCGTCGTCGAGCTTGCGGAGCCGGAGCTGGGCATCGCCGAGCAGCGCCCAGGCCGCGGCGTGGTTGCGGTTGGCGTCGGGCGCCAGAAAGGTGCGCAGCGAACGCTCGGCCTCGGTCCAGTTGCCCTGCTCGGAATGGAGCGCGCCGAGATTGTAGTGGACGTCGAAGTAGTTGCGGTCCGCGCGCAGGGCGCGCAGGTAGGCCTTCAGCGCTTCGCCCGGCCGGTTGGCGTCGTGGTAGGCGAGGCCAAGGAAATTCCACGCCCGCGGATCGTCGGGCAGATCTGTCGCGGCGCGTTCGAGCAGGGGCACGGCCTCGGCGACCTTGCCGGCGCGCAGCAGCTCGTCGCCACGGCGCAGGGCATCCGGCCCGTGCGGCTGGCAGCCGGCGGCCAGCACGAGGACCGCCAGCGCGAGGGCGCGCACGGAAACGAATCGCAACATGGGCGGGTGTTAAACGCGGGGCGGTGACACGTCAAGGAACGCGGCCCGTTTCCGCCGGGGAACAGGGCAGGGTGAACCAGAAGGTCGAACCCTTTCCGGGTTCGCTGGTGAAACCGATCCGGCCGCCCATCAGCTCGACGAGCTGCCGGCTGATGGCCAGCCCCAGTCCCGCCCCGCCAAAGCGCCGGGTGGTGGAGGATTCTCCCTGGACGAATTTCTGGAACAGCTGGGGCTGCTTGTCCGGGGCGATGCCGATGCCGGTGTCGGTGACCGACACGCGGGCAAAGCCCGGCTCGTCCGGCGCCGCCTCGACCGTCACCGTGCCCTGGGTGCTGAACTTGATGGCGTTGCTGACGAGGTTCGTGATGACCTGGCGCACCCGTTCGGAGTCGTTGACGAAATTGACGGGCAGCCCCGCATGCCAGCGCGTGGAGATCTTCAAGGATTTCTCGGTGGCCCGTTGGCCCAGCCGCCGCACTGCGTCCTCCATCACCTCCCGCAGGGAAAACGCCCGGGGGCTGAGCGAGAGCCGGCCCGCCTCGATGCGTGAGATGTCGAGCAGGTCGTTGATCATCGCCAGCAGGATTTCGCTGGAGTGGCTGATGTAGCCGACGAACTCGTTCTGCTCCGGCTGCAGGGGCGTGTCGGCCAGCAGCGACGCAAAGCCAAGGATGCCGTTGAGCGGGGTGCGCAGTTCGTGGCTGATCGCCGCGAGAAAGGAGCTTTTGGCCAGGCTGGCGGCTTCGGCCGCCTCCCGCGCCTGCCGCATTTCGGCCTCCCGCAGGCGGTCGGCGGTCACATCACGGTTGATGCCGATGAGCCGGATGGCATTGCCGCTGGCGTCCCGCTGGATCAACGCATCATCCTTGATGAACCGGATGGTGCCATCCGGCCAGACGATGCGAAAAAGGGTGTCCAGCCGGTAGCCCTGGGCCAGGGCGGCCTGCACCTCCGCCTGCACGCGTGAAAGGTCTTCCGGATGCACCCGGTTTCGCCACAGGTCGGGGTAGAGCGCCGGATCGCCCTTGGTGATCTGGTACAGGGCGCACATGCGGTCATCCCAGATCAGCCGGGAAGCCCGGATGTCCCAGTCCCACACGCCAAAATCTGCGGCCTGCGCCGCCAGCAGCAAACGGTCGGACAGTACGCGGAAGCGTTCGGCCCGCTCCTTTTCCTCGGTGACATCGGAGTCAACGCCGACCGCGCCGATGGCGTGCCCGGTGGCGTCCCGCTGAAAGGCCACCTGCGTGCGCAGCCAGCGAATACAGCCATCCGGTCGCACGATCCGGTACTGGTGCATGTAGCCGGGGCAGTTTGGGTCGGCGATGGAAACTTCCGCCCGGCGAAGGGTCTCTTCCCGGTCCTCGGGGTAGATGAGCGCGGCCCAGGCCTGCTGGTCCGGCCCCATGCTGGCGACGCCGTAGATCTCGAGCAGCCGTTCATCCCGCCAATGCCGGCCGGTGGTGGCCGACCATTCCCACGAGCCGAGGCCGGCCGCCTCGGAGATCACCCGCAGCCGGTCGGAAATCACCCGCACTTCCTCCTGGTGGTCGTATGCGCGTGTCACATCCCGCACCAGGGCAAGCACTTGTCCGCTGGCACCCAGGCTGAGTTCGGCCACGAATTCGCGCCGGCCATCCAGCACCGGCAGCTCATAATGAATGGCTTGCGGCAGGCCCGTGACGGTCAATTTTTCCCAGGCCGTGGCGAGTTTCCCGGCCACCACCGGTGGCAGCACCTCGCGATAATGCCGCCCCAGCAGGCCTTCCGGGGGCTGCACCAGCAGTCCGGGCTTCGCGGCATGATAATCGGCATACCGTCCGTCGGGTGTGAAGATGATCCACAGGCCCGCGCCGGGATCGGACGGTTTTGGGCCGGAATCCGCAGCGGCGGCGGGCTGGCTGGTTGTGGCTGGCACGGTCATGCCGGAGTCATTGGTGAATCAGAATTTTTACCCCATTACGGGCCGGAAGCCCGTCAATTGACCCGGACCGCCGCCAGTGAGTGCCGAGCTTTCTATCCATGTCCGGGAGGACAAGCCAAATTATTCCCCTGAATTTGCCTATCCGTCAGCGCAGTCGGCTTGAACGTTGCGGCAACCCTTTGCGTCCTTTCCCCGGCTCCGGCATCTTCGGGGCGTCGATGAACCGGGTCCGATCCATCATAGCCTGTGCGGCCGCCCTGCGGCTGTTCGCAACTGCGGCGACGGCTGCCGCCGAACCGTCGGCGGTGCCGTCTGGCGCCACCAACGCCCCCCACGCGCGGGTCGTGGTCGTGCATGACGCCGCGGCCACGACCGCGTTTGCGCCCGACACCCAGGTCGTGCGGCGCATGGTGGACAAGGGCCTGATCGCCTTCGCCGGCAAGCCGGACACCGCCGCCGCCTGGCATACCCTGGTAACCGCCAAGGATACGGTGGGCTTCAAGGTGACCGCCGCACCCGGGGCGGTCAGCGGCACACGTCCTGCGACCGTGCAGGCCCTGGTGGAAAGCCTGATTGCCGCCGGCCACCCGGCGAACCAGATCGTGATCTGGGACAAGCGGTCGCTGGATCTCCGTGCCGGCGGCTGGACCCAGCTGGCCAAGCGGCTGGGGGTGCGCTGCGTGGCCAGCGAGGATGCCGGCTGGGATGAGACCAAGTTTTACGATTCACCGCTGATCGGCCGGCTGGTGGCGGGCGATCTGGAGTTCGGTCGCAAGGAAGAGGACCATTCTGGGCGCAAATCCTACGTCACCCGGCTGCTCACGCATGATCTCACCAAGATCATCACGGTGGCGCCGGTGCTCAGCCACAACGTTTCCGCCGTGAACGGCCATCTGGCCGGTCTGGCCTGGGCGAGCGTGGACAACACGATCCGCTTCGCCAATGACCCGGCCCGTATGGCCGAGTCGGTGCCCGACATCTGTGCGCTGGATGACGTCATGCCACGTCTGGTGCTCGCCGTCAGCGATGCGCTCGTCTGCCAGTATCGCGGCGAGGAACTGACTCTGCTGCACTATACCATCCCGCTCAACGAGCTGCGCTTCAGCAAGGATCCCGTCGCGCTCGACGTGCTTGCGCTGGCGGACGTGGAGCGGGCGCGTGAGGCTGCGAAGGTCGAGGGGGAGAAGAAGATGAAGACCGATCTCTACAGCAACGCGGAGCTGATTGAGCTGGGGGTGGCGGATTTGCAGCGGATCGACGTGACCCGAGTGCCTTAGCGACCAATCTTAATCTTAATCTTAATCTTAATCTCTTGGTTCTCGCGATTATGATTATGATTAATATTAGGAAGTGGTTTCGGACGCTGCCGCCGGAGGTGCCTTCCTGAAAAAGCGGATCACGGTATCGCCGTGTTTGAGCTGCCGGTGCTCCTTCCAGAAGGCCGGGACTTCCAGGGTGTCGCGCTTGGTATGGCCCAGAATGAACAGGCCTCCTTGCGCTAGAAGGGAGGGCAGGTTTGGTTCGTCCAGCAGCCGCTGCGCGAGCGAAGTCGAGCGGCGGCCGACGTTTTTCTCGCCGTAGGGCGGATCGGCGATCACGAGATCAAACTGCCGGCCTGCCGTCGCCAGCGCCGGCACCGCGCTGAAAACGTCGTTCACCCGCAGTTCCACCGCGTGCTCGGGCAGGCCGGCCGCGAGCAGGTTGCGCCGATAGAACCGCGCGTGTTTCTCCGATTTCTCAACGCTGTGCAGCGACACCGCACCCCGGCTCAGGCATTCGTGCCCCAGCGCGCCGGTGCCGGAGAAGAGGTCCAGCACCCGCGCCCCGGCCACGAAATCCCCCAACGAGTTGAAGACGGCAAGCTTGACCTTGTCGGGCATGGGTCGGACGCCCAGCCCTTCGGGGACCTTCACAATCCGGCCTGCCGCCTGTCCGCCAATGATTCGCATAATGGGGGCGCTGCCGTCCCGCCTCAGAACTGGTCTTCCTTCTCCTTGAAGAGCAGGTTGAACGTGGTGAGCGAGCCGTAGCTGCGGGTGAGGTATTGCTGCCAGTCGAATTTCTCCGCGCTGGTCAGGGCCTCGCTGGCGTTGATCTTCTGTTCCAGCACCCGGAGGTTGTTGCGGACCATCACGATCTTGTGAAAGAAGATCTCGAGCTCGATTTCCTTGGTCGAGAGTGCCGGGTCATGGGGATGCAGCACCAGTTTGCCGCCGCGCCATTTCGGGGCGAGTTCCTTCACCTGGGCATTGGGTTTCTCCAGGCCGAGGCGGTCCGCAAGGGCCTCGACGGTCTGGGTGATGAACTGCGCGAGCGGCACGCTAAGGGCGGTGACCGTGGCCTGAGGCTCGGCCGGCATGAGGCCGCCGGACTCGGGTTCCACCGGTTTCCGACCGTCGATGAAGAGCACTTCCGCGGCATGCTCAGTGATGGATTTGACCACGCCGGACCCATAGGCGGGGTGGATGACCGCCATGCCGACATGAAGTTCGGAGAGTTTCATGGCTGAGAGCCAACCACGCCCCCGCCGGGGCGCAAAACAAAAACCCGCCGTGTTCCGCTCCCGATGCCATGCGGATAACTTGGGCTTTCGTTCCGTCGCCTGACGCTCCGCTCGGCGACGGGGACGACGCAGCGCGTCATCCCTACCCGGATGGGGCATTCTCCCCCGAACTGGGCCAGCCACCGTAACGGTTCATCTTGCCGGTCCGGAATCGTCACGCTGGTTCACGGTGACCTTCTGGGCAAACTCCTCATCGCTCAGCTTGCCGGCGGCAAAGGCGTCCACGACCGATTTCTTGGCCCGTAGCGTAAGGGTCGAGAGGATGGGCTCGCTCGGCGAGGCGGTGGCGATGGTGTGCACTCCATAGCGCTTGGTCATCGTGGGATTGGTGATGTAAACCGGCAGTTGGGCCATGTGGGGCGGGCGCACGCTGCGGCCCGATACGCGCAGAACAATGTCCTCGTTGGATTTCACCGCCTTCAGGTTTGTGGCGTGCCGGAAAACTTCAATGAGCCGTTTACGCAGCGCGGCAACTCTTTCGGCATCAAACGGGACCCCGGCCGGTTCGGCCTGCGCGTCGTCACCAACGTCATCCAGATCGCTGTCGTGATCGGTGCCGTTGATTTCGCGACGCGCCTTTTCCCAGGCGGAGTCCTTGTCGGGCTTCGCTTCCACTTTCTTCTCAATGACTTTCGCCGGTTCGACCAGCGGATAATCCACCTCCAGCAGAAACACGGCCCCGTAACCATCAAGGTACATGGCATCCAGATCCGTCGTCTGGCCGAAGTCGATGTCGCCCAGGTTGATCCGGAAGCCCCCGCGCTTGCCGCTGTCGGGATCGGCGGTCTTGGCGAGCAGGCGGAACATGATCGCCAGTTCTTCGCGAACCTGCCCGAGCTGCTCCGCCGAAGTGTCGGCGGCCGGCAGGACCAGGGTGCGGGTGGTGCTGGCCCCGTTGAAGCCGACCCGCAGGCTGCCCCATCGGGCATGGGCGTCGTGGGCCGCACGGACGGCCTCGGCCTTTACCTGTTCCAAACTGGTGCGGATGCCGGACTCCACTTCCGAGGCGCTGATCGCGGCCGGATCGGCCTTGAGCGTTTCCGGCGGCGCGGGGGCTTCCGCCGGCGGGGCCAGTTTGTCGGCGCAAAGCGGGGCGGCGATGACGGCGAGAGCCAGCAGGACGGCGGCGCGGCGAATGAAGGGGGCGTTCATGGATTCCTTTCGTTAAAGGCCGGGCGGTCCGGGTTGCCTTTGCTGCTGGGATACTCCGGAGGCAGGGAACCCGCCAGCTGGTTCAGCTGGGATTCCGTCTGGCGAAACCCGTTTCCGGTGCGTTGGGCCAGCTGGCCGAGCGCCAGCCGCAGCTCGGCGTAATCCATCACGTGCCGGTCCTCATTGGCCTGCATGGTCTTGAGGAAGTCGCGGCGCTCGTCATTGCGGACGGTGTTGAGCTGGTGGGTGTATTCCTCGATGAAGCGCTTCGTTTCGGCCGTGCTGCTGGCCACCGTGGTGTCTGCCAGCGTCTTCAGGTCGGCCTGATAGCGGGCGCGCAGCTCGTTGGAAAGCTGCTGCCGGGCGGCGGCGACTTCGTTGCGGATTTCGTCGCGGTTCGGACCGGAAAGCCGGCCGGCGAGAAAACCCGCGCTGAGCATCACCGAGGCGGCGATCGCCCAGCGCAGTGCCGGCTGCCAGCGGGCACCCGAACGGGAGGTTCGCGGGGGCAGCACGAGAGTCGCCTGGTCGGTGTCGAGGTCGGCCATGGTGGCCCGCCAGGAAGCCACCGTTTGCTGACAGTCGGCGCAGGTCGCCAGATGGGCGGCGCATTCAGTATGCTCAGCCGATGGCAATTCGCCGTAGAGGTGGCTCATCCAGATTTCAGCGGAGGGATGTTTCATAAGCAGAAAGGGGTGTGGGATGGGGAGCGCCCGGCGGAGCTGGGTTCATGGTCATCGGTCATTGCGCGTCCGGCATTCCCGTAACAGGCAGGCGAGGCGGGCCAGCCCCTCGCTCATGCGGGACTTCACCGTCCCGTCCGGGATGCCGAGCACTTCGGCGATTTCGTTGAATTTCAGCCCCTCGTAATGCCGCAGGACGACGACCGTGCGGTAGTGCTCAGGCAGCCGGAGCAGGGCCCGCCGGACGATTTCCGCCTGTTCCAGCGCCTCCACGGCTTCGGCGGGCGAGGGGGTGGAGTCGGAAATCTCATGAGCGTGGGACGTCTCGTCCGTATCGCCGCCGGTTTCCAAGGACAGCTCGGGATGTCGCTGCCGCCGGCGGAGTTCGTCGCGGCAGAGATTCAGGGCGATGCGCCAGAGCCAGGTGGAAAATTTGCCGCCCGGCTCGTAGGCATGGCGTTTGGCAAAGACCCGCGCAAAGGCCTCCTGGGCAAGATCCTCCGCCCGGTGCAGGTCACCGGTCATCCGGGCGCACAGCCGCTGGATGGGTGCTTCCCACCGCTCGACCAGGCGCGCAAAGGCGGCATGGTCGTCGGTTTGCTGCACCCTCCACATCGCCTGCTCGTCGGTGAGCGTAAGAGGCCAGATCATGAATCTTCCGAGAGTTTAACGTTTCCCAGCCGGAAATGGTTCGCCCTAAAGTAAGGACAAAAGCATCACAGCGCCCGATTTTTGGCACTAGGAAACCTTCTGACCCACCATGAGGGTAGAGCAGGCCTAAATACATTGACGCATTTGTCCGACAGGATGAGAGTCCGACCAAATTAGAAGTATCGTGATGACCATGAAAAATTTCAGCGCCCGTATCGCCTTTGCCGGAGTCGCCCTGCTGCCTTTGGCCGCCTTTGGCCAGGCGACCATCTACAGCGACCAGGCAAGCTTCTTGGCGGCGATCGCGCCGGGCTACTATTCCACGGATTTCTCGGACCTGACGAACTTCACCCCGTACAGCTCCTATTCCATCAATGGCGGCGCGGATGCATCCTCAAACCCTTTCGTGGGAACGATCACCTCCACCTTGGTCACCCCGGGAGATGGCAACCTGTACAAGGTGCCGAACGGCTTGAGCACCGACACCGACGGATATGCCCTGACCTACGATTTCACTTCCGGCAACGTGCGTTCGGTTGGCGGCCTGTTTGGTGTCACTGATGTCGATGGCAATTTTATCCCGGGCACCATCCAGTTCGATCTGAGCGATGGAACGAGCGTGACGGTTGCAACGGGATCGGAACCTTCCTTTCAGGGATTCCTGATTGCGGACGGTCCCACGATCACCGGTCTGTCTGCCTTCCCGATCGAGGGGGCTGATCCCGTGTACGTCGCGAATTCGCAGCTCTTTGTTGGTGTGCCGGAAACCTCGACCTACGCCGCCGCCGGTTTCATGGGGCTGGCCGTGGGTGGCCTCTGGTACCGCCGGTCCCGCAAGGCGGCCTGAGCTGCCGGACAGTCTTTTGAACAGGCCGCTGCTCGCAGCGGCCTTTTTGTTTCCATCGCCGGAGAAATTCCTGCGCGGAGGCCCGTTGCGAGGTTCAGGATGGCAAAATTGAAAGGTTTTGCCCTCCGAGCCCAAAAACCCGTTGCCTTGCCGGAAACGCGGCCTTTACGCTTACCTGTCTTGCACGCGGCGGCGGGCCGCGCGGTCAGATCGCCTTGAACAATGAATTCGTATCCGTCCGTCCCGAACTCGCTTTATCGCCCGGATTTTGAGCATGACGCCTGCGGTGTTGGTTTTGTGGCCAACATCAAGGGGCTCAAATCCCATGCGCTCGTCGAGCAGGGACTCCAGATATTGAACAACCTGGATCATCGTGGCGCCTGCGGCTCCGAGGTGAACACCGGTGACGGCGCCGGCATCCTCATCCAGATGCCGCACGAGTTTTTCGCGGAAGTGACCAATGGCTCCGTGATCAAACTGCCGGAGGCCGGCCAATACGGCATCGGCATGATCTATCTGCCCCCGGACGCGCGGCAGCGCCGCAAGGTCCAGCAGGCCTTTGAGAAGATCATCAACTCGGAAGGCCAGGAATTCCTCGGCTGGCGCTCGGTGCCCACCGACAACAGCTCGCTCGGCGAGACGGCGAAGGCCTCGGAGCCCGATGTGTGTCAGGTCTTCATCGGTCGCGGTGCCGATGTGACCAGCGATCTCGCGTTTGAGCGCAAGCTTTACGTCATCCGCAAGCGCTCGTTCACCGAGATCCGCTGCTCCACGATGGATGGCGCGGCGTACTGGTACGTGTGCAGCCTTTCCTGCCGCACGCTGATCTACAAGGGCATGCTGCTCACCGAGCAGGTGGGCAAGTACTTTCCCGACCTCCGCGACCCGCGCATGAAGACGGCCCTCGCGCTGGTGCATTCGCGTTTCAGCACGAACACCTTTCCGAGCTGGGGCCGCTCGCACCCCTACCGCTACATCGCGCACAACGGCGAGATCAACACGCTCCGGGGCAACATCAACTGGATGCATGCCCGCGAGTCGCTGTTCGAATCCGACGCGTTTGGCGACGACATCCAGAAGATCCTGCCCATCGTGGACCCGAACGGCAGCGACTCGGCGATGTTCGACAACGTGCTGGAACTCCTCGTCCTCGCGGGCCGCTCGCTGCCGCACGCGATGATGATGATGATCCCCGAGCCGTGGACCAACCATGAGTCCATGAGCGACGAGAAGAAGGCGTTTTACGAGTATCACTCGTGCCTGATGGAGCCGTGGGACGGCCCGGCCTGCATCGCCTTCACGGACGGCGTCCGCATCGGCGCGTCGCTGGATCGTAATGGCCTCCGCCCCTCGCGCTACTACGTCACCAAGGATGACCACGTCATCATGGCGTCCGAGGTCGGTGTGCTCGACATCGCCCCGGAAAACATCCTGGAAAAGGGCCGGCTCCAGCCGGGTCGCATGTTCTACATCGACACCGAGCTCGGCCGCATCGTGGCCGACGAGGAGATCAAGGACCAGATTGCCAGCGAGCAGCCCTATCGCCAGTGGCTCAACCAGCACATGATCGAGCTGGCCTCGCTGCCCGACCCCGGCAAGCTCCCGGAGCCGAGCCACGGCACGGTGCTGCAGCGCCAGAAGGCGTTCGGCTATTCCTTTGAAGACCTGCGCCTGCTGATGGTGCCGATGGCTCGCGATGGCATCGAGGCCGTCGGCTCGATGGGCACGGACACGCCGCTGGCCGTCCTCTCCGACCTGCCCCAGTCGCTCTACAACTACTTCCAGCAGCTCTTCGCGCAGGTCACCAACCCGCCGATCGACTGCATCCGTGAGGAAATTGTCACCAGTGCGGAAACGACGATCGGTTCCGAGAAGAACCTCCTGAACCCGGTTCCCGAGAGCTGCCACCTCATCGAGCTGAAGTCGCCGATCCTGACGAACGAGGAGTTTGCCAAGCTCAAGCACCTCGATCAGCCGGGCTACAAGTCCGTCACGCTGCCCATCCTCTACAAGCCGGAGAAGGGCGCGAAGGGGCTCGAAAAGGCGCTGAACGACGTCTTCAAGAAGGCCAGCAAGGCCATCACGGAAGGCATCAATATCATCATCCTCTCCGACCGCGGCGTGGATGCGAAGAATGCGGCCATCCCGGCGCTGCTCGCCGTCTCGGGCCTGCATCACCATCTTATCCGCGAGGGCACGCGCACGCGTGTCGGTCTCGTGCTCGAGTCGGGTGAGCCGCGCGAGGTGCACCACTTCTCGCTGCTCATCGGCTACGGCTGCGGCGCGATCAATCCTTACCTCGCGTTCGAGACGCTGGACGACATGATCCGCCAGGGCCTGCTGGTCGGCGTGGACCACAAGACGGCCTGCAAGAACTTCGCGAAGGCCGGGGTGAAGGGCGTCATCAAGGTTGCCTCCAAGATGGGCATCTCGACGATCCAGTCGTATCGCGGCGCGCAGATTTTTGAGGCCATCGGCCTCAACGAGCAGGTGGTGGACAAGTACTTCACCTGGACGGCGACCCGCGTCGAGGGCATCGGCCTCGAGGAGATCGCGAAGGAAGTCGAGATCCGTCATCGCCACGCCTTCCCCGATCGCCAGGTCAACGGCCACACGCTCGACGTGGGCGGCCAGTACCAGTGGCGCAAGGAGGGCGAGTATCACCTCTTCAATCCGGAGACCGTTCACAAGCTCCAGAAGGCCGTCCGCAACGCCGACTACAGGACCTTCCAGGAGTATTCGAAACTGGTGAACGAGCAGTTCAAGCAGTGGGCGACCTTGCGCGGCCTGCTGGATTTCAAGGCGGCCACGCCGATCCCCATCGAGGAAGTCGAGTCCATCGACGACATCGTCAAGCGCTTCAAGACGGGCGCGATGAGCTACGGCTCCATCTCGAAGGAGGCGCACGAGGCGCTCGCCATCGCGATGAACCGCATCGGCGGCAAGTCGAACACCGGCGAGGGCGGCGAAGATTCCGCGCGTTACGTCCTGGAGGCGAACGGCGATTCCAAGAACTCGGCCATCAAGCAGGTGGCGAGCGGCCGCTTCGGCGTGACGAGCCTCTACCTCGTCAACGCGAAGGAGCTGCAGATCAAGATGGCGCAGGGCGCGAAGCCCGGTGAGGGCGGCCAGTTGCCCGGCTCGAAGGTCTATCCCTGGGTCGCGAAGGTCCGGCATTCGACGCCCGGCGTCGGCCTCATCTCGCCACCGCCGCACCACGACATCTACTCGATCGAGGATCTCGCGGAGCTGATCCACGACCTGAAGAACGCAAACGTCCACGCGCGCATCAGCGTGAAGCTCGTGTCCGAGGTCGGCGTGGGCACCATCGCGGCCGGCGTCGCCAAGGCGCACGCGGACGTCGTGCTGATCTCCGGCTTCGACGGCGGTACGGGCGCCTCGCCGCAGACGTCCATCAAGCACGCGGGCATCCCGTGGGAACTCGGCCTCGCCGAGACGCACCAGACGCTCGTGCTGAACAATCTTCGCTCGCGGATCGTGGTCGAGACGGACGGCCAGCTGAAGACCGGCCGCGACGTCATCATCGCCGCGATGCTCGGTGCCGAGGAGTTCGGTTTTGCGACCGCGCCGCTGGTCGCGCTCGGCTGCATCATGATGCGCGTCTGCCACCTGAACACCTGCCCGGTGGGTGTCGCCACGCAGGATCCCGAGCTGCGCAAGCGGTTCACCGGCGATCCCGCGCACGCGGTCAATTTCATGAAGTTCGTCGCGCAGGAAGTCCGCGAACTCATGGCCCAGCTCGGCTTCCGCACCATCAATGAGATGGTCGGCCGCACCGACCGCCTGGAGCCGCGCAAGGCCGTCGAGCACTGGAAGGCCAAGGGTGTGGATTTCAGCAAGATCCTCTACCAGCCCGAGGCCGGGCCGGAAGTCGGCCGCTACTGCCAGATGACGCAGGACCATGGTATCGACCGCTCGCTCGACGTGACCCGGTTGCTCGAGCTCTGCAAGCCGGCGCTGGAGCGGAAGGAAAAAGTCCGCGCCCACGTGAAGGTCCGGAACGTCAACCGCGTGGTCGGCACCATCACCGGCAGCGAACTCACGCGGCGCCACGGCGTCGAGGGTCTGCCCGAGGATACCATCCAGCTCACCTTCACCGGCAGCGCCGGCCAGAGCTTTGGCGCGTTCATGCCCCCGGGCATGACGTTCCTGCTCGAGGGCGATGCGAACGATTATCTCGGCAAGGGCCTGTCGGGCGGAAAGATCATCCTTTATCCGTCACCGGCCGCCACCTTCGCCCCGGAGAAGAACATGATCACCGGCAACGTGGCGCTCTATGGCGCGACCGCCGGCGAGGTTTACATCCGCGGCATGGCCGGCGAGCGCTTCGCGGTCCGCAACTCCGGCGTGACCGCCGTCGTGGAAGCCATCGGCGACCACGGTTGCGAATACATGACGGGCGGCAAGGTCGTGGTGCTCGGGCCGACCGGGCGCAACTTCGCGGCCGGCATGTCCGGCGGCGTGGCCTACATCCTCGACGAGAAGGGCGATTTCGCGACGCGCTGCAACCTGCAGATGGTCGCGGTCGAGAAGCTCGACGCCGAAGATGCCGCCGACCTGAAGGCGACCATCGAGGAGCACGCCATCAACACGAAGAGCACGCATGCGTCGAAGATCCTCGCCGCGTGGGACAGGTTCCTGCCGAAGTTCGTGAAGGTGATGCCCAAGGATTACAAGCGCGTGCTGCAGGCCATCAAGAAGGCGACCGCCGACGGCCTCACCGGCGACGACGCGCTCAACGCCGCGTTCCAGGCGAACTCCAAGGACGCCGCGCGCGTTGGCGGCGGCTGAGCGCCGCGCGCTGAACCGACAATCTTGACCCCGAACGAGACTGATAAATGGGCAAACCCACTGGCTTCCTAGAATTCGTCCGCGAACTGCCGCTCGACCGCAGCGCACAAAACCGTATCCGCGACTGGAATGAGTTCCATGAGCACATGGATGAGGCCAAGCTCCGCCAGCAGGGCGCGCGGTGCATGGATTGCGGCATTCCGTTCTGCCACAGCGGCACGCTGGTCAGCGGCATGGCGAGCGGCTGCCCGATCAACAACCTGATCCCGGAGTGGAACGACCTCGTCTATCGCGGCCTTTGGCGCGAGGCGCTGGACCGGCTCCACAAGACGAACAACTTCCCCGAGTTCACCGGCCGCGTCTGCCCCGCGCCGTGCGAGGGCTCGTGCGTGCTCGGCATCAACGCGCCGCCCGTCACGATCAAGAACATCGAATGCACGATCATCGACCACGGCTGGGAAGAGGGCTGGGTCAAGCCGGAGCCGCCGAAGAAGCGCACCGGCAAGAAGGTCGCGGTCATCGGTTCCGGTCCGGCCGGCCTAAGCGCCGCCGCGCAGCTTAACAAGGCGGGCCACTGGGTCACCGTCTTCGAGCGCGCGGACCGTCCCGGCGGGCTGCTCATGTATGGCATCCCCAACATGAAGCTCGACAAGGAGAAGGTCGTGCAGCGCCGCCTCAAGCAGATGGAGCGCGAAGGCGTCGCCTTCCGCTGCAACTGCGAGGTCGGCAAGGACGTCACCTCGGCCGAGCTGATGGCGGAGTTCGACGCCGTCGTCCTCTGCACCGGTGCGACCAAGCCGCGCGATCTGCCCATCGAGGGCCGCGCGAACAAGGGCATCCATTTCGCGATGGAGTTCCTCCACGCCAACACCAAGGCGCTGCTGGACCAGACGCCGCCGCCCATCACGGCCGAGGGCAAGGATGTCATCATCATCGGCGGTGGCGACACGGGCACCGACTGCGTGGGCACCTCGCTGCGTCACGGCTGCAAGAGCCTTGTCCAGGTCGAGATCCTGCCGCGTCCGCCCGAGTCGCGCGCCAAGGACAATCCGTGGCCCGAGTGGCCGAAGACCTACAAGATGGACTACGGCCAGGAAGAGGCCGCGGCCAAGTACGGCGCCGACCCGCGTGTCTATCTCACGACCGCGAAGAAGTTCCTGCAGGACGACCAGGGCAATGTCTCCGGCGTCCATCTCGTGGAGATCAAGTGGGACAAGAACGAGAAGGGGCAGTTCATCCCCGTGGACGTGCCCGGCACCGACCGGATCGTGCCGGCGCAACTCGTCCTGCTCGCCATGGGCTTCCTCGGGCCCGAACAGCCGCTGCTCGAATCCCTCGGCGTGGAGCGCGACCCGCGTTCCAACGCGAAGGCCGACCACGGCAAGTACCTGACCAGCATCCCGAAGGTTTTTGCAGCCGGTGACTGTCGGCGTGGCCAGAGCCTCGTGGTGTGGGCCTTCAACGAAGGCCGCGGTGCGGCGCGCGAGTGCGACCGGTTCTTGATGGGTACGACAGAGCTGCCGTAAGGTTTTTGGTCTTGTGATGACCAAAGACCATATTTTGTCGGAGATCAAGCGAACCGCTGTCGCAAACGGCGATAAAGCATTGGGCTGGCGAGTTTTCTTCCAAGAAACCGGCATTAAAGAATGCGACTGGAAGGGTAAATTCTGGGCCAGATGGAGCGATGCGGTTCTGCAGGCAGGCTATTCTCCAAATGAAATGTCTTCCGCTTATGAGGAAGACTATCTAATTGAAAAGCTTGTCCCGCTCATACGGAAATACGGACGATTTCCTGTTATCGCCGAGCTCCGGCTCGAAACTCGACTGGATCAAACCTTGCCGAATGACAAGACGTTCTCCGAACGGCTTGGATCCAAGTCTGAGCGTGCGCTGAAGGTCATCAGCTATTGCCGAGTTCGTGATGGCCTTGAAGACGTAATTGCGATCTGCGAAGCGATTCCAGAAGCGAAGACGATTGCCGCAGAAAGTGACATTCCGGGCGAAGTGGTCATCGGGTTCGTCTATTTGATGAAGGCGGGGAAATTCTACAAGATCGGAAGGAGTAACGCCGCAGGTAGACGAGAACGAGAACTCCAGATTCAACTTCCGGAAGCCGCCAAGCATGTGCACGTGATCCGCACTGATGATCCGGTCGGAATCGAAGCCTATTGGCACAATCGTTTCGCTGCGAAACGGGTTCGGAAGGATGCCGAATGGTTCGACCTCGATTCTTCGGATATTGCAGCGTTTCGTCGAAGGAAGTTCATGTGATTTAACAGAGAAGCTTAAATTGGAGGCCGGAAGAAGAGTGATTAATCTCATTAACACCCGGCTTTAGCCGGGTGTGGCGGACGGTTCCTTTTTTCAACCGTTTTAACGGTTTCCGGTGCCCGCAACGGGAAGCCGTTGAAACGGCTGAATCACCGCCTGTCTGGCATCACCTGGCTGAAGCCAGGTGCTAATGAGAACGCTCGGCCTGAGGCTGGGCTTCCTGGGCCCCTCCAGAGCGTGGCGTGGCAACGTGCTGCCGTGCGTCTCGCCGGCAGGGCGTGCCTTGGTCTGCGGCGTGAATGTTTCCCCGGATCCGTGCTGGGTGGCCCCTGCCGGCAAGATGCCGGCAGCACGTTGGAAGACGGCTGCCGGAGGGCCCTGCCACGTTGCCTTCGCCCAGATTCCCTTTGCGTTGCCGGAAACGTGGCCCCTACGTTTTGGTCCGTGGCTGGCGGTGAACCCAATCCGCAGCCATTGTAATACCGAACATGACCTCGTACCCATCTGTTCCCGGTTCGCTCTATCGTCCCGAGTTTGAGCATGACGCCTGCGGCGTCGGCTTCATCGCGAACACGACGGGCAAACGGGAGCACCGCATTGTCGAATACGCTCTTGAGGCACTTGGCTCCCTTGCGCACCGCGGCGCCCTCGACGCCGACGCCAAGACCGGCGACGGCGCGGGCGTGCTCACGCAGCTGCCCAAGGAATTCTTCCAGCGCGAGGCGGACAAGCTCGGCGTGAAGGCCGTGGAGAAAGAAGACATCGCGGTCGGCTTTGTCTTCGCGCCCGCAGGAAAGCCCTACCTCATCGCCAAGTGCCGGCAGTTCGTCGAGGAAGCCTGTGCGCGGTATGGCATCCACTTTCTGGCGTGGCGCCCGGTGCCGACCAACCCGCGCTGTCTCGGGGACAAGGCGCGCAACACCATGCCGGAGATCATGCAGTGCCTGCTCGGCAAGGACCCCGCGTGGAGTTCCGACGAGTACGAGCGCAAGCTGTTCCTCGCGCGTAACCACGCCGAACGCGCCGCCTCGGCGGACAAGGTGGACGGCTTCTACTGCCCGTCCTTCAGCGCGCGCACCATCGTTTACAAGGGCCTCTTCAACGCGCCGCAGCTGCCGAAGTTCTACCCCGACCTGAAGGATCCGCTGTTCATCTCCGCCCTGGCGATCTTCCACCAGCGCTACTCGACGAACACGTTTCCGACGTGGCACCTCGCGCACCCGTTCCGGATGCTCGCGCACAACGGCGAGATCAACACGCTGCTCGGCAACAAGAACTGGACCCGCGCCCGCGAGAAGGAACTCACGTCGCCTGTCTGGGGTGACGACATCGAGACGCTCACGCCGATCATCCAGCCTGGCGGCTCCGATTCCGCCGCGCTCGATAATGCGCTCGAGGCGCTCGACCTCTCCGGCCGCCACCTTCTGCACAGCGTGACGATGCTTGCACCCGAGGCGTGGGAGAACACGTCGGAGATCGAT
The DNA here is from genome assembly GCA_903922605.1 of uncultured Verrucomicrobiota bacterium. Lineage (GTDB taxonomy): Bacteria > Verrucomicrobiota > Verrucomicrobiia > Limisphaerales > UBA9464 > CAIVQB01. The sequence goes on from CAIXUG010000003.1 coordinate 180,508, forward strand.
GCCAAGCTGCGCGGCTACTACCAGTTCCACGCCTGCCTGAACGAACCGTGGGACGGACCCGCCGCCGTGGTCTTTTCCGACGGCCGCATCATCGGCGCGACGCTCGACCGCAACGGCCTGCGGCCCGCGCGCTACAAACTATACGAGGACGGCCTCATGGTCATGGGCTCCGAGGTGGGCATCGTGGCGCTCGACGAACGGAAGGTCGTGAGCAAGGGCCGGCTCGGACCCGGCAAGATTCTCGCGATCGACACGGAGAAGGGGACCCTGCTCGACAACGACGCGGTGAAGAACTTCGTGGCCGGGCAGCAGCCCTACGGCGAATGGGTGGCGAAGAATCTTTTTTCGCTCACGGCCCATGCGAAGCAGTTCGCGGCCACGCACCAGCCGGTCAACCTCCTCGACCTCACGCTGCAGCAGATCACCTTTGGCTGGGATGTGGAACAGGTGGAGGACCTGCTCAAGCCCATGGCCACGCAGGCCGCCGAACCGGTCGGTTCCATGGGCGACGACACGCCGATCGCGGTGCTCTCAAAGCGCCCGCGGCTGCTCTACGACTATTTCAAGCAGCTCTTCGCCCAGGTCACCAACCCGCCGATCGACTCGATCCGCGAGAAGGTCGTCATGTCGCTCGGCACGTCGCTGGGTTCGCGCAAATCGTGGTTCGAGGAAACGCCCGAGCACGCCAAGCAGGTGAAGCTCGACTCCCCGTTCCTCTTCGACCACGAGGTGACGGCGCTGAAGAGCATTCCCGATCCGGCCTTCCAGTCGGCCACAATCATCACGCACTTCAGCGCGGCCGTGGGCGTGTCCGATCTGGATGCGGCCCTCGCTTCCGTCTGCCAGCAGGCGGAGTCGGCGGTGCGCGACGGCAAGTCCATCCTCATCCTTACCGACCGGGGTGTGGACGCGCAGAAGGTTCCCATCCCCATGCTGCTCGCAATCGGCGCGGTGCATCACCACCTGATCCGCGCGGGCAAGCGGCTGCGCTGCTCCATCGTGTGCGAGTCCGGCGAGGCCCGGGACGTACATCACTTCGCGGCGCTCGTCGGTTTCGGGGCGAGCGCGGTGAATCCCTATGTCGCCATCGGTACGATTCGCGACGCTGTCGAAGGCGGGAAGTATGGCGACATCAGCGTGGAGGCGGCGGTGGGCAACTTCCGCAAGGCCATCGAGAGCGGCATGCTCAAGGTCATGGCCAAGATGGGCATCTCGACCATCGCCAGCTATCGGGGCGCCCAGACCTTCGAAGCCATCGGCATCGGGCCGGAGGTGATGGACCGCAGCTTCTTCGGCACGACCAGCCAGGTCGGCGGTATCGGCTTCGCGGAGATCGCGCTGGATGCGATCCGCCGCCACGCCGGCGCCTTCGCCGCGCCCGAGGCGGCCCTGCTCGACGTGGGCGGCAACTACCGCGTGGCCAAGGGTGGCCGGGGCGAATACCATGCGTACAACGCCCAGGTCGTGGGCAACCTCCACCGCTTCATCAAGAGTGGGAAGCGCGAGGAGTTCATCAAGTACATGGAGTCAGTGAACAAGCGCGAGCCGATCAGCCCGCGCGACCTGCTCACCTTCAAGACTGGAAATAAACCGGTGCCAATTGACGAGGTGGAATCTGTGGAGGACATCCGCCGCCGCTTCACCACGGCCGGCATGTCGCTCGGGGCGCTGTCACCGGAGACGCACGAGTGCCTCGCCATCGCGATGAACAGCATCGGCGGCAAGTCCAACTCGGGCGAGGGCGGCGAAGATCCCGCGCGCTACCTGACGGACAAGAACTCGGCGATCAAGCAGGTCGCTTCCGGCCGCTTCGGCGTGACGCCCGCGTACCTCGCGAGCGCGCAGGAGATCGAGATCAAGATGGCGCAGGGGGCCAAGCCTGGCGAAGGCGGCCAGCTGCCCGGCCACAAGGTCACCCCGCTCATTGCGCAGCTGCGGCACAGCGTGCCGGGCGTGCCGCTCATCTCGCCGCCGCCGCACCACGACATTTACTCGATCGAGGATCTTTCGCAGCTCATCTACGACCTCAAGCAGGTCAACCCGCGTGCCAAGGTCTGCGTGAAGCTCGTCGGTTGCGCCGGCGTCGGCACCGTCGCGGCGGGCGTCGCGAAGGCCTACGCGGACGTCATCCTCATCTCCGGGCACGATGGCGGCACGGGCGCTTCGCCGCTTAGTTCGATCAAGAACACGGGGGGCCCCTTCGAGTTCGGCCTCGCCGAGGCGCAGCAGACGCTGATGCTGAACGACCTCCGGTCGCGCGTCGTGCTGCGGACCGACGGCGGCATGAAGACCGGCCGCGACATCGTCCTGGCCGCGCTGCTCGGCGCGGAGGAGTTCAACTTCGGCACCGGCGCGCTCGTTGCCGCGGGCTGCGCGATGTTCCGCGTGTGCCACCTCAACACCTGCCCGGTCGGCGTGGCCACGCAGAAGGAGGAGCTGCGGCTCAAGTTTCGGGGCAAGCCCGAAAATCTCGTCGCCTTTTTCAACGGCGTCGCGCAGGAGGTCCGCGAGATCATGGGCTCACTTGGCTTCCGCAAGCTCGACGATCTCATCGGCCACACCGACCTGCTCGTGCGCAAGGAACTCACCGAGTTCGCCGAGGAGCAGCGCGCGAAGATCGGCAGCCTGCAGCTCGACAAGCTGCTCTATCAGGTGGACCCAAGCGGCGCATCCACGCGCATCCACACGCGCGAACGCAACGAGCGTTTCGGCGACAGCTCGCTCGATGACAAGATCCTCACCGACGCGCGCGTCGCGTTGCAGGGCAAGGGGGTCGCGCGCCTTGCCTACAAGATCACCAACGTCGCCCGCAACATCGGCACGAAGGTCTCCGGCCACATCGGCTACACCTACGGCGACAAGGGACTGCCCGAGGGCGCGGCCCTCGACATCACGCTCCGTGGCTCGGCCGGCCAGAGCTTTGGCGCCTTCCTGGCCACGAGTGTCCGGCTCAAGCTGGTCGGCGAGGCCAACGATTACGTGGGCAAAGGCATGAACGGCGGCGAAATCGTCGTGCGACCGCCGGACGAGGTGAAGTTCGTCTGGGCCGATCAGAGCATTGCCGGCAACACTTGTCTCTATGGTGCGACCGGTGGCCGATTCTTTGCCGCAGGCCGCGCGGGCGAGCGCTTCGCCGTGCGCAATTCCGGCGGCACCGCCGTTGTCGAGGGCGTGGGCGACCACGGCTGCGAATACATGACCGGCGGCACGGTGGTCGTGCTCGGCGAGACCGGCCGCAACTTCGGTGCTGGCATGAGCGGTGGTCGGGCGTATGTCTTCGATCCCGAGGGCAAGTTTTCCGCGCGCTGCAACTCGCAGATGGTTGAGTTGGAGCGGCTCACCGATGACGCCGAAGCCAAGAGGGTGGAAAGCCTGATCTTCGCGCACCTGGAGGCGACCGAATCGCCGCGGGCGAGTGAAATCCTCAAGGGCTGGAGCAAGACCCGGGGCCAGTTCTGGGCCGTCGTGCCGCGTCCTGCCGAGGCCAAACCCGGTGCGCAACCGGTGAACGAACCGGAGAAGCCGGCGACGGAGAAGCCGATGGCGAGCCAGCCTTGAGGGCGTGGTGAGTAAACCGCTAATCAGCGCTGATCCCAAACAGCGACCAAGGCAGATTTATTAGTGCAGATCAGTACGGATTAGCGGTTTAAAAATTCCCGGCTCGCCTTTTTCTCGGGAAGGGCGCACAGCGGGGCCATGCAGCTTGGTACCCAGCTCGCCCTCTTCCTCGACAACAAGCCCGGATCGCTCGCGCGCGTCTGCGACGCCCTGGCTGAGGCCAAGATCAACATCCACGCCTTTTCCACCAACGACACGATCGATCACATCGTCGTGCGCATGGTGTTGAGCGATCCCATCAAGGCGATGGTTGTCTTCGAGGAGCGCAATGCCCTGGTGGTCGAGAGCGAAGTCTTGCTGATCCCCGGCGACAACAAGCCGGGCTCGCTGGCGACCATCGCGCGCAAGCTCGCCGACGCGGATATCAACATCGAGTACGCCTACTGCGCCACCAGCCCGAACGCGAAGAACGGCCTGCTGATCCTGCGCGCCAGCAACTGCAAGAAGGCGCTGAAGGTGCTGAACACCTGAAGAGTGGAGCGCCGGTCTCCGACCCGGCGCGGCAGTGCAGACAAAGCCATCACGCCGGGTC
>CAIXUG010000004.1 GCA_903922605.1 uncultured Verrucomicrobiota bacterium
CGTCAGGCGACGGAACGAACACCCACGGTCTCCGCACGCCTCGGCCACCCCTACAGGGCGGGGACGACGCAGCGCGCCATCCCTTCCAATGTGTCCGATTATCAGCGGGAAATGGGATCAGTGGTGAAGAGTCTGGTTACGGTCCCGCCACAACCGTGAGGGTCACGCCGGTCGCGTCATAGCTGGCATTGAGTTTGAGTCCGGCCGCCAGGCCCGTGGTAGTGATGGTGGCGAATTGCCCGCTGCGCTGTGAGGTCGTCAGGATGCGGAACGTGTCGCCCACGGCCGGCTGATAGCCGGGGGCGATGGTGACGAGCAGGGTGCCGTTGAGACTGGCCTGAAGATCGACGTTAAGCTGGTCAAAACCGGTGCCAGGAGCCGTGCCGGCCAGATCGATGGCCAACGTTCCCGCCACGCCCTGGGTGTACATTCCGGTCAGATGAAACATGCCAATCGGGGCGTCGGGCAGACCCGGGGAGATCAACGCCCCCGCGTTGTTGAAGGGATAAACGTCAAGAGTGCCCGTGCCGGTGAGGCTGCCGCCGAGGAGATCGAAGGCGCCAGAGTTGGCAAATCCGCCCCCTGCCAGGCGCAGTTCGCCGGCAGTTTGCGAAAAGCCGTCCAGCTGGAGTTTGCCGGTCTGCACGGCGACGAGCCCGCTGTTGTGCATCGCGAATTGGATGTACGAAAGGCCGGTGCCGCCTGATTTCTGAAACGTTCCGGCATTGATGAACAGGGCCTGTCCGTAGGTGCCGCCCATCTGGATATCAAAGTCGCCCGGTATGTCAAAGGTGGCCCCGGCCAGGTTGCGGAAGGTGGTCCCCACGATGATGTTGGCCACGAGTTCGGCCGAGCCGGCGTTGTCGAAGGGGCGGGCGGCATATCCGCCACCCGACAGCTGCGTGTAAAGCTGCACGTTGCCCAGCGTCGAGTTGCCCCGGACGGTGAGCTTGCCCGTGCCGCCGAGGGCTCCGCTTTGGGCGATGAACGGGCCGGTGACTTCGATGTCACCCGAGCCGAGCAGGTAGCCAAGATTCGTGATCGTCAGGGAATGGGGCATGACGGTGCCGCCACCCTGGCTGAAATCAAGGATGCCGCCGTCCACGACGATGTCATTGGTCAGGTTGAGGTCGGGAGAGAGGAAGGTCGCACGGGCGCCACTTCCCACGGTCAGGAGACTGCCCAAATTCAGGAGCGGCCCGTTGAAGACGACCGCTGGTGCCGACGAGTTTCCACCGCCTACCTGGGTGCTTCCGCTCACGTCGTAGCTGCCGCCGACGTTGATGTTTCCGGTCTGAAACCGCACGAGTCCGGCTCCATGGATCGAGGCGGCAATTCCGAGCGTGTGGACCCCGCCAAATTCCAGGGTGCCGGGGGCCGCAATTTCAAAGGTGCCCGTCGAAAGCCCGCCCCCGTCGAGCTTCAGGCTGCCAGTGGCGATGGAGACGGAGCCGCGATTGTTGAAGGCCACCTGGCTGAAATTAATTCCGCCATCGTTGCCGAAGACCCGGAACTGCCCGTCATTGTCAAAGCGTGCCCCCGCTTGAAACCCGTCATAGACGATGATCTGACGGTCGAACGAATCCCAGACGCCGCTCGCTTCGTTGTGAATCACCGCCGCCGGATCATCGACAATAATTCCGTTGTTATTGGGTTCGTTCCAAGTGACATGTCCCCGGGTGACCAAGGTGTGCTGGATGATCCGTGATGGGGTGCCGGTGATGCTGACGTCGCCGTCCACCACGGTCGTGCCGCCACCATCCAGTGCGCCGGTCTGCCAGTTGAAGCTGCCGGTGACCTCCAGTTCCGTTCCGGGAGCAATGGAAAGGGTCGCGGCATTCAAGGTGAGGCTGTTTTCGATGAGGGATCTCCGCGTGAGGCTGAAATTGCCACCGCCGATGACGAGGGGCTCCCGGCTCAACAGGCTGTCGAGACTCAGGCTGCCGCCATTGTAGCTCACGGTGTAGGTGCCGTTGGTGCGGTCAATCAGCACAAAGTCGCCGGTTACGGGCAGAGTCTGGTTGGTCCAGTTTTTCGCGGTGAACCAGGCGCCGGCAGCATCCAGGTCCCAAGTCACCGCGGATCGGAGGGAGAAGGTCCAGCTGAACGCGGCCGCCAGATGAACTCCATTGGTGTCCGTCACCTCGGGGTTGAGGGTGGCACGATACTCACCGACAGGGAGCGGACCCGACGGGGTGAACAGCACGGACTGTGATGCCGGATCGTAGCCGGCCGTGCCGGTCAGTGTTACGTCGTCCGCCGTGTCCAGCAGGCCATCGGGACCGGAGCCCACCAGTTGCAGGCTGCTGACCGTGACGGAAGCCGGGTCGAGCGCATTGTCCAAATAGGCCCGGATTGATGCGAGCCCCGGTGGCAGCACCGCCTTGGCCAGCGGGGCGGTGTTCGTCACCATCGGCGGAGTGACGCCGGCCTTCACCAGCACGGTGATTTCGTCCGTGGCGGTGGCATTGCCTCCCGTGTCATAGGCAATGGCTTTCAGGGTGAACGTGGTCTGATTGGTGGTCGCCGGGGTGTTGAAGCGGAAGTCGAAGGGATACGCGCCGACATTCGCCGTCAGGTAATCGTTGAGGTAGAACTCCACGTTCCGCACCTGCACGTCGTCCACTGCCAGCGCGGTGACGACGACCGGCGTGCTGGGCTCCACCACGGCCGGGACGAGCGGGAAGCTGGCGCTCAGCGAAACCGTGGGCGGATGGCCGAGTGTGTCGGTGGGGAGGTAGTTGACCACCCCCAGCCCGCCGCCGCCGGCATACGGGCCGTAGGCCACATAGGCGCGACCCTGATTGATGGCGATGCTGATGACCCGTTCCGGCAGGGTGAAGGTGCCCTGCACCGGGACCGCGTTTTGCGGGTCGTGCAGGTCCAGCGCGACCAGGCTGGCCCCGCCCGCCAGCACCGTCCCGGAGCCGGTCGCAGCCGCGTCGAATACGGTGAAATGCGCCGGCGGTGCCACCAGCTGCAAGCCTCCCGGCGTGTCGTTAATGATGATGATGCCGGAGGACAGGAAGGTTGGCAGCGTGTCGATTCCGGTGAGGTAAACGTAACCCGGTCCCAGCGCCAGATGGGTGCGCGCGTTGGCATTGTAGTTTGCCCCTTCCAGCAGCAGGGAGGCGGTATCCCCACCCAGGGTGCGGCCCACATTGAACCGGTGAACAGCATGCCGGCCCGGGCTGCTGTAGAGCTTCCCGGTCAGCAGGTAGACCGAGTTGCCCGACACGGCGATATCCTGCGGCGTGTCGCTCTGGACCTGGGAGCCCATATAGCGTTGATCAAGCAAACCGTCGGCCACCAGGTCAATCAGGTAGACCGTGTCTTGGCTGAGCACGTAGGCCATGTTCCCCGCCACCGCAATGGACTCCAAATCAGACGTCGCTCCGAGGCCGACCAGGCGGCTCAGGACCGGCTGAACCGGATTCGAGAGATCAATGATGGCCAGCCCGGTCCGGCCCACCGTCGCGAGGCCGGTCTCTCCGGCAAAGGCCACGGCATTGACGGTGCCCAAGGGCAGGAGGGAGACCAGCGTCGGCTGGGCGGTGCTGATGTCGTAGACGCCCAGACCGGAGTCACCCTCGGCCAGCAGCGCGTAGTTGCCGTGGACCGCCACCTGGAAGCCGGGCCCGGTGGCCGGGGCGGTGCCGGTGACGCGCGGAAGCCCCGCGTCGCCATCCAACGGATCGGTGCCGGCCACGACTTCCGCGCCATCGCTCACGCCGTCGCCGTCGGTGTCGGCCTTGTGGGGATCGGTGCCGAGCACGTTTTCCACCTCGTCGGGCAGGCCGTCATTGTCCGAATCCTTGGGGTCCGCCGGATTCATGGCCGCGCGGGGAATGGTCGTGGTCTGGCCATTGTCCGCCGACTTGAAGACCGTGTGACCGACGTAGAAATCATCGCGGTCAAAATAGTCGAGCTGGTAGTAGGCATTGGCCTGCAACGGGAGATTGTCGAACACGCCGAGCAGATTGAGATGCCCGTATTGCTTGGAACCGCCGGCGCTCAGATTGACGAGCCGGTAGGCCAGGGGCTTTTGCGCCTGGGGTTGCCCGGCCTGCGCCTTGTCCTCGGCGGAAAATGGATCGGTGACTCCACGGAAGGAGGCATCGTACGTGGTCAGCCAGCCGCGGGATTGGAGCGTCAGGGCGACGTCCAGGAGCCGTTGCGCCGCCGCCTGCGCGGCGGCCGGGTCAAATTCCGCCAGGGTGAGGGTGCCGGCCGCCGCGCGATCGAAGCGATCGAGCAGGGCGGCGGCGGCGGCCTTCGTCAGATTGGAGGGGAGGGGTAATTGCAGGAGAGCGGCCTGCTCTTCCGCGGTCAGCCGCTCTTCGCCGGGCGTACCCGGCTGTCGGGCGTTTTGTACGGCCGTGAAGAAGTTCACGAGGATTGGCGCCTCCGTTACGTCGACTTCCGTCCAGGCCACGTTGCCGAAGACCACCGTATCCAGATCGGCGGCGGCCTGGAGCAGGGCGAGCTGTTCCGCAAAGACGTTGGGCGTGATGGTCGGATCGGCCGGAAGGGGATGCCCCCTGCGAGGGTGATCGACGGCGCTCGGGTTCTGCAGATTGCACAGGGCGAGTTCGCCCGCCGCCTTGTTGGCATCGATCAGGCAGGACTTGTAAATGCCACCGTAAGTGCTCACGGCACTAAAGCCAGGGCCCAGAATGGGGAGGCAGCCCAGGGCGGTGTTGGCGACATTGTTGAGGATGGTCATGCCGCAGCCTTTGGCGCTGGAATCGATGGAGCAGTCAGCCACCGTGCCGATTATTCCTTGCGCTGCGCTGATCGCGCAACCCAGCCCGGGTGTGGCCTCCGCGACGGTCAGGAGCACGGCAAAGCCGATGCCGACACCGCATTGGATGGCGTTGCTCTCGGCCGACTTGCGCTGTTGCTTGCAGGGATCTTTCGGGTCGGGAGGGTTCGGATTGTTGGGGCCATTGGGTCCGTTCGGTCCGTCCGGGCCGCCACCGCCACCGCCGCCGCCTGAGCCGGGATACGGGATGCCCCAACCGGGCTGGCGCACCCCGACGCCCGCATCGCACTCCAGAAACAGGCCGTCCGCGCTGACGGTCATTCCGCCCTGAATCTCCCAGCGGCCCGTCTTGTGGTTGAAGCTCCATAGGGCGCTCTTGCCGCCCGGGGGCAGCACTTTGCCGGTGGCCCGGTCCGGCAGGTTGGGGAAACGGACCGCCACCGGCCGGTCGAAATTGTTCGCCCCATCCGTCTGGATGGTGATGACCAGCGCCGGGTCGATGCCCGCCGGCAAGGGTGCCGGCAGCCGGTCGGGCGACACGGGGGCAACGCCCACCCGGCCGCCTCGGGTACCATCATTGGCGTAAAGGGAATTGGCCGGCACCGTCACCGTCAGGCCGGCGAGCGCGGGGTTGGCAGCCAGCACCGACGGCGGGAACGTGATCACCGTATTGGTGAGCGGGCTGACCGGCGTGAGGGTGCCGGTGGCGATCTTGGGCAGGAAGATTTCGCCAGTGCCGCCCGCGAGATTGTTGGTCTTGCCGGCGATTGCTTCCCAAGGTTTGCCGACAAACGGGTAATACGCCCCGGAGGGATACTGGCTGCCGTTCGCGGTGCGGCCGTCAATTTTCACGAAGAAGCGTCCCGCCGGGCAGGGATTGAGCGAGAAAAAGCCGTTGGCATCCGTGACGGTGCGGAGGGTCTGCTCCTGGCCGTCCACGGTGATGGTCACGTTGGCCAGCGGTTGGTTTAGGGTGTTCGTGGTGCCCGGTCCGGCCATCAGTTCCGAGGCATACACATGGCCGATGATGCCCGTGCCATCGATGGGCGTGCTGCCGAAGGTCTGAAAGGTGATGGTCGCCATCCCTCCCGGGTGGCCGTCCCCATCGGCGTCCAGCTCGCGCCCCAGTTCGTCCCGCAGCCCGGTGCCGTCGAAGACGGCGGTCACCTGCGACCCGGCCGGCAAGGGTTCGAGGTAGAACAGCGTCGCGGTGCGCCGGTCGCTGCCGAGCTCAATCCGGCTCAACAGACGCCGTCCCTGATAGCCCGCGAAGAAGTTATCGGACGAGAAGAGCGTGTTGGTGGCCAAGGGCGTCGAGAAGCGCAGGATGGTCTCGCGCATGACCCCGACGCCGATTTCACCGTTGGCCGGGGAAGATTCCGCAATGGTCGTCAGCGGAGCCGGTCCCAGCCGGAAAAAACGCTCCAAGCCCGAGGGGGGCAGCGTCACCGTGTTGCGGTTGTCGGCCCCCAGCGCGGCGGTGACCAGGACCGGTTCCCAATCGTCGTTCGGATTGAGGGTCGCGAGCGATTCCAGCCGAAATCCCGACGGGCTGTTGGTCCATTGCAGCTGGACGTTGCCGTTGACGAGCTCCACCGCAAGTTCCGGGATCTGGGCCCGCAGGCCCAAGATCGGCAGCAGCAGGCAGAGAAAGGCCACCTGGCGGTGAAAAAGCTTCATAATGCAATGGTTCGAACGGACTTGGCGCCACTGCCACCCAGGCCGGATCGGAATCCCCCAAAGGGTGGCAACGCTGGGGGTTTGCCGAAAACCCCGCCACCAATTACACGCAAAGTTTGTGTGGCGCGTTGCGCCCGCTGCCGTCTTGCGGCAGCCTCCGCCGACATGGCCGCTCAAACCAAGCCCGCCTTCCGCCCTTACATCCCTGCCGCCAGCCGGCTCCGTGAACTCAGCCTGCGCTCGATTTTCGTCGGTACGGTGCTCGGGATGATCTTCGGGATGTCGTCGCTCTACCTCACGCTCAAGGTCGGCCTGACGGTCAGCGCGAGCATCCCGGTGGCGGTGATCTCAATCACGCTGTTCCGTTTTTGGGCGCAACTGGGCGGACGTGACGCCACCATCCTCGAACACAACCTGGCCCAGACCGCCGGTTCAGCGGGTGAATCCATCGCCTTTGGCGTCGGCGTTACCATGCCGGCCATCCTGATCCTCGGCTTCGATCTCGAAATCTGGCGGGTGCTGCTGGTGGCGGTGCTGGGCGGCCTCTTGGGCATCCTGATGATGATCCCGCTCCGCCGGGCCCTGATCGTCCTTCAGCATGAGGAGCTGAAATATCCCGAAGGCACCGCCTGTGCGGAAGTGCTCAAAGCCGGGGCCAACGCCGAATCGCGCGCTGCTGCCGACCCAATCTACCACGATGAGAAGAGCGTCGCTGGCATCAGCGCCAAGACGATCTTCGCCGGCTTCGGCCTCGGCCTGCTGTACAAGTCGGTGCAGGTTGCCGGGAAGCTCTGGAAAGAGGTTCCCGAAAAGGTCTTTGGTGCACCACTCAAGGCTGGCTCGATCTCATGCGAGATTTCGCCGGAAATGCTCGGCGTCGGCTACATCATCGGCCCGCGCATTGGCGGCGTCATGGCGGCGGGTGGTGTGCTGAGCTACCTGATGCTCATTCCGCTGATCAAGTTCTTCGGCGAATCACTCAGTGAACCGTTGGCCCCGGCCACCACGGTGCTGATCCGGGACATGGAACCAGGCCAGATTCGCTCCGCCTACATCCTCTATATTGGTGCAGGTGCGGTGGCGGCGGGCGGCCTCATCAGCCTGGCCCGGGCGTTGCCGACGATCTGGCATGGGCTGAAAGCGGGCCTCTCTGATCTTACCGGCATTGGCCATGACCGACCGGCAGCCCCGACCGGCACAGCGGAAAAGATCCGGCAACTCACATCGGCCGTCATTCCGCGTACGGAACGCGACCTGTCCATGAAGTTCGTGCTGATTGGCGTCGTGCTCCTGATCACCGGGATCACGCTCGCACCGCCGCTCCACATGAATCTGTTGGGGGCCGCCCTCATCGTGCTGCTGGGCTTCCTTTTCGTCACGGTGTCCTCGCGGCTCACGGGCGAGATTGGTTCCTCCTCGAACCCGATCTCGGGCATGACGATTGCGACCCTGCTGCTGACCTGCCTGGCCTTCCTGGCGGTGGGCTGGACCGGCAACACCTATTACGTCACGGCACTCTCGGTTGGCGCGGTCGTGTGCATCGCGTGTTCCAATGGCGGCACCACGTCACAGGACTTGAAGACGGGCTTCCTCATCGGCGGCACGCCCAAGTACCAGCAGATCGCCATCCTCATCGGTGCCTTCGCCTCCGCGCTCGTGCTCGGCCCGACCCTCCTCAAGCTGAACCAGAACGGTACGGTGTATGTGGATGCCGCGCAGGTGTCTCCTTCCCTGCGCGTGCCGGTGGCGGAGCTGGCCGGGCTGAAAAAGGAGCACATCACCGGCCCGCAGGCCGGGGACGATTCGCAGGATTACTTCGTCTGGCACCAGCCCGATCCGCAGGGCGGTGCGGCGAAGAAATTCCTGGTGGATGTCACGGGCAAGCCGGTCTGGATGGTGGACCCCGGCATCAACGGCACGGTCAAGGAACTGCCCGACGGCTCGAAGGTGACCAAATACGACGCCCCCAAGGCTACCCTGGTCAGCTACATCATCAAGGGCATCCTGGACCGCAAGCTGCCGTGGGCGCTCGTCCTGTTTGGCGTGATGATTTCCGTGACGCTCGAACTTTGCGGCATCGGGTCGCTGGCCTTCGCGGTCGGCGTCTATCTGCCGATCTCGACCTCGCTGCCCATCTTTGTGGGCGGCATGGTCCGCTGGTTGGTGGACCGCCATTCCCGGAGCAAGCATCTCGATGCCGGCCTGACCGAGGAGCAGATCACCGCCGAGAGCGACAAATCCCCCGGCGTGCTGATGGCCTCCGGCTACATCGCCGGTGGCGCGATCGCTGGCATCGTCATCGCCTTCATGGCGGCGGCCCTGAGCAAGCTCGATCACAGCCTCACCGCGTGGGCCGAGACCGCGAACCCTTTCTTTGCGGGACCATATTCCGACCTGCTCGCGCTGCTCCCGTTCGCGGTCCTCTGCGGACTGCTTTATCTGGCCGCCCGCGAGAAGATTCTGGCCGGTAAAAAGAGCTGATCCCACCCTGACTCTTCTGCCCGGATCCCACAACGGGGGCAAACTTCCCTTTGCCATCCCTTCGCCTGCCCGCATTATCCGCCCTCCTTTTCGACATGAAACGCACGCAGCATTGCAACGAACTCCGGCCCGAACACGCCGGGCAGACCGTCACCCTCGTCGGCTGGGTCCATTCCCGCCGCGATCTCGGTGGCGTCCTCTTCATCGACCTCCGCGACCGTGAGGGCCGAACCCAGACCGTGTTCGATCCCAGCGACCTGCCCAAGGAGGTCTTCGAGCGCGCGAGCCATCTGCACAGCGAGTCGGTGATCCAGATCACCGGCACGGTGCGCGTCCGCCCCGAAGGCACGCAGAACACCAAGATTCCGACCGGCCAGATCGAGGTGCTCGTGAAGTCGCTCGAGGTACTGAACGACGCGGCTGTGCTGCCGTTCCCGGTCGATGACCCCGAGCTCGCCAGCAAGGTCAACGAGGAGATCCGCCTCAAGTACCGCTACCTCGACCTGCGCCGCCCGGAGATGATCCGCAACCTGCGCGTGCGCTCCAAGGTGGCCATCGCCACCCGCAGCTACATGGACGGCGAGGGCTTCCTCGAGGTCGAGACGCCCACGCTCTTCAAGTCCACGCCCGAAGGCGCGCGCGAGTTCCTCGTTCCGAACCGCCGCGATCCCGGCACTTTCTACGCGCTGCCGCAGTCGCCGCAGCAGTTCAAGCAGATCCTCATGGTCAGCGGCATCGAGCGCTATTTCCAGATCGCCCGCTGCTACCGCGACGAGGATCTGCGCGCCGACCGCCAGCCCGAGTTTACCCAGGTCGATATCGAGATGTCCTTCATCGACCGCGAGGACATCTACTCGCTTATCGAGGGCCTGCTGAAGAAGGTCTGGAAGACGGCCCTGAACCTGGACATCCCGACGCCCTTCAAGCGCATCAGCTTCGAGGAGGCGCTCAACCGCTACGGCATCGACAAGCCCGACACGCGCTTCGGCATGGAGCTGGTGGACTTCACCGAGGAGTTCAAGGGCTCCAAGTTCGGCGTCTTCGGCAACTGCGTCGCGAACGGCGGCGTCATCAAGGCCATCAACGCCCGCGGCCTCGCCGGCGCCACCCAGGGCCAGCTCGAGACCATGACCGAGACCGCCAAGGGCTTCGGCGCGAAGGGCCTCGCCTACATCAAGGTCGAGAAGACCGCGGCCGGCGTGGTCGAGTGGAAGTCGCCCATCGTGAAATTCTTCTCGGACGCCGAGAAGGCCGCGCTGACGGCCAAGCTGGAGATCCAGGAGGGCGACCTGATTCTCTTCGCCGCCGACCAGTGGCTCAACGCCTGCGAGATCCTCGGCAAGATCCGGCTCTACTGCGCCGACGTGCTGAAGGGGCAGGGGAAGCTCACGATCCCGGCCGACCAGTTCAATTTCCTGTGGGTGATCGAATTCCCGCTCCTCGGCTTCGACCGCGAGATGAACCGCTGGTATTCCAGCCACCATCCCTTCACCGCGCCCGTGGCCGACGACATCCCGCTGCTCAAGACCGATCCCAAGAAGGTCCGCGGCCAGCACTACGACATCGTGGTCAACGGCGTCGAACTCGGCGGCGGCTCCATCCGGATCCACCAGCCCGACGTGCAGAAGACGATCTTCGAGGAGCTGCTCCAGATCCCGCCCGACGAGACCCAGAGCCGCTTCGGTTACATGCTGGAGGCCTTCAAGTACGGCGCCCCTCCGCACGGCGGCATCGCGCTCGGCTTCGATCGCCTCATCGCGATCCTGTGCGGCACCACGAGCATCCGCGACGTCATCGCCTTCCCGAAGACGGCCAAGGGCGTGGACCTCATGACCGACAGCCCGAGCACCGTGACCCCGCGCCAGCTCCGCGACCTGCACATCGAGGTGAAGGCGGCGGTGAAGAAGGACGCCTAGGCGAATCGCCTCGTCTCGATGACGAGGCTTTCAATTCAACCTGTGAACGATCCGGCCGAGCGCCTTCCCGTCATCCTGCTCACCGGCTTCCTCGGGGCGGGGAAGACCACATTGCTGTTGCGCTGGCTGGCGGAGTCGCCGGCCACGGGCAAGCGGCTCGGGGTCGTGATGAACGAGTTCGGGGCAGAGAGCGTGGACAGCCAGCTCATCAGCCGGCCCGGACTGCCGCTGGCGCAGGTCAGCGGCGGCTGCATCTGCTGCGCATCCGACAATGAACTGGGCAATGCCGTGACCAAGCTCGTGAAGGAGGGCGATTGCGACTACCTCGTCGTTGAGACCAGCGGCCTGGCCGACCCGGACAACGTCATCGACGTGCTCACCGACACCGAGTTGCTGCCGCAGGTGCGCCTGCAGGCCGTGGTCACGGTCGTGGATGCCCAATGGTACGCCCGTCCCGGCATTGAGGCCGGCGAACGCGTGTTGGTCCGCAAGCAGGTCCAGTTCGCCCATGTACTCTGCCTCTCCAAGTGCGACCGGCTGGGCGACGCCGAAATCGCCTTCGTCGAGACGGAGATGAAGCGGCTGAATCCGAACGCCTGGGTCGTGAAGCTGCCGTTCGGCCTGCCCGAACTGGGCGAAATCCTGGCCCGACCGGCCGCAGCCACCGAAATTCGCGTCGAGAGCGACGAGACGGCCGGGGCAGGGGAACCGCACCTGCACACGACCTACCAGAGCGTGACCTGGCGTTTCCCGGTGCCGGTGGACCGCTCCAAGTTTGAGGCGTTTCTCAGTGGACTCGACCCGCGCGAAGTTGTCCGGGCGAAGGGCTTCATCCGGTTTGCGAAGCAGCCGGATAAGCTGCACGTCTTTCAGTCCGTCTTCGGCCACCACTTCATCGAGGAATTTCCTATGAAGCCGAGCCCCGAGACTGTTGCTGTGCTCATCGGCCCGAATCTCGACGCGGCAAAATTTCAGGCGCAGCTCCGCACGCTCGTCTTCGGTCCGCAGCGCAGCGGCCTCAAGCTGGGGTGAGACGCCCGTTTCCAGGTTCTGGACACGCGGCCCGCTTGCCCGTCTCCGGCAAAATCCTCAGGCTGGGTTCCGCATGAGCATCGCCACCCGTACCGGAGACGCCGGCCACACCGGCCTGATGTACAACCGCCGCGTCCCCAAGTCGCATCCGCGCGTGGAGGCCTACGGCAGCGTGGATGAACTGAACGCCGCCCTCGGGCTGGCGCGGGCGCACGCCTCAGCGGCTTTCCTCAAGGACAACCTGCTGCTCATCCAGAAGGATCTGGTGGTGCTGATGGGTGAACTCGCCACCGGGGTGGAAGATCTGGCGCGCTACGTGCAGGACGGGTTTGAGCTCGTTACGCCGGCGCTCACCGAAAAGCTGGACCGGCTGGTAGCCGAGGTGGAGTCGCAGCAGGTATCGTTCAAGGGCTGGGCCACCCCGGGCGCAACGGTTGAATCCGCCGCGCTCGATGTGGCGCGCACCACCTGCCGCCGGGCCGAACGACGCGTCGTGGCCGTCCACGAGACCGGACAGTTGCAAAACCCGGAAATCATCATCTATCTCAACCGGCTCAGCGACCTGCTCTGGCTGCTGGCCCGCTGGGTGGAAACACGACAGGAACCGTAAGCGACCGGTCTAACCGACTCCATTCTTTCAATGTTTACCTACTGTCCACCCAAAGGCAGTTGCTGGGGACATGTCATTCGTCCCAAAGACCCAATTCAGGCGAAGCAGAAGCTGAATGCTTTCTTTGAGCTCTATTTTGAGCGGCTGAACCCTGAGTGGAATCCTACCCGACAATTCTCTTTGAGCCTGGGTTGGCGGGCTTCGGTTTTGCCCAACCTTGAATCGCCGGAATACCTGGAGCAGAAGGTCCTCTTCATCGTGACCGGCGATCGCGTCATGTTTGTGGGAGGATTGTGGATTCCCATTTCCACGACCGAGTCCGCCTCTTACGAGTTTCTGGGACGGTTCAGTGCGGACGCGCCCTTCAAAATGAGTCCGAAGCACTTCAAGGTGGGCACCCTTGGCAAGTCTGGCAAAATGGCATGGCGGAAGCCCGATCCGGACACTGCGGCTCGCTTGCACCAAGCTATAGTGTAAGACGTTTGAAAACAGTCTGAGAAGTCAGGATGAAAAATGCCGCCTTCGGGCAACCGCGTGCAATCAGGGCGCGTTCCCCGTTGGAGCCGGATGAGTGAGCTCACTCAGGGCTTCTTTGGCCATTTCATCTGCCGGATTCACTTTCAAAGCCGCTTGGAAATGCCGGATCGCCTCCTGCCGGTTGCCGAGATCCATGGCGATCAAGCCGAGGTTTCCGAGGGCCCTGTAGTCGTCCGGGTTGATCCTCAGGGTCTGCTCAAATTCCTTTCGGGCCTCCTCCAGATGATTGCCCATCCGCAGAACCAGCCCGAGATAGTAATGGCCCTGATCGTTGTCTGGATCCGTCGTCACCGTGGAACGGAAATGCCGCTCGGCCTGCTCCACATCTCCGTGACGGCTGAGCAGCACCTTGCCCAGGTCGAGATTCCCCTGCGCATCCAGCGGATCGCTGGCCAGGCGCAAGCGTGCCCCGGTTTCGCTCAGGCGGATGGAGTGCAGCCGTTGCTCCTCCTCGAACAGCGGCAGGTCTTTCGGATCGCGCAGAACCAGCTGGAGCCAGAGTTCGGCCATCTCGTCCGAAGTTTGCGGCCCATAGCGCACACGCGTGGGAGGGGTGAGCGACCCGTCCGTGGGGGAGGCCACCGCAGGATTGTCGTAGCGGTAACGCATCGTCAGCACCGTGCCTTTGGGCAGAAAGAGCGGGCTGACGTATTTGTAATCGCCCTGCCAGTTGAAATTCCAGCGGGGGATCCGCATGAGCCAGCGCTTGGAGCCGTCGGGCAGGGTGGCCCAGCCCTCCAGGGTGGTGGCGAGACGATGGGCGTGGGGAAGCACCGCCCACGCCTCCACGTCGGCCGGCACCGTAAAGGTGTCTTCCACCAGGTAGTCGGTGGCGTGCGGCGGAATATCGATGGCGAAGGACATCAGGCCCAGTTTGAACGCGGTGACGCGGGGGGGCTGGTCCGTGAAATAGAGCCCGACCTCGCATTGCACCGACTGGGCGTTGGTGGCGCCGATCAGGTGGAGCGCCAGCACGAGATCCGTGTTGGTGCTGAGCAGCCAGGGAAGCTGATCATCGCCGGATGCCCCCTGCTTGCCGGGCTGCCAGGTGAGAAACTGGCCCTGAGGCATCTTCACGTTGAGGGGCCGCATCGCGAAGCGGTAGCCCGGCTCGCCATCCCGCCCCTCAAAGGAGCGCGACTGTCCGGAACTGTCCACATACACGAAGGCATGGTGCACCACCCGGGGGTTGCCGGGGCGAAACTCCACGGCCCGGACGTAGCGTGGCCGGTCCATGGGGGCAGGGACGGTGAAATTGCGATAGATGTCCTTGGAACCTGCGGGCACCAGAAACGAACGCGACATGCGAACGACCAGATCGGGCTTTCCCCCCTGCCAGCCATCCGTCTGCTCGGGTATTTGAGGAGCATCGGCAGGATTGCCCGCCGGCGCCCCCTCATCGGCCCATTGGGACAGAACGTTGATCTCCTGATCGGTCAGGGGCCGGCGGCCACGGAATTCACCGCAGACCGGATCCACCAGCCAGGGTGGCATGTGCCGGGCCTGGGTTTCCCGGCGGATCGCTTCGGCATGGGTGGCACTGGGGCCATATTCCAGCAGCGAGAAGGGACCAGGTTGGCCGGCACGATGACAGGAGGCGCAAGACCTGAGCACCAAGGGCAGGACATCGTGATAGTAAGTCACCTCCGTTCCGCCCGGAGGCGTTTGGACCGTTGCACCTTGGGCAATCAGCGCCAAGGTGAAGGCCAAAACATAATGCAACCTCTGTCGTAAACTTATCAAGCAGTGGGAGTTCGAAGCCGAACACTAAGCAAGGACGCTGCCAGACTGAGCGAAGTTACCTGCGAAATTGACGCCGCTGGAAACGAAACCCCGGATTCCGTTCGTGACAATGCCGGGAGGGCGCGTACAAACGGGGTCATGCATTCAGGGCGGTTCGCAATCTTAGCCGGCGTGATCTGCTGGCTGGCCGTCCTGGCGGTTGGCTGCCGACCATCAGCCAAGCCGGGTGAAGATCAGGACTCATCCCTGAGTGCGACCGATGCCAGCGCCTTGGGAGATCTGCTGACGGATGATACGGGCAAGTTCGCCTACCGAATGCCGGCGGGCTGGAGCTCGGTGAAGATCCCCGGCAACAGCTTCAAGGTTGCCGTGGAGGCGGAACAAAGCGGCTACCGCGCCAACATCCAGGTCAGCCGTGAGGCGGTCCCCCGGCGCTTCGACCTGTTCGTGGAGGAAAGCCGAAAGAGCCTGCTGAAACTGCAGTCTGGGGCGATGATCCGCGAGGATTCCGCCTTCACGACTTCAGCCGGGGTGGAAGGGCGGCGCTGGATCGTGAACGTGTTCCAGAATGGGGAGCGGCTCTGGCAGGCCTACTACCTGGTTCCCGGGCCTAACGACGACAAACTGATCGTTACGATGACCGCCCGAACGGATCAGGAGCTGCACCTGACCTACGTCAGCGACATCTGCATGAAAACGCTGGTGGTGCGCTGAACCACCATCAAGTGGCGGACGGCGGTTCGTTGGGCGGGATTTTGAAAGTCGTAGTGGGCGGATCGGAAGCGCCATTTTTCCTGGCGAACAGCTTCTTGAAGAACCCGATGACCGCGATCACGCCGAGCACGAGAAACTTTTTCAGGGCAACGAGCGCGACGAGCAGCCCTTTGAAGAGTCCCAGCTTGGCCGCGACGCCACCGGCCACGAGTGCGGCCAGGCCATAGGTGGCCACCTTGTCGGAACTGGAGTCGAAGTCGGCGTACCGCTGCCCCGGCTTGAAATCCACCATGGCAAGAATTTCCGGGGTCGCCGCCTCGATGTCCTTGAGCCGGGAGATGGGGGCGATGGCGTTCAGGATCAGGACACCTTTCCGCCCCAGCATGCGGAGGTTGTAATTCAGGGTGTTGTCCGGGTTGCCGCCAAATTTGAGTTCCTTGGCCCAGTAAAGCTTGTGCGTGGCCTGGTCGTACCGGGGCGGCGTGGCCCAGCCGAGCAGTTCGACGGCTGGGTAGCCTTGCTTGACCCGCTCCTCATTGGCCGCCTTGGCTCCCTTTTGCATCTGCTTCAGCAGATCGTCGTATTTGATGCTGCCGGCATCATCGTCCTTCACGTGGCCGTCTTCCTCGTACTGCACGACCACCGCCCAGCCATCTTCATCAAGCAGGCTCTGATCGGAGGGATAGATGAGGCCGAGCGGCTTCTCTTTGCCGGGGGGATTGCCCCAAAGCTTGACGAGCACCTTCTCCGCATCCTCCGGCCCCAGATAGTTGAACTTTTCCGGAATGGTCGCCTTGGCCAGGCCGGAGCGGAGATCTACCTCGCCATGGCGGGGCTTCAGGCTGGCCAGCAGCTTTTTGATCGCCGCTTTCCGGGCCTCCAGGTCGGTATCGGCGGGTTTGTCCTCGGCGGCTTGGATGGCAAAAGCCAGCAGCAGGCCTAGCAACAGGCTGAAGGGTTTCATGGTTGTGATGGGCTGATTCCGCAATGCGGTCGCTAAAATTAGCGAAGCTTAGAAGCCGAGGCCAAGCAGTTTCAGCGCGCCGGCACGGATCGGGTCGAAGAGTTCTCCAAAAAATTGCCAGGCCAGGAGCAGGCCGATGCCGCTCACCGCCGGATGGTGCAGCAGTTCGAAATAGCGGGGCATCACGCGTCGCGGGAGCAAGAGCAGGGGCAGGCTTGCCCCATCCAGCGGGGGCAGAGGCAGCAGGTTGAAGCAGGCGAGCAGCAGGTTCAGGGAGACGGTGATGCTCAACATTGTGGCGGCGAATTCGGTAAGGCCATCCTTTTGCGCCATCACCAGATGGGCCGAGGACCAGGCAGAACCCTGCTGGAAGAAGTTCCATTCCAGGCCCACGTGCAGGAGCAGCGCGCCCAAGAGCACCAGCAGCAGGTTGGCGGCGGGGCCGGCGAGTGCCATCAGGGCGGCGCGGGACGGGTTTTTCTGCGCCCAAACTGGATCGTAGGGCGCACTGGCCCAGCCAATGAGCCGCCCGCCCAGCAACCACGAGAGGAGTGGGACGACGACCATCCCCCACGGGGCACGCCGGATATGCGGCGTAGGGTCGAGGGAAACCTGCCCACCCCGGGCGGCGGTGTCGTCCCCGAGCTTCCATGCGCTCCAGGCATGGGCGGCCTCATGCACCGTGGTGGAGCCGAGAAAAACGAGATACCACTTCAGCCCTTCGACCAGATCCGGATTGGTCATGCTGCCGGTCAGAGATTGAAGTGCTCCCAGTCGCGGCGGTCGCGCTTGGTCGGCCGACCGGCCCCGCGCGGACGCAGGCCGGGGGAGGTGAGGGCCGCTTCCCGGGCCCGGGCGAGCTCTTCTGGCGGCGTGAGGTCTTCGGCGTACAGCGGCACCAGCTTGGCCCCGACGCGGGCGGTCGGTGAGCCGAGCACCTTGTACGTGCGGCACAAAGCCCCAACCTGGGCGGTGACGAGTTCGCCGGGACGCACGGTGTGCGCCGGTTTGCTCACCGCACCGCCGACCTTTACATGGCCGCTGCGGATGGCGGTGACGGCCAGACTGCGGGTGTGATAAAGGCGCACGGCCCAAAGCCATTGATCGAGGCGCATGGGGAATCGGGTGGGAAGTTCAGTTGACGGTGGCGGCGGTTTGTAAGGGCGGGCGGAACGGCGGGCAAGCGGCATTGGGTGATGCCCAAGATGGGGCAGCAATTTGTAACCGACTTTCGGCCCCCATTTTTCCCAAAGTCGTGGGCATGACTCCGGATGTATGTTTTCCTACCTGCGCGTGAACCTCGACCCCTTCCGTGAATTCATCCGAGAGCTCGCGTCGGTCAGTGCCGACGTGATCCTGCCCTACTTCGCCAATCGCGATTGTGGTCTCGAACTGAAGGCTGATGAATCCCCGGTAACCGTCGCCGACCGCAATGCCGAACTGGTCATGCGCCGGCTGATCGAAAAGCGTTTTCCCACGCACGGAATTGTGGGGGAGGAGTTTGGCACCGTCCGTGGCGACGCCGAGTTCGTCTGGGTGCTGGATCCGGTGGATGGCACCAAATCCTTCATCACCGCCGTGCCGTTGTTCGGCACGCTGATCGGGCTGTTGCACGAGGGCAAGCCGCTGCTGGGCTGCGTCAACCAGCCGGTGCTGAAGCAGCTCCTCCTCGGTGACGGCCAGACTACCACGCTTAACGGCACGCCGGTGCGGATGCGTCCCGCACCGCCGCTTGCGGCTGCCACCTTGCTGACCACCGATCCGCTTTTCCCGGCCCGCTATCAAAACGGGGCCGCCTTTGCCGATCTCGCCCAGCAGGTCCGCCTCTACCGCACCTTCGGCGACTGCTACGGCTACCTGTTGCTGGCCAACGGCTTCGCCGACATCATGGTGGACCCGATCATGAACCCGTGGGATCTGCTGCCGCTAATTCCCTGCATTGAGGGAGCCGGTGGGCGCATCACGGACTGGCAGGGCAAGAATGCCGCCCATCTGGAAGCGACCTCGGCCGTGGCGTGCGCGCCAGAACTGCACGATGAGGTCATCCGCCTGCTAAACCCATGAGCGCCAGTCCGCGTCCTGCCGTCACTCCCGAGCCGCCTTACTACGCGGTGATCTTCACTTCGCTGCGGGCCGAAGCCGACCGGGGCTATGGAGCCATGGCCGACCGGATGGTCGAAATGGCCTCCCGGCAACCCGGCTTCCTGGGGGTGGAGAGCGTTCGGGACGCCGAGAGCGGGCTAGGAATCACCGTCAGCTATTGGGCGGACGAGAGTTCGATCCGCGCCTGGCAGGAAAATGCCCAGCACCGGCTGGCCCAGGAAGTCGGCAAACAGGTCTGGTACGCCGACTACCAGCTGCGGGTGGCCCGCGTGGAGCGGGCCTACGGTGGCCCGGCGGGACGCTGAATCTGGCCGCTTCCCCATGCCTTCGGTCCCGAGCAGGCCGTTGAAAAGCCCCTGTTTTCCTGACCCATTCTCTCCCGCCTTGTGTTCAAAAGGCTAAAAACTGGATTTGGCAAGAGGGTAGCCGGCGGTGTGGGGCTGACCGGGTTTCATTTTCCCAGTCTCCCGACCCACCGCCGGCTGCGGCGTCCCGCTTACGCGGTCGCCAGTCCGTTTCCGGGCGGACTTCCAAGCAGCTTACCCATACGAACCAAATTGTAAGAGGTGAGGATCAGAAAGGTGCTCAGACCGATTCGGTCCGTCCCGCGTTTGCGTGTCCTGCGAAGTCCGCCGATCTCTTTGCACCATCCGAAGACCTCTTCGATCCGTTTGCGCAGCTTCTGGCTGGTCTGGTAGCCGAGACTCCGGGTCGTCCTCCCGTCGAGTCCTTCAACCTGCCGTCCCTTCACCGTGGCCACGTGCGGCCTGATCCCATGCTCCCGGCAGAACCCGACGACCTGAGCACTGTGGTAGCCCTTGTCGGCGGCGAGTGTCTGCGGCGCTTTCTGCGTGAGGTCAATCTGTCGGGCCAGGAGTTCTGTCGCCGCTTTCGATTCCGTGGTTCCGTGGGCCGTGCTCACCAGCGCCTGAACACACAGGCCGTTGCGGTTCTCCATCAGGGCGTGCAGGCCGAAGCTCAACCGAGCCTTGCGGGCCAACTGCGCTTCCGCGTCAGTGATGCTTTGGTGAGTGGCGTTGCTGCGCCTGTCCCCGTGGAAGTCGACCGTCCGATTTCAGGAGTCCCCGTCGCCGGGGTTCTCGGGGCCGTCCTTGGGTTGGAAACTCTTCAGACTCGCCCAGGTATCAATGAGGGTTCCATCGACCGAGAAATGGGCCTCGCTGGTCCAGCCGTACTCCTGAGCCATGGCAACCACTCGGGCGAAGAACAGTTCTGCCGCCTGATGGGCCAAGAGACGCTCCTGGTTCTTGGAAAAGGTGCTGTGATCCCAGATCGGATCCGTGAAATTCAGGTCGAGGAACCAGCGAAACAGGAGGTTGTACTCCAGAGATTCGATCAGCAGAGATTCGCTGCGAATCGTGAAGAGGGCTTTGAGCACCTTGGCTCTGGACAACCGCTCGGGCGGGATCGAGGGGCGACCTTCGCGGGCGTACATCTCGTCGAAGAGCGGGGACAGGTCCTTGAGGGCGGCGTCCACCAGCACCTTGATCCGGCGCAGCGGATGGTCCTTCGGGACCCGGCTCTCAGGAGAAATCAGGCAGAACATATCAGCCTGAGGATCAACAGCTCCACGCATTCAAATCCGACGATTCACCCAAACCCCGATTCATTAGAATCTCTGGGTTTTTCAATGAACTGCTAGGCATCATGAACGCATCACCACTCAAGAGTTTGCTACGACCCTACGTTGCGTTGACCGGAAGCATCTCGGCTTACACGGTAGGTCTGCTTGATGGCTATACCGTAGAGCATCGGCGTTTTCTTGGCGCCGCGGCACCGTGGGCAAAATGGCTTGCCGGGAGAGGCTGTTTTATTTTCCAATGTCCGGGGCGCAGTCACTCATCATTAATAATCTGTTATACCCACCTGCTATGAATCCATCCCGCAATCCCCTCCGGCTCGCCGCCCTCGCCCTCACCGCCACCGCCACCCACGCCTCCGTCTTCCTGACCGAGCACATCTCCGGCAATTTTAACGCCTCCAGCTCACTCGGTGGCGTCGCTTTCGGTAGCGACACGCCGTTCACCCTTTCGGCCACCTTTGACGCCTCGGCGGGGGTGCCCCAAGCCACGGGAATAGCTCTATTCCCATCCACGGGCTTCACCTTGGACCTGCCGGGCATCGGAACCTTTACCGGCAGCCCCTCTGACGTGTATGTGTTTTTAGCAGATAGCTCGAATGTAGCCCTCGGCGGGATCTCGCTCGCTCGCATGCAGTTTGGCGATGGTAGTGGTAGTAGTGGAGCGGCCTCTCCCAAATTCACCACGACGACGCCGCTGCTAGATGTCGCCACACCCGCTCCGACCGTCTTTTCCGGATACACAGGCAATTTTGTTTTTTCGTTTTCACTTCCGTTGACGGGTGTCCCCGGTGGCTTGGTGGTGAATGACTCGTCGGGGCCGATCTCCGCCAGCATCACCGCCGTGCCCGAGCCTTCGGATTACGCCGCCGTGGCCGGTTTGGCCCTGGGTGCCTTCGCCCTCGCGCGCCGCAGCAGCCGCTAAACCCGGTTTCCCTGCTACGACTGGAGCCAGGGCAATGCTATCGAGATACTTTGTCGACTGGCTGCAGCTGGCATAGAATCTGAGAAGATCCTGGCGGAGCTTCTTGCAGAATCACCCTTCATACGCCCTGAGGCACTTCACTATGCGGTAGCCCCGCTGGTTCACCGGGCCCAGATGGACCACACAATCCTCCCGGTGCTGGCCCTTCTCGAATCCACAGCCCATTTTCGCGAAGCTATCGCGGATGCCCATCTCGGGAATGTGGTGCGTGGTACTCCTTAGCTATGCTACTAGGCCGTAAAACGGTCTGCACTCATGTTCTTCCAAAATCAGCCTAACAATAAAGGGTGTATTGCTGCAAAGCGGAGCGAAGCCAGCAACTACACCCTTGGTTGAACAAGCCCGGGGGTAAGTGAGTCCTGCAAACTGGCTGGCTGACTATCTGCGAATGGAGGCGGCGAACAGTAAGCAGTCCCTTCGCGAGGACATTTTTGCCCGAGGTGTCGCCGAACTCAATGAACTGCTAGGGTAGCCAAGCCGCTCGAAAACGAGGCTAGACACCATCCCGGCAACCAACTAGTGTTCGCGCCTCGATTAACGGAATAACTTACAGGGCGGCATGAGCTGCCCGACACCGAATCAAATGCAAGAAAAGTCAAAAACCATCAGCGAGTTCAAGCAGCACGACAAGGATACCGGCTCGGCCGACGTCCAGATCGCACTGCTCACGAGCCGCATCAACTCGCTCAGCGAGCATCTTCAAACCAACAAGAAGGATCACAGCTCACGCCGTGGCCTCCTCATCATGGTCAGCCGGCGTCGCCGCCTGCAGACCTACCTTCAGAAGAAGGATGAGGCACGCTACAAGGCCCTCACGGTCAAGCTGAAGCTCCGCAAGTAGATTTTAGAGGCCGGGCCCTGAGGCCCGGCTTCGCATTTTAGGCCGGAACAGCCGCTCCCTGAGCGGTTGGGATTCCGTTGAGGGACGCACGCGGCGTCCGCCTCCGGCCATCCGAAAACCAAGCTGCGTCGCCAAGAAAGAAACGCTCCTCCGGTCCGGGAAATTTCATTGAGCTACTGCCCATTCCACAAAGGGAATGCGGGCGGCGGCTAACTGAAGTTCCTCTGGGCCGGCGGGCAATGTCCGCATATGTCAGAGAAAGTTATCATCCCCATTGGGGGCCAGGATCTCATCATTGAGACCGGCATTTACGCCAAACAAGCCGATGGTGCCGTCACCATCCAACTCGGCGAAACCATCATCCTCACCGCCGCCGTCGCCGCCACCAAGGCCAAGCCGGGGCAGGAGTTCTTCCCGCTCACCGTCGATTACCGCGAGCGCGCCGCCGCTGCGGGTCGCTTTCCCGGAGGCTACTTCAAGCGGGAAGGCCGTCCTTCCGAGAAGGAAATCCTCACCTGCCGTCTCACCGACCGGCCCATCCGCCCGCTCTTTCCGAAGGGCTATTATAACGAGGTCCAGGTTCAGTCGATCCTGATGTCCGCCGACGGTACCAACGACGCCGACATCCTCTCCATCCTCGGCGCCAGCGCCGCGCTGACCGTTTCCGACATTCCCTGGGCCGGCCCGCTGGGCGCGCTCCGCGTCGGTCGCGTGAAGGGCGAGTTTGTCGCCAACCCCACCCATGAACAGCAGGCCGAGTCCGATCTCGACCTGATCTATGTCGGCAACGAGACCGACGTCGTCATGTACGAGGGTTCGGCGAATGAGATCACCGAGGCCGACTTTGTCGCCGCCCTCAAGTTTGCCCACGAGCAGTGCCAGCCGCTGATCGCCGCGCAGAAGGAATTGCAGGCCAAGGCCGGCAAGCCCAAGCGCAAGGTCACCGTGACGGTCGTGCCCGAGGAAATCCTCAACGAGGCGAAGGTGCTCGCGGGTGACCGCATCGTGCCCGCCCTGCTCACGCACCAGAAGCTGGCGCGCGAAGCTGCGGTCAAGGCCGTGTTTGACGACGTGGGCGCGCAGCTCATCGCCAAGTTCGGCGCCGACAAGGTCACCGACTTCGTCCTGAAGGACGCGCAGTACTACATCCAGAAGGAAGCCGTCCGCGGCCTGATCCTCGATCACGGCAAGCGCCTTGACGGCCGCACGGCGGATGGCATCCGCCCGCTCGTGAGCACGGTGGGCATCCTGCCCCGCGCCCACGGCAGCTCGATGTTCCAGCGCGGTGAGACGCAGGCCGTCTGCCTCACGACGCTCGGCACCAGCGACGACATCCAGAACTTCGACTCCTACACCGGGGGCGAGACGAAGAAGCAGTTCATCCTGCACTACACGTTCCCGAACTTCTCCGTCGGAGAAACCGGCCGCATCATGGGGCCTGGCCGCCGTGAGATCGGTCACGGCGCGCTCGCCGAGCGCAGCGTGCGCCCGATGATCCCGCTGAAGGACTACCCGTACGCCGTCCGCGTCACCTCCGAGATCCTGGAGTCCAACGGCTCCTCCTCGATGGCCTCCGTCTGCGGTGCGACTCTCGCGCTCATGGACGCCGGTGTGCCCATGACCCGCCCGGTCGCCGGCATCAGCATCGGCATCTGCACCGACTTCGGTGCGGACCACAGCATCTCCCGCTACACGCTCCTCACCGACATCATCGGCTGGGAAGACGCGTTCTGCGACATGGACTGCAAGATCGCCGGCACGACCAACGGCATCACCGGCTTCCAGCTCGACCTGAAGCTCAAGGGCCTCCCGCTGCCCATCATGATCGAGACCATCGAGAAGGCGCGCGTTGCCCGCCTCGCGATCCTCGACCACATGCTCGCGACGTTGCCCACGCACCGCACCGAGCTGAGCAAGTACGCCCCGCGCATCGTGGTGATCAAGATCAACCCCGAGAAGATCGGTGCCCTCATCGGGCCCGGTGGCAAGAACATCAAGCGCCTCGTGGACGAGTCCGGTTGCGAAATCAACATCGAGGACGACGGCACGGTGAAGATCTTCTCCGTCTCGCCCGAAGGCATGGAGATCGCCCGCCAGGCGATCGAGGGCCTCGGCGCCGAGATCGAGATCGGCAAGATCTACAAGGGTCGCGTTGTGACCATCAAGGAGTTCGGCGCCTTCGTCGAAGTGCTCCCCGGTCAGGATGGCCTGGTGCACATCAGCGAGCTGTCCAACAAGCGCGTGGAACGCGTCGAGGACGTCATCAAGATGGGCGACGAGATCTGGGTCAAGTGCCTCGGTGTCGACGAGAAGGGCCGTGTGAAGCTGTCGCGCAAGGCCGCGATGGAAGAGCGCGGTGAATCGGTCGCGACCGGTGATTCCGCCCCCGCGGATGGCGAAGCCAAGCGCGAAAACGGCAACGGTGAAGCCCGTCCCGAACGTGCTGAGCGCCCCGAACGCAGTGGTGGTGATCGCGGCGGCGACCGTGGCGGTCGCGGTGAACGCGGTCCCCGTCCGGAACGTGGTGGTGACCGCGGCGATCGTGGTCCCCGTCCGGAACGCGGTGGTGGTGATCGTGGCGGCGCGAAGCGCGAAGGCAGCCCCGAAGACAAGGCGGCCGCCGCAGCCAAGGCCGAGCCCGGCAAGATCTATCGTGCGAAGGTCGTTTCGATCAAAGACTTCGGCGCCTTCGTCGAATTCCTTCCCGGTTGCGAGGGCCTCGTGCACGTCAGCGAACTGGCCAACTTCCGCGTGAAGAAGGTTGAGGACATCGTGCAGCTCGGCGACGAGATCACGGTCAAATGCCTCGGCGTCGATGAAAAGAGCCGCGTCCGTCTCAGCCGCAAGGCCGCGATGGAAGAGCGCGACCAGCAGTCCGCCAGCGAGTCCGCCCCGGCGGCTCCCGCTCCGGAAGCTCCGGCCGCTGAAGCCGCTCCGGCTGCTCCTCAGGAGTAAGGCTCCGGTATCAATTACGAAAACGGCGGTCCCGAAAGGGACCGCCGTTTTTCTTTGTCCGAATCGTGCCCTGATCCACGCGACCGGGGCGCGGCTGTGTCCGGAGGACCAGCCGCAGCAACGGGAATAACTTCAGAAGCGTCCGGTTCCCGCAGCCCCATCCGGCCGACGGAGGTTGCCGCGGGTAGTGCGGTGCCCACGCCCGCGTTCCAAGAGCGTCCGTTCCGTACCACTCGATGCGTCGCAATCCTGCTATATTCCTAGACCGAGCACGGTGCAAGAATCGCATCTCTCATCCCATGCACGATCTTCTTGTCCGCCGGGACGATCGTTGCGAGCGCACCGCCCAGTTTCGGGCGCGCCGCATCGCCGTCGCCGCTCACGAAGTAGTACGGGCAGAGGCGCACCCGGCCCGGCATCGGCACGAGCTGGTTGGTGGTGAAATCGAAATAGGCTGAGTCCACCACGCGCGGTCGGTGGAAGCGCTGGAGCACGTAAGGTGAATGTGGGAACGCGGCGAGCGCCTTGTCGACGGCGGCGCTCCAGTCGGCGGTGCTCAGGTCGCTGCCGAGGTACACGCCGCGCGCACCCCAGGCTTCCTCGCTGTACCCGGAGACCTTGAGGATGAGTTCGCGGTCACGCTGGCTGAGCGCCTTCAGTTGCGTCCAGTCCGTAAGATCCAGTCCAGGGTAGGCCGCGTGCGGTGGGAGCGGCGCGGGGTCGAGCACCCAGGTCTGCGGAATAACCTTCAGCAGCCGCGCGAGAAAGGCCTCGCCCAGCTCCTGCCGCCAGAAGGGCCGCAGATTGCGGTTCCACAGCAGGGCAAAGAGCAGCTTCTCCTCGAAGATCGGCTTGGGCGCCGGGGTCACACGCGCCTGCTTTTCCATGCCCAGCTCGAAGATGCGTTTCGAGTTGTGCACGTTGGCGAGATCGAACAGCTCAAAGAAACGGTAGATTGCATCGCCGGGTGCGAAGTCCGTGAACTGCGAATCGCGCACCGAATACCGTGAACCGCCCGGCTGCTGCGTGAGCCATTCCATTTCCGGGCGGTAGCCGGCGGCCTCCTCGGAGACGACCAGGTGAACCCGTTCCGCGTCGCCGAAGATGGAGGCGAAACCTTCCCGCATGCCGGCGTTGCCGCCGAGGACACCGGCCGGTTTCCCGTCAACCGAGCCCTGCAAAACCGCCTCGTAGGTCTGGTTGAGCCATTGCGTGAGGCCGATGCCGCCGGGTACCGAATCCAGCTCGGCAATGACGAAACCGTCTTCGGTCAGCAGCACGTCGGGCCGGATGACGCGCGGCACGTCGTTCTTGAAACTCGGATGCCGCTGGAGCGCGATGAGCTCGCCGGGCTTGCCCTGATCGAGCAGGTCCGCGATCCAGGCCGGTGATTTGCCCTCGTAGCTGCGACGATAGAGCAGGTTCGCCGCCCGGTAGAATTGCAGGAGCACCCGTCCGAGGGAGTCGAGCTCCTTGGCCAGCGCATCACCGAGGGGAAACGGGGCGGGGGAGGTTCGCCAATCCTGGCCGGCGAACAGGCCGCCGGCAGGAAGCGCGGCGCGGATCGCCTGAGCCCGATCGGCAGCGGAAGGTGCGGCGGATTCGTTCAAGTGGCGCGCAAACTAGGAGGTGCTCCGGCGGTGTCAAAGGCCTCGATCCGGCCCCTGATGGCACTTTCAGTTACCGGGCAGTTCGCTGGCGTTTTCCGCCGGCGACTGCTTCCGGAAGGGATACCAAAATTGCTTCCAGTAACCCTTCGGGACCGGATGGCCGCCAATGCCGTAGCCGTCGGGCCATTTGTCCTTGGGCAGGAAATAAGTGCCAAAAATCCGGTCCAGCAGCGGGAAGTGGATGGCGAAATTGACATCGATCGCCTCTTTTTCGATGCCGTGGTGCCAGTGGTGGAAGCGCGGGGTGACCAGATAACGCCCCAGCATGGACAGATTCCAACCGAAGTTGGCATGGACGAAGGTTGATTGGAGATAGACGAAGAAAATGTAAAAGGAGAGGGCGGTCTGACTGTAGCCCAGGATGAACATGGGGACTGCGGTGAAGGCCCGCAGGACTAGGATCTCCATGAAATGCATCCGGGCCCCCGACATCCAGTCCATCACCTGTGCCGAATGATGCACCGCATGGAAGTTCCACAGCCAGGGAATGCGGTGAAACAGCCGGTGCACCCAATATTGCACCACATCGGTCAGGAACATGATCTCCAGGATCTGGAACACCAGCCACTGTCCCGAAATCGCCGCCCGGAACGCCTCCCAATGCGTGTGACTGGTGAGGGTCAGGGCGGGCCAGAGAGCGGCGTAGGTGAGCACCTGCACCAGCATCGTGCTGATAAAGTAGTAGAAAAGATCCTCGCGCCATTCGAAGCGGAAAAAATCCTGGGTGGGATAGCGCGGGAACAGCAGTTGCAGGGGCACGAACAGGATTCCCGTGAAGATGATGTTCAGGACGAACCAGTCCATGCCGAGATAAACGGGGCTCCCTTGCGCCACGTGGGAATGGGCGTTCGCCCCGCCGAGGGTGGTGGCCAGAATGACCAGGAACAGGGCGGTGAATCCCAGGATCTTGTTCTGCCGGAGCACGAGGCTGATAATCGCCAGGACGAAAGCTCCCAGCAGCACTCCGAGCAGAACCACATGGAACACCGGTTTTTCATAGAAGGGCCGGGTCTCCTTGAAAGTGAACCACTCGGGGTACAGCAGCCCGATGACGAGGAAGAGACTGGCGATGGCCAGTATCAGGGCAACGGTACCGCTGACCCAGCCCTTGCCCAACTGGCGTTCGGCCTTGGGAGATTCGAGATCGGAGCGCAGCGCCTGACGAAAATGTGAAATGAGGGACACCTGCGTCAATTTTGACCCGGAGTCAGGACCAAGGGCAAGTCATCGTCACGATATGAGAGGGGGGGAGCAGCGATATTCGGAGTCACTTCTTCCGCAGCGTGAAGTAGTCGCGCACCTGGCCGCGGTCGCCGATGAACTTCACCTCGGCGGTCAGGCCGTCGATGTCGATGACCAGCGAGCCCAGCTTTTTCAGGGAAAGGTACATGGCGGGGTGGTTCAGCCTGCCGGCCTCGGTCTGGCCGGCACTGCCGCTGACCACGTAAACCGCGCCCTTGTTTGGCGTCAGGATGGCGGGCTTCGCGTAAGCACCGTTTCCGTCCGCCCGCCCGTCGCCGTGATTGAGGATCATGGCGGAGGTGAGATTGGTGCTGGTGCCGTAATGGCCATTTAGCAGGAAGGTGCGTTCGTAATCGTGGCTGTGGCCGCAGAGCACGAAGTCCACGCCGCCCGCCTCCAGAATGGGCAGGATGTTCTCCCGCATTTCCCAGAGGCGGCTGCCGCTGTCGGACTTTTTGTCAGAATCGTGCCCGCCCTTGCTGTACGGCGGATGATGGAAAAAGCAGATGATCCATTCCCGTGCGGTGGAATCCAGGTCGGCCTGCAACCACGTGGCCATCGTGCCGCGGGGGCTGCGGTCGGTATCCTGCGAATCGAGGCAGATGAAGTGAATGTTCGCGTAGTCGAAGGAGTAATAGGCCTCGGTGCCGCTGGGCAGCCCGCCGGATTGCCCCAGCGTCGGCAGCGTGAAGACATCGTAGTAAACCCCGGATTGCGTCGGCGAACTGGCGCTGAGCGCATCATGGTTGCCGAGCGTGGGCCAGAGCGCCACCTGCCGGTGCAGCGCGCCATACATGTCGAACACGGCCTTGCCGTACTGAGCATCGGTGCCGTCGGAATAGGCGTTGTCACCGAGCATCAGCCACAGGTCGGGATTCCGTCCGCTCCATTTGTAAAAGGCGTCGCGCACCGCCATCTGGTTGGTGTTGGCGGTGCCCGGATCGCCCAAGGCCCAGATCCGCGTCGGGCGGGCCGGTCCGGGCATGGGCGGCGTCAGGAAGCTGAAATCGGGGCCAACTTCAGTGATCCATTTGTTCGTGTCGTAGCCGACCGAGTAGTAGTAGCGCGTGTCGGGCTTCAGCTTGGTGAGCTGGACCACGTGTTCCGTGAACACGCCGGGCGAGCGCACGAGGTTGGTGGCCGTCACGGGCGTCAGACCATAGCGCACGTAGCTCTTGCGTTCCTTTTCGGTACGCCAGCGGATGACCATGGAGTTGGTCGTCGGCATCTGCAGGTACGGGCCACGGGTGATCTTTTCGGCGGCCGACAGGGAAGGTGCTAGCGAGAGTGAAAGGCTGGTCAGCAGCAGGGCCAGTGTGAGGCGGAAGTAGGTGGTCACTTTGCGGGTGAAGCTTTCGGTGAAGCGGGCAGGGCGGCAAGCTTGGCGTCCAGCTCCCGGCGAAAATCGAGCATCGCGAGCGACCGCTGCAGGCGCAGCGGCAGCGCCTCGAAAGCTTCGCGAGCCGCGTTATAGGCAGTGACGGCTTCCGCCGGGCGGCCGGCCAGCTCCAGAATTTCTCCCCGACGCAACAGCCAGCGCTCCTTGCGCTCGCTGCTGGCCAGAATGGTGTCGAGCCGTTGCAGCGCGGCGTCGAAACCCTGGCGACGCAATTCCAGCGCGATGGCGGCCAGCTGCAGGGTAGGTACCGGCCCGAGCTTGGTGACGCCTTCGTCCAGGCCAGCCAATGCTTCCGCGAGATGGCTGTCGCCCTGGGCGAAATGAGACTGCGACCTCTCGATGAACCATTCGGGGCGGGGCTCGGCAGACAGGGCCAACGCCCGGCTGAAATGCTCCACGGCATCGGGTGCGTGATCGCTCCGTACCAGCGCGCGGGCGAGCAGCAGATGGCCTTCCACATGATTGCTCTGAAGGGCGAGGAAGCCGGTCAGCGACCTGGTGGCATCGGCGAACTTGCCCTGGTCTAGGGCGAGACGGCCGAGGCCCAGCAGTGGCTCGGGATTGGCCGGGGCCAGTTTCTTCGCGAGCTGAAAATCAGCCAGCGCGGCGTCCCAGCGCTCGTCGAGGCGGTTGAGCTCGCCCCGACGAAGCAGCAGGGGGACATCGTTGGGGCGAAGCGAAAGCTCGGCGGTGACGTTGGTGATCTGCTCGTGCAGCGGGCCGTGGGCCAGCGCCGGCAAAGCCAGCAGCAAAGGCAGAAGCCCCAGCCAGCGCCAGAAGTTCACGGCTTGAGGCCGTTGATGAACGCCATCTCCAAATCGCCCTTGTTCTTGCAGGCGATGCTGCCGCGTGGTTCGAAATCCACCTGGTCGCGGACCCGTTTCAGGAATTCGGCCGAGGCATTGATACGCCCGCCGACACTCGCGGTCTCGATGCGGGCGGCCGTGTTCACAGTGTCGCCCCAGACGTCGTAAACGAACTTGCGGACACCGACGACGCCCGCGACCAGCGGACCGGAATGGAGGCCGATGCGGATGTCCCAGTATGGCTTGCCCTCGGCGGTCATCCGGGCATGGCGCTCGCGGATGTAGTCGCGGATCTCAATGGCCGCGTTCAGCAGCCGCATAGCGTCGTCCGGCCCAGGATGGTTCAGGCCGGTGGCGCAGATGTAGGCGTCGCCGACGGTCTTCAGTTTCTCGACCCCGTGACGCATGGCCACCCAGTCGAAATGGCAGAAGCACTCGTTCAGCTCGGCCACGAGCTCGTCCGCCGAGATCTGGCTGGTGACCAGCGTGAAGCCGGTGAAATCGGCGAACATGATCGCGATGTCCTCGTGTTTCACGGGACGCACGCTGCCGTGGGACTGCAATTCATCGGCGATGTTCGACGGCAGCACGTGGCGCAACAGCTCGTCGGCGCGGCCTTTGGCGGTCTCCAAGTCGGCCATGGTGTGGGCCAGCTGGCGCTGGCTCTCGGCCAGTTCCTCCTGGGCCCGCAAGGCACGGTGCTGCCACTGGATGGTCGCCATCAGCTCCATCTCATGCTCCACGAGGACCGCCAGCTGGTGGAGCATTTCGATCTCACGCCCATTGAAGCTCCGGGGCTTGTGGTCGATGACACACAGCGAGCCGATCTTGAAGCCGTTCGCCCGCAGAGGCCGCCCGGCGTAAAAGCGCACGAAGGGGGAGTTTACGACCAGCGGGCTGCTGGCGAAGCGCATGTCTCGTCGGGCATCGGGGATGACCATCACCTGGTCCTGCATGATGGCGTGCGCGCAGAAGGAGATGTTGCGCGGGGTCTCCATCATGTCCATGCCCACCTTGGACTTGAACCATTGCCGGTCCTTGTCCACGAGCGACACCGTGGCCATCGGGGCGTCGAAAATTTGGGCGGTCAGGCGGACGATCCGGTCAAACCGCTCGTCCGGCGGCGTGTCCAGCAGGCTCAAATGTCGCAACGCCTCGAGCCGCTCGGCTTCGTCCGAAGGAACCTGGGGAGCCAGATAACGGGCTTCCAAATTGCACATCATGCTGTTGTCCATGCGCTTGAATCATTCAATGTGACGGATTGGTCAATGACAAGCTTGGGCTGCGCGGAATTCAGAGGAAGGTGTGCCCTTCAAAGATGAACGTCGCCGGGCCGTTCAGCCTCACGTCGGTGAACTTTCCGTCCCGTTCGGTGAAGCTGACCTCCAGCTCGTCGCCGCCCTGGACCTGCACCCGCACGGGCGAGGTGAAACCATGGACGCGGCCGCTGATCAGTGCGCAGGCAGTCACGCCGGTGCCGCAGGCCAGAGTCTCGCCTTCGACACCGCGCTCGTAGGTGCGCACCCGGATGAAGTTCGGTCCAAGGAGCTGGACGAAATTGACGTTGGTTCCGCGCGGCTTGAAATGGGCATGCCAGCGCAGTTCGGCCCCGAGCTGCTGTACCATCGCCTGGTCGGCATCGGGCACATAGACGATCGCGTGGGGAACTCCCGTGTTGAGCGAATGAACCTCCAGCTCCCCGGCGCTGGTGGTCACCCTGTCGCCCAGCCGCAAGCTGTGGGGGGCGGTGAGGTTCACGGTGACGCGCTCGCCCTGAAAGGTCGCGGTGATCACGCCGGCAGCGGTCTCGAAGGTGGTCTGGGCACCCGCACCGGCGACGCGCTGGATGTAGCGGGCAAAGCAGCGGGCGCCGTTGCCGCACATCTCGGCGTCGGAACCGTCGGAATTCCAGAACTGCCAGGCCCACTCGGCCTTTCCGGAAGTGCAGGGGACCAGCAGCATGAGGCCGTCCGCACCGATGCCAAACTGGCGATGGCAGAGCCGGGCGACCTGTTCGCGCGTGAGTTGGAGCCGGCCATCCCGGTTGTCACCGAGGATGAAATCGTTTCCCGCCCCGGACATCTTCACGAAATCAAAATGCATGGTGGCGGAGACTAATGCTCCGCGCGCGGGAGACAAGCCCCGGCGGGAATCCGGTTCGAAAGGCGCGTTCCGATGTCGTCAGAAGGCCATCCGGGCAACGAAAATGGCCGCCGGGTGGTTTTTGGCGGCCAAAACCGGCGATTATCTTTCCGCACATCACGACAAGCGGCGCTTGCCAAAGCGCCTTCGCTGCCTAGTCTTCCGCCTCCTTTGTCACAAAACATGTTGTCTGTTCCTTATTACCTGTTCGCCATGTTCGGGCCGGGTGCCGGTGCTTCGCCTGAAGATCAGAAACGTTCCACGATGACGACCATCGTCATGACGGTCTTCATGGTCGTCATCTTCTACGTCATGCTGATCCGCCCGCAGCAGACCCAGGCGAAGAAGCAGAAAGCGCTGATCGCCGGCCTGAAGAAGAACGACAAGGTGATAACCTCCTCTGGCATCATTGGCATCGTCACCAGCGTCGCGGAAGAGTCGGTCACGATCCGCTCCGCCGACACCAAGCTTGAAATTCAGAAGAGCGCCATCACCTCGGTGACCTCCGCCGGCTCCGAATCCTAATCCAACCGCGCCGGACCTGCCAGCCGCGCCCCCCTTCCGCCCATGAATCGCAGTTATCTGTTGAAGCTCGCCTTTGTCGTCTTCGTTGTCTTCTGGTCAATCACCGAACTCTGGCCGCCCCAGGCGACCAATCTGGTGAAAAAGTTCGATGAACTGGCCATCAACATCGACACCAACACCTACAAGGGCATCTACGACCGGGCCCAGGCCTTAGAGACGCAGTTCCCCACGCGCAGCTATTCGAATCTCCTCGCGGCGATCGGCACGAACGACATCCGCCGCTATTTTCCGACGAATTTCGTCAAGTTCAGCGGCGAGCGGAATCCGACGCGCGCCATCCTGAATGGCGTCCAGCGCGAGGCGGCGGGCAAGTTTAAGCTGGGTCTTGACCTGCAGGGCGGCACGGCCTTCCTGCTGGAGATGGACACCAGCAAGCTGGGTACGAACAGCCTGGCCCGGGGCTTGGGACAGTCCTATCTGGTGGATCAGGCGGTCTCCGTCATCCGCCGCCGCGTGGATGCGTATGGCGTGGCCGAGCCGATCATCCAGCCGGCCGGTGAGAATCGCATCCTGGTGCAGCTGCCCGGCCTTTCCGAGGCGGACAAGATTGCGGCGAAGGAAGGCATCCAGAAGGCCGCCTTCCTGGAATTTCGCATGGTGGACCCCGACATGCAGGAGCACATGCAGACCGGGCTCATCCCGCCGGGCTTCGAGGTGCGGCAGGAGAAACTGCACGCCCGGGATGGCACCGAGGGTTATGCGCCGATCATTGTCCGCAAGACGCCGGAGCATGGGCTGACCGGCAAATACGTTTCCGGAGCCCATGTGAGCCGTGACCAGCTGACCGGCCGGCCGGAAATCGCCTTCACCATGAACTCCGAGGGCGCAGAAATCTTTGCGGAGGTCACCCGCCAGAATGTCGGGCAGCGCCTGGCGATCATCCTGGATGGCGAGGTCGTTTCCGCCCCGAACATCAACGGCCCGATTCCCGGTGGCAGCGGCCAGATCACCGGTGACTTCACCGAGAAGGAGGCCTTCGATCTCGCCACCTCGTTGGAAAATCCGCTCCAGACGCCGTTGCGGATCATTGAGGAGCGCGGCGTGGACCCCTCGTTGGGCAGTGACTCCGTGCGGAGCGGCATCCGCGCCTCCATCTTTGGCACGATCGCGGTCGCCCTGTTCATGGCGATCTACTATCTGCGTGCCGGTCTCGTCGCGAATGTGGCGCTGCTTACGAACATCATCGTGCTGCTCGGCATCATGTGCTCGCTGAACGTGACCTTCACGCTCCCGGGCATTGCGGGCATCGTGCTGACCGTCGGTATGGCGGTCGATGCGAACGTGCTGATTTACGAGCGCATCCGTGAGGAACTGGCCAAGGGCAAGTCCATGCGGGGCGCGCTTTCGGCCGGTTATGACCGGGCCTTTGCCACCATCTTCGACTCGCACATCACGACGCTGATCTCGTCGGTGATCCTCATCGCGCTCGGCACGGGCGCGATCAAGGGCTTCGGTGTCTCGCTGACGATCGGCGTGGCCGTGAGCTTGTTTACGGCGCTCATTGTGACACGGCTGATTTTCGACTTCCTGCTGGCCCGTGGCTGGATGAAGACGCTGCCGATGCTGCACATCATCAAGTCGTCGAACCTCGACTTCATGAAGCTGGCCAAGCCGGCTTTCGCCGTTTCGTGGGCGATCATCATCATCGGCATCAGCTACGGTGTCTTTGTGCGGGGCTCGAACCTGCTGGGCATCGAGTTCTCGGGTGGCGAGAGCTACACCTATTCCTTTGTGCAGAAACCGGATGTGGACAAGGTCCGTGCGGCCGTCACCGAGCTGAAGTTCGGCGAACCGCAGGTGGGCTACCAGACCGACCCTGGCAGCGGCAAACAGGCCCTGCGCGTCAGCGTCGGCGTGGATCTGGAGGCGCAAAAGAACGGCAAGCCGAGCACGCATGCGGAGTCGGTTGACGCCAAGCTCAAGCAGGCTTTCCCGGAGGCGAAATTCGGCCGGCTTTCGACCGAGCAGGTCGGTCCCACGGTCGGTGAGGAAATCCAGAAATCGGCCATCATCGCGTCGCTGCTGTCGCTGTTCGGCATCCTGGTCTATGTCGCCTTCCGCTATGAGTTCAGCTTCGCGGTCGGTGCCGTCATCGCAGTGATTCACGACGTGCTGATGACCATCGGCTGCTACTGCCTTACCGGGCTGTTCAGCGAGGGACGCCAGTTCAACGCCACCTTTGTGGCGGGCCTGCTGACCATCATCGGCTTCTCCATCAACGACACCATCGTGATCTTCGACCGTATCCGTGAAGACCTGAAACTGGGTGTTCCCGGCACGTTCCAGCAGCTGGTGAACAAGGCGCTGAACCAGACCCTGAGCCGTACCATCATCACCTCCGGCACGGTGTTCCTGGCGACGATGTCGCTCTACATCTTCGGTGGCGGGCCGATCAACGACTTCGCCTTCACGTTCCTCGTCGGCATCATCACCGGCACCTACTCGTCGATCTATATCGCGAGCGCGCTGGTGCTGTGGTGGCACAAGGGCCAGCGCCCGGCCATCGGCATGCACGTGGTCGCGAACACGAACGCGGACGAGTCGGCGATCAGGGCCTGAGCCGCCTGTGTGCTGGTGCGCCGCCGAGTTGCGGCGCACCTTTCGCCCATGAGCGATCAGCCCACGGCGCCAGCCCGCCCCGAACAGGGCGACGGAGCGGATGCGATTTTCTCGCACCTGTTCCGGGGTGAGCGCTTTCGCTTCGAATTCGGCATGCGCCGCGGCGATGCCCGCTGGTTCCGCCTCGCTTCGCCGGATGATCCTGTGATGGCCGCCCGCCGCCATTGGCTGACAGTTGCAGAAGCAGATACGATCATCTGGCAGCCTGATGCTGGATCGCTGCTCCATGAAACGCTGGATCTAGCCGGATTGAAAACAAGAGGTGGGCGTTCTGGGATGGCCGATCTGGCAGCGCGATGGGAGCCCGACTTCCTCCTGCTCAAGCCCGATGCAGCCGGGGATTTCCGGCTGGTGGGCGGCGCAGTTTGCTTTCCGTCGTCGTGGAGTCCGGCTGAGAAACTGGGCCGGACGATCGACGAGATTCACGCCCCGGTGCCGACGGTCAATGCCGAGCTGGGGCCGCGTATCCGCACCTTTCTCTCGCGGCTGCCGGCCGGTGCCGTGTTCGAGCGGGAGAACTGGGGGCTTGCCGCCGTGCCGGAGCTGAACATGCATCCGCATCGTGGCCTGCCACGGCTCACAGCCGATACTCCGCTGGAGCAGGTCTCGCTGCGCTTGGAAGAGCAGGCTTTCAGCGCCCTGCCGGATTCGGGTGGCGTGCTGTTCCTGATCCGGCTCACGATTCATCCGCTGGCCGGGGTTCTGGCCGACCCGGAGACGCGGGCTGATTTTGCCCGTCAGCTGGCAACGATGCCGGAGGAGATTGCGAATTATAAGGGCCTCGCCGCTGCCCGGCCGAACCTGCTTCGGCAGATCGGGGCGCTGACATGAACCCCCCACTCTGGCCTTGCTGTGCCGCACCGGAGCCGCTGTCCTAGCGCAAACCTGATCCACAGCTATGAATGAGACCATCTCCCGTCGTGAAGCGCTCCTGGGCCTGGCCGCCCTGGCAGCGGTGCCGCTGGCCGGGTGTGCTGGCTACCGCACCGAGATCACGGGCAGCCTCGTCAACGATTACCACGCGACCGCCTACAATGACACTTTGCGCATGAACCTTGACCGGATTCCATTTGGCACCCTGTCGGACGGCTCGCCCGTCGGCCTTTTCGTCCTGAAAAACCAGCGGGGAACGACGCTGAAAGTCACCAATTACGGGCTCATCATCACCGAACTGCACACCGCCGACCGCAATGGCCAGTTCGGCAACGTGGTGCTGGGCTTCGACAACCTGCCGCGCTACTTGGCGGGACATCCGTTTTTCGGCGCCATCGCGGGCCGGGTGGCCAACCGCATTGCCCTTGGCCGCTTCACCCTCGATGGGAAGAGCTACCAGCTGGCGATCAACAACGGCCCCAACCATCTGCACGGCGGCACCGTCGGGTTCGACAAGAAGCTCTGGCGGGCGGTGGGCGGCGAGATCAAACCCGAGTTCGCCACCATGCTCTTCGCCTACGAAAGCCCGGATGGGGAGGAGAACTACCCCGGCAAGCTGAGCGTGGAGGTGGAATACACCCTCACCCAGAATGACGAGGTGCGGATCACCTATCGCGCCACGACGGACAAGGCGACGCCGGTCAATCTGACCAACCACAGCTACTTCAATCTGGCCGGCCACGGTGACATCAAGGGCCACGAGCTGCAGATCTTCGCCGACCGTTATACGCCGACGGACGGAGGACTGATCCCGACCGGCGAGCTGGCCAAGGTGGCTGGCACGGCGATGGATTTCACCTCGCCGCACGCGATTGGCGAGCGCATCGAGCAGACTGGCCTCAAGCCCACGGGCTACGATCACAATTTTGTGCTCAATAGCGGCGGCAAGTCCCTGGCCCTGGCGGCCAGGGTGGTCGAGCCGACCAGCGGTCGTATCCTGGAGGTGCTCACCGACCAGCCCGGCGTGCAGCTTTACACGGCCAACAATTTCGGGCCGGACGGCATCGAATGCACCGGGGGCGTGCGCTTCCCCCGCCACGGGGCTCTCTGCCTCGAAACGCAAAACTTTCCGGACGCGATCAACCATCCCGACTTCCCGAACGCGGTCTTGCGTCATGGCGAAACCTACCGGCACACGACGGTCTTGCGATTCAGCGCGCACTGAGCGCGACGCAGGAATTTACGATATACGATTTACGAACTGAAGCGGCAGTCGATGCGCCTTAAAATTCGTAAATCGTAAATCCGAAATCGTAAATCGCCACTCAGTCCAAGCCGCACGCGACCTTGGCCCGGGCGAGCGTCTTCTGGGCGATGGTGCGGGCGCGGACGGCACCCTCGTTGAGCACTTGGTTCACGTAGTCGAGATTCGCGGCCAGCTCGGCGCGACGGGCGCGGGCGGGGGCGAAGTAGGCCCAGTAGTGCTCGAACAGCGCCTTCTTCAGGTCGCCGTAACCGAGGCCGCCGGCCCGGAGCCGGTTTTCGTAATCGGCCGCCACCTCGGCCGGTGCGACGAGCTTGAGAAGCTGGATCGCGAGGTTCTTGTCCGCATCGGGCTTGGGCTCGGCGGGTGTGCGTGAGTCCATCACGATGCCCATGATCTTCTTCCGCGTGGCCTTCTCCTCGCCGAACAGCTCAATCGTGTTGCCGTAGCTCTTGCTCATCTTCTGCCCGTCAAGGCCGGGCACGATGGCGACGGATTCCTGGATGCGCGGCTCGGGGATGACGAAGGTGTCGCCGAAGACGTGGTTGAACTTGATCGCGATGTCGCGCGTGACTTCGAGGTGCTGCTTCTGGTCTTTGCCGACGGGCACGATGTTCGTGTCGTAGAGCAGGATGTCGGCGGCCATGAGCACGGGGTAGGCGAAGATCCCGTGGTTCACCGCGCCGGCATCGCCGTCGGCGAGTTTGGCCACCTTGTCCTTGTAGCTGTGGCAGCGTTCGAGGAGTCCCATCGGGGTGAGCGTCGTGAGCATCCAGGCCAGTTCCGTGTGCTCCGGCGTGTCGGACTGCTTCCAAAAGACGCAGCGCTTCGGGTCCAGGCCGCACGCGAGAAAATCGAGCGCGACGTCCAGGGTGTATTGCCGGCGCAGTTTGGGGTCGGTGAGCGACGTCATCGAATGGTAGTTCGCGATGAAGTAGAACGCCTCGCCCTCGTTCTGGAGCCGGATGGCGGGAAGCATCGCGCCGAAGTAGTTGCCCAGATGCAGCGCGCCGCTCGGCTGGATGCCGGTGAGAATTCGCATGGGCCGAGCGTAAGACGGAGAAGACCCGGGCGCGAAGGGCGAAGTGATCCCGGTTTGGTCCGCTCGGCTCAGTGGTCCGCGAGCCAGGATGAGACGCGGGCGCCAACCTCCGTTACGGGAAGGCTGGCCAAATCACCGCCCGGCGCATTCAGCAGCTCAAAGCGTTCACTGCGCGGCCGCCATACGGTCGCGTTGCTCGGCCCCCAGAGAACGAGTCCCGGCAGGCCCAAAGCGGCGGCCAGGTGCGAGATGCCGGAATCGTGCCCGAGGAAGGCGGTGCAGCCGCGCAGACGCAAGGCCAGTTCGGGGAGGGGCAGGGAACGGGCGATGCTCACCCGAGACGGCGGCAGCGCCGCCGCGAGCCGTTGCAGCCGGTCGCCTTCGGCCTCGCCGCCCACGAGCAGGAAGCTGTGATCGGTGGTGGCGGCGAGCCGTTGCAGCAGCGCGGCCCAGTTGGCTTCCGGCCAATTCTTCCGTTCACCACCGGAGCCGGGATGCAGCGCGAGCGTTCGTGTTGCAGTGGAAGCCGGAGCGGGCAGTTCGATGCGCGGTTGCGGATCGGCGTCGAAAATGGCGAGTCGTTCGAGGGGTTGCAGCAGTTGCTCCGTGGCATGAAGCGGTTGCGATTCATTCGGCCGGTGCGGCCCCTGGATCACCTGCGCCTTGGTCACCTTCGCGAGGTTGTTGCGGAAGAGTTCATCCGGGTCGAAGAGGTAGCTGAAGATGACGTGGAATCCGGAGAAGTAACTGGCGAGTTCGGGATTCAGCTCACCCTTTCGGGCAAAGAAGCCGGCGAGTGGCCGTGCCTCGACGGGCTTCACCGCTTCGACGAGCCCGCCCGTGCTCGCGAGACAGGCGATGTGCGGATAGCCGAGCACGTCCAGGCTCACACCGGGAAACTGGCGCTTCAACGCAGCAAAAGCGGGCAACGTCAGGATGAAGTCCCCGATGGCCCCGCCGCGAATGATGAGGATGCGTCCCGTGCTCATGACCGATGGATCACGGGCGAGAGGCTGGCAAGAAAGCGGCCGAAACCAGAGCGGTTTTTGCCATCCGACACCGCAGT
Source organism: uncultured Verrucomicrobiota bacterium (assembly GCA_903922605.1). GTDB lineage: Bacteria > Verrucomicrobiota > Verrucomicrobiia > Limisphaerales > UBA9464 > CAIVQB01. Next base: position 39,635 of record CAIXUG010000004.1, read on the forward strand.
GAGCGACATTGGCCAGTTTTCCTCGGCCCGAAATGCTCCGCTCCAATCGCGGATGGCTTGCGGGTGCTCCCTCCCAGCCTCACGCTGGACCCACAGCCGCCATGAAGTTTCTCCACATCGTTTTCCAGGCCCGGAGCGGTGGGCTGCTTCTCTCCCTCGTTGCCGTGCTCCTCCTGACCGGCTGCCTGACTCCCAAACTCTGGAAGACCAACGACTTTTCCCAATCGGCCTATCCGGCGGCGCCGGCCAACTTGGAAGTGTTCAAGGAGCCCTCCTATGGCCGGTTGCTGGTCCGTTATCACGAATACTCCGAGAAGAAGAATGCGGTGACGGAACGGGCGTACTGGCTGACCGAAAACCGCGCGACCATTGAGGCCGGGAAAAAGCCCAAGTTCGTCGAAATCGGAAATCTGAAGGGGTTGGCACCGCTTCCGGCCTGCGTGGATACGGCGGAATGCACCGTTCGCGCCACGGCGGCGCTCGCTGCCTATGTGCCATCGAAGAATGGCCGGTCCTTTCTCGTGTGCCAGCCGGGATTCCAGGACGGCCCCTTCAGCCTCCCCGCCTATGACGAACGCCGCGGAACCACGACCAAGGTCCTGCTGACGCCGCTGGCAGTGATTGGCGATACCGTGATCGTGGGGAGCGTGGTGGGCATTCTCTTCGCCTATCTGTACGCCCAGGGCGGCGGCGGCACGCTCTGATCCGTTAAGCTCTCTTTCTCAGCCCGGGCCAACGGCCTTGGGCCGGAGCAGCACCTTTTGATCAATCATCCAAGGGCATCCACCAATTAAGGTACGTTCCTAAAAATCTCGTCAGCGGTCCGGCCGGCAAACTGGCGAGTGGTTCATAAGCGGTTTGAACCCAAGCTGGCGAGGCACTCCATCCCCCGGCTCTCTTGGCACCACAAAGTTTCAGGACCGGACCGAAGCTCAATGTGTAAACGCACAACCCGACGATCAGCCATCCCAACGGGGTCAAAACCCGGTTGAACCCTGCGGCGGCCGTTTCCTTGGAGCAGGGAAGGTTCATTCCGGCGAGGCCACAATTATCTATGGCTTTTTAGGTTCAGCCACCATTCGACGTAAGCGTCCAGACCCTTTAACAATGGCGCAGGCAGTTGCCCGAGAGGGTAATAAACCTTCCTGACCAAGGTGTAGTGTTTACCTAGGCTGGTGGTGGCTTCGGGATCCAAGAACCACATTACCGGGCCGATGCTGAACACATAGATGCCGAGGGCAATAGCAAGGACCGCAAACGTGCGCGCTTTCACAGCCGGTGCGATGGCTTTTTGCGCCGAGAGGCTGGGCGCGATGCTTTTGGTTGCGTCCGCTTTGCGGCTATTGTTGCCGTCATGGCGGAGGCGGTGAGATATCCGCCGTCGAAACAGATTCGAGTGACGTCCTCGTAGCGCAGGCGACGCGGCCCGGTGAATTGTCCATAGTAGTCCGTATCTTCCATGGTGAAGGTGCGTTCCGACAGCCGGACGAGCGGCCCGACGTAGCTCGTCGGACGGTCACGCTCCTCCCGATCCGCCGACAGACATGGGTATATCAAGGAAACCGAAGCCAAGACCTCCCGGATGGAACCGAGGGAGATATTCCGAGGCTTGACCGGCCGGACCTTCAGAGTCTTCAAGGCGCGAAAACGCCAGTAGCGCGGGTCGTCGAAGAAGCAATAGTACCGGATATCGCTTTGCCGGATGACATCATACCCATTGAGGCAGAAGGGTTCCGATTCGAAGGAGTGGAGTAGGAGCACCTCGGTGCTCGAATCCACGACAAATCCAAAAATATCCTCCATGCCCGCCCGACGCTTAATCTGAACGAGGTGCCGGCCGAGCTTTTTCAGGTCACGTTGAAAAGGGGTGGCCATGCGGCCCAATCCTTGGCATCCGAATCGTCCGGAGCAACCGGCTTTGCAAGGTTGAACATTCCGTTGGCCAAGCGGTCGAATCCGGCCACATTATGCCCACTGTGAAATCGCTCCACCGGTTCTGTGCGGTCCTGCTTGTCACCTCAATGGCGGTCTTGGCCGAAGATGCCCCCAAGCCGGTGACGTTGCCCGCCACCGCTGCGGAGGCCGCTCCGAAGAAGCCCTCTTTGCCCGATGATCCTGCGGCCGCCTGGAAGGCGCTGAACAAGGCGACCCAGCCGCCGCAACCGCCCGCCGAGTGGAACCAGAAGGCGCCCACGCCCGAGGAGTCCGCCGCTTTCCGGCGCACCATGGCCGATGCCGCCGCCGCCGCCGCCGATTTGGCCAAGGAGTTTCAGGACCGCTTTGCCAGCGACGCGCACGCCGCCGACGCCAAGCGGATGCAGGCCGAGTTGCTGCAGGCGGTCGCTTCCCTCCGGGGCGACTCCGCGGGGCAGGCTTTGCTCGCCGCGCCGAAAGACGCCTTCCAGCAGAAGATCCAGGCAGCCGTCGAGGCGGCCAAGCAGAAGCAGGCCGAGGGCATGCCGGCCGTCTTTGCGGAATTTGAGCGGCAGTTGCGCCTTCTGCAAAAGGAGTATCCCGACCGGCCCGAGATTTCCGGCGGCCTGCTGGAAGCCGCACAGGGCATTGGCGGCGACCGCGGCCTTGCCATTGTCAAAGAGGTCCGTGAAACCGCCACCAAGGAGGAGCTGAAGAAGTATGCAGCCCAGGTGGAGAAGCAGATCATGGGCGAGAAGATGAAACTGGACCGTGTGGGCAAACCGCTGGACGTCAAATTCAAGTCCGTCGATGGCCGCGATGTGGACTTGGCCGCCCTGAAAGGCAAGGTGGTGCTGGTGGATTTCTGGGCTACCTGGTGCGGCCCCTGCGTGGGTGAACTGCCCCATGTGAAGGAGGCCTACGCCAAACTGCATGGGCAGGGTTTCGAGATCGTGGGCATCAGCTTCGACCAGGACAAGGACGCGCTGGAGACCTTTATAAAAAAGCAGGCAATGCCCTGGCCCCAGTATTTCGATGGCGAAGGCTGGCAGAACAAGTTTGGTCAGGAGTTTGGCATCATGGCGATTCCGGCCATGTGGCTGGTGGACAAGCAGGGCAACCTGCGTGAGCTTGAGGCCCGCGACCAATTGGAATCCAAGATCGAGAAGCTGCTTGCCGAGAAGTGACCGCCGTCATGCAACCTGCCCTCCCACTGGCCCAGCTTTTCCGTGTCATCCTGCTGGCTCTGATCGGCGTTGTGTTGCCGCGAGCCCTGTCGGCTGATGCGACTGCCAAGCCGGTCATTCCGCTGCTCCGGGCACACGCCCATAACGACTACGAGCACACACGGCCCCTTTTCGATGCGTTGGAGCAGGGCTTTTGTTCAGTCGAGGCGGACATTTACTTGGTGGACGGTCAGTTGCTCGTCGCCCATGACCGCAAGGGTCTGAAGCCCGAGCGCACGCTACAGGCGCTCTACCTCAATCCGCTGCGCGACCGCATCCGGACGAATGGCGGCCATGTCTATCCAGGACTCAGCAGCTTCCAGAAGAACGAGTTCACCCTGCTGGTGGATATCAAGGCCGAGGGGCCGGCGGTCTATGCGAAGCTGCGCGAAGTGCTGGCCGGCTATTCCGACGTGCTGACCCGTTTCACTTCGACCAGCACCACGCCCGGGGCCATCACGGTCATCCTTACCGGTGAACGGCCCGCCGGAATCGTCGCCGCCGAGCCGCAGCGCCTGTGCGCGGTGGACGGCCACTTCTCCGATCTGGAGGCCAACACCTCCGTCAACCTGGTGCCGCTCGTGAGCGAGAGCTGGGCACCGACCTTCTCGCGCTTCAAGGACGGTGTTTTGTCGGAGACCGATCGAGCGAAACTCCGGGAGCTGGTGGCCAAGGCCCACGCGCAGGGACGCCGCATCCGTTTTTGGGGCGTGCAGGACAGGCTCTTTGTCTGGCGTGAACTTTACGCCGATGAAGTGGACCTGCTGAACACGGATGATCTGGCGGGCTTGTCACACTATCTTCACGGCCAGCCCTGAACGATACCTCGTCGAACCGCCAGTCTTACGGGCCGCAAGTACAGGCTGGCCGTGGTTCCAGAGGCGTTCCGGATGCAAATCAGTGGTAACCCATAAAGGGGGTGGGGCGGGGGGTGTTTGGCGGGCAGGATCGCCGCACGAAATGTCAGCCATCAAAGTCGGCGGCCATTCCCAAACTCAATCAGGCGGGATCAGCTTCAAACCGTAACCCCATGGCGATGAAAATTGGAAAGCCGTTCTACACCTGGTGGATTGCCTTGGTCTGGGCCGTGGTGTGCTGCGCTTCCTTCTATCACCCCGGGAATGAATACATGCTCTGGACGATGGGTTCAGCTCCTGGCCTCTGGGGCGCGATGTGGCACGGGGATCAGGGCGACATTCATGGGCTTCTCCTCCCCGTTCTTGGCGCCGGAGCGCTCACGGTGCTGCTGCTGGGGCTGATCCTGGACCTGATGCGTGTTTCACGAGGCTGGTTCTTCGTCGCTTGGCCGGTCGTGACAGTGGCGCTTTTCACGGCGGTCATGGTGTTCGCCGATCGCCCTTTACAGCGCTCCCACACGGTGACGGATGGCCTGATTTCGTACAGTCTGGCGGCGATCAACGTGGCGCTCTTCTTCACGATTGTCTTCGGACTGGTCGGCACCCTGTGTGGCTGGGCGGTCGCCAAAGCCGCCAGGATTCTCAAGAGACGGTCGGGAAATCACCCGCACCCGCAGGCCGCAAAACCCTAGATCACATGCCCAGCTTCCGTGAACGTGCCCTCGCCCTTTTTCCCGCCGGTTCCAACGGCGAATACGGCATCCCGCCTGAACTTGTCCCGGTGATCGAGCGCGGCTCGGGCTGCCGGGTGTGGGACACCGAGGGACGGGAATTTCTCGACATGACGATGGCCTGGGGCGCGGCGCTGGTAGGCCACGCCCAGCCCAAGGTGGTCGAGGCCGCGACCCGTCAGGCGGCGCTGGGCGCCAATTTCGCCGCCGTGAACCGCCGCGCGGTCGAGCTGGCCGAACGCCTGGCCGCGATCTCGCCCTGTGCCGAGCGCATCCGTTTTGTCGCCTCGGGTACGGAGGCGACGATGCTCTGCCTGCGGGTGGCCCAGGCGGCAACGGGACGGCCGAAGGTGCTGAAGTTTGAAGGGGCCTATCACGGCCAGCATCCGGTGGGTATCACGAGCATGATCAACGGGCGCCCGGCCAAGCTGCCGCAATCCGATCCCAGCGGGGCAGGTGCGTCCTGGGTGGAGCGGGATGTGCTGGTGGCGCCATACAACGACTTGGCCGCCACCGAGCAGATCCTGTCGGACCACGGTCACGAGCTGGCGGCGGTGATCATCGAGCCGCTGCACCGCTGTCTCACGCCGCTTCCCGGTTTTCTCGCCGGCCTGCGCGCGGCGACCCGCCGTCACGGCATTGTGCTCGTCTTTGATGAGGTGGTGACGGGTTTCCGGCTCGCCCTGGGCGGGGCGCAGGAATACTACGGCGTCATTCCCGATCTCGTGGCCTACGGCAAGGCGCTCGGCGGCGGCTTTCCGCTCGGAGCCTATGCCGGTCATGCCGATCTGATGGAAGTGGTCAATGAGCACCGCCTGCCGGGGCCGAACTACGCATGGTCCGCCTCGACCACCGGTGGCAATCCGGTTTCCTGCGCCGCCGCGCTCGCCGCGCTCGATCTTTTTTCCGCCCCTGGCACCTATGAATGGCTGCACGCTTCCGGTCGGAGCTTCCGTCTGCAGTTGGGCGAGGTGCTCGCCGCTGCGGGGGTGCCGGCGCAGATTCTGGGTGATGGACCGCTGGCACAAGTGGCCTTCTCGGCCCAACCGGTGACGGATCAGAAGTCGTGGCTGGCCAGTGACCGGGCGCGGAGCCGGGCGATCATGCTGGAACTCCTCGGCAACGGGGTATTCCTGAATCCCATGGGCACCAAGCTTTACATCTCGCTGGCGCACGACGAGGCGGCGGTGAAGGAGTTCGTCAGTCGGTTCGCCGCCGCACTGGCCGCGACCGCGCACTGATTCATCGCCGCATGGACGCTGCGTCTGAGCCGTCGCTCGTTTTTCGTCAGGCCACCGTGGACGATATTCCGGTGATCCGTGCGCTGGCCGACCGCATTTGGCGCGCGGCGTATGCGGAGATGCTCTCCCTCGCGCAGATTGAGCACATGCTCGGCCGGATGTATTCGGCGGCGACGCTGGCCCGTGAAATCGGCGAAGGCATCCGCTACGACCTGATGGAAAGGGCAGGAAAACCCATCGGCTACTTGGCCATCAGCGTTCGTCCTGACGGGCAGCAGGCCGAATTGCACAAGCTCTACCTGCTCCCTGAGCTTCAAGGCCAGGGCGCGGGACAGGTGATGTTGGATCACGCCATCGCCGTGGCGGTGGCCGCCGGGGCCAAACGGCTGGAGTTGCGCGTAAACCGTCATAACCTCCGCGCCCAACGTGCCTATCTACGCGCCGGCTTCCACATCGAACGTGAGTTGTGCCAGGACATCGGTGGCGGCTTTGTGATGGATGATTTCGTTATGGTCCGAGAACTCGTGGCTCCGTAGCGCAGAGTGACAGTTTGCTGTGAGGAATCTTTCGAGCTTCGTAGCAGCCGACGTGAGGAGGCTCTGACTGGAACTGAAAATGGAGCCTCCTCACGTCGGCTGCTACGCAATGGGGGGCAGACCGCTACTCCCGTGTGGCGAAAAGTGCCTCGGCGAAATCCTTGGCGTTGAAGGGCTGCAGATCGTCGGGCTGTTCGCCCACGCCGATGAACTTTACCGGGATGCCCAGTTCGCGCTGGATGGCCACGACGGCGCCGCCCTTGCTCGTGCCGTCGAGCTTGGTGATGACCAGGCCGGTGAGCTTCACCGCCTTGTGAAATTCACGCGCCTGATTCAGGGCGTTCATGCCGGTCGAGCCGTCGAGCACGAGGAGCACCTCGTGCGGTGTGCCGGGCAGCTTCTTGTCCATGACGCGATGCACCTTCTGCAGCTCGGCCATCAGGTTGTTCTTGGTGTGCAGCCGGCCGGCGGTATCCACGAACAGCCATTGGGTGCCGCGTGACTGGGCGGCCGAGATGGCATCGTGCGCGACGGCCGCCGGATCGGCCTGATAGGCCCCGGCGATGACCGGGACGTGCAGCCGGTCGCCCCACAGCTTGAGCTGCTCGATCGCCGCGGCGCGGAAGGTGTCGCAGGCGGCCAGCATCGCGGTGCCACCGCGCTCCTGGATGAGGTGGGCGAGCTTGGCGGAAGTGGTCGTCTTGCCGGTGCCGTTCACCCCCACGATGGAGACCACTGTGAGCCCTTCCGGGCGCTGGTGCAGCGTCGGGTCGCCGGTCGAGAGGCTCTTTTCCACCTCCCGCGCGGCGATCTCCACGAAATCGAGGCCGGAGCGTCCCTGGGTTTCAAACGCGCTCTTGGCCGCCGCGATAATCTGCTGGGTCATTGCCAGACCGAGATCGGCCCGGAGCAGGGCGGCTTCCAGTTCATCGATGCTGTCGGCCGTGAGGCGCGGCGAGCGCGAGACGATGCGTTTTACCTCGTGGGCGAGCGCGGTGGTCGTCTTGGTGAAGGCGGCCTTGAGTTTGTCGAAGAAGCCCATGCGGAAATGGAGACGGGATGCGAAAGGGGCGAAAATCAGGAGACCATGGCCGCCTTGGGGCGGCGCTGCCGGAGCAGCTCGACCTGGGCGTAAGGCAGCTTGACCCGGCCAATCAGCGGTTCCCCCTTGTTCATGCCGTGGCAGTCGCTGCCGCCCGTGGCAACGAGGCCGAAGCCGGCGGTCATGCGCTGGTAATGCGCCGAGGTCTCGGCGTTATGCCGGCTGTGCCAGCACTCGATGCCGTCCAGCCCTGCGGCGACGGCATCAGGGATCAGCTTGTCGGCGTGATAAAGTCCCGGATGCGCCAGCACGGCCACCCCGCCGACGCCATGAATCAGCTGGATGGCGACGGCGGCCTCCATCTTGGTCTTGGGCACCCAAGCCGGCCGGCCCTTCTTGAGGTACTTTTCAAACGCCTCGTCGAAATCCTTGCAGTAGCCACCCTGCACCAGCGCCCGGGCAATGTGCGGCCGGCCGGGCGAATGGCAGTTGGCCAGTTCGAGCACGCTGTCGGCGGTGATCGGAATGCCCCGCTGGTTGAGCCGGTGCACCATGTCGCGGATGCGATTCGTGCGCACCGCTTGGAAACCGGACAGGCGCGACTGGAGCAGCACGGACTGGGTGTCGAGCCAGTAGCCGAGAATGTGAACCTCCTGCCCGAGCAGTTCGGCGGTGAACTCGCAGCCCGGGATGAACTCCAGCCCGTTTTGCTGGCACGCAATGCCCATCCGTTCACAACCCTCCACGGTATCGTGGTCGGTCAGCGCCACGGCCGACAGCCCCTGCGCGCGTGCATGCCCCGCCAGTTCCTCCGGCGAATAGGTGCCGTCGGAGAAAAAGGTATGGAGGTGCAGGTCGGCAAACATCGGTTCGTTCAGGCGGGAGCAATGTCGCACAGGCGACGTCCGGGCCAAACTTTTACTGCTCCGTCTCGTCCTTGGCGGTCCGGGCCGGGCGCAGGATGTCGCCCTTGACCTTGTCGAGGATGCCGTTGACGAACTTGCCGCTATCCTCGGTGGAAAACTTTTTCGCCACATCCACCGCCTCGTTGATGCTGACAACCGGCGGGATGTCCTCACGATGAAGCATCTCGTAGATGGCGAGGCGCATGATGTTGCGGTCCACCACGGCGATGCGGTGGAGATCCCAATTGCGGGCGTATTTCTGGATCGTGGCGTCGATCTCGGTGCGGTGCTCGATCACGCCGCGGATGAGCGCGTCGGCAAAGAGGCGGGTGGCCATCTCCTCGGTGGTGCTGGGGGGCAGCTCGGGCGCGGTGCCGTAGGTCGGACCGGTGTTCACCTCCAGGAAGGTGTTGAGCTGGGTGTTCTCCCAAAAGCTGTCGAGCGCCACCTGGAGATTCTCCGGCGGATTCAGATCATGCTGGAACAGAAATTGTACGGCCCGCTCACGGGCCTCACGGCGCTTGCGCATGTCAACAGTCTGCGGAAGGCCGCGCCGCTGCGGGAAGCAGATTCTCGCAGCCGTTTCAGCGGCTGGCCGCAGCGACCTCAGGGTTGGACGAGCCTGAAATACGTGCTTTTTGACGGTGACATGAGCGTCACCCGCCGGAGGTGATCCATTTCGACTGGGACGGCTTCAACGGGAGCCCATTCAGACGGGGCCAGGGCGGTACTTTGCTGGAGGACGGAATTTGTGGACGGAATGGACCAGGAAAGCGTGAGGCCGTCCGCCGAGGGCGCGACCGTCAACCTGGGAAGCACGGGAGAGCGCCAGATGCCTCTTGGGCCGGCCGCGTACAAAGTGCTGCCATCGGACGTGACGGCCAGTCCGGCCCAGCGGCTGGTAGGCGCGGCCTTTGGCTGCCAGGTGGTTCCCCAATCCGGTGAAGTCCAAATGCTGGAAGTGGTCAGATTGATTGCCGCCAAGTCGCTTCCCGATCCGGAAGAGGAAACCTGCCACCAGCCCGCCTCGGGTGCGGTTGTGGCGTTCCAGACGTTTCCGCCATCCGCCGTGACGTAGATGTGGTGGTCGGCCAGCGAGCCGGAAATCCAACACCTCCCATCCGCCGATGCGGATATAAAACCGGAGCCAAATACCGCGTCGCCGCCGGTATGCCATATGATCCCTGAATCCGTTGAAAATGCAAAAGACGAGAAACCTGGGCCATAGGGTATGGCACCGATTCTGGTCCCGTCTGCCGAGCAGGCTACTTTGGCCATTAGGTCCAGCCTGTGGGTCCAGTTAGTACCGCCGTCAGCCGAGACAAAAGTGCCCAGTTCACAGCTTGCTACCATTATTTGGCCATCGGCTGATGAGGCTCCAGAAATCCAGTACCCCGGTGAGAGCCCGGTTTTCTGCCAGGTCTTTCCCGAATCGGCAGAGATGTACACGCACCCACGCTCGTCAGCCGCATAAGTGGTGTAGGAGACAGCCAGAAGCCGGTTGCCATCCGCCGAGCAGCTGATGGAACTCCAGCCCGACTCGGGGAAGCTGGTCGGGGTCCAGGTTGTTCCGTAATCGGATGAGACATAAATTTGCCCACGCAACGGTCCAGTCAGCAGCGTGCGTCCTTCTGCGGAGGAGGCAAATGCGGCGGAGTTGGTCAGTGAAACATTGAGCGGAGTCCAGTCGGACAACTGCACCACCGCGTTGGAGCTGGTTATAGAGTTTGCGGCATTGCTCACGATCACCGTGTAATTACCCACGTCTGCAGCGGTGGCATTGGTCAGCAGCAGGGTTGCGGCATTGGCGCCGGAAAGGTTTCCGCCGTCGGACAGATTCGTCCCATTCTTCTGCCATTGATAGGAAATCGGTCCGGCCCCGCTGGCGATGACCTCCAAACTGAACGAATCGCCCGGATAAAAGACGATATTGGTGAACTGGCTGGAGGCGGAAACGGGAGTAGGGAGGGAGGAGAAAGTGTAGATGCCCCTACTGGAAGCCGTCGCCACCCTTTTGGCTCCGTCGGCGGACGTGGCGATGGATGCCCAATCGTATTTTTGCTCTACACCCTCATCTTTCCATGTGGCGCCCGAGTCCGACGAAGAGAAAATTGCGCCAGTGGTGGGCGCAGGGAAAATGCCAAAGGTGACAGTCGCCATCAGTTGGCGACCATCTGCGGACGATGCGACTGAATCCCAGATTCCAGGCTTCTCGAACGTTGTCCAGTTCAAGCCCGAATCGGCAGAGGTGCAGATGAACCCGGGTGTTGTGAAACCGGTAAATTCCCCTCTTTCCCCTTCAAAGGCACCGACCACCTTTACGCCGTCTGACGAAATGGCGATGTGATCCAAAGCAGGTCCCGTAGCGTTGATCAGCGTCCAGTGGACTCCTGAGTCCGACGAGGCGTAAATCCGGGAACTCCAGGGCGATGAAGTGATCTGGGCCACTGCGGTGATTTTCTTGCCGTCGGGCGTACAGGCGGCGGCAACCCAGTGTTCCGCAGGGGTGTCCGTTTCTTTCCACGTGATGCCTGAATCCCGAGAAATATAGAGCGGTTGCGGATTGCCATCGGGATCGCGGTAAGGAGGGGCCACTAACTGAGATCCATCGGCTGAAGAAGTGATGGCGTTCCACGACATGATCGGGGCGCTGGTTTTAGTCCAGGTGGAGCCAAAGTCCGCAGAAGTGTAGATCACAGCATAACGCCCTGAATCATCGGTATAGGCCGTCGCCACCAGTCGCGTGCCATCGGCAGAAATGGTAATCGAGGACCAACTGATCATCGGCGTGGGCCTCTGCGGCCAGTTGGCTCCCCCATCCGACGAGACATAGATCGCGCCATAGCAGGCAGCCGCCAATCGAGACCCATCGGCGGAAGAGACGACCGATCGCCAAATGTACCCGGGAGCACTGGTTTTGACCCAACCGTCAGCCGCCAGTGAAAAGCCGGACAGGACCAAGCCGAAGCAAACCGCCCCAAGGGCGAACAGAGTTTTCCGGGATTTTATGAGGCAGTGGTGAAGGGGCGGCCTTGGTCCGTCATGCATCGTCGGTACACTTTAAAGCTGGGCTCTCATGTTTAAGACAGGATTTTCCGAGCCGCTTCACCGGCTGGCCGCCAGCCAGATTGCGCCAGCCACAGCCACCAGGCCGCCAGTGAGAGAGCGGGCGGTCGGGCGTTCGCCATCCAGCCACCAGGCGAGCGGGATGACCGCCAGCGGTGTAAGTGCCGTGATCGACATCACCACGCCGGTCGGCTGGAGCTGAAAGGCCCATTGGTAGCAAGCCACGCCGAGTGAGGGACCGCTGAAGGCGTTGGCTATGGTCCATGGCCACGCCTGTCGCCAAGGACGAGGTTCCAACCGCTTGGGGGCCTGGCGCTGCTGCCAAAACCACCAGAGGAACGTGAAGGCCACTCCGGCCAGAATCCGCTGGTAGGCGACCGACATGCCATCAATCGACTGTCCGGCCGCCTTTGAGAGCAGCTGGCCGTGCCGGCTGAGCACCGCTCCAATCGCCTGCCCAGCAGCGGCGATCAGCCCGAGCACGAGGCCTTTCGTTCCCGGATGCATCGCGGGTGTTTTGCCTTTGCCCGGATAAAGAGCGATGGCTACGCCGATCAGGATGGTCAGGCCAGCGACCACTTCGGCGGCTCCCAGCCGGGTGCCCAGCCAGAGCCATTCGATGACCGCGGCGATGGGAGCGGCGAGGCACTGGACCATCAGGGCCGTGAGCTGCGCGCCGATCAGCGGCAGCGCCAGGAAGATGGCCGTGTCACAGATGCCGAAGCCGATCAGGCCGCTCGCGATGAACCAGCCCAGCGCGACGCCGTGGAGCCCGGCCCCGAAGGTGTGCGCATAGATCCCCAGCAGCAGCGCTGCCAGAATGATCCGGACCAGGTTGGCGGTGGAGGAACCCAGTAGCAGCACCGACCGCTTCGCCGCGACCGAGGACAGGGCGAAGAGCCACGTGGCAAGAAAGGCTGCAATCATGGCCTCGGATTACAAGAAACACATGGATGGGAATGAAGAGGCGTGTGGCAGCGCAAACGCCCTTGTGAAACGAAGCCGCCGTGGTCTGTGGTTGCCCGGCTCGCGGGGACGGCATGTGCTCAGCGCATGGGTAACACTTTATGCTCAGCGCATGGGTGACACTTCTGAGGCGGTATGCCTTGGAAAACTGAGAGTGCGGCGCGACAGCGGTGGGAGTTTGTGCGGGAGC
>CAIXUG010000005.1 GCA_903922605.1 uncultured Verrucomicrobiota bacterium
CGTCGGCCCGCAGGACGTGGAGCGGGACGTTCACGACCGGTTCGGCGTGCAGGTCGATGGAAAGCTCGTGGGTGAACGTGCCGTCCGACTGGATGAGCCGGAGCTGCAGGTTGGGAAAAGTCTGGGTCACGTCGGGGGTTCCGTTCGTGAAGTGAGCCTGGCTGACGACCGTAAAATTGGTGACCGCGAGATCAAGCGTCATGTCCTGCGAGACGGCCACCTCGCCGCCCTGCCGGTAGGTGCCCGTGCCGGAACCGAAGTGCCAGACGGCCCCGTCCACGCCGGAAACGAAGGTGAAATCCTCCACGTTATAGTAGCTGAACGGACCCGGAACGAGCAGTTGCTGTAGCCTGAAATGGCCCGCCATCGGTTCGGGAATTGTGGGCCGTCCACAAAGCAGGCACTCATCGGTCAGCCGGCTGTCGGGCAGAACGACATAGTCCACGACCGTTCCCTGTGCGGCCCCTCGCCAGTTGAGGAGCAGGCAGATTAGCCCGAGCCAGAGGACCGGTCCCGGCAAAAACTTGGTCTTCGTGGTCATGTAGCAATGTGAGCACGGTCGCTCCGGTTTGGCGAGCGTGGAGAGAGACTGCATTTGGCAGAGGGCGCGACACACTCCGATTGAGGAACGCAGCGGTAAGGAGGTGCTGGGGCGTGGGGAATTGCCCGGAGTCCCAAGTCACGGGTCCAAGGTCCAAAGTCGGGAAAACGTATGTATATCCGTATAGCCAACCCGACCAGCACCGCGCGGAACCCCGGTTTCGACGTGACGCCACCGGAACTCATCACCGGCATCATCACCCCGCACGGCATCCTCAAGCAGAGCGAGCTGGCGAAGCTGAAGAAATTCCTTTAGGCCGGTCGGGGGAGGGGCGCTTGCCGGCACTCGAATGGATCACTAGCACCCGGTTTCAACCGGGCGGCTCCGGTGAAAGCCCTTGCGCCAACCGTTTTCAACGGTTTACCGAGAGGATGCGGGATAGCTTCGTCACTTGGAGACTGTCGTAAAACCTGCCTTGCCTTTTGGCTCTGGATGGTTATTTACATCCGTACACAAAGAGTTCTCGCGTCGTCCATATGACCCCGTGCCATTCCTAACCAGACCTCTCTCCACAACGCTGTAACTTTCATTCCCTCGAATCCCCACACCGCCATGAAATCCAAGGTCCTTCTCGGCAGCCTTCTCCTCTGCCTCAGCCTCCCGACAAAAGCCGCGGACAATGTGTGGCAGTGGGCAACCCGAGCGGGCGGGGAAAGCTCTGACTCGGCGAACCGGATCCTGCCGGGGCCCGGCGGCGGGTCCTACACGTTGTCCTCGTTCACCCGTGATGCGACCTTCGGAACCAATCAGATCATCGCCACCGCGGATGGGAGCGGGCTCCCCGCGCAGGCGATCAGCCGGCTCGACGACGGGGGGCAGTTCCTCTGGAGCTACCAGGTGGAATCGCACGCCAATTCTCTCTTTCCTGCCCCGAACGGCGGGCTCCGGGTCCTGTCGTCCTGGACCGTCCTGGTCTCGGTGAATCCCCTCCAGCTGGAACCCCACTGGATTCTCAGCCGGTATGATACCAACGGAACCGTCGTCTCCACGACCCAAAACCCGGCGGGCGCCATCGGAGTGGACGAACAGGTGGTCGCTGCGGTGGGCGATTCCAGCGGGGGTGTCGAGATGCTGATGGGATCGGGCGCACTACGGAAGATTGGCGCGGACGACCAGCTCGCCGGCACGATCCAGTTGACCCCGGCCCCCGCTTTCACCGTGGTCCGCATGGCGGTCGATGGTGGCGGAAACGTGGTTTTGGCCGGCGCAACCGGTGGCTACAACTTCGTGGTTGCGCGTTATGCGGCCAACGGGACCCGGTCGTGGTTGCAGTCGTTCGGGGGCGGCGACCCGCAATTCGGGGCCCAGGTCACCGATCTCGTGGTGGACGCCGCCGGGAACCCCATCGTCACCGGCAGTGGTGACGTCGGCGGGCCGGTCACCCACTTCGTCGCGAAAATCGACGCCGGCGACGGTCACCTCGTCTGGTCCCGGCAGATCGGGCCGGTGCCCGGGAACATCGGCACCGCCCTCGGCCTTGACGGGCAGGGCCGGATTTACAATGCGGGCACATTCTATGGCGATGCCCAGCTCGGCACCCTCGCGCTGCCGGGGCACGGCTACAGCGAGGCCTTCCTGGCCCGCCTTGAGCCCGATGGAACCGTGGACTGGGTGGAGACGTTTGGTGGGACGGAATCCTATCAGAGTTTTCCGGAGAAGCAGGATGTCCCCACTTCCATTGCGGTGTCGGCGGTGGGCGACGTGACGATCGCGGGGCAGTTCTGGCGGACGTCCTATTACGGGCCGCTCGCGAATATTTCGGTCGGCGATGCCGACGCGTTCGTCGTGCGGTTTGGCGTTACGCCCGTGGTCCAGGTCGAATCCTCGGGCCTGAATCTTTTGGTGGGACAGGTGGCCTCGTTCTCGGCCCATGCGACGGGCAAAGGCCCGTTCACTTACCAGTGGTACAAGGGAGGCGCCCCGATCGACGGGGCCACCCAGGCGAACTACGTCATTTCCCCGCTCAAAGCCGGCGACGAGGGTGAGTATTCCGTCCAAGTCACCGGCGCGGTCGGGACGGCCACCAGCAAAGGGGCGGTGTTGGTCGTGCGCACGGAGGGAATCGCGATCCAGCTTTACGCGGGCATCCAGCTGGTGGGCGTGGTGGGCAACACCTACGAAATCCTCCGGAAGGACGATGTGGGCGCACCGGACTGGACGGTTGCCGCCACGGTCACGCTCACGCAGACCAGCCAAGTGTGGTTTGATGCGGAATCCCCGGGAATTCCGACGCGGATATACGGATTCCGTCTGAAACCCTGAGCGCCCGGCTGCTCAGTCGGATACCAAGTGCAGCCAGAAGAATCCCGCCGCATCGCTCGCGGGGAGCGTTGCCTGATATTCTTCACCCACCTGGGTGACTTTGGGCTGAGTCTCCTGCCAATCGGGCAGGGGGCCGAGCCGGGTTGCCGAATACACGGTGCCCGGCCCGTAGGAGGCCGGCCAGGTGAGCACCACGCCGGCGGCGTCGGCCCGCAGGACGTGGAGCGGGACGTTCACGACCGGTTCGGCGTGCAGGTCGATGGAAAGCTCGTGGGTGAACGTGCCGTCCGACTGGATGAGCCGGAGCTGCAGGTTGGGAAAAGTCTGGGTGACCCCGGGGGTTCCGTTCGTGAAGTGAGCCATGCTGACGGCCGTGAAATTGGTGACCGCGAGATCAAGCGTCATGTCCTGCGAGACGGCCACCTCGCCGCCCTGCCGGTTAGCCCGAGCCAGAGGGCGTGGCTCAGCAAA
Source organism: uncultured Verrucomicrobiota bacterium (assembly GCA_903922605.1). Classification (GTDB taxonomy): domain Bacteria; phylum Verrucomicrobiota; class Verrucomicrobiia; order Limisphaerales; family UBA9464; genus CAIVQB01. The sequence continues at coordinate 3,335 of CAIXUG010000005.1, forward strand.
AACTTGGCCTTCGTGGTCATGCTGTGATGTAAGCACGGCCGCTCCAGTTTGGCGAGCCTTGAGAAAGGCGGCATTTGCCGGAGGGACCGGAACTGTATCAGCACCCCAAATGGCAGTTTCAAAGTGAGGGAGCTGGCGAAGCGAAGGCGGCTAGCCGGCACCTATTGAAGGAACGACGCCGAATGGCGCTAATTGTCAGTGGTATGTAGCCAGAGGAATCCAACCGCCTCGGTTGCGGGAAGCGTCGCCTGAAATTCGTCACCCACCTGCTTGATGTCGGTCGGCATTTCCTGCCAGTCGGGCAGCGGCATGAGCCGGGTCGCGTGGAGCACTCTGCCAGGGCCATAAGAGGCCGGCCAGGCCAGCACCACGTTGGTAGTGCCTGCATGAATAATCCGAAGCGGGATGTCTTTTATCGTTGTGGCATGGAGGTCGAGTGAAAGCTTATGGCTCCCGATAAAGCCATCGATCTGCTTGAGTTGGATCTGCACATCAGAAAATGGATCGAGGACGTAAAGCGTCGTGTTGGTGAAGTGAGCGCGGATAAGCATGTCGAGATAGCGAGTCTGGAGATCAAGGCTCATATCCTGGGTGAAGTTCACCTTGGTGTCCTGCCGGTAGCTCCCCGTGCCGTGAGCGTCGTACAGCTCACCCGTCCCGGCGCTGTAGGTGAAGTCTTCCACGGCATAATATTTGGAGGGCCCCGGCCCCGGCAGTTCCCGCAGACGGAAATGCCCGGTCAGTGCTTCAGAAATGGGAATGGGGGGCTCGCGCACTCCCAACAGTCATCAGTCAGCCGGCTGTCGGGCAGCAGGATGTACTCGGTGACCGTTTCCTGCGCGGCATTCCGCCAGCTCAGCAGCAGGGCTATCAGCCAGAGCCAGGGCAGGAGCTTGGGCGAACGGGGTAACTTGGGGAGCACGGGAAGACAGGAGCATGGTCGGCCCGTTTTGGCGAGCTTTGTGGTTCTGTTTCCCGCGTATTCAGACGGCGGTTGGAAGTTGCGCTCTGCCATTGAATTGGCGCGGTCTTCCCGTGCCAACCGGCGCGATCATGCCTAACGTCGCCGCGTGCATCTAGATCCGGACAGACACGCCGAGGCCGAGCCGGTGGCCTCACCGCTCGGAAATGTCACCATACCCGACCTGTGGCAGCAGCAGGCGGTCACGGCCCTGCGTGCGGGCAAGGATGTGGTCGTACAGGCACCCACCGGCAGCGGCAAAACGCTGATCTTCGAGCTGTGGTCGAACCAGGGAAAGAACCGGGGGCAGGCCATCTACACGGTGCCGACCCGCGCCCTGGCCAATGACAAGCTCTCCGAGTGGCGCAGCCGGGGGTGGAACGTCGGCATCGCCACGGGCGACCTTTCGGAGAACCTCGACGCGCCGGTGCTGGTGGCCACATTGGAGACGCAGAAGAACCGGCTGATCCGGGGCGACGGCCCGAACCTCCTCGTCATCGACGAGTACCAGATGCTCGGTGCCGAGGATCGCGGGCTGAACTACGAGCTGGCCATGGCGCTCGCGCCGGCCAAGACGCAACTGCTGCTGCTGAGCGGTTCGGTGGCCAACCCGCACCACATCGTACAGTGGTTCAACCGGCTGGGACGGCAGGCGGTGCTGGTGCGGCATGAGCATCGGCCGGTGCCGCTGGAGGAGGTCAATGGCGCCCAGATCAGTGCCCACCTGCCTTCCGGCATCCGCAGCTACTGGTCGCGGCTGGTGGCCAAGGCGCTGGCGGACAATCTCGGCCCCGTGCTGCTGTTTGCGCCGCGCCGGGCCAACGCCGAGGCCATCGCCGCCGAACTCGCGCGCGAGCTGCCCAATCAGAATCCGCTCGTCCTCAGCGAGGAGCAGCGCCGGTGCGTCGGCGACCACGTCGCGCGGCTGCTCAAGGCGCGCGTCGCCTATCATCACAGCGGTCTGAGTTATGCCGCCCGCGCCGGCGTGATCGAGCCGCTGGCCAAGGCCGGCCAGCTTCGCGCCGTGGTCGCCACGATGGGTCTCGCCGCCGGCATCAACTTTTCCCTGCGCAGCGTGACGATCACCGCCGCCGGCTACCGGCGCGAAGGGCAGGAGATCCCGATCCGCAGCGACGAGATCCTGCAGATGTTCGGGCGGGCCGGACGTCGCGGTCTCGACGACTGCGGCTACGTCATCGTCAATGCCAACGGGGTCAGCCTCCGCGACGGCCATTCCGCAACTCTCGCCCGCAGCGGCATGGTGGACTGGTCGGCGCTGCTCATCCTCATGGCGGCGGCGGCGGAACAGGGGAAGGATCCCTTCGCCGAGGCCGTGCGCGTGCAGGAACGGCTCTTCACGACCAAGCCCATCTTCCTCGGCGTCGAATTTTCGCTGAAGCATCCCGATGCGCCGTGCGGGCTGAACACCGATTCGGAACGGGCGCGCCACGTCCGCCGCCGGACCCGGGAAATGCTCAACTCGCAGGGTGAATGGCAGCCGTACCCGCAGTGGGAGGATCGCGCGCTGAAGGACATCTTCGTCGCCGATTACGCCGACAAGAAGGCGATGGCCCGGGCCGCCGCCAAGGCCGCACGAGCCAAGGCCAAGGCGGAGGAAGAGCCTTCGCCGGAGGCGGAAGTGGTCGCCGAATCGACCACCGCCAAGGTCATCAAGCCGCCCACCTTGCGCCCATTGCTCACGGAACCGGGCCCCTTGGAGAAAATTGGGCCCGGCAAGCTCGTGGTGCTGGAGGAGACCCCGGCCGGTCCCATCCACGGGCGCGAAGTGCTCGTGGGCGAGCTTTACGAGGAGGGCAAGACCGTGGTCCTGGCCAAGTGGATCCGCCGCCTCACCAACTGGAATGGCCGGGAGACTTCCCTGGCTGCGTGGTGCGAACTGGTGGTGCCGATCATCCGGCGCGAACAGGCGGCGGCCGGGCTGCCCGTGGTGGCCATCATCGAGGAGGAGGGCCGCATCGTTGCCCGGCTCAGCCTGGCCGAGCAGACCGCCCGCGCCGTGGTGGACCGCCATGGGATCGCCCTCTGGCGGCCCCGCGAGCGCGACGTGGTGCCAGACGACTGTGGCCGGTGCGAGTTCATGGCGAAGTGCAAGCTGCTGCCCAATGCCGTCGGCACCGCCTCACTCTGGCGCCGGCTGGCCTTGGTGGATGCCGCCGGCGTGCCCACGCTGCGCGGGCGCGTGACCAGCTGCTTCTCCGGGGGGGACGGCCTCGCCATCGCCGCCGCCTTGGAGGATGAAAGCTACGCGCTGGAGGACCTGATCTACGACCTCACAAACCTCGATGCCGGCTTCCGGTTTTGTGCGCGCGATGATCGCTGGGGCGGGCGGTTGGCGATGGTCTGCCGGTCCCGCTACGGCACGCTGTCGGTGACCGGCTACCTGGAAAGCGGGATACCGCCCCGCTACGGCAGCGGCGCGGAAGTGGTCGTGCGATCCGTCCACAAGGACCCGTACAGCAAGCACCGCTTCACCACCGACTTCCTTGGGGATGGCGACATCGACCGCATCATCATTGAATGGCGCTCCCTCCTGCGCGTGATCACGCACGCGCCGCCGCTCGAGTGGAAGCGCTGGACCGCCCTGCAAAAGCTGGCAAAGACCTTCCTGCACGAGGTCGAATCCCCGACGCAGACCGATCTTCCGCCGCTCGAATATCACCAGACCAAGCGGGTGGATCACCGGCTGGTGCTGCGACGGCACTGACCATGCCTGCCCCCCCGACCACGGGCTCACTTTTTCCGGTCAATGGCATCGAGATTGTGGCCGTCGGGGTCCGGCCTGGCAGGTGGTCGTACCGGTCAATGCTCCTCTGCCTCCTCCACTTCGTTCTTGCGGCCCAGATCAATCAGCACGGCGAGTGTCCGGCGCGTGCAACTGACGGCCTCCGGTCCCACACACGAGGTCAGCTCGGCATCGATCGTTTCCCGTGCGGCCGCCTGCGTGGCCGCCGCCGCCCGCCCACGTTCGGTGAGGGTGACGGTCAGCTTGCGACGGTCGTCCGCGTCCACGGTGCGGTTGAGATAGCCGCGCAGCACCAGCGTATCCACCAGCTGGCCCGCCCCCTGTTTGGAAACCCCCAATTCCTTGATGAGCTGCCCCAAGGGGACACCGCCCGCGCCGAGGGCCAGTCCGCCAATCACGTACAGGCCGTTCTTCGGGATATCGTCATAACCTGCGGCGTCCAGCGCCCGGCGCATGGCCAGTCCATAAGTGGAACGTGCATGTCGAAGCAGCGCGGGCATCGCAATTTCTTCAAACCACAGTTTCTACTCGTTCATGGCTTCGTTTAAAAGTAAATTTAAATTACAGTCAACTAAAATTACCAATTACCCCTTTTGGTGCGTGCTGCTGTGCGGAGTGGTTTGCGGGTGGCCGATCTGTTAGGTTTTTGGCCGAATACTGTCAAAATGAACAAGATTTAATGGGTGAAAGGCTTCACTCTTGCTTAGGTAGGGGGAATGCTTTCCCGCACTGCTGGTTCAAACTCATCGGGGCCCGCGCTGCTGTCCAAATCCGGCCTCGGAACCGACGCGCCGACAACACGACCTGGACTGCGTTTCTGCCGTGATGGCAGGCGCTTATGGCGAACCTTACCGTGGCTCGGTCTGGGGCTCCTGACCGCTTTGAGGACCGTCGCCGGAGAGTTTTCCCTGCTGACGCAGACGTTTGGCAACACCTCGGTGCTGATGGGGGTCTATCATGCCACGACCACCAACCCGGACGGGACCGGCATTGATTTCTGGACCTCCGAGGAAGAGGGCGCGGTGGCCAAGACGTCCACCCTGTCCAATCCGCACATCGCGGAAGCCGACGCGTACGGCAACATCTACATCGCCGACAAGGCCAACCACGCCATTCTCAAGCTCACCCCGGATGGCCGGATCCACACCTTCGCCGGGACGCACGAGTCGGGGTTCAACGGGGACGGCCCGGCCCCGGCCACCACGCTGCAGATTTCCTACCCCAACGGCCTGCACGTCTTTCCTGATGGCACGGTCTATCTGCTCGACCCGGGCAACCACCGGATCCGGCGCGTGGATCGGCAGGGCATCATGACCACCGTGGTGAACGATCCGGACCCGGATTGGTATCCTTCTGGGCGGGCGCTGTGGGTAAGCCCGGATGAAAGCCTGATTTACTACACGAACGAATATGTCCCGGTTCCGCCCAGCATCCTGTCCGACGGGGCCACGGTGAAGCAGTGGACCAAGGCCCGGGGCATCGAAACCGTCTGCAGCAAGGCCGTGGGCTTCCGCAATCCGGGGAACATCGCGGTCAATCCGGTGGACGGGAAACTGTATGTCACCGACCGGGCGGAGGAAGATACGTCGAAAGAGGCCTGCGGCGTCTTCCGCATCGACGGGCCTGACCAACGCGTACGGATCACCGGCGACGTGTCGCAGCCCAAGGCGGGAGATGGAAAACCCCTGCTGAACAGCTTCCTCGATCAGCCCCGGGGAATTGCCTTCCTGCCGAACGGGGCCTTTTTCCTGTGCGGCCACAAGGATGGCAACGTCTGGTACGTCGATACCACGGGAGTTCTGCACCTTTATATCCAAGGCTCCGGCAAGGGGGACGTTTTTGCCCTCACCGACGGCCGGCATCCGCCGCTGACCACCGGCAATGTGATCTCCCAGCCGCGCGCGGTGACGTTGACACCGAACGGAAGCCTGCTGCTGGTGAGCAATGACAGCGGCTATCTCGTGTCGGTGGCAAACATCGTTCCGCCCCTGGTGCCCAATGACGTGCGGCTCGGCTACGATGCCACCAATGGAGTCACCCTGCATTGGACGGGTGAGGCCGGCCGTGGTTATCGGGTCGAAAAGACCGCTGATCCGGCCAACCCGCAATGGGCTCCGATTGGTGCGGTGATGGGCGGTCCCAGCTCCAGTTACACGGAAGTGCCGGATGCCGGGGCAGGGAATCTCCCGTGGGCGTTCTATCGGGTGCTGCCTTCGCTCTGAGGGCCGTCAGCCGGGGCGGAGTGGAGTGGAGTGAAGCTGGTTCTGGCTGATTCGGTCGTGAAGAATGTTGGTGACACGCCCTCCGGGATGCAACCTGGTGGAGTGTCAGAGACACTGAAAGTTGTGAGAAGGAAAATTTCTGATGGCGTTGGTATTGTTTACATATTAGAAACCGAAATCGGCTCTCGATTCACACGCGAGCCTTTCGAGAAACCAATGAATTCCGCTCCGCCATTGCCGCCCGCCATCCCGTCGCAACCGGCACCGTTGACAACAACCAAGACGCCGTTCGCCTTTCAGGCAGCGCAAGCCAGCCTTCTGGCTCCGCTGATCGCCTTTGGAATGAACATGGTTGTGAACGTCGGCATGGGCAATCAGGCTTCCGCGGTGGTGAATATCATCACGGGTTCACTAGCCGTTCTGCTTATCGTTCTGGGATTCGCTTTTGGAGTCGTCGCCCTGTTTGGTATCCGCCGTCACGGAAAGAAATGGATCATGGGGCGCGCCGTCACCGGTGTCTGCATCAACGGAATTCTCATCCTGTTCATGGCGCTCAGCATTCCGGTATTCATGAAGGCGGCTGAACGAGCCAGAGAGAGGCAAAGGCAAAACGGTGGACAGGAACAAGGCCGGCCATAATCGCGGGTCGTTTTCTGTGAACTGCACGCTGGAGACTCTATTTTCCAAAACAGAATGGAGAGGGCGCATCTTTCACCGTGACTGCCCGGGCTGATGTTGGGATGGCGGCGCGGTTGTAGCGTAGGTTTGTAACCTGCACCGGCGCCTGGATTTTCCGAGCGCGCATCCGAGCATTCCCCTTCCCTCGCTCTAAGGGCCAACAACGCGGCTTGAGGCGTTTTGCCAGACGGCTTGGTGCCGGTTGCCAGGTCTCAGCTGTCGAAGCCGGTATACTTTGGCTCCCGTTTCACAAACTCAACGCGCCACACCCGTGAGTCGTCGCGCGGGTCGAGGAACTCGAAAGTGAACATGTCGGGGCGCTCTTCGTCCTCCAGCCGCAGCAGGTAGAGATCGAGTTTGGCCTCGCGAATCTCGACCTCCCTTTGCCGGAGGAACTCGAGGGCTTGGCGTTCCAGCTCCGGGAAGCGGTTGCGAATGTCCTCTGCCTGGGTGAGCAGCGGTTCGCTCGGCGCATCCGCGTTGCCACCCACCACCAGGCGAAGCGTGCGGTCCGGCTGCGGCAGCTCACCCGTCCAAAGGTCGTCCTCGTACGTGAACATGCCCCACGACGGATGCCGGAACTGTCGCTGCGGCCTGTGCCTGCGAAGGCGGTCGCGGGCGATTGCCATGGCGACCCGGCCGGCGCTCCAAACCACCAGGCCGATGACCAGGGTCAGTATGCCCAACATCACGATGATGATCGTTTTGTCCTGCACGGGGAGACAATATGCGCCCAACGCGATCGCTTCACGAGCAATTAGCCGCCGGCACCGGCTGCTACAGCCGGTGGAGTTGCGATCCTTTCCCTTGACATTCCTGAAGACGGCTTGCGGTGGGAATCACGAAGGTGTAGCCAAGACGTGGGCCGAAAATCCTCACATGATAAACCGCTTTCCCCTCCTGGTGCTGATCTGGCTGCTTTCTGCCAAGGCGGTTATCTGGGGGCAAAGCCCACCGCAATCCGGCCGGGTCGTGGCGTGGGGGCAGACGAGTGTCACCGGCGGTTCGAGCGGGGTCATTGCCGTCGCGGCGGGCGATATCCACGCCGCCGGCCTGATGAGTGATGGCACGGTTGTGGTGTGGGGGCAGGATGAAGGTTTTGGTGATACGTACGTTCCGGCCGGATTGAGCGGGGTAACAGCCTTGGCGGCGGGTGATCTCTACTTCGTCGCCCTGAAGGGCGACGGCACGGTGGTGGCCTGGGGTTACAACAGCGACGGTCAGACGACTGTCCCTGCCGGTTTGCACGGGGTGACGGCCATCGCGGCGGGCGAGGCGTTCACCATGGCCCTAAAAAGCGATGGGACGGTGGTGGCCTGGGGGGGCGCAGGCTATAACGAGCAGATCGTCCCCGCCGGTTTGACCAATGTGACAGGCATTGCCGCCGCCGGGGCGACCGCCTTGGCCTTGAAGGGCGATGGCACGCTGGTGGGGTGGGGTTATAATCCGAACGGCGTCAACGGCCCCCCGATCGTACCATCGGGGGTGACCCACGTGAAGGCCATCGGACCGGGGCTGGTGGCCTTGAAAGACGATGGCACGGTCTTGGACTGGTATAATCCGCCACCGGCCGGCCTGAGCAATGTGGTGGCCGTGGCGTCGGGCGGTTGCGCCGTGGCGTTGAAAAGCGACGGCACGGTGGTGGCTTGGGGGGATAACACTTACGGGGAAACGAACATTCCCGCCGGCTTGTCGGGTGTGTTGGGCATTACGGCGGGTTTTGGCCAGGTCGTGGCGATCGTACCCGGACCACCGGGCATCTCGGTCCAGCCTTCCGACGCGGTGGCGAACGGCGCCGCCACCGCCACCTTCGGCGTGACGGCGATCGGCACCGCGCCGTTGGCCTATCAATGGTATTACAATACCAACACTCCCCTGGCCGGGGCGACCAACGCGACCCTGACACTGGCCGACGTGCAGACCAATCAGGCGGGCACCTACACCGTCGTCATCACGAACCCCTACGGCAACGTGACCAGCGCCGCCGCCGTGCTCGCCGTGAATCGCTCGGCGCAGACCATCAACTTCGCCGGCGGGCTCCACTCCGAGCTGATCTCCGCCCCGCCCTTCAAGCTCGGTGCCACGGCCAGCAGCGGGTTGCCGGTCGGCTACACCAGTTCCAATCCGGGTGTGGCCACCGTGAGTGGGAACACCGTGACCGTCACGGGCGCAGGGACCACCGTCATCACCGTCACCCAGGCCGGCGATGGGGCGTATCTGCCGGCCAGCGCCTCCCAGACCCTTCAGGTGGTCGCGACCGCCCCGGGCGGTTCGGTGGTGGCCTGGGCGGCAACGCCGGGCGGAGGTTTTCCGGCCATCCCCGCGGGCGTGAGCAACGTGACGTCCATTGCGGCAAATGGTTGGAACATCATGGCCTTGCAAGGCGACGGCACGGTGGTGGCCTGGGGGCAAAATATCAGCTTCGGGGAAACCAACGTTCCCGCCGGTTTGTCGGGCGTGGTGGCCATCGCGGCGGGCGGTGAATTCGATCTGGCCCTGAAGAACGACGGCACGGTGGTGGCCTGGGGGGGGCAGACCAATCTGCCCACCGGCCTGACCAACGTGACGGCCATCGCGGCGGGCCGGAACTTCGCTGTGGCTCTGCGCTCCGATGGCACTGTCGTGGCGTGGGGTCAGAACGACTATGGTCAAACGAATGTTCCGCCCGGTTTGACCGGGGTTACTGCCATCGCGGCGGGTTCCTACGCCGTCATCGCCTTGAAAAATGATGGCACCGTGGTGGTTTGGGGCTACGTCTGGGCCGGCGATCCTCAACCGCCTGGCCTGATCGGGGTGACCGCCGTTGCTGCGGGGGAGGACTCCTTCGCCGTTTGGCTGGCCGACGGCACGGTGGTGGAATGGGGATACAGTGGTAACGGACAAACGGCTGTTCCCGCGTTTTTGAGCGGAGTGACAGCTTTGTCGTTCGGAAGTGATTTCACCGAAGCCCTGCTAAGCGACGGCACGGTGGTGGCCTGGGGAGACGACGGCAATGCACCCATGTCCGTGCCGACCGGCTTGCGCGGGGTGACGGTCCTGGCGGCGGGAGGTAATTTCACCCTGGCGTTAGGGCTGATCCCTGCCTGCCTGGTCGTGGAGCCGCTTGACACGGTGGCGAACGGCGCCGCCACCGCCACCCTGGGAGTGACGGCGATCGGCACCGCGCCGTTGGCCTATCAATGGTATTTTAATACCAACACTCCCCTGGTCGGGGCGACCAACGCGACCCTGACACTGACCGGCGTGCAGACCAACCAGGCGGGCGCCTACACCGTCGTCCTCACGAACCCCTACGGCAGCGTGACCAGCGCCGCCGCCGTGCTCACCGTGAATCGCTCGGCACAGACGATCAACTTCGGCCCGCTCGCGACCATACTGAGGAGTAACGGCCCGTTCGCTTTGGGGGCCACCGCCAGCAGCGGGTTGCCGGTCGGCTACAGCAGCTCCAATCCGGGTGTGGCCACCGTGAGCGGGAACACCGTGACCGTCACGGGCTATGGTACCACCCTCATCACGGCCACCCAGGCGGGAGATGCGGCGTATCTGCCGGCGGCCCCGACCAGCCAGTCGCTGACGGTGACTGGGACGGCGCAGGCGATTCGGTTTGGTCCGTTGGCTGCCGAGCTGGTCAATGCCGCGCCATTCACCCTCGGTGCCACGTCCGACAGCGGGCTGCCGGTCAGCTACACCAGTTCCAATCCCGCGGTGGCCTCGGTGGATGGGGATACTGTGACCGTCTCGCGTGCTGGCAGCACCCTCATCACGGCCACCCAGGCTGGCAACCTGACGTTTCAGCCGGCGACCTCGGTCAGCCGGACGCTTTACGTGCGGTCGCCCGGCCGGGTGGTGGCATGGGGTGACGACAATTCGGGTGAATCGGATGTTCCGTCCGGCTTGATCGATGTGACCTCCGTAGCCGCCGGGGCAGGGTTCAACCTGGCCTTGATGGCTGATGGCACCGTTGCGGCTTGGGGAGACAACTATTATGGCGAGACCACCGGTTTTCCAACGCAAACGTCGCCTTACCAGGCCGTGGCCAACCCCGTCACCTTGAGCGGGCTCATCCTGACCAACGTGGTCGCCCTCGCGGCGGGCAATACTTTTGCGCTAGCCCTCCGAAGCGACAGCACGGTAGCGGCTTGGGGCGACAATACCTTTGGGCAAGCGACGGTTCCTGTCGGTTTGACCAATGTGATAGCCATCACGGCGGGCGAGGTCTTCGCCGTGGCCCTAAAGAGTGACGGCACGGTGGTGGAATGGGGATATGGTTTAGGCGGCGTGCCTGACGGCTTGGAGAACGTGGTGGCCATCGCGGCGGGCGGGAATACCGCCCTGGCCCTCCGGAGGGACGGCACGGTAGTGGCCTGGGGAGACAATACCTATGGGCAGGCGACGCTTCCTGTCGGTTTGACCAACGTGACGGCCATCACGGCGGGATCTGATTTCGCCCTGGCCCTCCGGAGCGACGGCAGGGTTGTGGCCTGGGGGAGCAACATCGCCGGGCAAACAAACGTTCCGGCTGGCTTGACCAACGTGGTAGCCATCGCGGCGGGGGATTTTCACACCGTGGTCTTGGAGCAAGCCGGCACCGTGGTGGCCTGGGGCGACAATGGTCCAGGTGAATCGGACGTCCCGGCCGGGTTGAACGGGGTGACGGCCGTTGCGGCGGGGGGCAAACACACGGTGGCGCTCACGTTGGCCCCGGCCCTCACGGCACCGTCGACAAACCTGACGGTGAATGTGGGGATCACCGCCACCTTCGGCGTGACGGCGATCGGCACCGCGCCGTTGGCCTATCAATGGTATTACAATACCAACACTCCCCTGGCCGGGGCGACCAACGCGACCCTGACGCTGACCGACGTGCAGACCAACCAGGCGGGTGCCTATTCGGTCGTCATTACGTCCAGCTACGGTGGCGTGACCGGCACCGTGACCGCTCCCCCGGCGCAGCTCACGGTGGACCGCCTGCCGCAAACCATTGCGTTCGGCCCTCTGGCGGACCAACTGCTGGGTAACGCCCCCTTCAGTTTGGAGGCCACCGCCAGCAGCGGGTTGCCGATCAGCTACACCAGCTCCAATCCCGGCGTGGCTGCGGTGAACGGGAACTCCGTGACGATCACCGGCAGCGGCACCACCACGATCACTGCCGCTCAGGCCGGCGATGCGACCTATCTCCCGGCGGCCGAGGTCAGCCAGCCGTTGCCGGTGGTCAATGCCTGGCGGAGCCTGCCCGACGCCTATTGGCCCAACCTTCCGATCACGGTCACGATCCGCTGCGTGCCGCCGTCGGGGACGGTGGACTATGCCATCGAAGATGATGTGGCGTATGGCAATTCCACCTACGGGTTTAACCCCTATGCCAGCATCAGTGCGGTGAGCGACGGCGGAACCATCAGCCAAAACGGCGTGAAATGGGGGCCGTTCTTCGACGACAGCCCACGCACGCTGACGTATGTGGTCACGCCCTCCCCGGGCCTCTCCGATCTCTTTGATTTTTCGGGCACCCTGTCCATCAATGGAGTCGGCCAGCCGGTCGCCGGGATGACCGACGTGAGTTTCAACACCGCGTTCCATCCGGCTGACAACGATCCCGTGATTGACCATGTGGTCACTCTCGACGAGGTGACCGCCTACGCCGCCGCCTGGAAGAACAGCCAGACCTGGCCGGTCGCCCCCAATCCGATTCCCATCAATTACATGACCCAGGCCGGACTGTTATGGAAGGGCGGCGAGTATTATGTCTTCGTTCCCTCCAATGCGCCGCCGTTTTGCTGGGTGAACGCCGTTCCACCGTCGCCCCTCGCCCAAACGCCGCCGGCCCTGACAGCCACCAACGCCTTTCGCAGCCTGACGAATGTCTTCGCACCCCACGTGCCGTTCACGGTGACGCTGACGATCACGCCGGCCGCCGACGTGTCGGTTTATGCCGTCGAGGAACAGGTTCCGCCCGGCCTCGCCGTTGGAAGCTTTAGCCTCGGCGGAGTGTTTGACGCCATCAACCAAAAGATCAAATGGGGTCCGTTCTTCGACCATTTGCCCCGCAATCTGACTTATCAGGCGACCGCCCAGACCAACGCCCCCACCACGTTGGTCTTTGCCGGCGCGGTTTCTTACGACGGTTCGGCCACAGCCATCGCCGGCACGCGCTCGGTCGGCCAGGCGCTGGCGACCGTTAGCCTGGGCAGGCTGGCGCAAACGTATGACGGCACACCCCGGAGCGTGTCGGTCACCACCGTTCCGCCGCTGCTGGCGGTGGACGTGACCTACAACGGTTCGTCCAATCTGCCGGTCAACGCGGGCAACTACACCGTCATCGCGACCGTCACCGACCCGATTTACCGGGGCGCGGCCACGAACGCCCTCGTCGTTGCTCCGGCGTTGGCGACCGTTAGCCTGGGCAAGCTGGCGCAAACGTATGACGGCACACCCCGGAGCGTGTCGGTCACCACAGTTCCGCCGCTGCTGGCGGTGGGCGTGACCTACAACGGTTCGTCCAATGTGCCGGTCAACGCAGGCAACTACACTGTCATCGCGACCGTTACCGACCCGAATTACCAAGGCGGCGCGACTAACACTCTCGTGGTCGGACCGGCCGCCACCCTGCCGGCACCGCAGTTGTATTCCTCTTTCGGCGTGACCAACGGCCAGCTCGCCTTTGCCACGCAGCAGGCCCTTGGCCGGATGTATCTTGTGGAGTATAAGACCAATCTGTCCCAGCCGGATTGGATCATCCTCGCGGAAGGCGTCATCAAGACCACCCTGACGTCCATCGCCGAAGGGACCTCCTTTGACCCAGACCGGTTTTACCGCATCCGGATTCTGGCGGACAACCCGACGGACCTGGCCTTGCCGACGGTCACGGTGACCACGCCCGCCGCCGGCCAGCAATTGACCAACTCGGTCCTCACCGTCGACGGCACCGCCCAGGACGATACCGCGGTGGCAGCGGTATTTTGCCAGCTCGACGGCGCCCCATGGGTGGCGGCTGGCACGACCAATGGCTGGACGAACTGGATGGCGAGCCTGGCGCTTGCCCCCGGCACGCACTCGGTCCGCGCCTATGCCGTGGATGCTTCGGGCAACAATTCGGTCACCAACGCGGTGAGCTTTCAGGCCGCACCGCCGCTGGATCCCCCCGAACTCCGGTTGTACGAACCGCTGGCACCCGCCCAGATGGGGCAACCCTACCATCAATCCGTCGGCGAGGGTGCGGGCGGGACGCCACCTTACCACTTCGTGTTGGTCACGGCGGGCGGATTCCCGCCCTTGGGAATTATCATGGACTTGAACGGGGTCCTGTCCGGCAAGGCATCGGTGGCGGGCACCTATCATTTCGGCGTCTGCGTGGTTGATCTGGTGGGGGCTCAGGACTGCGGTGTCGCCACCCTGGTGGTGGAGCCAGCCTACCAGCTCACCATCAGCACGACGGGCACCGGCACGGGCACGGTGACAGCAAATCCTCCGGGCCCGACCTATACCAATGGCACGGTGGTCACGTTGACCGCCACGCCGGACGCCGGTTCCACGTTCGCCGGCTGGAGCGGGGCCGCGAGCGGAACGGGCACCACCACCGTGACGATGAACGGAAACCTGACGGTGACCGCCACCTTCAACCTCACGCCCCCGACGGGGTTTACCGGCACGTGGCAGGGCACCTGGACCAATTCGTTGGGTGTTTTTGGCGAGAACGACAGCTACCTGACGCTGGTGCTGACACAGACCGGCACGACGGTCCAAGGCAGCTATACCAACAACATCTTCTACTCTGACGACGGCAGCCTGGGCGTTACCAGCGGTCCGCTGGTGGATGGATCGGTCACCGGAGGCACCTTGCTGATTTTTACGCAGGGAGGGACGGCCTTCCAGGCGACGATCAAAGGCACCACCATGTCGGGCGTCGGCTCCGAGAATTATCCGGTCTTTACCGGGATGTTCACCGGCCCCATTTTGCTGCAAAAACAATAGCAAGATCGACGGGAGCCTCTTCCTTTCGGTGCTTTCCGGTGACCTTGGATTTCACCCAGGACCAGAATGAGACTCGGTGCCTCGCCGCGTGCCATCGTCGGCCTTTCCTCCCGGTCGGTGCTCGAACAGACGCATTCAAGATTCTTGCATGGGGGCTCCAAGTTTAAGGCGCGGAGAACCGGTAGAATTTCCGTTGGAAACCCCCGGTGTTCGGGTCGGTAAATCTGAAGGAGCCGTCGCTGGCGACATTGGTCGAAATGACCTGCCATTGGGACAGGGGAAGACTCGGATCCGCTGACGCCCGCAACAGGTTGGTGGTGCCGTCGGTGCCGGCAAGGGTCAGGCTTATCCCACCGGAGTTCCAAGTGATGTCGGTCGGTCGGGGCAGGAGGTCCAGACCGGGATTCAGGCGGAAAACGATGCCCGGGCTCTCCTGTCCGTTGGGGCCGCCGTTGGGTGACGTGCCATAGAAATTGCCGTCCGGTCCCAGCGTCAGGCCGCCATCCGAACCAATGCCGGGGGTGAGATCAGCCAGCACGGTCAGGTCCCCGCCCAAGGTCATCCGAAAGGCGGTTCCCGTATAACCGGGCGGATTGATCCCGCCATTCGAAGTCGTGCCATAAAGATTGCCGTCAGGGCCCACCGTCAGGCCGCCGATGGGAGAATTTCCGGTCTGATCCTCGAAGTTGACCAGCGTGGTGAGCTCTCCTTCGGGAGTCAGCCGGAACAGGGTGCCGGCACCCTTGCTGCCGCCATTTTCGGTGGTGCCATAGAGGTTGCCATCCGGTGCGAAGACCATGCCGCTTTGCGGCGCATAGCCGTTGATATAATTAAAATGGACGAAGGCGGTGAACATCCCATTGGTGCCCAGCCGGAACAGGGTTCCGCCTGAATTGGTCCCTCCGCCGCTGGTGGTGCCGTAGATGTTTCCCCGTGAATCGAACACCAGCCGACCGTACGGGTTGCCACCGGTGGTGTTCCGGGAAGGGCAGCCCTTGTACGCATCAAAGGCGAAGAGCGTGGTCAGCTCGCCCCCGGTCGTCATTTTGAAGATCGTGCCGCTGCCATTGGGACCGCCCTGGGAAGTGACGCCATAAAGGAAGCCATCCGGCCCAAATGTCAGGCCGGCCTTGGGCGAGGCGCCGTCGCTGTTGGAACCGATGTTTCCCGAGTAAGTCACCTGGCTGAAAGAGTGAAGGACCGTAGCGGTCCCATCGGGTGCGACTCGGAATACGGTTCCGAAGCTGCCGGCCCCGAAAAAGTAGGTGGTGCCGTAGATGCTCCCATCGGCCCCGATGGCGAGGCCGCCGTTGGGGTCGCCTCCGAGGATGCTCGGTTCAAAATTGGCGAGCACGGTCAGCACCCCCTGGGTGGTGAGCTTGAAGACGGTCCCGAAACCGCCCGTCCCGCCGATATAAGTGGTTCCGTAAAGGTTTCCGTCCTTTCCAAGGGTAAGATCACCACGCGGGTTGCGTGGGCTGGTGAATCCTCCGTTCACAAAGGAATAGACTGATTCGACCGTCTGCGCCGTTATCGGTGTGACCATCCGTAGGAATCCCAGGCACACGAAGGCCAGTTGGCAGAGTTTGAGCCATGGTCGCACGCCGGATCTGCGCGTGACAATCTTCGGGTCGGAATGGGGAATCATGGCTTCTGGGCGGCCTTCCTAACGGGTGATCTGAGCTGGTGCAGTGTTGCCCACCGTCTTGGGCCAAATCAAGCGCTGGAGATAGGTGCTGGACAGGCGGCGTTGCTGCCCTTGGCGACCGCAAAAGAACCTCTCCGGTCGGGCTTTCCTCCACGACAGGGCTCCGCCAGATTGCGCGGCGTGTGGCCCATCCTCCAACGTGAACTGCGCGAGCAGGCCCGGCAGCGGTCCGGCCACTGGCTGCGCGTGCTGGGGGCGGCGGTGGTGCTGGCGGTGCTGGCGTTGGGCTGGGATTCCAGTCTGATCGGCCGTCAGCGCGATGGGCGCGGCATCTTCAGCGGACTGAACCATGTGCTGGTCACCGCCATCTGGCTCATCGGGCCGGTGCTCACCGCCGACTGCCTGAGCCGGGAAAAGCGCGAGGGCACGCTGGGGCTGCTGTTCCTTACCCCGCTGACCGCGCGCGACGTGGTGGTGGGCAAGGCCTTCGTTCATGCCCTCCGCGCCTTCACAATCGTGCTGGCCGCGGTGCCGGTGCTGGCAATTCCGGTGCTCATGGGCGGCGTGATCTGGCTGGATGCGGTGCGGATGCTGTTCCTGCACCTGGCCGTGCTGGGCCTGGCGCTGGTCGCGGGCCTGCTGGCGTCCTCGGTGACCACGAACTGGCTGCGGGCGCGGCTGCTGGCCCTGGTGATGGCCGCCGGTGCGGCCGTGACCTTTCTGCTGCTCACCGTTTTCTTCAACGCCTGCCAGACCTGGATTGGTCTGGGGAACCAAAAGGGGCCGGCCACCTTCGGGATGGTTCTGAACTACCACCTGGAGCAATGGCTGCGCCGGCTGGGCTATTATGGGAGCGCGCACAGCACTTTTTGGAAACCGGAGGGTGGAGGCGGTGCTTCGTGGGGCGGGCTGATGCTGGCAGTGGCCTTGCTGGCGTGCTCAATAGTAATGATCTGGGTGGCGGTGCGGTTCGCGACGGCGGGTATCCGCCGCACCTGGCAGGCCCAACCGCCACCGCCGAGGGTAAACCGGGCCATGGACTGGCTGACCCGCGTGCGGGCACCCAAAACCTGGTGGCGACGGAAGCGCTCGGCCTTGCTGGAACGGAACCCGGTGGTCTGGCGGCAAACCTCGACCTGGAGCGCGCGGGTGACGACCGCCGGTTGGCTGATCGTGACGATGCTGCTGGCCACCCGGGCCATTATGACCGACGGCTCGACCTACTCCGAGGCCGGCCAATGGCTGGGACGCCAACTGCTGCTGGTGGGCATGGCCTTTGCCGCCGCCTCCAGTTTCCGGGAGGAAAAGGATTCCGGCGGTCTGGAACTGCTCCTGGTCACACCACTTCCCCCCCGGCAACTGGTTTACGGACGCCTGCGCGGCATGTTTCGCCAGTTTGCGCCATCCGTGATCCTGCTGCTGCTGGTGCAGGGAGCGTTGATTGTGATGTTTCTCCACTCCTACAGGGCGCTGGGCGAGGACGAGACGGCTGCGGCCTTCTGCCTGCAAAGCGCCGAGTTTATGGCCTGGATGGCCGCAACCGCCGCGCTCGGGATGGCGCTGGCTTTCACGCCGATGTCGTTTCTGGTGGCGTTTGGGCTTACCGCCGTGGCGCATCATCTGGCCATGATGCTGGGAGGCGGACTGGAGAAGCTCATCCCTGAGTCCGGCGGTCTTTTCCTCCCGCAGTTTGGCCGTGACGGTTGGCCGCCGGTGGTTCCGGCACTGGTGTCGCTGCTGCTGGCAGGGGTAACGCTGCGTGTGACTTTGCGGCTGGCAATACGCCGGCTGGAGGAACGGCGTTTTTTAAGGGGCCGTTGAACGGAAACCTGCCTAGGCTGTCAGCAGAACGCGGGCGGGGAGGGCAAGGTTGCCGGTCGAAAACCGACGGCACTGACCGTCACCGCGCCCGGTCCAACCGTTACCACATGCGCATCACCGTCCTGCCGATTGTAGAGCGCGAACTCCGGGTGGCTTCCCGTCGGGGGGCGACCTACTGGGGGCGTTCCGGCGCGGCGCTCATCACCCTGGTGCTCGCCATGTGGTTTCTGCTGCTGCAGCGTTCCGTCCAGCTCGGGCAGGTGGGCAAGCCGCTTTTCCTGACGCTTTCCTTCCTGGCGTTCCTGTTCGCGGCCTTCGCGGGGGTCACTTACAGCGCGGACAGCGTGAGCTCGGAGAAGCGCGATGGCACCCTGGGCCTGCTGTTCCTGACCGACCTGCGCGGGCACGATGTCACGCTGGGCAAGCTGGCCGCCAGTTCGCTCGGGAGCATCTACAGCCTGCTGGCCGCGCTGCCGGTGCTCGCCCTCGCCCTGCTGATGGGCGGGGTGACCGCCGGCGAATACTGGCGGATGGTCCTGCTGCTCGTGAACACCCTGATGCTCTCGCTGTGTCTCGGCCTGCTGATGTCGGTGCTGAACTCCGATTCCAAACGGGCCGCGGTGGCCACGTTCATCGCCGTGGTGGCGGCGCTGCTGCTGCTGCCGGCTCTGGGTGCCCTGGCCGGTGTCGGCCTCCGGCGCCTGGGGTACCCGCCCGAAGTGATCGACGCCTGGACCAAGATGACGGTGAATTGGATGACGCCGATCATGGCCTACGGCAACGTGTTCGACGCCGAGTTCAAAACCGGAGCGACGGAATACTGGTGCTCCCAGGGCTACACCGCCGTACTGGCCTGGTTATGCCTGGCCTACGCCAGCTGGCGGCTGCCGCGCTCCTGGCAGCAGGGGGCGACGGAATCCGGGCGGGGTGGCTTCCGGGCCCGGCTGGAGCGGATGCGCTTTCCCACGCGCGAACGTCGCGATGCCTTCCGGGCCCAGTTGCTAGAGGCCAGTCCGGTGGCCTGGCTGGCCGGTCGCCACTGGCTGCGACCGCTGGTGGTCTGGAGCTTTCTCCTGCTGTGCACCGGCGTTTTTCTGGTGCTGGCCTGGCAGGTCGGTCGCGACTGGTGGAACGGCGGGGTTTACCTCACCACCTCGATCCTGCTGCACCTGGTGCTGAAGGTGTGGGTGGCCAACGAATCCTCCCGGCAGATCGTGGATGACCGGTCGAGCGGGGCGCTGGAGCTGCTGCTCTCCACTCCGCTGAGTGTGCCGGAGATTCTGCGCGGCCTCATCGTGCCCCTGCGCCGGCAGTTTGTCGGACCGATCATTGCCGTGCTGGTGGCGGATGCGGCGTTCCTGCTCGCCTCGGTGTCCAAGGACATGAGCAGCAGCGACGACGCCAACATGTGGACCATATTCTGGCTGCTAAGGATGTGCTTTCTGGTTTTCGACTGCATCACGCTGGTGTGGCTGGGCCTGTGGCTGGGCATGACCAGCAAGGGCACCCGAACGGGTTCCGGGGCCGTCACCCGGGTGCTGATTGTGCCCTCCCTGCTTTTCCTGGGACTGATGACGCTCGGGCTGCTGCCACTGCTTCGTGGAGGGGACCATTTCACCCCCTTTTTGGTGCTGATCGCCTGGGCTGTCATCGGCACGGGCAACAACGTGATCTGGTTACGGCAGGCCCGGAGCCGGCTGCTGGGCGAATTCCGGGAGCTGGCCACAGTGCGGGCCGCCAAAAAGCGCGGCTGGTTCCGATTTGGCGGATCGGCGGGGGCTCAGTAAGCTGCCAGCGAAGCAGGGGCGCGGCCATAATTGGCAGGGCTGAAAGCCTGCCCGAGGAATGCCTGGGGTGGAGCGAGCCGTGCGAGCGCAGCCCCAGGTCATCGAGCCAAATAGCGGAGCGCTGTAAGCGCGTCCCAAAGTGTTGGCGGCCCTTGAGTCGGGCCTTCAGCCCTCAGACCGATCCGAAAGGGCCTGCCTTGGGGCTTCGTTCACTGCGTTCGCTCCACCCCAGGCATTCCTCGGACGCGCTTTCAACGCTCCGGCCCGGTAGGTGCGTGTTCATGGGTAGGGGAAAGGCAGCGAACCTTCTGCCAACAGGCTCGTAGCGGCTGCAGAATTTCGAAAACCGCCCACTACTTGTCCTGCGCCACAAACTCGCACACGACTGGGCGGTGGTCGGAGGCCAATCCCCCGTTGGAAAGCGATGTGGCCAACGGGTTCTTCCCTGAACGCCTGCCGCCAAGGCACCCTAACAAGGCAGCAAATTAGGGCAGCCTGACTTCGCTGGATCTCCACCGCGTAATGTCCCCTTGGGCTACCAAGCTTCCCGCACGCACCAAGGCCGCCATGCGCCGATCGAACAACTCATGCCCAGCTTCCCCATCGGGAAACTCTGCGCCCAACGCTTCCCTCACCCGGCCAAAAACCATTGCGACTTTTCGCCAATGACCGTTCGCGGTTGAAAGATAGGCAATCACGGCATCATCAACTTGTGTATCGGCAAGCGGGCTCATTGCGACGGAATTTAGTGATCGAACAGAGGGATGGCGAAACTTCAAATGCTTTTCGGTTGGCGCAATCGCATATCGGCTCACTTATCCTCAGCCACGAACCCGCAAACGACCGGTCGGTGGTCCGAAGCCAGGCCCCAGTTCGCTGTGGCGAACACGTAGCTGTCTTCCTTCACCCACTCGTGGGCCATCCCTTTGCTCAACAGGATGTAGTCGATGCGGGAATAACTGTCCTCTTTGCCTATTGAATGTGACTTAAACATACAGCGGGAAGTGCCGTGTATGCGTTTGACTCCCTGACCTCTTGGGCGAGTTTTGCAGCTATGGCTAAATTCACCGGATACATCGACGGTTCGAATGTTTCTTTATCGTCGGATAAGCCGTTCTTGATCAGATTCGGCGCAGCGCATGAGAAGTGGCCGAATTCACGTAAGGAATTCGATAGCCTTGACGAGATGCATGATTTTCAGGCAGTTGACAGTGATCCGTACGCGTATCTGAATCAGCACTTTGAGTTCAAAAGCGGTAAGTTTTTTCAGGTGGAGTTTTAAGCCAGTAAACGGGAATTCATTTCACTTTTGAGGCTTGAACTCACGAGCCAAGCGTTGTCCTTCGATGCGTTGCTCTGGGCTTAAGGTTAGCTCAATTTGTTGGATGTTTCGTCTCGAAGGCTCGTCACCTTGCGCTCCGGCCAAAAGCATCCATTTGTAGCCTTGGGTTTCATCTTTAGGAACACCATGCCCAAGAGCGTACATAACCCCAAGGTGCCCTTGCGCCGCTGCAAACCCTTGGTCTGCCGCTTTGCGGTACCACTTCACAGCTTCGGCTTCATTTTCTGGAATGCCTAATCCGCCCTCGTAGTGGATGCCGAGAGTGTCTTGCGCGTTGGGAAAGCCTTGGTCCGCCGCCATGCGATACCACTTCACGGCTTCGACTTCATCCTTTGGCACGCCTTGGCCTTTGTAAAACATATCACCGAGGTTGTATTGCGCGCTCGGAAGCCCTTGGTCTGCTGCCATACGAAACCACTTTACGGCTTCGACCTCGTTCTTCGGTACCCCTTGGCCTTGGTCATACATGCTTCCGAGATTGTTTTGCGCCTCGGCATGGCCTTGATCCGCCGCTTTGCGATACCACCACGCAGCATTGACTTCGTCCTTCGGCACCCCTTGGCCTTGGTCAAGGATGGCACCGAGAGCGAATTGTGCGTCAGCAACTCCATCCGCTGCATCGGCTTGAACCTCAGCAATGGGTCTCTCGGCATACCGTTGTGCCTTGTCCGCCGATTTGGGCGAGCGATTGCAGGCAAGTGGCAATATGAGAGCCAATAGCGGAAAGACGCGCAGGAATCTCATGCGCCGTAAGCCTCGCCAAACACTCCAATTGTTTCAAAAGAAAACCGGCTGATGCCGCCGAATGGTAGTCGAAAGCCCTGGAAGTTATTTGTCCTCCGCCACAAATCCGCAAACGACCGGTCGGTGGTCCGAAGCCAGCCCCCAATTCGCCGTGGCGAACACGTAACTGTCTTCCTTCACCCATTCCGGGGCCATCCCCTTGCTAAGCAAGATGTAATCAATACGAGAATAACTGTCCTCGCGGCCGTAAAAGTGGGTCCAGGTGATGCGGGCGGGGTCGTAGCGCGGGTTTTCCGGCATCACGGTATCGCCGTTGCGCTCGGAGGGGCGTGTGTCCACTAGCCCGTTGGCTCCGCGACCGATTACCGCGCGGGTGGATTTGCTGTCCTTGGTGTCGTTGAAATCGCCGCAGACCAGGACGTTGGCCTCGGGGTTCTTCGCCAGCAGCTCATCAATGTGGGCGCGGAGCTGGAGCGCCTCCTGTTCGCGCAGTTCCGACTCGTCGGCATCGGCGATCGGCCGTTTCGACTTCAGGTGGGTCGTGACGAGGGTGAAGTGGTAGTCGGGCGTGACCGCAATCTCGAGTTCGGCGATGGCGCGGCTGCTGTGGAAGCGCCGGCCATTGAGCAGGAAACTGTCGTTGGTGTGCGGATTGCGCGCCACGATGGGGAAGCGGCTCAGCACGCCGACGAAGATGTTCGTGTCCCAGCCCGCCACATGCTCGAAGTGCGGCAGGTCCACGCCGGCGGCTTTGAGCGACGCCTGCAATTCCTGCAGGGCGGCCGGCTCGCCAATCTCCTGCATGGCCAGGATGTCCGGCCTGATGGCGGCGAGATTCGCCACGACTTTCGCGCGTGCTTCGGGTGACTTTTCCTTGCGGTTGCCGAAGGCGCGGAGGTGGTAGTTCTCGAGGTTGTAGGTCGTGACTACGAACCTCGTTTCGGCGAGGGCGGCCTGGGTCAGCAGCAGTCCGCAGCCCAGCAGTTTCCAGCAATTCATGAGCAAGTGGAGCGTAGGGAAGGGGAAAGTCCCGGACAAGGAGACAGGAGGCGCTGAGGCGCGGAGACAGGAGTCAGGAGACGGTGCTCCTGCTCTTGCTCCTGCTCCTGCTCTTGCTCCTCGACAACAGTCTTCTGTCGCCCTGTCGCTGATTTGGCAATGCCCCGGAATTGGGATTTCTCGTTTCGGCCGTTCGATAATGGTCGAAAGTGGGAGGAGCAAGAGCACGAGCAGGAGGTGGGAAGCACCGCGGTCATCGCGTGCGAGTCACCGAAAACCGAAAACCGAAAACCGAAAACCGAAAACCGAAAACTCTCCACCCCACGCCAGTTGCATCTGAAAAATTGAACCCCCACCCAGAGCGGGTGGTGCTTGCCAAGCACGTTTATAGGCGTAAACTTTGGGCAACCCCAGGACAGTGACCATGGACGCGTAGGGTTTCCTGGGGTGGAAGTTTGACTTTCGTTTTGCCGGTCCGTTAACTCTCGCGCACTTGTCCCCGGAAATGAGGCGGTAGCCGCCCAAGCCGAGGGTTTTGAAAGGTTCGCTGTGGCAGCCAAAGACGACTATTTGATCGATACGATGCTCGACATGGGTTTGCTGACCCACGAGCAGGTGGAAGCCGGACGCGCCGAGGCCGAGATGGCCGGGGAGGGCGCGCTCGACACCATGGTCAAAAACGGTTCGCTGGCACCGGCGATCGTCGTGATGGCGAAGTCCACGTACTTCGGCGTCGAGGCCACCAACCTGGCCGAGCTGCGTCTGACCGACGAGGTGATCGGCCTCATGCCGCGCCATGTGGCGAAGAAATTCAACGCGCTGCCGGTCGGCCAGTCCGACATGGGCGCGGTGGTGGTCGCCGTGGCCGATCCGTCCGACATCGACACGGTGGACGGTCTCCGGCATGCCCTGAACAAGGACATCGAGCTGCGCGTCACCAACCAGGCGGACATCGAGGCCGCGCTGAACAAGTACTACGGCGGGGCCGGACGCGACGACGGCGGCATCAGCAAGATGATCCAGGACATCACCGAGGGTGAGGTCGAGATCACGGGGATGAAGGGCGACGTCACGGCGGACGGCGAGGAAGTCGACGCCGACGCGCCCATCATCCGGCTGGTCAACCAGCTCATCACCGACGCCTTCAAGAAGCGCGCTTCCGATCTTCACCTCGAGCCGCTGGCCCGGCGTTTCCGCCTCCGGTTCCGGATCGACGGTGTCTGCGTCGAACAGTCCGACCTGCCCAAGCGCCTGCAGCCCTCGATCATCGCGCGCCTGAAGATCCAGGCCGGCATGAGCATCGCGGAACGCCGCATCCCGCAGGACGGCCGTATCAACGTGCCGGTCGGGAACAACAAGACCATCGATCTCCGCGTCAACTGCCTCCCCACGCAGCACGGCGAGTCGATCGTCATGCGTATTCTCGACAAGTCCGGCCTGAAGCTGGGTTTGGGCGAGCTGGGCTTCTTTGCTGACGACCAGCAGAACTTCGAGCGCGTCATCGGCCTGCCCGATGGCATCCTGCTGGTGACCGGGCCGACCGGTTCCGGCAAAACGACCACGCTCTACTCCTGTCTTAACTACATCAACCGCCCGGACCGCAAGATCATCACGGTCGAGGACCCGGTTGAATATATGCTGGCAGGCATCAACCAGGTTCAGGTTCACGAGCACATCGGATTCACCTTCGCGCTGGCCCTGCGCTCGATGCTCCGTCAGGCGCCCAACGTGATCATGCTGGGAGAAATCCGCGACATGGAGACCGCCTCCATCGCGATCAACGCCTCGCTGACCGGTCACCTCGTCTTCTCCACGCTGCACACGAACGACGCCCCCAGCGCCGTGACCCGTCTGATCGACATCGGCGTGAAGCCCTTCTTGGTGGCTTCCTCCGCGCGGTGCCTGATGGCCCAACGGCTCGTGCGGAAAATCTGCAAGAACTGCGGCGGACCGCACACCCTCACCGACGAGGAGATTGGCATGCTGGACATCACGCCGGATCAGGCGGCCCAGGCCACAGCCCGCAAAGGCAAGGGCTGCAATGAGTGCAACAAGACCGGTCACCGTGGCCGGTTTGGGATTTTCGAGATCTTTAACATTAACGATGAAGCGCGGAAAATGATCTTCGAAAAGGTTCCTTCCAACGTCCTGCGCATCAAAGCCCGAGAAATGGGGATGCGCACTTTGCGTGAGGATGGCGTGCGTAAGGTGTTGGCGGGCATGACCACAGCGGAAGAAGTGGTCCGCGCAACTGTTACTGACCATTAAGCGACACTGGCAACGCAAATGCTCAAAACGACACGTTAGCCGCCAGCGTTATAACTAAAGTTTTTCGTCATGTCGTACCAAATGTCCGATCTGTTGCAGTTGATGGTGTCTGAGGGCGCCGCCGACTTGCACATCCGCGTGAACATCCCCCCCGTGATCCGCCTGCATGGCGTGCTTCACCGTGTGGATGGTCCTCCGCTCAAGCCGGAAGATACGGAGGAGCTGATGCGCTCCATCACCTCGGAAGACCACATCCAGCAGATCCGCGAAAAGGGCGGGGCGGACTTCGGGTTCGCGTTCGGTGAACTGGCCCGCTTCCGGGTCAGCGCCTTCAAGGAGAAGGGCAATTTCGCCCTCGTGCTGCGCCAGATTCCTTCCAAGCTGCTGACCATGGAGCAGATCGGCATCCCGCCGAGCGCCCGTGAACTCCTCTACAAGCCCCGTGGTCTGGTCCTCGTCACCGGCCCGACCGGTTCGGGCAAGACCACGACCCTGGCCTCGATGATCAACATCATCAACGAGGAGCGGGATGAGGCCCACATCATCACGATCGAGGATCCGATCGAGTACTATCACAAGCACAAGAAGGCGGTCGTCACCCAGCGCGAGGTGAACGTGGACGTGCCGAATTTCGCCGAGGCCCTGCGGCGCGCGCTGCGTCAGGATCCCGACGTGATCCTGGTCGGTGAGCTGCGCGATCTGGAAACGATGGAGGCGGCCATCACCGCCGCCGAAACCGGCCACTTGGTCTTCGGCACGCTGCACACCACCGGTGCGGCCAAGACCATCGACCGTATCACCAACGCCTTCCCGACCAACCAGCAGGAAATGATCCGCATCCAGCTCTCGACGGTGCTGCAGGCGGTGATCTCGCAGCTGCTGGTCCCGCGCCACGACAAGCCGGGCCGCGTGGCCATTTTCGAGATCATGGTGAACACGCCCTCCATCGGCGCGCTCATCCGTGACAACAAGACCTTCCGTATCCAGTCGGACATCCAGACCGGTGCCAAGTTCGGCATGGTGACGCTCGACAGCTTCCTGCTCGACAAGTGGCAGGCCGGGATGATTTCCGAGGAGGAAGTCCGCACGAAGGCGCAGGACCCGACCACCATCGACCTGAAACTCCAGGAGATAAAGATGGCCCGGGCCGAAGCCGAGGCTGCCGGCCAGAAATAACCCGAAGACTTTATGCCCGAGGCTGTATCTGATCCGTTGCTCGCCCTGATCCGTGATCGGGGGATGCTGGATGACCTCCAATTCGAGGAGGTCGCGCAGGAAGTCGCCCGCAGCGGCAAACCCGCCGCGCAGGTGCTTCAGGATTACGGCCTGGTGGATCTGGACTCGATCCTGCAGATCATGGCCGACCAGATCGGGACCATGGTGGTGACCGTGGACGAGGCCGCCATCACCCCCGAGGTGGTCGCCGCGATTCCGGCCGACAGCGCGCGGATGTACCAGTGCCTGCCAGTCGCGCTTTATGGCGACACGGTCCAGGTCGCCCTGGTGGACCCGCTCAACCCGCAGGTCGTGGACGAGCTGGGTTTCAACGTGAAGCACCAGATCCAACTGGTGGTGGCCGATCCGGTGGCGGTGCTGAAGGGCATTGCGAAGTTCTACCCGGCGCAGGGCGGGGGCGGCTATGCGGACCTGCTCAAGGAGCTGGGCACGGACATGGATCTGTCCACCCTGGATGACGACAAGCCCCGGGGCATGAGGATCGATGAGGCCGTCAACGACGCGCCGGTCGTGAAGTTCGTCAACCTGGTGCTCATGCAGGCGGTGCAGGACCGGGCGAGCGACATCCATTTCGAGCCGTTCGAGGACGAGTTCAAGATCCGCTACCGGGTGGACGGCGCCCTGTACGAGATGTCCCCGCCGCCGCGGAGCCTGGCCAAACCCGTCACCTCGCGCCTCAAGATCATGGCGAATCTGAACATTTCAGAGAATCGCATGCCGCAGGACGGTCGTATCTCCGTCACCATTGCCGGCAAACAGATCGACCTGCGTCTCTCCACCCTGCCGACCGCGTTCGGCGAATCGGTGGTGCTGCGCGTGCTGGACCGGAGCGCCACCAGCCTTGACCTCGAGACGCTGGGTCTGCCCAAGCCCATTTTCGATTTCACGGTCGAGACCATCAACCAGCCCAACGGCATCTTTGCCGTCACCGGCCCGACCGGCTCCGGCAAGACCACCACGCTCTATTCGTGCCTGCGCCGCATCAACACGATCGACACGAAGCTGCTGACGGTGGAAGACCCGGTGGAGTTCGACATCGAGGGCATCATGCAGGTGCAGGTGAATGAAAGCACCGGCATGACGTTCATGAAGGCCCTGCGCGCCTTTTTGCGGCAGGACCCGGACATCATCATGCTGGGGGAAATGCGCGATCTCGAGACCGCGCAGATCGCCATCCAGGCCTCGCTGACCGGTCACCTGGTGCTTTCCACGCTCCACACCAACGATTCCGCCGGCGCGGTGACCCGTCTGGTGGACATGGGCGTCGAGCCCTTCCTGATCTCCTCGACGATGCTGGCGGTCATGGCCCAGCGGCTCATCCGCAAGGTCTGCATGAAGTGCCGGACACCGTTCGAGCCGACCGAGAGCCAGCTCAGCCAGCTGAACCTTTCACCCCACGACGTGGGCGACAAGATGTTCTACTACGGCCGGGGCTGCCCCGCCTGCAACGACACCGGCTACAAGGGCCGCAAGGGCATCTACGAGCTGCTGGTGATCAGCGATGCGATCCGCACCCTGATCAATGAGCGCGCCCCCACGGTCGTGCTCCGCCAGAAGGCGATCGAGCTGGGCATGGTCACGCTCCGCGATGACGGCCTGCGCAACATTTACGACGGTGAATCGACCGTTGAAGAGGTCTTGAAGTACACCTGATTCCAGAACGGAAAGGACACTTATGCCCAAGTTCAATTATGTCGCCATGGACTCCCGTGGCAAGGAGACCAAAGGCACCCTTGAGGTCGGCAGCCAGGCCGACGCCATCAACCGTCTCAAAGAGATGGGGTTCTTTCCCACGAAAGTGATGGAGGCGGAGAAGCCCAAGGACGCCAAGAAGGACGCCAAGAAGGGCGGCGCACCTGCCGCCGGGGGCAAGAAGGGCAAGAAGGGCATCAACCTCAACATCAAGATCCCGGGGATGGGCGGCGGCGTGAAGACAAAGGTGCTCACCACCTTCACCCGTCAGCTCGCCACACTGGTCGATGCCGGTCTGCCGCTGCTGCGCGGCCTGCGCGTGCTCGAGAAGCAGGAACGGAACCCGACCCTGAAGAGCATTCTCGGCGACCTTTCGCTGTCCATCGAGGGCGGCAGCACCTTCTCGGAAGGCCTGGCCCAGCACCCCAAGGTGTTTAACAAGCTGTTCATCAACATGGTGAAGGCCGGCGAGCTGGGTGGCGTGCTCGAAGTCGTCCTGAACCGCCTTTCCGAGTTCATGGAAAAGGCGGAGAAGATCAAGGGCAAGGTCGTCGCCGCCATGTTCTACCCGGCCGCGGTCATGGTGGTCGCCGGCGGCATCCTCATGCTGCTCATGGTGGTGGTGGTGCCCAAGTTCAAACAGATCTTCGCCGACCTGCTGGGCGACGCCGGCATGCCGCCGTTCACCAATTTCGTGCTCAAGATCAGCGAGATCATCAAGGATTACACCGTGGTCTTCCCCGATTGGGCGGGCGGTTTCCCGGTTCCCGGTCCCGTGGTCATTGGCCTGATCGTCCTCATCATCGCCTTCAAATACGCCATCAAAACCAAGAAGGGGCGGTGGCTCTGGGACAAGTTCCAGCTGCATGTGCCGGTCGTAGGGGTGGTGATCAGCAAGGTGGCCATCTCCCGCTTTTGCCGCACGCTGGGTACGCTGGTCAGTTCCGGCGTGCCGATTCTCCAGGCGCTGAACATCGTCCGCGAGACCGCCGGCAACGTGATCGTCGCCAACGCCGTCCAGATGGTTCACGAAAGCGTCAAGGAAGGCGAAACCATCACCGCCCCGCTGGAGAAGTCCGGCGTGTTCCCGCCCATGGTCATCTCGATGGTGGACGTCGGTGAACAGACCGGCGCCCTGCCGGAAATGTTGCTGAAGATCGCCGACAACTACGACGACGAGGTGGACAATGCCGTGGCGGCCATGACCTCGCTGCTCGAACCCGTCATGATCGTGTTTCTGGCCGTCATCGTCGGCAGCATCGTCATCGCGCTCTTCCTTCCGCTCATCACCCTGATCGACAAGCTCGGCGGCGACAACGGCCCGGGCGATAACTGAAGGCCTGAATTGCTTCCAATGTGCCGCAAAGCGGCCATCGCCCAGCGATGGCCGCTTTTTCAATGGGCGAGTGGGGCGGGATGGCCGCAGCCGAATCGGATTCCTGCTCCTGCTCTTGCTCTTAATCCTAAATGATTCGGGGTAAACGATTAAGAGCAGAAGCAGGAGCAAGATTGGGCAGGGGACCGGGGTCGAATCGGGGACAGTTAAGTGGTAGATACTTGACAAACGTAAACGCCTGTTGTAAATACATTGTAGTTACAACGCATTGGCTTTGGAGATACAAAGGGCTCCCTGATGGAGTTCGACTGGAACAACTCGCCATTCGCGCTGGATGGTTCTTTGACGGAGCGGGACATCGAAGAATCCTTCGAAGATCCGTTCGCCGTACGGCTGTTGCCGGATTCGCCGCGATTCGCGGTGCAGTCCCGGTATTTCAACTTTGGCCGGTCGGCGTCCGGGACGGGGATTTTCAGCGTGTACCGCACCAATGGCCGGGTGGTCCGGGTGATCTGTTCCCGGGTGTTTACCGATGCGGAGGAGTATTTCTACCAGCGCAAGCTGAAGCAGATGCTGGATTCGTAAATCATGGCACTGAACGTGATAAGCAACTGGGAGGAAGTTCCCCTGTTCGACAGCGAGCAGGGAGAGGCGACCTACTGGTCGGAAAACCAGGTGGACCTGCGGCTGATGGAAAGTGCGGCGGCCGGGGCGGCGGAACTTTCGGAATCGGTGACGATCACGCTGCGGATCGACCCGCGCATGCTGGGCCGGATCAAGCGGATCGCCCGGGAACGGTTTCTGAACTACCAGAGCATGATCAAGCAGTGGCTGAGCGAACGGATGGAAAAGGAATTGAAGGACCGGTAGGGATTGGGTGAGGCTGGGCGGACACACTTTGGCGGACATGAGCATAACTCGTCATCTTTTGGGCGCAGCGCGCGGAGTCTGGGCGCGGAATCGCCGCCATGAGCAGGCCTTCACGCTCATCGAGCTGCTGGTGGTGATCTCGATCATCGCCCTGCTGGCCGGGCTGGTCGTGGGGCTGGCCCCGCAGGTCGGCGTCCGCATCCGTGAGGCCAAGGTGAGGACCGAGCTGGCCGACATCGTGACGGCGATCGAGACCTACAAGGCCAAATTCGGCATCTATCCCCCGGACAACTACGACCCGGTCGCGCGGACCAACAATCCGGTGCTCAACGGGCTTTATTACGAGCTGACCGGGGTGATCGTCAGCAACACAGGGCCCACCGGCTATTTCGTCCTGCCGGACGATGCGCAGGTGCAGATCACTTCGGCGACGGTGAACCAGTACTTCGGACGCGACGGCTTCGTCAATTCGGCCATCCGCGAACAGCGCCGCCGGCTCTTGCACCACAAGTTTGCCGAGGGCCAGCACGCGGAAATTTTTCCCACCACCACGACCCCTGGCTACACCAAGCTGGAGGTGCTGGCAGTCGGTTTTTCTTCGGATGCCAGCGGCAAAAAAGGCTCCGGCTTTCAATGGCCGCTGAACATCCCGGTGGCCGAGCATCCGGTGCCGCTCAACAAGGGGCTAAACCCCTGGCGCTATGTCTCCAGCAACCCGACGAACAACCCGGGCACCTTCGATCTCTGGGCCGAGATCATCGTGAAGGGGCAGAAGAAAATCATCGGCAACTGGAAACAGTGAACCCCTCCTTTTTACCCAACCTTTGAAACCCCCTCACCCTATGAACCGCTCCCTCCGCCGTCACGGTCATCGAGGCTTCACGCTCATCGAACTGCTCGTGGTCATCAGCATCATCGCCATCCTGGCCGGCCTGATCCTGCCCGCCATTGCCGGAGCGCAAAAGAAGGCCAAAGTGGTCAAGGCCCGGACCGACCTGAGCAATATCACAGCGGCGGTGTCCGCCTACCAGACCGCCTATGGCCGGCTGCCCGCCTCGCAAAACACCCGGGCGGCGGTCACTGCGGACTATCCCGATTTCACCTATGGGACTCTGCAGGGTCTTGGCGGCACCTCCGTCTATGA
This sequence comes from uncultured Verrucomicrobiota bacterium, assembly GCA_903922605.1. Taxonomy (GTDB): domain Bacteria; phylum Verrucomicrobiota; class Verrucomicrobiia; order Limisphaerales; family UBA9464; genus CAIVQB01. The sequence goes on from CAIXUG010000005.1 coordinate 34,815, forward strand.
CGCCAAGGGGGTCGCATTGAATGTCCCACCGACGTCCACGACCATTGCCAATGCGAACCCGGGCTGGCAGGTCAGCAATGCGGAGCTGGTCGCCATCCTGACCGACAGTACGTTGGGCGCCAACAAGTTCTCCGCGACGGCAGCGCCCTATGCGGTGGTCAACGACAAGGACAACAATCCGATCAATTCGAAGTCGGTGCTGAACCCCCAGCACAACACCTTCCTCACGATCAAGACGGCCAAGGGCTATGGTGCGAACGGCGTGAGTGAAAACGACGGGATCTATCGTGACCCCTGGGGCCGCCCCTATATCGTCACGGTGGATCTGGACTACGACAACCGCGTGCTGGATCCGTTTACCAAGGTTCCCAACGGTCCGCACCCCAAGGCCACCGATCTGGACAATGTGCGCACGATCCCGGGCAGCGTGATCGCCTGGTCCCTCGGGCCGGATGGGAAGGCGAATCTCAATCTCCCGCCCGATTACAAAGGCTCCAGTTCCGCCGACAACATGAACGCGGACAACGTCTATAGCTGGCGCTAAACTGCGGTCCTACGACTTCCCACCATGCAGCTTAAACCTTCCAGCCGTGATGCCGCCATCGACCGGGTGTTTACCCCTCGGCAGGCGTTTACGCTGCTCGAACTGCTGGTGGTGATCGCGCTCATCGCGACCCTCACCTTTGTCGCGGTGCCGGCCTTCAAGGGCTTCGGGCAGGCCAACAATCTGGCCGCCGCCCAGCGGCAGATTCAGGATGACCTGGCGCTCGCGCGGCAGCTGGCGATCAAGCACCGGACACCGGTGTATATGGTGTTTTTCTCGCCCGATCCCACCAACTCCGATCCGCGCCTGCGGGATTCCGCCACGAAACTGTTCAGCATCCATGCCGCGCTTGAGCAACTGGGGCCTTCGGATTTCCAGGAACATGCGTTGCGGGTGTTCACCAACCTCTTCGCCGGACAACATGCCAGCTACGCCTTCTATTCGGAGGGAAAGATCGGGGACCAGCCGTTCCTGGACACCTCCGGCGGGGTCGACGCGAATGGGAATCCTGTAAGCGGGAACTCTGACCTCCGGAGGGGCCGCTACCTCACGGTCGGCGGCACCATCTGGCGGACCCTGCCCGACGGCATCGTGTTCGCTCCGGGATTGCATCCGAGCCTGAACTTGAATGCCCGTACCAATCTGCTGGTCAAGTCGGTTCCGTTTCCGCTGGCGGCCGATCCGGGCGATCCCAATGCGAAGATGGATCCCACGCTGTATCAGCTGAACCTGCCGGCCATCGCCTATGATGCGCTGGGCCGGAGCATGCGGCTGAACAGCAATGGGCAGATCGACCCCACCGCCGCGCCGCAGGACCAGTTTGTCTCACTCGGGATCGGCAGCGTGTTCGTCCCCCATGATCCGGCCGCCAGCAACAACTACGATTTCACCCGGGTGGCCGATGTGGTGATCGCTCCCAAGGATAACTACACCAACACCATCTTCCGGGTGACGGGCCTGACGGGGCGTGCCCGGCGGTTTTACTGGGGGACCCAGCCATGAAGCTTCTTCGTAATCGCGGTTCCCGGCGCTCCGCCTTCACCATGGTGGAACTGGCGCTGTGCATCGCCGTGGTGGCCATCGCCATGGTGGCGATCATCGGTGTGCTGCCGGCCGGCCTCGGGGTGCAGAAGCTGAACCGGGAAGAGACGATCATCGACCAGGATGCCACCCTGCTCATGGAGGCGATCCGGAACGGCGCCACCGGCTTTGATGACCTCACGAACTATCTGGACTACGTCATCATCACCAACCAGCCGGTCAGTTCCGGCGCGCTGAGCACGTACACTTACAAGGGACCGCTGTTCAAGTGGCCCACGACCCCAGTGCCGACCGCCTTGGAATTTCCGCAGCAGATCCTGGGGCTGCTTTCGCTCCCGCAAGTCGATTATAGCAAGCTGGGTACGAATGAAGTGGGGCAGACCAACCTGAACTTTGTGATGGCCCAGTTCCGGGCCTTCAGCGGGGCCCTGGATGAAAAGGTGCTGCCACAGGTGCGCGGCGACACCATTGCGGACCTCAAGCTGGACCAGGCGTTTCGTTACCGCCTGAATGTGGAGATCGTGCCCGTTTTCTCGCATCCCACCAACCAGACGGACTTGGTGAACCTGTTCCAGCAGCGGGTGCTGGCCAATACCCTCTACGACGTCCGGCTCACCTTCCAGTGGCCGGTGTTCGGGACCAAAATTCCGGCCGATGTCGGCGGCAATTTCAAGAGCTACCGCACCCAGGTCTCCGGCCGCATGTCGCGGCTGCAGATCCCGCTCCTCGGTACCAACGACGTGTTCGCGCCCGATTCGAACATCTACCTGCGCCGGCTTGTGCCGGATCTGACCACCCCGCCGGCTGCCCTGTCGGCCTACCAGCCCAAGTCCTAGTCCCGCATGAAGGCCGTTTTCAGATATTCACGCCGTGCCACCCGCCGGGCCTTTTCGCTGCTCGAGCTCATGGTGGCGATCGGCCTGCTGTCGGTGATCGTGCTGGCGCTCTACTCGATGTTCGACCAGACGCAGAAGGCGTTGCACAAGAACATCGGGCAGGTGGATGTGATGGAGTCCGGCCGGCTGGCCATGGACCTGATCGTGCGGGATATCGAGCGGGCCCAGTCGCCGCAACTCACCCCCCGGACGGACCTGAAAAACGCCCAAGGCACGAACATCAATTTCGCCGTGCGCAACCAGGTATTTCGCAAGGGCATGGAAGCGGAGACGAACGGCGCGACGCTCTTCAACCGGGATGAATTTCCCCCGGCAATGACCGATGCCCTGCACCGGGACTACCCGCTGAACGATGCATTTTTTCTGACCCCGCTGTTGGCCGGGCACTGGACCGCCGTGGGTTATTTCGTGGCCCACCCCGCGGATTCGTCCGTTCCGGCCAACGAGGCCCTGGGAACGCTGTACCGCTATCAGGATCCGATCACCGAGGTGGCCCGGGGCAATGATGCCGCCCAGCGGTTTTACTGGTTCTACCAGTATGATGAGAATGATCGTAAGAACGACGAAACGTCCCCCCAATACCGGACCTCGAAGAAGGTCTTCCTGTCGCCGAGCTACCGGGCGACCAACAGCACGCGGCTGATCGATAACGTTTTGTTTTTCCGGGTGCTGCCGTTTGCCAGCACCGGCATTCCCGTGGATTCCTCGCTGGTGCTCGACCCTTCCCAGAAGTATCCCAAGTTCTTCACCAACTCCTTCGCCTCGGGGATCATCCTGACCAACACGCAGATCGTGCCTTCGGACTCCTCCCTGAAGACGGCCTTTGTCGGGTCGGCGATGCCGTCCGCCGTCGAGGTCGAGCTGGGCGTGCTTTCGCCCCGGCTGTGGACCCAGTACACCAATCAGGCCAGCCTCAGCCTGCGGACCAACTTCTTGGCCAAGCATGCTGCGGAAGTCCTGATCTTCCGGCAGCGCATCCCTCTTCGCACCGCATTACAATGAACCGTCCCGTTGTCCAGGCCCGCAGGGGCATCGCGCTGGTCATCACCCTGATCATGCTGTCGGTGGTGACGATCACCGCCGTCGCATTTTTGGCGGTCAGCCGCCGTGAACGCGGGGCGGTGGCCGCCAACGGCGAACAGATCGGCGCCAAGTACGCCGCCGACGCCGCCCTCAACCGGGTAAAGGCGGAAGTTGCCTCGCGCATCCATGCCAGCGGCAACCGGTCGGCTTTCGGCCTGATCGTGTCGACGAACTATTCCAGCCTGTTTTTTGACCCGGCGAATGTCTATCTGGGTACGGGCAACCGGCTCTTCCTGACCAACGTCAGCTATCACCTGTCCGGCGGCGTTCCCTTCGACCTGACCACCCCGACCGGACGGGACAAGTATTACGGCATGCTGGCGAACCTTTACTACGACGCGCGTCCGCCGGTGTTCGTGACGACCAACAACAATACGACTCTGCCGATCGATTTCCGCTTCTATCTGGATGTGAACCGCAACGGTCGTTTTGAAACGAACGGCTGGCAGCAGCCCCGGGATGGATCGGACCGCGCGATTCAGGGGTCGGCCCAGGAGTTCATGGTGGGCGATCCCGAATGGATCGGCATTTTGGAACACCCGGATGCGCCGCACTCCGGCACCAACCTCTTCCAGGCGCGGTTTGCCTATCTCATCCTGCCGGCCGGTCGCGCGATGGATGTGAACTACCTCCACAACCAGGCGAAGAGCCCCAAGGGCACCAACCAGATCGCCACCAGCTACATGCGCGATCAGGGGGTGGGTAGCTGGGAGCTGAATCTGGCGGGATTCCTGAGTGACCTGAACACCAATGCGTGGCCCGTAACGGGATCCAGCTACGTGTACCAGCCCTTTCGGAACCAGTTCAATTCGGGGCTGGCCTTCACCGATGCCAGCCGGTTCCTGCTGGCCCGCCGTCAGTTCGCGGCCGCCGACCGCGATCCCTCCACGGCGAGGGCTTTCTTCCAGGCGGAAGCCGGTCTCAACGGTAGCGCTGCCGCCCAGTCGATCTTCCTGGCCAAGACCAATGCCGTGGACTGGTATTCCGACGGCATGAACATCGGGGGGACGAGTTCGGCCATCCGCGCCCTTGCCGACATCCGGAATCCCCCCCAGGGCAACGACGATCCCACCACTGTCTGGCCCGGCGGCGATTACACCAATTCTTTCACCGACTTCGGCCAGTTTTTCGCCTCCGCGCTGGGCGCCAATGTGCCACGCAAGCTGGCCGGCGTGGACAGCACGGAAAAGCCCCTCAGTTCCTACGACCGCTACACCTTCCAGCGGTTGCTGGCGCAGCTCGGCACCGACGGCTCGGATGCCCGGTTTGAATCCGGGTTTCAGCCGAATCTCATCAACACCACCGTTCCGCCCACCGACCCGCAGTACAACCCCGACGGGTTCTACCGCCGGGCCAAGCTCAACCTGAATTTCCGGCAGGACGATCCGAATGGCGACCGGGTGACGAGTGCCAGCGTGGCGCCCTTCCGCTATTGGGAGCCGCTGAACTGGTTCACCAATGCTGCCCACCGTGTCCTGCTGACGGAGTATCCCAACGGTCTGCCCCGGAAAATCTCCTCGGCCGATTCGATCCCGGGCCTTGCGATCAGCGGCTACTTCACCAATTTCGTCACCCGGCAGATCTACCTGACCAATACCTACACGGCGCAGCTGCATCGCCTGCTGCAGGTCTCGGCCAACATCTACGACTATGCCACCAACCGGGTGAAAGATTATCGGAACAACGCTCAGTCCTTCCCCTATCTGCCCTCGGTGTTCCAGCCGGTGCTTTACCGGGAGAACAATCAGCGCCTCAACAACCTGGGGGTGGACAAGCGGCTGCCCCGGATCGCGCGCTTTGATGAGGTCACGAACAATGCCGAGGCGGTTTTGCGACTGCCCTGGGTCGATCTCAACGACCCGGATTTCACCACGACGTTTGCCCCGGGTTACAACGGGCCCGATCTCAAGAACTCCGCCCAGGACGACCTGCTGGGGCCCAACAGCCTCCGGCGCGCGTTGTACTCCGAGGTTCCGATGGTGATCGGGGCGAAGCAGGGTTACCCGAATTTCAACGAGGGGCTCTGGCAGTCGGCCGTGCAGGTCACCCGCCGCCTTTTCGTAAGCAAGCCCACGGCCCAGACCAGGCTGACCTCGCCCACGCTGCCTTTCGGCAAGCCGCCCTTCACGACCCAGGTGCAATATCGGTTCCAGCTGACCAATCATTACTCCGTGGAAGCCTGGAATTCCTACCGCTCCAACTTCTATGCCAAGGGATTTCCCCGTTCGTTACGGCTGATTGCCACCAACGTCCTTTCCTTCGGCCTTTTCCACGATGGGGCCACCAACTTCCTCGACCAGGCGATCATCTCTTCGAAGAAGGGATTGCCGCTGAACATCAACTTTGCCCGTGTGGGCAATTACCTGGTGTCGGGCACCAACATCGATCTGGGAGCAAACTTGTGGGCTCCGGACAAATTCCTTCGCGTGCTGAATGACCAGCTGCGTTTTGAGTTCCTGTACACCGACGGTATCTTTCAAGACCTGGTGCTGAGCACCAACAACCCCTACCTCGGCAGCGTGGACCAGTCGAGGCCGCCCGTGCTGCACCTGTTTGTGACCAACCGGGTGATGTACGCCCTGGTGGATCGCACGAGCGGCGCGATGCTGGACTATGTGAACCTGAAGAGTGTCGTGACGGAGACCAACCTGCTTCGCTTTTTCGGCGTGGGACAGAGGACTCTGGGAGTCATTCCGCCGGCGCAGCAGGCGGCGGCTGGCAGCCAGGCAAGCATGACTGACATTTGGGATACCAACGCGGTCAGCGTCATCGGCCCCACGCGGGGGATGCTGAACCAGATGCAGGTCTCCCTGGGGCAGGTGCTGGTGCCCAATACCATCTGGACCGATCCGCTGGGCAATCCGTTGGGCACCGACCAGATCCGGGACGCGGTTAACGGCTTTAACTACTTCCTTTATGGCCAGTATGCCACCGGCCAGTGGGCGTTGCCGCCCGATGACCAGGGAGGATTGGCGTTAAAAGCCGGTATTGCCGCCAGATACGGTACCCTCACCAACGTGCAGGTCGGTTTCAACCCCTCGCCCACGGTCTATCTCACCGACCGGTTGCAGGCGAACGACCCGCTGGTTCACTACATGCGCGAGGATCTGGTGCCGGGTTATTCCCTGTATTGCGACTCCGGCAATTACAGCGAAGTACCGGGACCGGGACCGTTCGGCAAATTGACTTCGCTGACCGGTGGTTTCCAGCTCACCACCAATTCGGTGGCGGACCTGAGCGGCCTTTCGATTGCCCAAAAGCGTGGGGCGGGAGGGGTTGTGGCCTATGCCCCGTGGGGACAGTCGCCCATGCTGCGGCTGAAAGCGGACGTCGCGTCCGGCTACAACCTGTACTTCAAGGACCCGCAGATCACCAACTCGGAAAGCTGGGCCTTCCCGACCAATGCCAGCACCCAATACCCGGGCATCGGTTTCCTGGGTCGCGTACACCGCGGCACCCCGTGGCAGACGATCTATCTTAAGTCTGCCCCATTGATTACCAACACCGTGAACGGGCACGTCAACATCACCAACCTGCCGGCCGGGACGATTGCCGACCGGTTTGCCGCCTACCCGACCTGGGTATCATGGTCCGGTTCGCCCGCAACGTATCCCACCGCCGACTGGAAGCTGCTCGACCTTTTCACGACGGCCATCAACGACAATGCGGCGCGCGGCCTGATGTCGGTGAACCAGACGAACATCGCGTCGTGGTCGGCGCTGCTCTCCGGTGTGTCCATGCTGGACACCTTGGCCAAGGTGGGCACGGTCAGTTCCACCAAGACGCCCCGGCCCTTTGAGCTGGCGCCCAGTTCCCCTGAACTTCGCAAGATTCTCAGCGGCTACACCAACCAGACCGACGGCACGGTCGTGCCCGGCCTGTTGCAGGTGATGGCCGGCACCAATGCGGCGAACCAATATCCGAAAATATCGGTTTCGTCGGTGGTCCGGAGCAACGTGTTCTATCCGGGCGGCACGTTTGCCAACCTGGGGTCCATCCTCGCCGTGCCCACCTTGTCGGACCGGGCCCCGTTCCTCTTCGACCACTCGCAGGTCCCGGACTGGAGCAAGGCCGCCCAGATGACCGACGAGGTGGTGGAGCGGCTGCCGCAGCAGATTCTTTCGCTGCTCCGGGCGGATGAGCCCCGGGTGGTCGTGTACAGCTACGGCCAGTCGCTGAAACCGGCCCTCAACTCGCTGATCACCAAGCCCGGCCTCTATTACGGCATGTGCACCAACTACCAGATCACAGGCGAGTACGTCACCAAGACCACCTTGCGTTTTGACGGTTCTCCCGGAAATTTGCGCACCGTGGTGGAAGATCACCGGGTGCTGTACCCGTCCAACTGATGCCGAAGGTTTTGCCCCCGTACTGAAACGCCTGTTATGCCCTCTAACCGTCGCAACGCCTTCGGTGCCGTCGCCCTGCTGCTGCTCTGTGCCGTCCTCGGCTGGCGTTTCTGGCAGGAACACGCGAAGCGGCAGACCGGCCTGCTGGAGCGCATGGCTGCGGTCACTCCGGGCACTTCCGCTCCGGTGGCCACCGCTCCGGTCGCTGTGAAGCCGGCGAACTGGATCACGACCGTGACGCTGGCGCCGGGCGCCTCGCCCAAGTTTGCCGACGCAAAGTTCACCAACCGCCTGCGTAACACGGCGGCGACCGCCAACGAGCTGGTCCGGAAAGACCACGCCATCCTCCTGCGGAACGCCTTTGTGGACACCGACAGCGGCGAACCCCTCGCGGTGCCGGCAAAGCTGCGCGCGGAAGGCGATCCCGGGGCTTACATCGTGCAGGCGAATGGTGGCATCACCGCCAAGTTCCGGCAGGAGATCGAGGCCGCCGGCGCGCGGATTGTGTCTTACATTCCCAACAGCTCCTTTCTGGTGATGGCCGATTCTGATGCCGCCGAACGCCTGAACGCGCTTCCGGATGCACGGACGCTGGCCTATGAGCCCTATTTCAAGCTGGAGCCGGAACTGCTGGCCAAAGCGTTGGCCGACACGACGCCCGAGGAAACGCTGAAACTCATCCTGACCGTCCCTGACCCGACAGCGGCACTGCCGAAGATCACCGCGTTGGGCGGCAAGGAAATTTTCCGTGAACGTGGACCGTTCGGGACCATGGTCACGATCGAGCTGCCCGGTTCGGCGTTGGTTCCTTTGTCCCGCCTGCCAGAAATTCCCCTGATCGAACGCTGGCAGCCGACCGTGCTGGCCAATGACCGCACGGGCTTCCTGCTCGGCTCGACCACGGACCCGGAGAACACGATCCCCTACCAGGGGCTGACCGGCAAAGGCGTCCAGATCAACCTGAACGACTCCGGTGTGGATGTGACCCATCCGGACCTGGGAGCCACCCGGGTTTTCTCGGTGGATCCTGCGTTCCTGAAAGATTCCAACGGCCACGGCACGCACGTGGCCGGCATCCTTGTGGGCAACGGCGCGGAATCGGCCACCGTGGCCTATCCGCCGCAGGGCTCGCTGACCAATGCGAGCTTCCAGGGCCGCGCACCGGAGGCCGAGCTGTTTGTGCTGCCGGTGGATCTGCTGCAGGGGCCGCCCTCTGGCGACACCTACCTGCAGGAGACGGCGGCGAGCAATCCACGCCGTCAAAACCCCCAGAGCGAGCCGCTCATCTCCAACAACAGCTGGGGCTATCAGTCATTTGAATACTCGACGCACTCCGCCAGCTTCGACGCGGCGGTCCGGGATGCGTTGCCCGACCAGAGCGGCAGCCAGCCGATGCTCTACGTTTTCAGCGCGGGCAACAGCGGCTTCGGCGGAGACAACGGGCAGGGAGGCGATTTCGATTCCGTCAATTCACCGGGCAACGCCAAGAACGTCATCACCGTCGGGGCACTGGAACTGGCGCGCAACCTGACCAACTCCATCATCACGATGGTCACCAACACCAACCAGGTTCAGGTGGTGGTGACGGTGGTGGTGGGTTCCACGGTCCGGCGTCCGGACCTGTGGCCGAGTCAGCTCACGAACGCCTCCCTCAGCTTCTCGACGAACTTCCCGTTTGCCGGACTGACCGACAGCGACCATCAGGTCGCCAGCTTTTCGAGCCGTGGCAATGTCGGCATCGGCACCGAGGGCGACAACGGCCGCTTCAAGCCCGACGTGGTTGCTCCTGGCACGTTCGTCATTTCCACCCGCTCGGCCCAGTGGCAGCTGACCAACGATTACCCGCTGCCATTTTACCAGACCGAATACGAGCTCTTTACAGACCTGACGGCGGAAACCGCTCCGTTTTACCGTTATGAATCCGGGACCAGCATGGCCGCGCCGGCCGTGGCGGGGCTGCTGGCGCAGATGCAGGAGTTCTTCCAGAATCCTACCAACAACCTGCGGCATCCCTCCGCCGCCGGATACAAGGCCCTGCTGCTGAACAGCGCCCTGCCGACCAGCACCTCCTATCTGCCCGATCCGCGCAACCCCGCCAATTACAGCGGCTGGGGCCAGCCCAATCTGCCCCGGGCACTGAACAGCCAGATGACGCGCGGGGGCAACCCGCTGTATCTGATCGAGTCGGACCAGGAGGACAGCCTGCCGGTGGGCCTGTCCACCGGGGAGTCCCGCTCCTATCAGCTGAACCTGAACAGCAATCTGACCAGCGCCCCGTTCCGCATCACACTGGTGTGGACCGATCCGCCGGGCAATCCGACCGGGGCGGCCAAACTGGTGAACGATCTGGACCTGATGGTTTCCAACCTGATCACCGGCGAGGTGATCTACGGCAACGATTTTGACGGGGGACTGGGGAGCAGCTTCATCCAGAAGACGAATGACCTGACGCGCTTTGATCGCGTCAACAACGTCGAACGCATCGTGCTGCCGGCGGTTGATGGTGCTGCCGCCTCCAGTTACGTGATTTCCGTGATCGCCCACCGAGTCAATGTGAACGCGCGCGGCGACCATCCGAATGGCATCGTGCAGGACTTCGCCCTGGCCATCGGTTCGGATGCCGTCCTCGACGACACGGGGGCGGCGACTGTGGGCGACGTGGCCGACTACTCCGGGCCGGCGCTGCAGCTGCCGGGCGCCGGCCTGCCGCCGATGATCGGGATCACCAATGGCGGGGCCCGTTTCAATGACCGGGTGGGGGAAAACTCGCCGCTGATCAATGGTCAGCCCGGGCAGATCGCCCAGTGGCAGTTCTACACCTTCACCAATTCGCCGTACACGAACCTGAGCATCTTTTCCATCACCAACGATCTGGCGGGGAATCCGGTGACCAACTACCTGAAAAACGGCAGCAATGTCGCCTTTGTCACCTTTCCGTATGACGGGCAGGGCAACCTCTCGCTGGTCCGCAGCAACGAGGCGGATATCGACCTCTATGTTTCGCGTGACCCAGCCCTGCTGGCACTGGACCCTGCGGCCCTGGCGGCGGCCTACAAGTCCACCTCGCAGGGAGCCACCGAGCTGGTGTTCTTCACCAACTCGCCGCTCACCGGCGAGGTTTATTACGTCGGGGTGAAATCCGAGGATCACCAGGCCGCGGAGTACGGGTTTGTGGGTCTGAGCACCGACCAGCCGTTTGCCACCTTCGACAATCTGGGATTTGCGCACGTGCTGACGGTGCCGCTGGTCCAGCCGATTCCGGACGGGACCCCGAACCGCCCCGGGCTGGGCGTGTATCTGGCGATCAGCACCCTGCCGGGCGAAATCCGGGGCGTGACCCCGCGCGTGGTCACGGCCGGCCAGAGCTTCCTCGATCTGCTTGGCAACCTGACGCACGCACGCACGCACGCGGTGCTGAACAACCACAGCCCGCTCCTGCATACCAACTCCGGCGTCGTCTCGGTCACCTATGAGGACACGGGCAGTGGGCGACCGCCCGGCAGTGTGCCGAGCGACGGTCCGGGGACCCTGGTGAACTTCCTGGGCGGAACCGGCACCGGGCCATGGTTCCTGGCCACCAGTGACAACACCCTGGGCAATTCCAACCGGATCAACTACCTCGACCTCGGCCTGCTGCCGAATGATTTCGGCGAGACCTTTGTCGATCGCTGTGCCGATGCCGGCCGGATCAGCCTGGAGGTCATCAATGTCCCGGCCGATGCCAGCAAGCTGACGGTCACGGTCACCAACATGTCCCCGGCACTGCCTTTGCAGGTCTATATCCGGCGGGACCAGCTGCCGGATCTCGCCGATCCGAACAACAACGACAAGTTTGCCACCATCCGACCACCCGGTGGGGACATCAGCCTGAGCGAATTTGACATTCCGCCGTTGCAGGCCGGCCGTTACTTCGTGGCGGTCTACAATCCCAACCCGGTCCAGGTCTGCTATCGCATCCGTGGCCATCTCGACCACGACCTGAGCGGCAACCGCGTCCGGACCTTCACGTCCACGGGCGGCCTCACTCTCACGGACCTGGCAGTGTCGAGCAGCCTGATTCACGTGGATGATGCGCGGCCGGTGAGCGCCGTGCAGGTCGGTGTCCGGTTGGACGATCCCCGCGAATCCGACCTCGCCATCCGGCTGGTCAATCCGGTGAGCTCACAGGTGCTGCTGGCCGAGGACCGTGGCCTGACGGATGGCCAGGGCTATGGCAAGGAACTGGTCACCACGAACGGGGACTTTGTCCACGTCGCCTTCTCCTACGAACGCGCCTCCGGCAAAGCCGTGCTCTATGTGAACGGCCACAGTGTGGCCGAAGGCGTTTTCCAGAACTACAAGGCTCCCACCACGAACGCCTTCTTCTTTGGCGTGGATCCGACCACGGGGGTGGCGGCAACGCCCGCGCCCAAGCTCGACGATTTCGGAGTATGGGGCCGGCCTTTGCGGGCCGAGGAAGTGCGGGACATCTTCCGCTATGGCTATGACGGCATTGGCAAGGATGTGTCGTCGGCCGGAACCGGGCTGGTGGCCTTGTGGCCCTTTGACACGGATGCCGTCGACCAGATCAACACCAACAAGGCGGTCTTTGCCGGGTCCAAATTTGTGCCCGGCCAGATTTCCGCCGCGATCGTGGATACCGGCGGCAAGGGTGGTCGCGTGGAGCCCTCGAAATCGCTCGACCTCGGCTCCGGCTCCGGCTTCGCCGTGGACGGCTGGGTCGATGTGGGGACCGCCACTAGCGTGGCCATTGCCGGCTGGGGTGACACGAACGGGGTGTCCGGCCCGGTGCTGATGGCCAATCTGCCGCCGCCGCTCGGCAACGGGGTCGGCTCACTCACGCTTCTGCTCAATCAGGACGGCACCCAGGCGCTGCTGTCTCCGGCGAATGTGGCGGTCAAGGGCGCGCTGAACACGAACACGCTGTATGCGGTGTTCACCGACCTTACGAACCGCACGGCGCAAATGATCAAGTTTGCCCAGCCGCCGTTTGCCACCGATACCCGCACCCGCACCGTGGCCCGTTCGGAGTTCGACACGAACGCACCTGGCTTCTACTTCCCCGGCCAGGTCATGGACGGTTGGACCGTGGTGAGCGGGGTTGCCCAGCAGTTGGAGGACCCCGATGTGGCGCTCACTGGCAGCGGCTACGTATCCCTGCAGAAGTCAAAGATCCAGCGGACTTTTGACATGGTTCCGGGCCGCTTCTATACGGCCAGCTTCGCCGCCCGCCGCACCCCGTTCAGCGTGCCGGGATACTCCGGAATTGAGATGTTCGGCGATGGCGTGTCGGTGGCGGTGCTCACGTCCACCAACCTCTGGCAGACCAACGCGTACACGTTCCAGGCGCTCAGCAATCACTTCGTGATGGAACTGCGCGAGGCGACGAATGCCAAGGCCTCCACACTGGTCGACAGCATCCTCTTTGTGGAGGAGGCGACCGGCCTGTATCTGCCCGAGGAACCGCTGAAAACGGCCAACGCGGGATCCGGGCTGGGCGACTGGCAGCTGCAGTTCACCGATTCGCGCAAGGGCGATGTCGGCCAGCTGAAGAGCTGGCAGCTGACGCTCACCTTCGCCGCGACCAATCCGCCGGCCGTCACCCTCTCCAATGCGACCCCCTATGTGACCAACGTGGCGTTTGGCGAAACCAAGTATTTCATCGTGGATGTCCCGCCCGAGGCGGTGGCCGCGACGAACTACCTTCAAAGCATCACCAGTGGCTCGGGGCTGAGACTGCTGTTTGACCAGAATGCCATTCCGACCGGGCTGCAGCCCGAAGATTACACCTTGCTGGACAACGTGACGACGTCGGGTACGGCCACGCTGACCACGAACGCGCTCCTGCCCCAGCTCAAACCCGGCCAGCGCTATTACCTCGGAGTCCAGAATGACAATCCGACGGAGAACAACCAGTTTGCGATCCGGGTGGATCTGGGACTGAACATCATTCCCCTGACCAACAACGTGCCGTACGCGGGCTCCAACGCGAACCAGGGCTACATCGATTACTACAGCTTCGATGTGACCAATGCGGTGCTGGGGCTGCGCTTTGCCGTCACCAACTTCGGCAGTGACGTGAACCTCGTCGCACGCCGGGCGCCGCTGATACCCGACCGGACGACGTACGACTACACCAGCGTCAATGTCGGGCCGACCCCCGAGGAGATCCTCATCGCACCGGACAGCCCCACCAATGTGATCCCCGCCGGCCGGTGGCTGCTGGGCGTCTATGTCGCGGATCCGTCGCTGCCGTTGCAGCGGGCCGACTACACGATCACGGCCAGCGAGATCCCGCTGCCGGTGGTGCTGACGAACCGGGTGGCCTATGCCGACGCCATTTCCAACCAGACGGATGTCGCCTACTACGCCTTCGACATCACCAACGACACGACGACGGTCTCCTTTGCCCTCACGAACCTGAGTGGCGACGTGAACCTGTACGTGCGGCAGGGCTTCCCCTTGCCGACCGCGACCGATTTCGCCTACGCGAGCACGAACAAGGGCAAGGCGAACGAGCTGATCCCGGTGAATTCGTTTGATCCCGCCATACCGCTGGGGCAGGGGCGCTGGTTCCTTGCCGTGGTGCCGGTGGATCCGGTGCCCGTGTCCTACACGGTGCTCGCCAAGACCGGGGCCGACTTCGTGGCGGTGACCGATCTGGATGATCAGGTTCCAGTGGCCGCCAGCCACCAGCCGGGCGATCCGTCGCAGTTCTACCGCTTCCTCGCGGTGCAGGACACGACCGCGCTGCTGTTTGAAATCTATGACCTGACCGGCGAGGCCGACCTGTACGTCGCCAAGGACAGCTTCCCGGCCCAGGCCACCACCGTTTATTCGGATATCCAGACCGGTACGGCACCCGAGCTGATCGTCCTGCGGACGAACATCTTGCCGGACCTGTCGGGCATCTATTACTTCGAGGTCCGCTTCCCAGTCACGGCCACCAACCGGGTGGATTACACCATCCGGGCGGCCGCGAGCTTCGGTGGCACCCTCGAAAGCGGGCAGCCGCTCGTTTCCCAACCCATCCCGGGCCTGCCGGGCGACCCGATCACCCTCCAGTTCAACTCGGTGCCAGGTGAGTACTACCAGTTCGAATACACCGACGACATCTTTGCGGACTTTGTGACGTGGACGCCGCTGGCGCCGCCGGTGCGGGCGACCGACACGACGACCACTGCGAAAGTGCCCGATCAGGTGCCCGCCGACGCGGACATACCCGGCCGCTACTACCGGGTCGTCCAGATACCTCCGCCCTGAACTGCCGTGCGCCCGCTGGTTGTCTCGCTGAATCCGTCCATCGACGCGGAATGGCGCGTGCCTTACGTGCTGCCGGAGGAGAAGAACGAGCTGCTGGACGAGCGACGCTGGCCCGGTGGTAAGGGCGTGAATGTCGCCCGCTGGCTGGGCTGGCTGGGAGAAATGCCCCGGCTTTTCCTGCCACTGGGCGGTGATCCGGGGCGCGAGCTGGCCGCCGGACTGCGCCGGGAAGGCATCCGCTTCACCCGCTTTGCGCTGCGTCAGCCGACGCGGGTCAATGTCATCGTCACACCGGAGCACGGTCCCCAGCTCCGCTTCAATCCTACCTGGCCACGCGTCGACCGCACCGAGGCGCGGGCGTTGCTGGCACAGGTCACCGCCTTGGCGGAGCGGGCCAATCCCGTGGTCGTCTCCGGCACGCTGACCTTTGGCGCGCCGGCCGACACCTATGCCCGGCTTGTCCGGAGTGCACGGGCGGCTGGGCGCCAAATGTTTCTCGATTGCGACCGCGAACCGTTCGTGCTCGCGGTCCGGCAGCGGCCGTTTCTGGTCAAGCCGAACGAGTATGAGCTGGCGCAGTGGGCGGGACGCTCCTTGGGCTCGCCGGCGGCTGTTTTGCAGGCGGTGCGGGAGCTGTCCGGGCAAACGGGCGGTTGGGTGCTGTTGTCGCGGGGAGGCGATGGCGCTTGGCTGGTAAATGCGGGGCAGGGGATTGAACTCGCCGCGGCCGCGCCGCATATCGCGGTCCGGAACGGTGTCGGGGCCGGCGATGCCATGCTGGCGGCGACGGTGCACCAAGTAATGGCCGGAGCCGCGCCGGAAGACTGGCTGCGTCACGCCGTGGCCACGGGCACGGCGGCCACCCAGGTGCCACCCGGCAAATTGCCTTCCCGCAAACTCTGGCGGGAACTGCTCAAGGGCATCCGGGTCGCGCCTTTGAAGGTTTGACCATTGATCGTCGCGCACGAAACCGTGCGTCGAGTTTTCCCGAAAATAGCCCAACCATTCATGGCTGGGTGGATACGGCGTTCCGGAGTAAGTCCCATGAGGGACGGAAGGGGTGTTCTGCCGTCCCTGCGGGACTTGCCCGTGGGATGTCTGTAAACCCGGCACTGAAGTGCTGGGCTATTCCCTCGTGTACCGCGCTTCAGTTGCGCCAGACCATCTTCACGCGGCCTGCCGGGCCCAGCGGTCGGCGAGCATGATCTGGTTCAGCGTCGGCCGTTGCACGACCTGATGCGCCGCCATCACGCGGGCGACGATCTCGGTGATGGCGCTGAAGCTGACCTGCCGGTTGCAGAAGCGGTCCACGGCCACCTCGTTCGCGGCGTTGAAGACCGCCGGCAGCGTGCCGCCCACCTCGCCGGCATGGCGGGCGAGCTTGAGCGATTCGAACCGTTCCGTGTCCGGCTCCTCGAAGGTGAGCGAACCGATGTGGGCGAGATTGGTCTGCACCCGGTCGCTGGTGACCCGCTCCGGATGGCAGAGCGCGATCTGGATCGGCAGGCACATGTCCGGGGTGGAGAGCTGCGCGATGATGGAGCCGTCCACAAACTCCACCATCGAGTGTACCACGCTCTGCGGATGCACGACGACCTTCACGCGGGCCATCTCGATGTTGAACAGCCAGCGGGCCTCGATCATCTCCAGGCCCTTGTTGAAGAGCGTGGCGGAATCAATCGTGATCTTGCGGCCCATCACCCAGGAGGGGTGCTTCAGCGCCTGTTCCACGGTGATGGCGCGGAAGGATTCCGCCGGCCATTTGGTCGCGTCGCGGAACGGCCCGCCGGAGGCCGTGAGCCAGAGGTTCCGCACCGAGGAGGCGGGCTTGCCCTCCAGGCACTGGAAAATGGCCGAATGCTCGCTGTCCACCGCCAGCACGCGCACTCCACGCGCCTTGGCCTCGCGCATGACGAGCTCGCCGGCCATCACCAAGATTTCCTTCGAAGCCACCGCGATGTCCTTGCCAGCGTTGATGGCGGCCAGGGCCGGTTCCAGACCGGCCGTGCCGACAATGGCGATGAGCACAATGTCCGCCTCGGGCAGGGTCGCGAGCTTCACGAGGCCGCTGGGCCCGGAGTAAACCCGGGGCCCAGGGCCGAGCCGTTCCTGCACGTTCAACGCCTTCGCGGGATCGCTGATGCAGACCGCCGCCGGATGGTGCTTCTTGGCCTGCTCGACGAGCAGGTCGGCATTGCTGCCCGCCGCGAGGCCCACGAGCTTTAGGCGGTCGGGCTGGTCTTCCACGACCTTGAGCGTGCTGGTGCCGATGGAGCCGGTGCTGCCGAGAAGGACGACGTTTTTCATTCGAACGGTCCGGCAGTGTGGGTGGAAAGGCCCGCGTAGGGCAACGGGCATCGCCAAGCGCGTGCCTCAATCCCTTCTCTTCTTACTCTTCCTCGTAATCACCGGAAACGCAGCGATTACGATTACGAGTAAGATTAAGATTAGGATTGCGAAACCGGCCGTCGGTGATTACGCGGCCTGGACGGTCAGCGTGGCCGGCTCGCCATTTCCGAGCCGGTGCAGGGTCTTGCGCGGTTCCGGTTCCTTGTAGTGGCGCTTCAGGCCGCGCTCCGCGAGGGCGCCCGCGGGTACACGGGCGATGAATTCAGGGAACGACTTCTCCACCCGGTCGCGCTGGAGCTTCTGGCCTGCCTTGGATTCCCAGAATTCCTCCTCGGCGTTGGTCAGCGCGATCGCGGCCTCATCCGGGCCGAGGTCTTCCCGGCGGGCCAGCACCCAGAGCAGCTCGGGGTCGGACGGCAGGGCGACGGGGAAGGGCACGAACTTCGCCTTGAGCTCTTCCGACTCTTCCTCGCCGGGCGGCACCACGCGGATGCGGTTGTTGATCTTCCGCTCGTCGGGCAGGGAGATTTCGACCTCCACCGCATCGCCCTTTTCCGTGGGTGTGACCGTGACGTTTTCCGCACCAAAGTTGGTGGCCAGCGTACTCTGGTATTCCGCGATCGTGGCGGGTTCCAGGTCGGGCAGGGAACCCTCAGCGCAGTACTTCTCGAAGGACTTCACACTGTTGAGCAGGCGGAGTTCCTCCGCTACGTGTTCGTAAATGGAGGTGGAGAGCCGTGGATCCGAGGTGGCCTTGGGCAGCACCTTCTGGAGCAGGGCGAGAAACTGGGCTTCGTTGAGTCCTTTGGATTTCATGCGGATACGGTCAGAGCGAAAGATTTATGGGACGGGGTTGTTGCCCGCCGGGAGGGAAAGTTCAAGGGATGGCCGGCAGGTGTTATTCACACCCATTTGCGGGGATCAGCCGGCCGTGAGCGCCGCGCGGGCGTCATCCGCCGCGCCGGTCTTCTCGAGGAAGTAATCGTAGCTGCCGGGATACGACGCCACCGTGCCGTTGTTCACGTGCAGCACCTTGGTGGCGAGCGAGCGGATGAAATGCACGTCGTGCGAGATGAACACCAGCGTGCCCTCGTAGCGCTCGAGCGCGAGCGTGAGCGACTCGACCGTGGTGATGTCGAGGTGGGTCGTCGGCTCGTCCATGAGCAGCAGGTTGGGCGGATCGACCAGGAATTTGACGAGGTTGAGCCGGCTCTTCTCGCCGCCGCTTAGGATGCCGGTCAGCTTATACACGTCCTCCTTGCGGAACATGAACGAGCCGAGGATGCCCCGGACCTCGTCCTCACGCAGGCCGGGCGCGCTGGCGAGCACCTCTTCCAGCACGGTCTTGTTCAGGTCGAGCGTGTCGGCGCGGTGCTGGCTGAAGTAGCCGAGCTTGGCGTTGTGCCCGAGGTTGACCACGCCCTGCTGGATCGGGACCACGCCGGCGAGAATTTTCAGCAGCGTGGATTTGCCGGCGCCGTTCGGCCCCACCAGCACGGTGCGTTCGCCGCGCTCGATGGTGAGGTCCAGCCCGGTGTAAACTTTGTTCGAGCCGTAGGCCATGTGGATGCCATCCAGCGAAATGGCGCGCTGGCCGCCCCGGGGCGGCGGCGGAATCTGGAAGCGGAAGGGCTTGCGCGGAGCCTGGGGCTTCTCGATCAGCTCCATGCGCTCGATCTGCTTGAGCTTGCTCATCGCCTGCGAGGCCTTGGAAGGCACGGCGCGGAAGCGGTCGGCAAATTCCTGGAGCGCCTGGATTTCCTTCTGCTGGTTTTTGTACGCCGCGACCTGCTGCTCGTAGCGCTCCTCGCGCTGCTTCAGGAAGTCCGAATAGTTGCCGGTATAGGCGATGAGCTTCTTGTCGGCGATGTCGTACACCTGCGTCACGACCTCGTCCATGAACTGGCGGTCGTGCGAGATCATGAGCACCGCGCCGGAATAGTTCGCGAGGTAGTTCTGCAACCAGAGCAGCGAGAGCAGGTCGAGGTGGTTGGTCGGCTCGTCCAGCAGCAGGAGGTCCGGTTCCATCACCAGCAGCCGGGCCAGGTGGGCGCGCATGATCCAGCCGCCGCTCATCTCGCGGGCGGGACGCTGGAAGTCCTTCTCCTTGTAGCCGAGGCCGACGAGCATCTTCTTCGCCTTGGCCTCGACCTGCGGGTCGTTCAGGGCGTCGTGCTTGGCGTGGGCCTCCATGTATTCCGCGCCATCCACCGCGCCGGCGGCTTCCAGCTCATGCAGGCGCTTCTCCAGCTTGGGCAGCAGGTCCACGCGCCCGGTGGCGACTTCCAGAACCGTCTCCTCGCCCAGCGCCTCGGCTTCCTGTGGCAGGAAGCCCACCATGGTCCAGATGTCGCGCTCGACGGTGCCCTCATCGGCCTCGTTCACCTTGAGGATGATCGAGAACAGCGTGGATTTGCCGGCTCCATTGGGACCGACCAGGGCCACGCGGTCTCCGTAGTTCACCTGCATGGAGGCGTTTTCGAAGAGCGTGCGTCCACCCAGGGACATCTTGAGATCGCGAATCGTGAGCATTGATGAGTCAGTGGCCTGCGGCCGCCCGCAGTATCACGGGAGAATCTTCGCCGCGCCAGAGCGGCCGAGAAATTTCACGGGGAGAGGAGACAGGAGACAGGAGCGACCTTGCGGTCGGGAGACAGGAGTCAGGAGCTGGGAGCTGGGAGATCCCTCCGCGATCGTAAATCGTAAATCTTAAATCGTAAATTTCCCCTACTCTTCCATCCGGTTCAGAGCTTCGAGTATACCGTCGCCGCAGGTCCGCAGGGCCAGGTAGCCACCGTGAGCGGCCACCTGGGCCTTCACCGGAGGCAGGCCATTGGCGGGGGTGACCAGCCAGCGCGCCACCTCGGGCAGCAGCATGGGCAGGTCGTTCAGATGATCGCCGGCGGCCAGTGTGTGCGCCGGCGTCAGGCCGGTCAGGCGCTGGATTTCCCGCAGGGCGGTGCCCTTGCTGTAACCACGGTGGCTCAGGCGCACATAGACGTCGTTGCGCACCGGCACCAGCAGGGGCGTGGTTTTGCAGAAGGTTTCCAGCTCGGCCTGGATGGAATCCATCTGGGCGTTGGAGCGCGCGATCGCGCAGAGCGGGGACCAGTGGTCGGCGTAGAAATTGGCGTCGTAGCGGGTCTCGAGGCCGGCCATCAGCTCGTGAAGATCCTCGGCGGAGTCGCCGAACGCGCGGGTGTGATCGTGATGGCAGTTGCTGTTCCACGGTTCGAGCGGCTCGTAGTGACCGCCGACGTGCCGGTGAATCTCCCGCTCGACCGTGACCACATAGTCGGGCAGCACCCGCAGGTGGGCGCGACCGATGCTCTCCATGAGACTGGCCAGATCGCGGCCGGTGTTGATGACCCAGAGGACGCCCCGGGCCTGGAGGTCGGCCAGCTTGTCCTGCAAGGCCAGCGGCACGGGTGCATCGCCGAAATCGGTGTGGATGGTTCCGTCGAAATCGGTGGAGATCAGTTTCAGTTCGTCGGGCATGTCTGCGGGTCTCGTGTTGCCGTCTTGCGGAAGGGGAGCATCCCGACGAGGCTACATCCGTCAATGACCATGTCCCACCAGGAGCTCTACGACGACGCGATGTTCGACTATTCGACCGGCGACTACGCGATGGCGCTCGGCAAGCTCCGGCGCATCCTTGCGGAAGAGCCGGGGAACTTCGACGCGCAGCTCGCCGTGGCGATGTGCCATTACCGGCAGGGGGACTATCCGACGGCCATCGCCGAAGGGCACAAGGCCGAGAAGCTGAAGCCCAACGAGCAGCTCGTGCATACCAACCTGTCGCTCTTCTACATGAAGTCGGGCGACAAGCAGACCGCCGAGAAGCACGGCCTCCAGGCCCGCATCGCGGGCTGGAAGGAGAACATGGCCGCCCCGGCGGCTGGTACGCCACCGGCCGACTCGGAACTGCAGATGGCCCAGCCGAAACTGACGCCGATGAAGCTGCCGGAGAAGTTCCCCGATCAGCCGTGGAAGAAAAACAAGCCGGGCGCCGTGCCACCGCCCCCGGCGCACTGAAGAGGATTTGTCCGGTCAGCCCGGTGGACTATTGTTTCAGCCGGGTAGAGTGCTCCTGCATCCACCGGTGATCTTTGTTGTCGGTGGCCGAGCTGGCCGCCGGTGTCACGCCCTTTTTGATCGGCGGCATGGTCCGGCTGTCCGTCCAGCGGTGGATTTCGGAATGACCATCGGCGAAGGAGAATCCGCCGGCGCGATTATGGTAGCTGGCCGGGAAATCATAGAGGGTGCTGCTGCTGGCTTTGCCGTCGGCCCCGTAGGGTGAGCCGTCCATGGAGACGACGAAGAAGCCGTCGTTGATGCTGTCCTCCCGTTCATCCAGCAACACATAGGTCATGGACGCGCCGGGATCGACGAAGGAGGACCCTTTGGTGAAGACGTTCCACTTGGGTCCCCAGCCACCGTCAGTGCCATTATGGCCGCCGGTCCAGATGCTCATGGACATGCTGCGAATGCGCGGCACGGTGTTTTTGAGCTTGTTGATGCCCGTGCTCCGGTCCGCGGGGCATTTCCAGATGCCAACGCTCTGCCCGGTGTACTTCCAAAGCGGGCTTTGCATCAGCCGGTTGGTGCTCCAGTTATCTTCTGCGCTGGGGTTCCCCCAGTCCAGGATGCCCTGGACCCACGCCCCGTCGGAGGTATTGGGATCGGCCTCGTCGGCATAGGCATACAGCAGCCGGTCATTGTTGTCCCCGGTATAGAGGATCCAGCCCAGCAGGAGCTGCTTGTGGTTGCTCATGCACAGTATGCCCTGGGCCTTGGTCTTCGCCTTGGCCAGGGCGGGGAGCAGCATGCCGGCGAGAATGGCGATGATGGCGATCACCACGAGCAGTTCGATCAGCGTGAACGCCGCCCGTCTTTCGGAACGGAAAGGGCGGCGGAAAGAATGGATAGGCATGTTACAGCAGTGTTGCGTGACGGGGTTGGGCAGCCCGGCAGCGGCATTCCTGCTCCGAGATGCCGCCGGATTCAAGCGCCGATTCTTGCCCTAAATTTGGTATGGCCAGCATTTTATGGAGCGCCGGCCTTCTGCAAGGCCGGCCCCAGCACCTCCCACACGTTGCTGGCGACGCGCTCGTGCCCTTTGGGAGTGGGATGAATCTGGTCGGCCTGGTTCAGCTCCGCGATGCCGCCAACCCCTTCCAGCAGGAAAGGAATCAGCAAGGTTTGCTCCGACTTGGCCAGCTCGGGATAGATCGCGCGGAACCCGCCGGCGTAATCCGGGCCCATGTTGGTCGGAATCTGCATGCCGACGAGCACGACCTGCGTGTCGGGATTCTTGGCCCGGGCCTTGTGGATGATCGCCACGAGATTGGAGCGGGTCTGGGTCAGGGAAAGGCCGCGCAGGCCGTCATTGCCGCCTAGTTCGAGCACGAGCACATCCACCGGGCGCTTCAGCAGCCAGTCCATCCGGCGCAGGCCGCCGGCCGTGGTGTCGCCGCTGACGCCGGCATTGACGACGGTGAAGGGCAGGCCGGCGGCATCCACGCGCTTCTGCAATAGCGCCGGAAACGCCTCACTGGGATCCACGCCGTAACCGGCCGCCAGGCTGTCGCCGAGAATCACCACGGATTTGCGGACCGGCGCGTTGGTATCGGCGGCCTGGAGGGGGAGCCGCGTTCCCAGCAGGCAGGCAAGGACGAGCAGGGCGGCGAAGCGTGACATCAGTAGGAAACAAGAGGCCCGAGGCCGCGCTGTCAAATCTGGTGATGGTTTGCCAAGCCGAGCTCCGGAGCAGTACTCGGGTACTCGGCCCGGTGGGCAAATGACCAGCCTCCTCTTGCTCTTGCTCATGCTCTTACTCCGCTTTTTTTGACGGTTTTTCTGCGTTGGGAAGAGCAGGAGCAAGAGTATGAGCAAGAGCAGGAAGGTTGGTTGGCACAGGGACTGACCTGACCTCGCCAAACTGAGCCAGGAGGAGTGAGAGTCTGGGCAACGAAGAAAGGCCAGACCATGAAAGGGAAGCGACACACGACTGAGGAGAAGATCCGGATGCTGCGTGAAGTGGACGGCGGGAA
>CAIXUG010000006.1 GCA_903922605.1 uncultured Verrucomicrobiota bacterium
CCCGACTGCGTGCGTATCCTGATGCTCGAAGCCAACCACGATGAAAAGATGCGCCCAGCGCAAGAATAGCATTCCTGCCGGATGCCATCCGTGAAGTCCGAGAAATCCGTGGTTCAGAGTCCGCCCGGTGGGGGAGTCTTCGGTGCTGGCCGGATCCCATAAACCAGCCGCAGTTTCTTCGCGTCGCCGTCGCTGATCTGGTTGGCGCCCCATTGGCCGATCACGCCGTCGTATTCCGTGCCCACGAGGTCCAGCACGGCGCAGGGGCTGGTGCCGAGGCCGTCCTTGCACTCGGATTCGCATTGGGAGGCCCAGCAGGTCCGATAGTGCATGATCGAGCGGTAGTCGTAACCCGGCGTCACGACGATCCATTGGCTTTTGGGCACCCAGTCGTAATCGGATTCGCGGCCCGGCTTGATGTGTTCGTAGTGGACCGTGAGGTAGCGGTCGCGGTCCCAGCGCTGGTGCTCGTGGAAGAAGCCCAGCACGTGGCCCAGCTCATGGGCCGGCATCCACGGGCCCTGCTTCCACCAGAAGGCCGTGATGTTCACGTCCTGCCGGGTTCCTTTGCGGTAGCCGTTGAAGGTCGTGTTGTTGCCCGCATCCGTTTTGCCCGTGAAATAGACGTATTCCGGCTCGGCGGTGTGGGGGATGAACCGGACGTTCGCGCCGGTCGCCTCCCAGAGCTGCATCGCCTGTTTCACGGTTGCCGCCTGGTCGTCGGTGAGCTTCGAAAGGTCGTAGGGGATGACGCCGTGTGGCCAGGGCAGCGGCTTCTCCGTCTTGGCATCCACATGGGCCGGATCGGAAGTCGGGCCCGTGGCACAGCCGGCCAGGGCGAGGGCAAGCGTGGCCATCCCCAGCAACAGACGAGCATGCAGCCGTTTCGAGACGGAAAGTTCCATAGCCGACGAGAGGGTTCCGCGCGCCGGCAGCCCGCTCAATTGCAAAATGACCGCCTTCCAAGCGCGGAGCGGGGAGCGGGGAGCGCGGAGTGAAAGTCAGGGCCTCAGAACGCATAACTCAGGGAGCCGAAAAGGGAGCGGCGCATGCCGTATTGCGCGGCGTTGACGCCAACGCCGCCACCGTCCCGGAGCTGGTAGACATTGTCGGTCAGGTTCACCACATCCAGCCGGGCTTTCAGGATGCGCCTGGCGCCGAGCTTAAAGGCCTGTTCCACCCCGAGGTTCACTGAATAATAGGCCGGTACGGTTCCGCCGTTGGGAATGGTATTGCCCAGGCTGTCGGTCGCGTCGGTACGCAGGCCGCTGCCGTAGAGCGCATCCGCATAGACGCGCGTGGAGGTGTGGGCGGATTCAGTCCAGGTATAGGCCGCGCCGAAGGAACCGCTGACCCGCTGGTCGTGATCGAGGGCAATCCAATGATTTTTCACATAGCTGATGTCGGAGTTCGGATCGTTGGGATCGCCGAAGAGGAATTGCGCGGAGTTCCAATCCTCGCCGCGCGCGACCGACCAGGCCACGTTGGCGTAGATGGAGAAGCCGCCGGACGCGTAGGAGGTGGTGAATTCCACGCCGTAAATCTCACCCCTGGCGTAGTTGAAGGCGGAGAGGATGAGCGTCTGCCCGAACAGGCCGTCATCCAGCTGGTTTTTGGCCTGCTTGTAATAGCCGTCCACGCCCACTTGCAATCCGGGCGCGAGTTTGTGGCTGAGGCCGATGTCGAAGTAATTGGAACGCTCGGCCTTGACCGGGCCGGACTGATCGGTGACGGCGGCATTCGAGGTGTGGTCGAATTTGGCCAGGCTGCCACCCGACACAAATTCCACCGGCGGCGGCGTGAAGTAGCGGGCGTAGCCGGCGTGGAGCGTGGTCCGGTCGGTGGCCTCGTAAATCAGATTGAGGCGCGGACTGAGCTGGTTTTCGTGGTCGAACGAGGAGGAAAACACGTCGAAGCGCGCGCCGTAGTTGAGGGTGAGCCTGGGCAGGAGCTTCCATTCGTCCTGCAAATATACCCCGGCAAAGAGGCCGTGGAGCGTGTGGTTGTCCACGATGCTCTGCGGCGGGCCGTTGGGGTTGCCATTGGGATCCAGCGGAAACACCGCCACGGTCGCGTCGGCAGACACGGACTCCTTGAGCAGGGATCCGCCGAAACGGACGGTATGCGTCTCGCCCAGCTGGTAGCTGCTGTCGGCTTGCAGCCCGCCGGAATAAAGTTTGCGGTTCACGTCGCTGGCCACGCCGTCGAAGTAGAGGTCGCCGACCGGGTCCGGCAGGAAGTGAGCGGCGCTGTTGCGACCAAACGCCGAGACCTGAAAATTCAGATCGCCCACCGACTTCTGGTAGGTGACGACGCCATAATAGTTCTGCTCCTGCTGACGCTCATTCAGCCCGCTGGAGGCAAATGAGCCGGGCAACCACGGGTCGCCGCCCGGCGCGGAATGATTGGCCGGATCGGCCTCCAGCCCAGGCGTGTTGGGCACCTGGAAGGTGGCATACGACGCACTGCCGATGAAACTGAGGCGGCTCGTGTCGTCCAGGACATAGGACAAATAGGAGAACAGCCTGTACTGGTCCGTGATGTCATGGAGCGCGTCGTAGCTGGACGTCGGATTTTCGATGCCGATGCCATTGTGGCTGTAGCTTCCGTTGACGAACACGTTCAGTTTCCCGGCACCGCTGCCATACTCAAAACTGGGGCGCAGGGTGTCAAAACTGCCGCCATACATCTGCGCCTCGCCGCCGTTCACGAACGCACCGCTCTTGGTGTGGATGTCCACCACACCTGCGGTGCGGAAGCCGTATTGCGCGGGCAACGAGCCGGTGACGAGCTGCACCGTGTCCACGAACCGCGCGTCCAGTTCCTGGCCAAAGCCGGAGATGCCCTCGGGCAGCAGCACGTCGTTGATGCGGTATTGCAGGTTGGCGTGCTCGCCGCGGACGTGGAGGCCGCCGTTGGCCGCCGAATCCTGCGCCACGCCCGGTGCGCGGAGGATCACCTGGTTGAACGGCGAGTTGGGTCCCTGCGACTGGTTGGCAATCTGGTCGCTGGTGATGAGATAGGCGGTCGCACCCAGGCTGGGCACGATCTGTTCACGCGCCTCGTCCAGATGGCCGACGACGGTGGTCTTTTCCATCGTGACGACATTGGTGGATGCGACCGGCGTGGCTTGCTGGGCGAAACCACGGAGGCCGAGGACCAGCGGAATGACGGGACGAAGCGAAACAGACAGGGAACGGGGAATGAAGCGGTGGGGACGGAAATTCATGGGAAGAAAGGACGGGATGAAAACTTGCTGCGGTTTGACGGCTCCGCCCGCACCCCAGCATTGGAAGGTGGGCGAGGAGCCGCAGAAAAGACGCAAGCAGGTGCTTGCGAGTGAAGATCCGGCGAGACGATCAGCCGACCAGAGACGGCGGGCCCCGACCTTGGAAGTCGTGGCGGAATCCTATGGGGAGAAAGGGGGCAGGCGGAGCGGGCAGCTCCATCACCACACCGACGGGAATCGTGAAGCGCGGCGGCTCACAAGGCGACTGGTCAAGGCCGCCCGAAGCGAACAGACAGACGGCGCAAGAGCTCTCGTCACCGCCATCGGCATGACTGTGGAACCAGTAATGCCATTCCTCGTTTGCGGCCAAACTGCCACACAACAGCACCAGCGCACACAGCAGCCCGACGATCACCGCATAAGCGGGGTGCCGTCGAGAGTTGGGCAACTTGTTCTGCAAGTCATTTGCGATTAAGCCCACCTGGCGGCTTACTCAAGTCTTTTGTGCTCGGAGGGAGAAGAAAACAGGGGGAGCCACCTTGACCGACTCGCGACTCGCCGCCCGCCGAAAGCCGGGGCTGCGGGTGCAAAAGAGATATGTCGTGGTGGATGCTTTGGCCATCCCAAGATTGACTTTCCGCCTTACTCGTTAAGATTCAAAACCTTCCACATCGCTAAGCGCGGAAACGCAGAAAAAATCGTGCACGCATGAATCCCCCCAATAAACACACCTCGCCGTCCTACGGCGCCAAACTCGGGCTGGCAGTCGCTTTGGCGGCGCCTTCAGCCTGGCTGCCCAGGGCCAAACCATTCCCAATCCGAGCTTCGAAACGGACACCTTCACCGTGTCTCCGGGTTACGTTGCCGGTAACGCCGCCATCACCGGCTGGACCGCCACCCTCCCCGGGCATGCGGGTCTCAACCCGGCGACCGACAATGTCTTTGCGAACAACGGCACGATTCCGAACGGCAAGAATGTGGCTTTCCTCGAGTCCACAGCGGATGGTGCCTCCGCGCTCTCCAGCACGATCAGCGGGCTCACCGTGGGCACGAAGTACAAACTGACCTTCCGCGCCAACGCCTCCACCAACCAGACGCCGAATGTGCACGTGGCGATTGACGGGCAGGAAATCCTGTTCGTGCAGATTCACCCATCCGGGGCCGGCTCGCCGTACACCTACCTCGCGACGGAATTCACCGCCGCCGCGGCCTCGCAGACGCTCGCCCTGACGAATGACGCCGCCCCAAACGACGGTGACACTTCAAGCACCCTGCTGGTCGATGATTTCGCGATCGCACCCAGCAGTAACCGCTGGGCCACCGCCGCCTGGACCGGCGACGCGGACTCCGGGGTGGACGCCAACTTCTTCTACACCCACGCCTACAACTTCGGGAGCGGGGCCAGCCCGGTGATCAATGGGATCACGTTCACGGGCGTCGGAGGCGGCAACCCCGCCGTGGTGGGTTCGTTTTCCACGACGTTGCTGGGGAATGTTTTCAACGGCGACAACAACGACATCACGGCCGGGACGGATGCCAGCGCCGCGCTGGCCACGGATTTCGTCTATGGCGGCACGGTGACAACCGGCAACAACCAGGCCATCACGATCAAGGGGCTGGTCGCGGGGCGCGACTATGTGGCAACGATTTACACCTTCGGCTGGGAGACGCCGGATGAAACAGCCCGTTGGGCCACCTTCAACGTGGGCGGCGACCGGCTGACCATCAACCAGGACGCGCTGGGCAACAACGCCGGCCAGCGCATCACCTACAGCTACACCGCCGATTCCACCGGCACGGTGACCATCCAGTACGCGCCGCTCGACAACACCGGCCAGAGCATCCACACGTACGGCTTCAGCAACCGCGAGGCGGTCAGCCGCAATGTGGCCCCGACCATCACCCAGGATCCCGCCAGCACCACGGTGTCCGAGGGCATTGCGGTGACCTTCTCCGTGAGTGCCACGGCCATCCCGACCGCGACCTACGCGTGGCGTTACAAGGGCAACCCCATCGACGGGGCCACGAATGCCACGTACACCATTCCGGCTGTCGCCACGACGGATGCGGGCAATTATGACGTGATCGTGACCAACCCGCTGGGTTCGGTGCCCAGCAAGGTGGCCACGCTCACGATCGGGCTGGCCATGGTCAATCCGAGCTTCGAGGCGGACACCTTCACGACCTTCCCCGGCTATGTGAGCGGCAACGGCCCGATCACGGGCTGGGACTCCCTGCCGAATCACGGCATCAATCCGGGCGGTGGCAGCCCGTTTGCGGACAATGGCACGATCCCGAACGGCAGCCAGGTCGCCTTCATGCAGGGCGATGGCGTGCTGAGCCAGACCGTGGCCGGACTGACCCCGAATGCGCAGTACTATCTGCACTATTATGAGAATGCGCGCGGCGGAAACCTCCCGTACCTCGCGGCAAGGATCGCCGGTAACACGGTCGTTCCGGCGCATGTGGTAACTTCGGTTGGTGGCGCCAATCCGTATCACGAGATCTACAGCGATGTGTTTGCCGCCACGGACACGACGCAGCTGCTGGAGTTCGTGAAGAGCAACCCGCTGGGCGGCGACACCACCGCCCTCGTGGACAACGTCGCCCTTGTGGCCATTCCGGCCGGCACCGCGCCGGTGGTCACGACCGATCCCAGCCCCGCCTCCACCTCGGTGGGTGGTTCCGCAACCTTCACCGCCCACGCCATCGGCAGCCTGCCCCTGAGCTACGTCTGGCTGAAGAACGGCACCCCCATCGACGGCCAGACCGACGCCACCCTCGTGCTGACCGGCGTGCAGAAGCCGGACGACACCGATTACTCCGTCCGCGTCACCAACGGCGCCGGCACGGTCACCTCGGCCTCGGCGCACCTCACGGTGTTCGAGCCCATCGCGGACCTGTACAACACGGGTGTGGATGATCACCGCACGCTGCTGGCCAATGCCGCGGCCGATCCGCACTACACCCTCATCCAGAGCGATGACCCGGCCTTTGCCGGACCCCAGTCGTTCGTGATCAACGACAATGCGTTCCCGATCGGGCCCTGGCTGGCAACCACTCCCGATTCCAAGTGGATCGGGCCGCGCGCCGACGCGAACAATGGCAACCTGCCGGGCAACTACACCTACCGCACGATGTTCAACGTGGGCGACAAGGATCCTTCCACCGTCATCATCGTGGGCCGCTGGCTCACCGACAACACCGGTGTGGACGTCCTCGTCAACGGCATTTCTGTCACCAACGTTCCGTTGAGCAGCTCGTTCACCGCGTGGACCACGTTCACGCTGGCGACCACCAACGCCACGTTCAAGCAGGGCACCAACACGATCGACTTCGTGATGAACAACGCCCCGCCCGCCGGCCCGGCCGGCATCCGCGTGGAATACACGCTGACCAACCTGCGCATCCCGCCGGGCGTCGCACCGAGCATCCTGAGCTCGCCGGTCAGCCAGCAGGTTGCGGTCGGGGACACGGTCAGCCTCAGCGCCAGCGCGAAGGGTTCCGCCCCCCTGACCTACCAGTGGTTCAAGAATGGCCAGCCGGTCCAGGGTGCGACCAACCTCACGCTCACGTTCACCAACGTGACTTCGGCGGTCTCCGGCATCTACGCCCTCAGCGTGACCAATCCAGCGGGCACCGCCACGACCGATGCGGCCAGCGTCTGCGTCTCGCTGCAGCCCCTCACCGGCATCGTGTTTGGCACCGGTGTGGATACCAACGGCGTGTTGCTGGACAACAGCAGCACCGATCCGCACTACATCCTGTCTGCCAGCGCGGACGAATCCTACCCCGGTCCCGACGCCTTCGTCGTGATCGACGGCCAGTTCCCGATCGGCCCCTGGGTGGCGAGCGGCCCGAACTCCAAGTGGATCGCCCCGCTGGATGACCAGACGTCCGGCAACGCCGGCGGTTCCTATACCTATACCACCGCGTTTGACCTCACCGGCATCGACGCGAGCACGTTCCAGATCGTCGGCGGCTGGGCCACCGATAACGGCGGCACCGACATCCTGCTCAACGGCGTCAGCCTGGGCCTGGTCAACACGGTGGAGTTCGCCAATTTCACCCCGTTCAAGATCACCGGCGGGTTCCTCCCCGGAAAGAACACCTTGGACTTCGTGGTGAACAACGATGGCACCTCTTCGTCACCCACCGGTCTCCGCGTGGATCTGAAAGCGTACCTCAACCTCGATCCGAAGCTGTCGGTCACCGCCACCGGCGGGAACGTCACTGTCTCCTGGAGCAACGCCAGCCCCTGCCAGACATTGCAGTCGGCGCCGTCTGTGACCGGCCCGTGGACGGACTTGCCTGCGGCGACGAGCCCGTACGCGGTGCCCGCCGGCCCGACGCAGTTCTTCCGCATCCTGAGCCCGTAAGCCGGCCAGGAGCTTCAGCGGGCAACCGCAACCGTTTACCAAAGAAGCCGGGGAGCAATCCCCGGCTTCTCTTTTGCCGCGAAGCCGCGAGTGATCGCGTTCAACCCACGGTCCCGGGCTTCAAGGCACTTGAGGTCTTGCCATTCCACAGTCGACCGACGCGGGTGCGCAGCCACGGTGCAATGACGCGCTCCCGGCGACGGCCGTTCAGAACCCAGCCGATGAAGGTCGAGCGCACGAAAAGGTCGTAGGTCAGCAGCGCGAGGCCGATGGTGCTGAGAGTGATGAAAGCGAGCTTGAGCGACCAGTGCAGCGGCACCTCCGCGACCGCCACCTGAAGCCAGATCACGACCGGCAGGTGGAACAGGTACATCCAGTAGGAGGAGTCGGCGACGTAGCGCACGAACGCATTGGGCCGGGCGAACAGTTTCCGGAAGACGCCGATGGTCAGAAACGCGAGCGACCACATGATCAGGCCGTAGCCCAGGGCATGGGCCACATGCGCCGCCAGGTAATGGGGATGGCCCGGGTCGCCCTGAAGGTCGCTCAGCAGCAGCACGGCGGCGATGCCCAGGCCGGCCATGATCCAGCGGGGCAGCGTGAGCCGCGTGAGCTGCGAAATCAGTTCGCCCTGCCGGTGCAACAGCCAGCCCAGGAGGAAGAAGCCGCCGTAGATGGCGAGCGGCGGAAGTTGCGGGACCAGCGACTGGTCGGGCGTATCCATGCCCCAGAACCGCATGAACCAGAGTGCCGCCGCCGTTGGCAACGCGAGCAGCACCGGGGAGACCGGCGATTGTGCCAGCCACGTGACCAATGCATCAGCCCAGCGAAGCACTGCGGTGTTTCCCGGGCCGGTGGCCCGGAGCAATGCCCGCACGACGAGCGTCAGAGCGGTGATCAGCGCCAGGTAGTAGAGGAACCAGAGATGCGAGCCGGCAAAGAGCCCCTGGGGAAGGATGGAGAGGCTTTGGAAGCCGCCCCGCAGACCGGCCAGGATATCGACGGGGCCCCTGAGACTGGCCGAACCCATGATCCAGCCCGACACGACCAGCGGGTGCAGGATGAACCAGCCCACGACAAACGGCACCCCGATCCGCAGCAGGCGGGAGCGCACGAAGTCGGCCGCGCCCTTGCGGTGAAAGGTCAGGTGGCTGAGGAAGCCCGCCAGCAGGAAGAACGTGGCCATTCGGAACGAGTGGCTGACCGTCATGAACACCGACACCAAGGGGCTGGTCGAGACGTCCTGAACGGCCCAGCCCATGAAGACCGGCATAAAAGACAGGCACGCGTGGAACACGATGCCGAGCACGAGCGCGAAGGCCCGGGTCGCATCGAGATAGTCCAGGCGGGAGCTGGCTGTGCCGGGCGAAGCGACCGAAGGGATTGGGGCAAGGGATGGATTCATAGGGATCACGGCGGGGAGCAACAGCGGTCAGTAGAAGCCGATTTCATCCACGGCGTACTCGAACGAATCCTTGGCCACGCCGAACGAGACCAGGTTGACGCTGGTGATGGATTTCAGGTTGAGCGCGGTCTGCTCCGACCACGCGCGCTTCATTTCCTTGAACGGGATGCGCACCTCCTGGAATTCGCCCCGCTTCCCGGCGATCGGCGCGCCCGAGTGGTAGTCAAAGTTTTGGATGTCGGCGCTGCCCACCTGAACAATCACGCTGCCCTTGGTCACCTTGACGCGCAGCCGGACACCCTCGTAGCCGGACAAGTCCTTCGGTTTGCCATCGGCGGAAAGGGGGGACACCTCGCTGATGAACGCGGGAACGCCACGTCCCGGCACCAGGTCGCCTTTGACCGTAAGCACGCCGTTCTCACATTTCTGGGTCGCCTGCGACTTGCTGCCGGCCGCCTTGTCGTCGATCAGGAGCCGTTCGACGCCGTTCCTGTTGGTCTTCAAATCCGAGTAGTCGTCGAGCAACAGCGGCGCGACTGCGGGCGTCGCCGCCATCGAGGCAAAGGTGATCAGCGCGGCGAGCCAGGTTGCGCCCAGCGGGGCCCGGCGGGTTTTCGGTGAGGAGGGAATGAGTGGTGCGTTCATGATGAAGTGCTCTGGTTGTGCTGCATTTGTCGCGTCATGCCGGAACCCGCCGGCTCGTGGTGAGGCGCGGTCGGGTAGGAGCAGGACATTTCGCCTGTAGGTGGCTGAACCCGGGCACCCGGTGACAAAATTTCTTCCGGGCCGGTGAGAGGATCTGATTTTGAAGGCTTGTGGGCCGATAAGGAGTGGCCGCAACAGATGACTCGTCCCGAAGGGACAACCGGAAATTAGCCAGAAACAAGGTATCTGGTTGATGGCGGAGGAGAGGTTCGTCCTGAAGAGACGATGGGAGCCGTTGGCATTGCCGGGGCATATCCACCGTCCTTTCAGGACGCACTGTATTGCCGCCATACCAGACACTCCGTGTCTGGCTAATTTCCGGTTGTCCCTTCGGGACGAAGGCGCTCGAACGATAGCCGTACGGGTCTCAAATGATCGGGCACACTCACAACGTCACTGGCCACGGAATTTCTGAAAACCGCGCGGCGGATATCGGCCTGAAAATTTCTTGTCACCGGTCCGGGCTTTTCGGGCACTGGCCAATGAAGCATGATTCCCACCGTGGCAAATCTGAGTTCCATCGAGCCCCTCACCGACGGGGAATTGGTGGCGGCGTCCCTAGCCGGGGATCGCGAGGCGTTCGGCCGGATTGTGGAGCGCTATCAGCGTCTCCTGTGCTCGCTGGCCTATTCCGCGACCGGCTGCCTGAGCGCCAGTGAGGATCTGGCGCAGGAGACGTTCCTGGACGCGTGGCGTCAGCTTTCCACGCTGCGTGAGCCGGAGAAACTGCGGCCGTGGCTGTGCGGAATCCTGCGCTACAAGGTCTGCCGGTTGCGCCGGTCCGATGGTCAGGAACCGGTGCGGCAGGCCGAGGAGCTTGAGCTCGCTGAAGCGGTGCCTTCAGATGACCGGTCGTCCCCGGATCTCGCCATGGACAAGGAGGAACAGGCGATCTTGTGGAGTGCCCTGGAGCGGGTGCCCGAGCTGTATCGCGAACCGCTGGTCCTCTACTACCGCGAGGAGCGTTCGGTGGAGCACGTGGCCGTGGCGCTTGATCTCACCGAGGACGCGGTCAAGCAGCGGCTGGCCCGCGGGCGCAAGATTTTGCAGGAGCGGGTGTTCTCCTTTGTGGAAGGCGCACTGTCCCGAAGCACACCCGGTCGCGTTTTTACCGCGAATGTGATGGCGGCGCTGCCGGCGAGGCTTACCCCGGCCAAGGGCGCGGGGATCGGCGCGGCCGCAGTGGCCCATGGCAGCTTCATCGCCAAGACCACGGGGCTCGCGGCCCTGCTGGGTTCCACCTCCGGGGTGGTTTCCGCCGTGCTGTCGCTGCGGGCCAACCTCGATCAGGCGCGGACACCCCGGGAGCGCCGCCTCGTCGTGAAGACCACCTTGGGGGTGTTCCTGGTTGTGCTGGGGTTCCTGGGCGTGGCGTACCTGCTGCGGGCGGCCGCGTTCCACTGGTGGGATCAGCGCGCGCTCTTCGCCTGGCTCACCCAGGCGCTCGTGCTGGGGTCCGTGGTCGGTTGTCCCATCCTGCTGCTGCGGGTAATGCGCGCGGCGCGGGTATTGCGCTCGGCGGAACGACGGCGCTGCCCCGAGTGTTTTCAGGACGCGCGCGATCAGGTTGGCTCGGCGGCCGGGGAATACCGGAGCCGGCTGACTTTCTTGGGCGTGCCGCTGGTTCACGCGCGGTTTTCCACCCCCGACGAGGGCGATCCCCCGGTGTTTGGCTGGTTCGCGGGCGGGGATCGCGCGTACGGGCTGTTGGTCGCGTGGGGCGGCCTGGCGGTGGCACCGGTCAGCGTCGGGGTGGTTTCGATCGGCTTGATTTCGCTCGGCTCGCTCAGCGTGGGTCTGTTCTCGCTGGGAACGGTGGCGGTCGGGCTGATTGGGTTCGGCTGCATGGCTGTCGGAGTGAAGGCCTATGCGTGGCTCTCCGCGCTGGGCTGGAGCACGGCCGCCGGCTCCGGCTTCTCCATTGCCCGGATCGCGGCGGAAGGCCCCCTCGCTTTCGCCCAGCATGCGAACGATGCCGTGGCCCGGCAGAGCCTCGCCGACCCGCACGCGGCGCGGAGCCAGATGATCATTTTCAGCGTGAGCGCCGTGCTTTCCATTTTGCCGATCGCGTACTACGCCCGGGCCGTGCGGCGACGCCTCGGTGGTCGCTCCCGATCTGAGCCGGGCGCGGTGTCAGTGGCGCCCGGAGCTTAAACGGGTAACCGCAACCGTTTACCAAAGAAGCCGGGGGGCAATCCCCGGCTTCTCTTTTGTCCGGAATCCAGCATGTTGCGGCATGCTTTTTGGTGTTTGGCCGGGAATCCGGCGTGCTCTGGCGTGGCCCACACGGGCCAGCGCCTGTTTTTTGGCCCTCACCTTCCTGGCCGGCGGCTTCGGGTCGGTCCAGGCGGACAGCGTGGTGGTCTTCAACGAGATCATGTACCACCCGCAGACCAACGAACCTGCGTCCGAGTGGCTGGAGTTGCACAACCAGATGGCCGTGAACGTGGACCTGTCCGGCTGGTCACTGGCCGGTGGCGTCAGTTTCACGTTTCCCGAGCGCACGGTCATCCCCGGTGGCGGGTATCTCGTGGTGGCCCTCTCTCCGGCCGACCTCAGGGCGGCCACCGGCCTGACCAATGTGCTCGGGCCGTTCCAGGGCCGGCTCGCGAACTCCGGCGAAACGCTGCAGCTCCTGAACAATTCGCAGCGCCTCATGGACGAGGTGACCTACGGCGTCGATGGCGACTGGCCCGTGGGCGCGGATGGCGGCGGCGTTTCGCTCGCCAAGCGGAATGAGAATTCCGGCAGCGCGGCCCCGGGCAACTGGACGGTAAGCGCGCTGGTCGGCGGCACCCCGGGAAAGCGCAACTTCGCCACCACCCCGTTCGAAACCACGAACACGACGGCGGTGGTCATCAACGGAAGCTGGCGGTATGAGGCTTCCGGCAGCGACCTCGGCACCGCGTGGCGTCAGCGTGGCTTCGACGATACCGCCTGGGCTTTGGGTCAGGGACTGTTCCAGGCCGGCACCGTGACGCCGCCTGCCAGTGATCTGCAGACGGTGCCAAGCGTGTTCAACAGCGGCCTCGGCCCCGATGGCAAGGTCCTGCCGCCCGGCCAGCCCGATCCGCACTACCAGCTCACCCAGTCTCCTCAGAGCAGCCCGCCACCGCCCGCGATCCAGGCCACGGTGATCCAGAATCATCCCGCCTGGCTCGGCAATGACACCGCCTCCAGCTGGATCGGTCCGATCAACCCCGGGACCGAGAACGCCGCCGCCGGCGCCTATGTCTATCGCACCACGTTCAG
Organism: uncultured Verrucomicrobiota bacterium; assembly: GCA_903922605.1. GTDB lineage: Bacteria > Verrucomicrobiota > Verrucomicrobiia > Limisphaerales > UBA9464 > CAIVQB01. The sequence goes on from CAIXUG010000006.1 coordinate 12,971, forward strand.
CCTGGATGGCTTCGATCCGGCGACGGCGTCGCTCAAAATGAGCTTCGCGGCCGACAACCGGATCAATGACGCCCTCCTGAACGGGGACTCGGTGGGAGTCAACTACGCCGGCTACAATGCGTGGAGCCAGGATTTCAGCACCACCACCGGCTTTGTCCCCGGGCTCAACACGCTGGATTTTCTCGTCGTCAACGACGACACCTCGCCCAACCCGGCCGGGTTCCGCGCCCGCCTCGCAGCCACGGCGCGCCGCCAGTTTCCCGTGGCCACGACGCTGCCGTCAGGGCCGGCCACCTATTATTTTCGCGCGCCTTTCGTGCTCACGGGCACGCCGGCGCAGACCGCGCTGAAGCTGGACTGCATCCTGGCGGACGGTGCCGTCTTTTATATCAACGGCGTCGAGGTGTTGCGGCAGAACCTGCCGGCCGGAGCGATCACGGCGACCACGCCGGCGCTTTCCCAGGTGACGAAACCGGTTTCGGCTGGTCCGTTCCTGCTGCCGATTGCCGGCCTGCTCACCGGGACCAATATCCTGGCCGTGGAGCTGCACAAGGCGGCCGGCAGCGCCCCCAACGCCCTCTTTGGCGCGGACCTGCAAATGACCGTGACGAACGTTTTGGTGCCGCCTCCGGTCACGCTGGCCTTCAACGAGCTGGCCGCCACCACCAACGCGGACTTCTGGCTGGAGCTGATGAACTACGGTCCCAGCAGCCTCGACCTGGGCGGTTGCGTTCTGGTGGGTCAGGGCAGCACCACGAATCACGCGTACGTCTTCCCGTCGCAAACGCTCGCTTCGGGGGATTTGTTGACGGTGTCCGCCGCCACCCTGGGCTTTGCGGTCGCCACCGGGGACCAGCTGCTCCTCTACAGCCCATCACGGTCCAGCGTGCTGGATGGGGTGGTGGCCAAGGCGAAGCCGCGCGGGCGCTGGCCCGATGGCACCGGGGCCTGGCTGCGCCCCACCACCCTGACACCCGGTGCGTCCAACCAGTTTACGTTCCGCCACGAGCTGGTGATCAATGAGATCATGTATGCCGCGCCCACGCAGGCCTCCCCGGAAGAGTGGGTCGAGCTTTACAACCGGGGCACCGAGGTGGTGGACCTCACCGGCTGGCAGCTGGGGCAGGACATCACGTACGATTTTCCGGCACAGACGTTCATCCCGGCCGGCGGCTACCTGGTGGTGGCCCGCGACACCGGCTTCATGGCGACCAATTACCCGGGCCTCGGCGTGCTGGGACCTTTCAGTGGCAGCCTTCACCACGGCGGTCATGTGCAACTGGTCGATCCCGCCGGCAACCCGGCGAACGACGTCGTCTATTACGACACCAAGCCGTGGCCGGAATATCCCGGCGGCGGCGGCAGCAGCCTGGAACTGCGCGATCCCGCTGCGGACAATTCCAAGCCCGAGGCCTGGGCCGCCAGCGACGAATCGGCCCGCACCGGCTGGGTCACCTACACGTATCGCGGCGTTTCCGCGAACCTTCTGGGGCCGACGCTCTGGAAGGAATTTGCGATGGGCCTGCTCGACGCGGGCGAGTGCCTGATCGACGACCTGAGCGTCATCGAAAGTCCGGACACCGCGCCCGTGCAGATGCTGCAGAACGGCACGTTTGAAAACGGGCTGACCGCCTGGCGCGCCCTGGGCACCCATGCCTACAGCCGGGTCGAGGTCGACCCGGACAATGCCGCCAATCACGTCCTGCACCTGATCACCACCGGCTGGACCTACCATATACACGATCATCTGGAGACCACCTTCGCCAACGGCCGCGCCGTGACCGACGGCCGGACCTACCAGATTTCCTTCCGCGCGAAATGGGTGGCGGGAAACAACCACCTGAACACGCGCCTGTACTTCAACCGCGTCGCCCGCACGACCGCGCTGCCGATGTCCACGCAGCATGGCACGCCCGGCGCACGCAACTCGACCTTCGCCGGCAATACCGGGCCCACCTATTCCGGGCTGCATCACAGCCCGGTCGTGCCGCAGCCCGGCGACGCCGTGACCGTGGGCGTGGCGGCCTATGATCCGCAGGGGATTCAGTCTCTCACGCTCCGCTGGTCAGCCAATGACGGCGCGTGGCAGTCGGTCCCGATGACGGCGACTGGGGCGGCCAGCGAGCCCGGTTACGTGAATTACCAGGCCACCGTGCCGGGCCAGCCGGCGGGCACCGTCGTCCAGTTCTTTGCGCAGGGAATGGACACCCTCGGCGCGGTCTCGGCCTATCCGGCGGGCGGGACCAATTCGCGGGCTCTCTACCGGGTGAACGATGGGACAGCCCTCATGACGCAACTGCACCGGCTCAGTCTCATCATGACGCCGGCGGACACCGTGCTCCTGCACGCCCTGACCAACGTCATGACCTACGACCGCCGGGGCCTGACGGTCATCGAGGACGAACACGAGGTGTTCTACGACGTGGGTGTCCACCTGCAGAGCAGCGAGCGCGGCCGCAGCGATCCGTCCCGCCTGGGCTTCTCGCTCAAGTTCCATGCCGACCAGCTCTATCGCGGCGCGCAAAACACGATCACGCTGGACCGCTCGGGCGGCTATTCGGGCCGGGGCGGGCGGCAGGATGAAATCGTGCTCTGGCACGCGGCCAATCACGCGGGTGGCCTGTACGGGCTCAGCTGCGATCTCGTGCAGGTGTTCACTCCGCGCCCGGCGGACGACAGCACCGCGATGATGCGCATGTCCGCCTACGACTCCTCCTACTGGGACGGACAGTTCCCCAACGGTGGCAATGGCAACCTCTACAAGTTGGAGCTGATCTACTATCCGCTGACCACCTTCTCGGGCGATCCCCAGTCCCCGAAAGTCCCGCAGCCGGATGACGTGATCAACGTGGAGATCCAGAACTCCGGCGACAGCCCGGAGAACTACCGCTGGCCGTTCCTGGAGGAGAACCATGCCGACGCGGACGACTACAGCCAGCTCATCGCCTTCAACAAGGCCTTCAGCCTCACCGGTACGACGCTCGAGACGCAGACGGGCCAGCTGATGGATGTGGATGAATGGATGCGGGTCCTTGCGTTCAAGGCCTTCACCGGCGATGCCGACACCTTCACCTACGGTCTCAATCACAACTTCAAGATCTTCATCCGGCCGACCGACGGCCGGGCCCTCGGCCTCCTGTGGGACATGGATTTCGCCTACTCGCAGGCGATCAATTACGCCTCCCCCGGCAACGGCTCACCCAACACGTATAAGATCGTCAAACTGCCCAACAACTACCGGCGCTTTTACCACCACCTGTTCGACCTCATGACCACCTCGGTCAACTCGGACTACCTCGCCCCGTGGGTGGCGCACTACGGCGGCCTGCTCGGGCAGGATTGGAGCGGCGTGATGAGCTACCTGCAGCAGCGCGCGGATTACCTGAAAGGCACGATGCCGCTGACGACTCCGTTTGTGATCACCAGCAACCAGGGCCAAAACTTTGCCACGACCGCCGCCTCGGTGGCCCTGACCGGCACGTCCCCGCTCCAGGTCGCCAATCTGCAGGTCAACGGCCTCATCTATCCCGTCCGCTGGACCAGCCTGACGGCCTGGACCCTGACGGTGTCGCTGCCCAGCTACACCAACACCTTTAACATCCTCGGCCTGGGCGACAACGGCGTCCCATTGCCCGGTGCAATGGCCAGCATCACCGTTACCAACACGGCCGCGCTGGGCCTCGTGCCCGTTGTCATCAACGAATGGATGGCGGGCAACAGCACCCCGGGCGGCTATCCCGATCCGGCCGACGGCCGCTACTCGGACTGGTTCGAGCTCTACAATCCGAACGCCGTGGCGATCAACCTCGGCGGCTACGGCCTGAGCGACACGGTCACGCCGCCGGCCAAGTGGACGATCCCAACCAACACGCTCATCGCGCCGAAGGGTTTCCTGCTGGTCTGGGCGGACAAGCAGACCAATCTCAACGGCTCCGGTCCGAATGGTGACCTCCACGCGGATTTCAAGCTGTCGAAGAGCGGCTCCGTCATCGCCCTGACCGGGTCGGACGGTGCGCTTCGCCACTCGGTGACCTTCGGTCCGCAGGCGGCCAATCTCAGCCAGGGCTCGTTCCCGGACGGCAGCACCAACAGCGTGATCACGATGGAAAACTGGACGCCCCGCGCGCCCAACCAGGCCGGCACCGCGCCAGCCCCGCAAATCGGCCCGGTGCAGTTCCCAGCGGGCGGGACGGTTGTTTTTAGCGTCAATGCCCTGTCCGGCCGCACCTATCAGGTGGAATACAAGGACACCCTCGACGACCCCGCCTGGACCCCGCTCGGCACCCCGCAAACCGCAACGGCTGCCCAGCTCACCATCACCGACCCTTCAGCGGCCGGTGCCGAGCGGTTCTACCGGCTCGTGCTGTTGCAGTAGTGTGACCGCACCATTCAGGCATTTGCCTTCACATCGAATTGAGCGTCCTGGTGACCTCCCGGACGGCGCGGGAAATCTTTTCGCCCTGCGCCTGGTTTCCCAGCGCTTCCAGCCGCTCGTAGTCGGGATGCGCAAAGATGGGGCCGGTGATGTCCCGGGCCGCCTCGCCGGCGGCATCCTTCAGCGCGCCACCGAAGGCGGCGATGCCTTGGTCGTACTCGGCGAGATTGCGGCGCAGGGTCGCCCCGGAACCGCATTTCCAGTAGCCGCCCTCGTCGTCCACTTTCACGCGCAGGCCGAGCTTTTCGGCCATCCAGAGCAGCTGCGTCAGCCCCCGATGGCACTCAAAGAAATGCTCCCAGCCGTGGCGCGAGGCATACTGGGTTTTGCAGAAGCTGGCCCACCGCCAGCCCGGAACTCCGGCGTAGCGGCAAAGGCCGATCCGGGCGCTCTCGGAACCGTCCCCGGGCGTGGCGTGGAACACCCATCCCTCCAGGGGCGGCAACAGGTCACTGAATTTCTTGGCGCCCGGCGGCCAGTGATAGGCCAGGGGATAATCCGGCCCCACCTGAATCAGTTGGCCCGGGTCCGCGAATTTCAGGGCCACGGCCCGGTCATGAAGCGAGGACACCAGTTGCTTCACCCCGGCAAGGTCGAGCTTTCGCCGTGTGCTCCATTGGTAATGAATCGTCAGTCCCATGGTCTCGACCCCAGCCTGCCCGGCGGCCCGGACAAATGTGGTCCCACCCAAAAACTATTTCTCTGTCCGGTACGGCGGGGGCTCTTCCTTGGCCGAATAAAAATGGGCGGCATCGCCGTAGGCTTGTTCAGGCGTCGCGCCGGGATGCGGGGGTGCCACCGGCGTCGCGGCATAAGCCGACTCCCTGCCAGCTATGCCGGCCTGGATGCAATCCGCCGTTACCAAACTCTTCGCGTCGGGATAATTGTTCGGAACGCCGGGTGAAACCACGGCTTCACCTTTTTCAATCTTGGCCGCGACTTCCTGGTTCAGCGCGAGGAGTTGCGCGAGCAGATCTTTTTTGGCGCTGAAGCCGTAGGCGGAGAGGACGGCGGCGTCCAATGTGGCGTGGGCGTCCTTTAACGGGTTCGCGCCGGGCAGTTCCAGTGTGCGATAGAGCGCGCGCAGCCCGCCTTTCAGATGCCGCAGCGCCTCGGCACGGACACGGCGCACTTCACGCCCCGCCGCAGCCACGGCGTCAATCTGCTTCACCGTCGCCGCCTGCGGCCAAGGGAATGTGTCGAAGACGCTAGGCGGGGTGTAACGAAAATCAGATTTCAGCTTGCTGCATTTGGTAACAAACCAAAGCCAGTGAATGTTGGACTGCAACACACCGAAGCTGTAGTCATCAGAAAAGGCGAATGCCTGCAAAGCATCTCCAGGCCGAATAGAATAATTAACGAAGACGAAAATCGGTCGTTTTGTAACGCGCGAACAGACGAGAAACCGCGGAAGCCTTTCAATTCGGTTAATGAAATCTCGTCGCGGTCGCCAGTGCATCCACCATCGATCAAGATGATCGCGATGGGCTGATTCGCTTTCATGCTCCTCGTCTGCCTTCTTCTGAATGCCAGGCAGTACAGCTTCTTTGACGTGCTTGAAGGCAACCGAATATTTCTGGGCATCCAGGACCGTCATCTGCCCGAAATCAATAATACAGCGAGCGGGTTGCCCATCTCCGGTCAGCAGTTCGCGGCCAATCAAATATGGAAAAATAACCTCTTGCGATACGGGGTCAGATTTTACAATGGCTGCACTCTCTTTCGGCGTGATGACAAAACCCTTGTGACCAGGTGTTACTCCCTGACATACCAGCAGCGTCGGCATCTTGCTCAACAGGTCTTTCGCCTTTGATGCATCTGCTGCGTCAGAAAGCGCTGAATTGATTTCGTCGTTTTCGCGGACATCCAACTCGTACTCTTTTGATGCTGGGCCGCTTCCCCGCTTGCGTGTCTTCTTACCGCCAACTGCAGGTTCAACCTTGAACCATAGTTTACGTGTCTTAGGAAGGAGTGTAGCGGTCTGCGTTTTTACCCAATTCGCGATCGAAACATGGACATTGGCTTCGCCCGACCACGGCTGGTTTTCCACAGCCTCTACAATCGTGCCGCTCCTCACCACATAGTCGAGTCCGCCCACGCGGGATTGGTTGTTGCGGATGTTCTGCGTGCCGACGAGTCCGGCACGACCCGCCACAGGGTCGGCGGCGGTGCAAGCGGGCAAATGGTCGTGTGCTTTGCGAATCCAATAGACGCAATAGTCCGCCATGCCCGGCACTTCGGCATAGGCGCGGCGCAACGTGTTCACGTAGTCCGGCCCGCGCTCGGGCTTGAGCAGTTTCGCCCCGAGAAAGGGCGGGTTGCCGATGATGACGTCGGTCTTGGGCCATGGCGCGGGCAACCCCTCCGGGGTGAGCAGGGCGTCGGCGGCGATGAAATTCTGATCGAGGTTGTCGAGCGGGAGCGGTTGCTCCGTGATGTGCAGTTCGTCGATCGCGAGCTTGCGCGCGATCATCATCGTCACCTTCGCGATCTCGACGGCAAAGGGCAGGATGTCGAGGCCGTAGAAGTTTTGGGCACTGAGAAACGAGAGGCGCATCTGGCCGGACTGCCGGGCCTCGGATTTGAATTCCGTCTCCATGCGCTCGAAAATGCGGGCCTCGATGCGCTTGAGTTCACGGTAGGCGATGTAGAGGAAGTTGCCCGAGCCGCACGCCGGATCGAGGACGCGGTAGTGATGCAGCCGGTCGGTGAGCGCGTAGAGTTCCTTGAGCGTCTTGGCGTTCTCGACTTGTTCGCGCTACGGCTCAACGATGGTCGGCCCCACGATCTTCATGATGTCGGAAGGACTCGTGAAATGCGCGCCGAAGGCGTGACGCTCCTCATCGTCCATCGAGTGCTGGAAGAGCGTGCCGAAAACCTCGGGTTGCACTTTGGACCAGTTGAACGCCGCCGCCCGGCGCAACAGCACGAGTTCCTGGTCGTGGATTTCCATCCGCGCGGGCTGGGCAAACAGGCCGCCGTTGAAGTAGCTGACCCCCTTGAATCGCCCGCCGGACTTCGGCGGGTTGGTGTTCATGGCCTCGAACAGCCCGCCGATGAGATCATAGCCGTCGGCCGGTGTCGTGCAGTCCTCCAGCAACCGGGTGACGAAATACTTCGGCAACAGGTCAATGTCCTCCGCGAACAAGGCCACCAGCATCTGGAGGATGAACCGTTGCGCGGTTTCCCGTGGCACACCGCGTTTGACGAACTTCCGGAAACATTCCGCAAGGCAGTCGGCTGCCTGGCGCGTGACGCTTTCCCGGTCATTGACAAAGGTGGGCTTGGGCGAACCCGGAGCGAGAAACGCGAGCGGCCCCCAGCGATCTGGCAACTCCGTGAGCGCAACCGTGTCCTTGGGCGCGTCGAGATCGGTGTCGAAATCGTAAACTCGGAACTCGTCGAAGTTGCAGAGCACGACGTAGCGCGGGCGGTTGGGCACCAAGCGCGTCCAGTAGTCGAAGGCCTGGCGGTAATGCTTCTGCAGATTCTCGCCGCGCTTCTTCATTTCGATGAGCACGACAGGTTTCCAGACATAATCGGCAAAAGCGGTGCCCCCACCGTCTTCGTTGGACTTGCGGATGCGAAACTCCGTGACCCCGCCCACGTCGAGCACCCCGGGCTGGCCGAAGGCTCGGAAGAGGCGGTCGAGGAAGATCTGAGCCTGTCCCTTTTCGTCGCCTGTGATGTGCTTCTGGCACCAGGCGGTGAAGTCCCGGAGCGTGTCCGCGTTCGGCATGGGCCGTTTATGGTGGAGCATCCGGGCGGTGTCACGCCTGCGCCGCAGAACCGGCGGGGTTTCGCGACTTGAGATTGACTCTGAAGCTTCGCGGCGGATTCTTCGTCCATCCCTGCCGATACCGGAAAATGGACGTGGCCAGTGGCCATGTCCGTGCCGTCAACAGAACCGCACCAGTCATCCATCATGCGTCCCACGTTTTCCAAGACCTACAACCGCCGCGTCTTCCTCGGCTCCAGCTCCGCTGCCGCCTTTGGCTTCCTGCTCCTGCCCTCCCGGGTGTTCGGCGCCAACGACCGCCTGCGCATCGCGGGCATCGGCGTCGGCGGCAAGGGCTCCGGCGACATCGACCAGGCCGGCCGGCTCGGGGATGTGGTCGCGCTGTGCGACTGCGACGAAAAGCCGCTGAACGAGAAGGCGGCGAAGTTTCCCTCGGCCCGGAAGTTCTTCGATTTCCGCGAAATGCTCGACCAGATGGAGGGCAAGATCGACGCGGTGACCGTCAGCACGCCCGACAACACGCACGCCGTGGCGGCGGCGGCGGCCATCAAGCGCAAGATGCACGTCTATGTGCAGAAGCCCCTCGCCCACGACGTGGCCGAGTGCCGCTGGCTGCTCGATCTGTCCCGCAAGCACAAGGTCGTGACCCAGATGGGCAACCAGGGTACGGCTTCGGACGAGCTCCGCCGGGGTGTGGAGGTGATCCGCGCCGGCGCGCTGGGCAAGGTGTACGAGGTCCACGTCTGGACCAACCGCCCGGTCTGGCCGCAGTCACCGGGCATCACGGCCCGTCCCGCTCCTGCCCCCGTGCCGGCGAACCTGCACTGGGACCTGTTCCTCGGGCCCGCGCCCGCCCGCCCGTACACCGGAGCCTATCACCCGTTTAACTGGCGCGGCTGGCTGGATTTCGGCACGGGCGCCATCGGCGACATGGGTTGCCACACGGTCAACCTGCCGTTCATGGCGCTCAACCTGAAGTATCCCACGGTCATCAGCGCCCGGAACGAGACGCCCAATTCCGAGACCTACCCGGCGTGGGCCACGGTGGAGTACCTCTTCCCGGGCCAGGGCGATCAGCCGACCGTCCGCCTCATCTGGTACGAGGGCCACTTCCCGAATGGCGCCAAGAACCTCCCGCCGCTCGACCTGTTCCTCGGCCAGAAGCCGTCGGACAGCGGTTCCCTGATCATCGGCGACAAGGGCACGATCTATTCCCCACACGATTACGGTGGCAAGTGGATGCTGCTGCCGGAGAAGCAGTACGAGGGCTTCCAGGATCCGCCGCGCACGCTGGCGCGCAACGGCAAGGAGGACCAGGGCCAGAAGAACGAGTGGGTCGAGGCCATCAAGGGCGGCCCCAAGCCGTTCTCGAACTTCGAGTACGCCTCGCTGCTCGCCGAAACGGTGCTGCTCGGCAACGTGGCCGTCCGCTCCGGCAAGGTCCTCGAATGGGACGGCCCGAACCTCCGGGTGACCAACGACAAGGGCGCCAACGAGTTCCTGCGGCGCCATTACCGGCGCGGGTGGGTGGTGTAAGCGCGCGCACGGAGTGGGCCTGATGCTGCCGTCACCGGGACGCGGAGACCCCGCCAGGTTGGTTCCTCCCGATATGCTGCCGTTCCCTCTCTCCTGTTGCGGGGAGAGAGGGGAAGCTTCCCTCAACGTCTCGGGGCAAAAACCCGGGGGTCAGGGTGCGGGCAAGGTCTTCCAGCCATGCCAGGCCATGTAGGTGGCGAGGACCACCAGCAGGACGCACGAGACATAGGGCGCGCGGCGCATCACCTCGCCGAAGCCTTTGAACCGCCTGGTCGCATGTTGCACGCTCCACGCCGCGAGGACTCCCGTGGTTACCATCGTAACCGCCAGCCCGAAGCTGAACGATGCCACCATCGTGAAACCAAGCGCGATGCGCTTGAGCTGCAAGCAGACGAGGAGCACGCTGAATGCCGCCGGGCAGGGCATGAGTCCGCCCGTGATGCCGAAAAGCACAATCTGTGAGGTGGTCACCGCCCGGCCGCCGAAGCGTTCCCGGATGTCGCCGGCGTGTTCGAGCTCGTGGGCGTCCTGGAATTCCGCAGTCTCGTCGTGCCCATGCTCATGGTGGTGCTCGCGTATTTCCACGCGTGCGCTGTGACGTCCTTCCTTGCCGGCCAACGTCAGCACCGCGCCGAACTCGTGCGGCTCAGGAATCGTTTCGCACGATTCCAGAACGCCGTCCTTGGAACGGAAAGAGAAAGTCTGCGAAACGCCGTCCGGGCGCACGGTTTCCACGGTCACAATGTCTGCGGCAGGCAGCGTCTCGCCGGCCGGTGCGCGCAGGCGGAACACGGGTGGCACGCCCTCTTCGAAGATGCTCAGTTCAATTTTGCCGTGACCGGTATCGAGGAGGAAGGTTTCGTCGTGTCCGTGGTGATGGTGATGGTGCTGATGCGCCTCGCGAAGTTCGCGCCGCGTTCGCAAAAACATCCACAGGGCCAGCCCGAGGACGCATACGGCCGTGCCGATCTGCAGATAGGGCTCGATGTTCTCCGCGTTCCACTGGCTGCCCAGCCGGAGCGCGGCGAGGGCAAGCACGGCGATCAGGAAGGAGTGCGACAGGGCCGCTGAAAGGCCCAGCAGAATGGCCTGCGCGATGGTCCCGCGAATGGCGATGATGAACGCCGCCATCATCGTTTTTGAGTGCCCCGGTTCGAGCCCGTGCAAGGCGCCCAACAGAATCGCGCTCGGAATGAAGAGCCAGAGGTTGGTGCTGCCGCTTTGCAGCGCATGGAAAAAGTCAGGCATGGAAATCGGGTTATGTTATTTAAGGTAGCGCCTGATGACCTCGATGAGTTCCTCGGCGGCTTTGTTCGTGTCCGGATCGGGTTCGGTCTTTTGAGGAAGGAGGTGAAAGCGTACGTGGTCTTCCAAGATTTCTCCCATGAGGGAGTTCATGGCGCCGCGACAGGCCGCGAGAGTGAGCAGCACGTCCCCGCACTCCTGCTCCTCCTCAATTGCCCGCTCAACTCCGTTGAGCTGGCCCCGGATGCGTTTAATTCGGTCAACGAGCTTCTGTTTGTTCTGTGAGGTATGGGCCATCCGGTTGGAATACGGTACCCAGGTAGGGTATATTGTCAACTTTTGGAGCATTCCCGGCTACAAGGGTGCCCGGCGCGGTCCCTGCCGATACCGTCGACCTGTGGGGATACCTGAGTTGACTGTCTTGAACCGAGCCGCTTGGCAATGGGCCCTCTCCGGCTTATCCGCGCGACTGGACAAATGTCTTCTGCTCTGTTGGGGTGGGGCTGTTAAACTAATGTCCAGAGCGACCGATATCAGTCCTGCTGGGTCAGCCACACGTATTGTGAACCACTCTCTTCATCCCCTCCGGTTGGCCGTCTTCGCGGCGCTCGCCTTCACCGCCTCGACCGCCACGATCCAGGCGCAGTTTTTCCTGGTCGAGAATGTCTCCGGCAGCTTTAGCGCCGACAGCACGTTGGGTGGTGTCGCTTTCGGTAGCGACCAACCGTTCACGCTTTCGGCCACCTTTGACGCGTCGGCCGGTACATTGGTAGCCACCGGGGCCGCTTATTTTAGCACCACGACGTTCACCTTGAATCTTCCCGGCTACGGTACCTACACCGGCGATCCCGTGCACCTTTCCCCCTTGCTGCTGGATCCGTCCAATACCGTGTTCGCCGGGCTTACGTTCGCCGGAATGGGCTTTGACCTGGTCGGCAGCAGTTTCACGAGTGGTATTATGTTACCCGCATACATCACCACCACACCGGTGCTGGATGTCACGGCGCCCGCGCCGACCGTCTTTTTCGATTATATTGGCAGTGCGGCTTTTGCCTTTTCGCTTCCCCTGTCCGGTGTCCCCGGCGGATTGCAGGTGACGGGCGCGAGCGGTCCGGTCTCCGCCAATATCACGGCGGCCGTGCCCGAGCCGGCGGAATACGCAGCGGTGGCGGGGCTGGCATTGGGGGCCTTCGCCCTCACGCGCCGTGGCCGCCCGGCGTCGGCCGTGCGGAACTGACGTGCGGTCCCTGACCTTGCTTCCTTCCTCGTGACCCCGCCCCTTCGGCGGGGTTTTTCGCGGAGGTTGCCCGGCGCGGTCCCTGCTAATACCGTCCACCTGTGGGGATACCTAAGTTGACTGTTTGGAACCGGGCCGTTTGGTGGGCGATCGGGTGGTGTTTGTTAGGCCGCTTGGGCTGGGTCCAAGCCGCGCCGACGACGAATGATTTTTCCGGTGGCCCCGGGCTGACTCCGTACAGCACCAAGACGTGGGGCACCTATGCCGGCGGCCTGCTGCAATCGGGCGCGCTGCGGCTCACCTACGCCACTGGCCAGAGCGGCCTGGTCCTTTTCAACCGTACCGCCACCGGGCCGCAGCGCTCGGTGACGGCGGATTTCAACCTTTCGGCCACGACCGGGGCGGATGGCTTTTCCTTCAACCTGCTCAACACAGCCACGTACGGCACGACCGGGCTGGGGCCGTTCGGCAATCAGAACACGCCCACACCCTTTGAGGAGCCGGTGCTGACCAATGCCCTTTCCGTCGCCTTCGACATCTACGACCCCGACGACTACCAAAACCTGGGGCCACACGAGGTTTCGCTGCATTGGAACGGCACCGAGCTGGCCAAGCGGTCGAGCCCGGCCGATTTTCGCACCGGGGCGTTTGTGCCGGTTCATATCGCGGTGGATTTTGTGCCCGGTGGGGCCGAAGTTACCGTTACCGTCGCCGGTAAATCGGTCTATGATCGGGAATTCATCGCCGGACCGATTCCGTTCGAATCCCGAGTGGCTTTCGCGGCGCGGACGGGTGGCATTTCGTTCACCTCACGTCTTGATAACGTTAACGTTGATTTTGAGGACCCTTTTGTGGCCTTCGCACCGCCCCAAACGGTGCGGGTAATGGACCGCGTCTGGATCAATGGCGGCAACCGTACGCCGCAGAAGACCTCCGTGCTGCCCACGCCGACGCGGCCTTGGGAACGGGTGGTCCTGCGTGTGGAACTCAATCAGCCCACCAATGGCTTCGACGTGTACGACCGGCAGATGAACCTCTCGGTCACCTACGGCGGCCAGTCCTACGAGATCGCGCGTTTCATGACACCCTTTGGCCAGGGCGGCGTGTGGTACGCGGATGTCACCGACTTCCAGCCCCTGCTGCGGGGTAGCGTGCCCGTGACGGCCTTCATCGACACCTATGTGCCGGCGGCGGGCGGACAGTATGGGTCGGGCTGGCTGTACACGGCGGACCTGATGTTTTACTCGGGCGAGCCGGACTTCGCGGCCTTCAAGGTGCAGAACCTGTGGAACGGCGAGCCGCGCTATGGTGACCCGGCCGATCCTATCGCCAACTTTTTCAAGCCGCTCACGCCGGCGGTGGATAGCACGGCCACCAAGGTGAAGGTCCGCCTCATGGTGACCGGTCACGGGCAGGCCCCCAACACGGACAACGCGGCGGAATTCCTCTCTAAGGGCCGCACGCTCAAGGTCGGGACCACGCCCTTCTACAATGTGCTCTGGCGGAACGATTGCTATCTCAACCCCAACCGGCCACAGCCCGGCACCTGGCAGTATTCCCGCGCCGGCTGGTGCCCCGGTGCCCGGGTGGATCCGTGGGTGCTGGATGTCAGCGCGCTGGCCGTGCCGGGCCACACCGTGGCGCTGACCTACACCGCCGATCCATACACCAATACCTCGATTGATCAGGGGAATCCCGCCCGCCACTGGGTCGCCTCGCAACTGGTCTCCTTCCGCGCCGGCCCGACGAACGCGCCCAGCCTGGCCGTGACCAGCGGCCCGGCGGGCACCACCTTGAGCTGGCCGTCCTGGGCGCACCGCCATGAGCTGTTCTACAACGCCCAGCTCGACGCGGACGGCTCGCATTGGTCGCGCGTGGCCCTGACCCCGACGGTCACCAACAGCACGTTTGTCGTGACGCTGCCCGCCGCGACGGAGACGGGATTTTACTGCCTGCAGACCGGGCCGTGAGACAATTCCTGTTCCGGCCGGGGAACGGGGTAAGTTCTCAGGCTGCAGGTGCGGTGATCGGTTGTTTCCACAGCATCAGCGCACCGTAGTGGGTGATTAACAGCATCCAGGACATGCTGGAGTCGAACAACCCAAGATCGTCGGAGGACGGATACCAGATGTCGGAGAAGTGTTCGGAAAAGTCCTTCAGGCTCATCTCGTCCACCTCGTCAAACCAGCCCCAATCCAGTAAGATCTCGGGACTGGGATTCACACCGTGCCGCTTCAGCAACGCCTCAAAGTCAAAGCGGTCGCAAGGCTCCACGTTTTCCGGAAGCGTTACGGTCAGAGTCAGGATTTTATCGATCAGTGCCCGATCGGCGCTCTCGCCCGGAAGGCCCAGGGCCGCAATGAACTTGCGCCGCAACAACGCACACTCCAGCGCAGAAAGTTCCCGGTAAATCGGGAATACTTCGCCCTCGCGCTCGCAGTTCAGGGTTTTGATTTGATCCATTTGCTGATGCCCCTGGACAGTTCCTGGCTGGGAACCACCAACGGACGAGTTCCGCTCAGAGCGGATTCTCCCGGTTCCAGCGTTGCGTGAAGGCGGATCTGGCACCGAACCGATCCGCGTGGCGGGCGCGCTCGCAGTATCCTTCCACAAAGGCCAGGTTCAGCCACGCGGCCGCATGCTGGAGTAGTTCTTCAAGGTGATCCAAGGAGATCATAGTTCGATAGCGACCCTGTCTCAGCGCGCAAAACAGCAAGCAGCGCGCGGGTAAATAATCATGCCGCTTGCTCTCCCGTCGTCGCCGGTGGCGGGAGCAGTTCCTGGATCGTGGTGATCAGCTTCGCAACGGGGAAGGGCTTGGGAAAGATGTGGCAGGCCCCCAGGGCTTTGGCGGCGGCCAGCTCAGCATACGGCGAATTGCGGGTGCCGGCAGTGATGGCGATGATCTTGACCGCCTTGTTCCGCTTCCGCAGCTCGATGATGAGTTCAAGTCCGTCCAGCTCCGGCATGATGAGATCGGCGATCACCACGGCGTGGCTCGTGGGTTGATACAGGGCCAGGGCCTGCTTGCCCTGGCTGGCCTCCGTCACGGCGTAGCCCGCCTGCTCCAAGGCCATCCGCAGGGGAACGCGGAAAGAGTCATTGTCATCAATCAGCAGAATGCCAGGCAGGTTCATAAGGGGGAAATTGTCGGGGTGACTCGCCCCCAAACACTCGGGGGGAATAAAACAGATCCCTCCCCAATGTTACAGCCCGGGCTTTATGCGGTGATCGATCGTGATTTGTCCCTGGATCAGGGCCGTTGTCGTATCGGCGAATCCCTGCGGTTTTCTGATTTTTCTGATTTGGTGCACGCGAGAGGACTTGAACCTCCACTCCTTGCGGAACCAGATCCTAAGTCTGGCGCGTCTGCCATTTCGCCACGCGTGCCACCGCCGGTAGAAAAGCCCCGCCCCGCGGCGATGGCAAGCCGGTGCTAAGAGGGGGAAGAAGGCGGTTTGAATTTGGAAATCAGGAAAACAGGAAGGAAGAGCAGAGGGTTAAACAACTAAGCAACGAAGAAACAAAGGGACGGATCTGCGAGCGACCGCGCGAGGATGTCGGCGCTATTCTGCTCGCGGATCAAGGGCGTCTCTGAGGCCGTCGCCGATGAAGTTCAGGGCCAGCAGGGTCAGTGCGAGCACCGAGCCGGGGCAGACCACCAGCCACCAGTACACGCGGATCGGGTTGATCTGCGCGGCGCCTTCCGCGATGAGCGTGCCGAGGCTCGCCTGCGGCGGCTGGATGCCGAGGCCGAGGTAGCTCAGGAAACTCTCGTACAGCACGATGGCCGGCACCGTCAGGGTGAGGTATACGATCACGATGCCGGTCACATTGGGCAGGATGTGCCGGAAAAGAATGCGCGCGTGGCCCGCACCGAGCGCCTGGCTGGCCAGCACGAAAGGCCGGTGCCGCAACGACAGGACCTGCCCGCGGACAATCCGCGCCATCGTGAGCCACGAGACCGCCCCGAGGCCGACGAAGAGGAACAGCAGCCGCGCGCTGCCGGAGAGGTCCGGCGCGATCTGGGCGAGCAGCCGCTTGAAGAGCGTCTCCAGCGTCGTGATGAGCACGATCACGAAGATGATGCTCGGCAGCGAATACAGCACATCCACGAAGCGCATCATCAGCCCATCGAGCCGGCCGCCGACATAGCCGGCCACGAGACCCCAGCACACGCCGATGACGAGGCTCACCGCCGTGCCCACCGCGCCGACGAGCAGCGAAATCCGCGCGCCGGCAAAGACGCGCGTGAACACATCGCGCCCATGCACGTCCGTGCCGAACCAGTGGGCCGCGCCGGGCACGGCGAACTGCGCGTCCGAACCGTGGTCCGCCGCGTGCGGGCTGAGCATCGGCACCAGCACCGCCAGCGCGAGCATGAGCAGGAGGAAGGCGGCGGAGACCATTGCGGGTTTGTTCCGGCGGAGGCGCAGCCAGGCGCGCTGGTTGGGGGTTAAGAAGGATGAGGAAGCGACGCTCATGCGGCGGATTGGGGAACGAATGGCATCGCATCAACCACTTCGATGCCACGACATTCAAACTGGCCGCTCAAGCCGAACACCGGCTCCAGAGTGACGATGAAACCTTCGTCAGAATGGCCCTCGGGCGACTTGAATTCCACCCGGAGCCAAAAGATCGCGTTTTGATGATTGAAACCTGTGAGGTCGATTTTATCTGCATCCGTAAACTTTAGCGTGACCCGCGTACGCTTTCGGGAAACTAAGTGCCCTCGCGAATTCACCTCGTTGGTCAGTTCCCAAACTTCGAAGACAAGTTTGAGCGTGGGCAACGGGAAATGCTCTTCGTCAGGTCGTTCAAGAGTCAACAAATGCACTTCAGCGTCATGAAAGGAGGGCCAGTAGCCGAAAATCTCCGTCAGCTTTGTAGCACCGGCAATGTGTGGAAGGATGTCGTTCATAGACCCTCACTCATACTTCACCCTCGGATCGAGCAAGCCGTAGGCGAGGTCCACGACCAGGTTCATGACGAGCAGCAGCACGGCGTAGAGCAGCACAAGGCCGATTACCAGCGGGTAGTCGCGGCTGCGCGACGAATCCACGATGAACACGCCGATGCCGGGAATCTGGAAGATGCTCTCGACCACAAACGAACCGGTCAGCAGATCCGCGAGCATCGGTCCGCTGTAGGACACGACGGGCATCACCGCGAGCCGGAAGGCGTGCCGGGTGAGCACCGCGAATTCGCTGAGCCCCTTCGCCCGCGCGGTGCGGATGAACTCGCTTTGCAGCGTCTGCGTCATGCCCTCGCGCATGAGCCGGGCGACGCGGCCCGCGAAATAGAGCCCGAGCGTGACCATCGGCAGCACGGCCTGGAGTGGCGCGCCCCAGAGCGCGGGCGGCAGCCAGTGCAGCTTTAGCGCGAAGATCATCGCCAGCAGCGGCCCGATCACGAAGCCCGGTACGCAGATGGACAGCAGCACGAGGAAGCTGCCGCCCCAGTCGGCCCATTCGCCGCGCCGCACAGCGGTGAAGAATCCGATGGGAATTCCTACGCCGACGGCGAAGCCAAACGCCAGCAGACCCAGCGACAGTGACACCGGCAAGCCCTGCCGGATGATGTCGGTGACGGTGTGGTTGCGGTATTTCAGGGAGAGGCCGAAGTCGCCGTGCAGGGCGTCGTTGAGCCAGCGGCCATACTGTTGCCAGACCGGTTCATCAAGGTGGTAGCGCGCGCGCAACAGCCGCTCGACCTCCGGCGAGGCGGGTGCGCGGTCGTGGTCAAACGGGCCGCCCGGCGCGAGCCGCAACAGCCCGAACGAAAGGCTGCTGATCACCAGCAGCAGCGGCACGAGAAACAGGATGCGTTTGAGGAAGAACATGGGGGCGTCAGGGCTGCTCTAGAAATTCCGTGGGGGCCTGATAACCCAGAATCGCGCTGCAAGAGAACGCTCCAATTGGATGAGAGTTCCCTTCCCCCTCACCCCGACCCTCTCCCTTGGGGAGAGGGAGAATTGTCGTCCGCCTTTTTGGCGAAAAACCGGTGCGGGAATGGCCGGACACGCTGCCGATAGCCGGCCAGGCGGCTTGGCTGCCCCCTCTCCCCAAGGGAGAGGGTCGGGGTGAGGGGGAAGGGCGTATCCGACGTCCAGTCGCGTACGATAGAAAAACGACGGAGGATTGCCGCAGTCCAAGACCTCGCGGACTTCGTACGCGGCAAGGCAAGCCGGAATGTCGTCGCGGGTACGACCGCGCGCCAGCGTCTTGGAGTGCGCGCGGCGGAGCGGAGCGCAGCCGCCGCTTTCGAATGGAAGCGATGGAGTGGACTAGCCTTGGTCGCAATTCACCAAGGGGTCCGGCGGACGAAAGCGGTGGCAAGCCACCCGCACTCCAAGACGCTGGCGCGTTCAGCGCACACCCATCCCAACTTGAACGATTTCTTTTGGCGCTGTTCATTTCGTGCCGGAGTCAGGGATCCGCCGGATCGCGTTCAGCGGATGCACGTCGAGGACGTTGCCGAACATCCCCTCGATGCGCGTGGGCGAATTCAGCGTGAAACCCGACTCGAACCACAGCGGAATGATCGGCACCTCGTCGCGCACGAGCAGCGTCTCAGCGTCGCGCAACAGCAGCGCCCGCTTGCCGAGGTCGGCCTCGCTGGAGGCCTCATGCAGCAGGCGCTCATATTCGGGGTGACTCCAGCCGGTGCGGTTGTTGCCGTTGGCCTTGGTAAACAGGTCGAGAAAGGTGCTCGGGTCGTTGTAGTCACCGATCCAGCTGCTGCGGCTCAGGTCGTAGTCGAGCGTGCGCTGGGCGACGATGGCGACCTTCTTTTCGAGCGAACGGATCTCGATCTCGATGCCGAGCTCGCGCCGCCAGGTGTCCTGCAGCTCGACGGCCACGCGTTCGTTCATGCGGCCGCCGCCGCCGCCGGAGCTGTCGGCGAGGTAGCTGAGTTTGGGAAAGCCCTTCCCCTCGGGAAAGCCGGCCTCCGCGAGCAGCCGGCGCGCGAGTTCCGGGTCGCGGTGCTGGCCCTCGCCGCGCAGGTAGTTCGCGGTCGCGCCGGGCACGATTTGATCCGCCGGCTCACAGGTGGGCGCGATGCGCTGGGTGAGGCGGGGTTTGTCCACGGTGAGCGCGAGCGCGCGGCGGACGCGGGGATCGTTCAGCGGTGGACGGGTCACGTTGATCCGCACGAAGTAGCTGCCGAGCATGGGGAACGTGTGGTAGTCGGGCGTCTTCGCGAGGACCGGCAGCAGCTCGGTGGGCACGAGCGGCTTGTCGAGGATCACGTCCACCTGGTGGTCCTCGTAGAGATTCAGCGCGGTGGCGGGCGACGACATCACGAGCAGGTCCACGATGCGGCTGCGCGTGTTCGCGGCATCCCAGTAGCGTTCGTTGCGGCGCAGGCGCACGCGGTCGCTGATGCGCCAGTACTCCAGCTCATAGGGCCCGCTGAAGGGCGGATGCCGCATGATCCATTGGTCGCCATCGCGCTCGATCGCGGCGCGGGGCACGACCGAAAGCGTCTGAAACGCGCACAGGTCCAGAAACCACGGGCACGGATTGTCGAGGGTCGCCTCTACCGTGTGGGCATCCGGTGCGCGGACGCCGACCTGGGCAAAATCCTTGAGCTGGCCGGCGGAATACGCTTCCGCGCCGTGCAGCGGGTACATCAGGTTGACGTACTGGCAGGCGTTGGTGGGTTCGAGGACGCGCCGCCACGAATAGACGAGATCCGCCGAGGTGATCGGTTCACCGGTGGACCACGCGGCGTTGGTGCGGAGGTGAAAAGTGTAGTGGCGTCCGTCGGGGGAAATCTCCCAGCGCTCGGCGAGGGCCGGAAGGGCGCGGCTGGTGGCGGGATCGGGCCGGGTCAGCCCCTCGAAGAGGGGCAGCACTGCGCGCAGCTCCTCGATACCCGTGACCAGCAGCGGATCCAGTGAGCCGGGGTCCGGGCCGTTGATGACGGTGAGATCGGCCGGGGGCTCCTGGCGGCAGCCGGCGATCAGCACCGCCAGGAGCAGAAAAGAAAACGCCCCCGGCAGTTTCCCGAGGGCGTTCAACAGCACCGGCATGGCCGGGAGACTGGCGGATTATTTGACGGGCGCAACCGCGTTGGTGGCCACCGGCGCGGCGATCTTCACGGCGTTGCTGGCGGCCGTCGACATGTTCGCCACGACCGGCACGGTGTTCGTCGTCGCCGACTGGGCCAGGCCGCTGCGGATCAGGGCCGCCTTGCTGCGGCTGTTGTAGGCGCTCAGCGAGGCGATGAGGACACAGAGGACGAGGAAGGTTCCCGCCGCATACTTGGTAAACTTGGTCAGGGCGTTGCCGGCACCCGCGCCGAACAGGGCGTCGGTCGCGCCGCCGCCGAAGGCCTGGCCCATGCCCGCCTCCTTTTTGGGAAGCTGGATCAGGACCAGAAGACAGAGAAACAGACAGGTGAGGAAGAGCACGAAGCTCAGGATGCCAATAAGCAGACTCATAGATGGATCAGATGGAATTCTTGATGATGTCCGCGAAGCTGCGGACCTCGAGGCTGGCGCCGCCGACGAGGGCGCCGTCAATGTCGGGCTGGCCGAGCAGCTCGCGGGCGTTGTTCGCCTTCACGCTGCCGCCGTACTGGATGCGCACGCGCCTGGCCACGGCCTCGCCGAACATGGCGGCCAGCACCTTGCGGATGAAGGCATGCACCTCCTGCGCCTGCGCGCTGGTCGCGGTCTTGCCGGTGCCGATGGCCCACACGGGCTCGTAGGCGAGCACCGTCTTCTCGACCTGCTCGGCCGTGAGGCCGGCGAGCGAACCACGCGCCTGCGTCTCAACCACCTTCTCGGTGATACCGGCCTCGCGCTCGCTGAGCGTCTCACCGATGCAGACGATGGGGATGAGATTCGCGGCCAGCGCGGTGGCGGCCTTTTTGGCGACCAGGGCGTCGGACTCCTTCTGGTACTGCCGGCGCTCGCTGTGGCCGAGGATGACGTAGCCGACGGAAAACTCCTTGAGCATGCCGGCGGCGATCTCACCCGTGAACGCTCCGTAGCCGTCGGCGCTCAGGTTCTGCGCGCCGAGGCGGATGTTCGAGTCGAGGATGGCCTTGGACACGCTTTCGAGCGCGGTGTAGGGCGGAGCGACGACGATGTCGACCTCCTTGACGGCGGAGAGTTCGCGCTTGAGATCGGCCACCAGGGCCAGGGCCTCGGCGACGGTCTTGTTGCTCTTCCAGTTGCCGGCGATGATCAGCTTTCGCTCTTTGTCCATGGAGGGGTGCGGTAAAGGGTGATGAGAGGAGGGAATGGGGGAATCAGGGCTGGTCGTTCAGCGCGACCACGCCGGGGAGCGGTATGCCCTCGAGGAACTCGAGGCTCGCGCCGCCGCCGGTGCTGGCGAAGGTGACCTTGTCACCCAGGCCGGCCTTGTTGATGGCCTTGACGCTGTCGCCACCACCGATGATGGACTTGGCGCCGCCGTTCTGGGTCGCGGCCACGACGGCCTGCGCGACCGCGTTGGTGCCCTCGGCGAAGCGCTTGTCCTCGAACATGCCCATCGGGCCGTTCCAGAGGATGGTCTTCGCGCCGGCGATGACGTCGTTGAACGCCTTCACGGAAGCCGGACCGATGTCGAGGCCCTCGGCGTCATCCGGGATGTCGCCGACATTCACGCGCGGGTCCTGCAGGTCGAAGATGGGCTTGCCCTTCTTGTTCAGCTTGTCCGTCTTCACCGGGGTGGCGATGATGTTGTCGCTGGGGAGGAGGAACTGCACGCCTTTGGCCTTGGCCTTGTTCACCGCCGAGGTGGCGATGGCGGTCTTGTCGGCCTCGACGAGCGACTTGCCCACCTTGCCGCCGGCGGCGAGCCGGAACGTGTAGGCCATCGCGCCACCGATGATGATGGTGTCGGCCTTCTCGAGCAGGCGGTCGATGACCTTGATCTTGTCCGAGACCTTGGCGCCGCCGAGGATCACGACGAACGGGCGGGCCGGGGTTTCCAGCTCATCACCAAGAAACTTCAGCTCGCGCTCCATCAGCAGGCCGGCCGCGGCCTGGCCACCCCAAGCGCGGATGACGCGGGCGACGCCGCTCGTGGAGGCATGCGCGCGGTGCGCCGCACCGAAGGCGTCGTTCACATAGACATCGGCCAGGCGGGAAAGCTGGGCGGCAAAAACGGGATCGTTCGCCTCCTCCTCGGCGTGGAAGCGCACGTTTTCAACGACGAGGATCTCGCCGTTCTTCAGGGCGTTGGCGGCGGCTTCGGCCTTCGGGCCGACGGTCTCATCCACAAACTGCACGGGCTTGCCGAGCAGCTCGGCGAGCTTTTCGGCAACGGGCTTCAGGCTGAGGCCGGCCTCGCGCTTGCCATCGGGGCGGCCGAGGTGGGCGGCGAGGATGAGGCGGGCGCCCTTGCCGGTGAGCAGGTTCAGGGTGGGCAGCGTCTCCTTGATACGCGTGGAGTCGTTCACGACAATGACGCCGTTCTTCTCCTCGATAGGAACGTTGTAATCAACGCGCATCAGCACGCGTCTACCCGACACATCAACATCGCGGACGGAAAGTTTGGCCATAAATGCAGTTTCCCTAAACCAAAGGCCGCGAAGGCTAGCGGCATGCGGGAGTGAGTCAAAGCGGTTTTTCCGGCCGTGACGGTTGCGTTGACCGGTCGTGACCGGTCGGTAACGCAAAAGAAAAGCGGGCACCTTTCGATGCCCGCCTAACCCAAACAACCAAACTAAACCCCCTTTGCCAGTTCGAAGTGAACCGGCATGGGACCAGTCCTGCAATCGGTGCGACCGCGGTATCCGCTCCCAAGAACCAACGGTTCAATTGACGCTAATGTAGCGGGAACGTTCAACCGATTTTTTTAATGAGGGGTGAAATGCGTTCACATGGCTCATGAAACGCGCGCACAGGTGCCGGCCGGTACGGGAGGCGGTGCATATTTGTAACTTTCTTCAGATGAAGAAGATAAGCCAGATGATGAGCAGCATTGGCACCATGATCGGCAGGGTGAAACGGCCGATGTAACCGAGAAAGGAGGGCGTATGAGCGCCTTGCCGGTCGGCAATGGCTTTGACCATGAAATTCGGCCCGTTACCGATATAGGTGTTTGCCCCGAAAAACACGGCTCCGACCGAAATCGCGACGATGAACCGGTTGAAAACCGCATTGCCGAGCAGGTAGGCAACCTCAATTTCGTCGGTGCCCACCGTTTTGCTGGCAAGCAGGTCGGGATGGTACTTTTGCAGGGCTGCGAAAGTCTGCCGGATCTGTTCGGCATGGTCGCCGTGGACGTAGGTAGCCAGGTCGGTTCCGCCGCTCTGAACGAGGTGCTGGACCTGCTGGACGGCGTCCGGATCGATGAACGCGCCGAAAATCGCGCTGAGAAAGCTCAGGTAGGTCGGCGCGTTGTCGAGCAGGCTGCTGAGGATGCCGCTGCCCCAGTAGAAGGAGGCCGGCGTCGGCTGGCCCAGCGCATTGGCGTTGGTGGCGAGCCAGTCCAGCGCGGGCATCATCGTGGCGAAAATGCCGACGAAAAGGATCGCGACCTCCTTGATCGGGTGGAAATCAAAGTGGTTCTGCGCGTGGATCTGCTTCCCGGTGGTGAAGTACGAGCCGAGCGCAGCGGCGAGCATCAGGCCTTCCCGGAGGAAGGGCGGATGATTGGCAAACAGTACCGCGCCGAGAATCACCGCCAGAAAGAAGACATTCCCGAGGCCTTCGAAAGCGAACCAGTCAGGCGGCTCGACATGTTGCTCGCGCACGGGCTTCGGCGCCTTGCGGTAGTTGCGCCAGTCCACCACGAAGAACATGCCCAGCAGCGCGCCCAGCCCCACGGCCCACATGGGCCAGCAATGTTCCGCCACCCACCAGAACGGCACGCCCTTGAGGTAGCCGAGGAACAGCGGAGGATCACCGATCGGCGTGAGGCAGCCGCCCACGTTGGACACGATGAAAATGAAGAAGACGACGTGATGCGTCGTGAGCCGGTATTTGTTCATCCGCAGCCACGGGCGGATGAGCAGCATCGAGGCGCCGGTCGTGCCGAGCACATTGGCGAGCAGCGCACCGACGAGCAGAAAGCCGGTGTTGAAGGCCGGTGTTGTCTCGCCGCGCACGCGGATGTGGATGCCGCCGCTCACGATGTAGAGCGAGCCGATGAGCGCGATGAAGCTGACGTATTCGTGCGCCGTGTGCAGCACCTGCTGCGTGGCACTCAGGCCGAACAAGTAATAGCCCAGCGTGACCGCCGCGAGGCCAAAGGCCACCTTGGGATAATGCTGGGTCCACCAATGCGCGAAGAGCAGCGGGGCGAGCGCGATGACGCCCAGCAGCACCGCAAACGGGAGGATCATCCAGGGGCTCGGCGAAGCGGCGGCGGCGAGAATCATGCCTTGGAGAGCATGGGTTCGCCGCCACCGCAACGACAAGCCGGGACTGCCCAGGGGCAGGCCGCGGAACGAACGGGCCGGGCGGAGCCTGGCCTCCGCCCACCCGCTCATTCCGCGACCCGCCCGCGCCGAACCGCTCCTGCCACGATCAGGGCACGAATGCCGATACGAAGGGCGTGTTTCATGCGGCCTCCGCCATGAGTTCCGAGCTGCGGGCCCGGATGAGTTCCTGCCGTTGGGCGCGCCGCCGCGTGGCGAGCGCCTTCTCCTCAAAGAGGACGGGAAACACGAGCAGCGGGTGCGGCTCGAGCCACGCCAGGGCGGCGGCCTCGTTCGCGGCCCGCCGCAGCGGGGCGAGCAGGGCCGGCTGGCTGGTCGCGGCGATGGCCTCGCGCAGCAGCCGGTTTTTCAGGCGTTCCAGTTCCGACTCCGCCGTGCGCGTGAAGGGCGCGGGCGGTTCGGGCACCAGCGCGTACCGGGCGTCGAGCCCCAGCCGTGCGGGTGGATTCAGGGTCATTGCTTTCATTGTCAGCTTTCTATCTCGGTCTTTTGTGTGTCCGTCAGATTTCGTTGGGGTTGAAGTGTTCAGCCGGAAAATCAAAAACCCACGATCGCCTGGGCAATCGTGGGTTTTTGAAAAACTGGTCTTGGTTCTCGGCTTTAAGAAGTGACCTCCACGTTGTCCCAGATCCCGGCGGAATGCCAGGAAGCGAGCGGATTACGCTGCGATTGGCAGCGCTGGCTCACTACGGTGATCATGGTTTTTGACGCGAAGTTCATTTCAGACGGCGGGAATTTCGCAGAAATGGGGGCAAAGTGTCAACAGTGGTGTCGGAGCAGCAGTCCAGATTCTTGATTGGCAATTAGTTTTGAAGCGTTAGGGCGGGATTCCGTGCGCAAAGATGGGATGAAACGCCTTCTCCTCCGACCGTCATCAAATCTTGGAGGTTCCAGTAGTGATAACTCTGCGGCGGCCTAAAGCTGGCCTGCTTTTTACGAAGAGTGTTTAGAGTTACCGTTTTTTCGAATGGCCAAAGTTTCCCAATGCGAATCGCGTAACCAACAGATGTGCCGTCGAAGTAGCTGTCGAACTCCACCTTCGAGAGGCTGACGCGGCCCTTGCATTGACTCCAAATCAAACTTGGGGCTGCAACTAGGACCTCAGCAACCTCAAAGGCACCTACCATTCCCTTAACGCTGCCGGAAGCATACACCACGACTAGATCCCCTCGCTGAAGGCGGGGCTTGACGCGGCGAAGTTCGAACTCCTTTTCGCCGGCAAAGATCGCATTGGCGAAGCGAGGCCGGACGGAAATAAGCAGGGCGTGATTGGTGGCCATGTTCACGTAAGCGCGAATCCCTTCTTGTAGATGAGGGCGAATTGCGAGCTGGATATTTTGCGCGAAGTCATCAGCGGAAAGCGAATTTGAAATTTTTTCAGGTCATCCGCACCCACAGGATGCTTGAATCTTTCGGTCATGCGAAACCGAAAAGCGACTATGTCGCTATCGAGCTTGCCGCCGGCAACACCCAAAATGTCTGACCATTGAAAGACTCCAAGCCTCTGGAATCGTCGAAAGAGGTCTTTGGGATAGCCAACAACCACTTCTTCCAAATGGGAACAAGCCTTTACGCTCATCGAGCCTTCGCGGTCACCCTGACTGACGTACCATAAAATCCGACCTGGTGGGACGAGGTTGTTGTTCTTCGCTTTCCGAAAATAAACGCCTTCCACTCCTAAATGCAGGTCGTCTCGGAGTCCGAACAGCATTTGGGAGCCAAGGTCGACATCGAAGAAATGCTGTGCCCACTTTGGCTGAATCGAAACGATGAAAGTGGGGATTTCAGTGTGGACGATTTTCGCGGGCCAAAGATGCCGTTCGACTGCGACAATCTCAGAAGCTGCTTGCAAATCGCGCGCCGCAGTAAGTGCGGTCACGGAATGTTCCTTTGCCTGCTGCCAAGCTGGAGTGAGAGGCAGCTTGTCAACGGCATCGCGGAGATCCTCTAGGGACCCAATCACCTGAAGGGTCAGTTTCACCAAAGCGTTCCCACAGTCCACAAATCCAAACTCGCTCAGAATACCGCGCTCCAACTTGGAGAGATTCGGCTCGCTCACTGAGACCACACTTCGCCCTTCGGCAGCGGAGGCTGCCAAACAGCTACGAATGAAATTCCTAAACATCGTGGTTGCTAGCGGGTGCTTTCGGAGACGGAGCACAGGCACATCAACGGTCTTTGACTCCGAACGATCAGTAACGCCTAACAGGACATAAGCGTCTGCATAATCACTGATGAGTTGGACATCTACGGTCCGAGGCTGGCTGAGACAATGATGCAAAATCTGCCTGAACTCGCCCGAGCGCTCGGTCGGCAGTTTGAACGCAGTCACTGCTGCATCGATGGCCGCGCCTTTCAACTTTGCATTTTTCAACCTCGAGCCTTCGATCCGAGCCGGGCGGTAGTCGTTCTCGCGTTCAACGGAATCTAGGTGGTTAATGAGCTCGGCGGGCTGCAGAACAGTGAGGCCGTGACTTTGATAAAGTGGATCGCAGCGTTCAATTAGGGTTCTGTCTCGAGTCACCATGAATTGTGCTCCACCAGCGATTGCGTAAGCCACCTGTCGCTGATCGGCTTTATCTCGGTCAGTGGGTGTTTCAGGGAAATGGGTGCGTAATTCGCTGCAAATCTGTTGGAAAGCAGAGTCGTCAACGGGCAGTTGTTTGTAGAGTGTCGTCTTCGCCCGACTAGCCTTACGTTGATCTCCACTGGGGGCATTAGTGATTTCGTTGCTCAATTCCTTCGTAATGACCAATTCGATGCTCGACTGCACCCAATCAGCCAATAGCGCTTTGGAGTCTTCGCTTTCGAACGTGTCACGGAAGTGAAGGTCGTAGAATACATTCGCATCGATAACAACGCGTTGCCGAACAGGGTCCGGTTCCGAAGTGCTGGAAAACAGATCTCTATGTCCATGACTGAACCACCAAAAGATAAGTTCGGCTCCGTCTTTTCCTCTGCCCACTTTGCTGTTAACAGCCTCGAAACCAA
Organism: uncultured Verrucomicrobiota bacterium; assembly: GCA_903922605.1. Classification (GTDB taxonomy): domain Bacteria; phylum Verrucomicrobiota; class Verrucomicrobiia; order Limisphaerales; family UBA9464; genus CAIVQB01. The sequence goes on from CAIXUG010000006.1 coordinate 40,559, forward strand.
ATTTCGGCCATATTTCAGCGGCCTCCCAATCACTTCGGCAGTATAGTCCGATACCTTGTCGTGACTTTGTCTCCTTCTTCAGTTGATCAACCAAGCGCCGAGAGACGCCAAATCGGCGAGCAGACTCGTCGACGCAGAGATGGGTGATAGAAGCCCGGTCACGGGCTAAACGATAAAGCAAATAGTCGAGGCAGTTTCCATCGCGGTCGAGCGCGACGATGATCTGTTTTAGCTTCGCATGTTGCTCAAATGCTCCCTTTGGAAAGAATCCAAGCCTTCTGGCATTCGCCCTGTGCAAAGAGATGATCTTTTCCCAGTGGGACGTTGGCCACCGTACATGTTCCAGAGTAATACCGGAGGTCATTTCTTTGAAGAGGTTGAGTACTGACGTCTATGATAGCGTACATCAAATACGGCCTGCGAGCCTGATTCTTTGCTGTCGGTCGTAGACGAAGCCAAATGAGATACTGTCCAAACTTCGGACGTTAAGCGTAACCAAGCGAGCGGCCGACGCTGCGTGTCTGAGGCTTCCGATGTGTGCCGCTGGAAAGCGTGAACACACGAATTACTTCCTGTTTCCCGAACCTGTCCCCACCGGTTGTGCCTGCGGGTTGAGTATCTTGCCCGTCTGCGGCAGTATGGCGACGGATGAACCGTCTGGGACATCGCGATCTGCTCCTTACGCTGAAGTACTCGACCATCGAGGCGTGTTTCAGCGTGCCGATGCTGAACCTCACGATGCCGAACTTCCCGTTTGTCATCGCCTTCGCCGTCACGGTGCTCGGCTGGGGTCCTGAGGCGATCGGCCTGGCGGCGGCGCTGCCGCACCTGTGCAACTTTGTGCACCCGGCAATCGCGGCCCTGCTGCAGCGCGTATTTTCGCTGCACCAGATCATGTGCCTGAGCTTCATCTTCAGCGCGCTGCCGTGGGGGCTGGTCTCGGCACTGCCGTGGCTCAAGTCGTACCAGAACCTCACCTTTGGCTGCCTGCTGCTGGTGGCGACCCTGGCCAACAGCATCGGCAGCGTCTCCTGGTCGGCGGCGATCTCGGAGGTCGTGCCGGAGCGTCTCAGCGGGAAATATTTCGGCCGGCGCAACCTGCTGTACGGGGCGTGGACCTTGCTGGTCGTGCTGTTCGCGGGCTACCTGGCGGACCGGGGCAACCGTTCGCTCGTGACCTTCGGCTGGCTCTTCGCCTCCGCCGGGGCCTCGCGGCTCATCGGCCTGTTCTTCCTCCTGCGCATGAAATTTCCCGCGAGCGTGATGACCCGGACCTCGCGGGTGCTGAACCTCGACGATTTGAAGGCGGTGTTCCGCGACGCCAATTATCTCTGGCTCATCGCGTTCATCGGCCTATGGGGCCTGCTGCTCAACATGGGCCTGCCCTTTTACACCATGTTCCTCATGGACGGCCTCGGCTTCTCCGTGGGTGACGTGGTGAAGCTCACGACCGTGGGCAGCCTCGGTGGCATCCTGACGCTGAAGGCCTGGGGCCTGCTGACGGACCGTTTCGGCAGCAAGCCGGTGCTGATCGTCGCCGCGACCGTCTGGTCGCTGGTGGCGCTGGCGGCGTGGTCGGTCGCCGGGCCGACCTGGCGGCTGCACCTCTACGCGAGCTACCTGATCGTCGGTGGCATGACGGCGGGGCTGCAGCTCTGCCAGTTCAACCTGATGGTGAAGCTCGTGCCGGCGGAGCGCCGCGCGGCCTACGTCTCCACGTTTTTTGCCCTGACGAGCCTGCTCACCGCGTTGGGGCCGGCCATCGGCGGCTGGATGCTGGGCCGGCTGCCGGATCAGCTCGGTGTGTTCATCGGCCAGCCAATCCGCGACTTCCACGTCGTGTTCGCCCTGTCGCTGGTGGGCTGCCTGTTCATCACGAACGTGCTCCACCGCGTCCGCGAGCCCGCCGAACAGCCGGTCGGCCAGGTCTGGCGCACGATGCGGACGATGCGCACCTTCAACCCCATGCTCGCGCTGGCGACGATGGGCGAGCTGCTCATCACGCCCAGCGGCCTGATCGGTCTGGCCCGGCAGTCGGTCCGCACGGTGAAGCGGCAGGTGAAGGTGCTTTCCGACGTCGGCGGGGAGCTGGTCGAAGGCGGGCAGGACGTGCTGAAGGCGCCCTTCGAAAAGCGCGATTGAACAGGCGCTGAACCGCAGCGGAGAGCACAAGCCCCGCCGCGCAGTCCGCGAGGTTGTGGAATGCGGTGCTGCTGCACCGCTTGGGTCAGGATTGTCAGCGAGAGGTGGTGTGGTTGAGTCCTTCGTTCATCGGTCCGGCGGTTGAAAGCGCCGGAGCACCGGCGCAGTCCAAAACGCTGGCGCGCTCGGGCCCGACAACGGAGCGCGGATGGTCACATCCGCGTGGCTGTGCCATCCGTCCGCGACTCTCTGGCGGACGAGACCGTCCGCGCTCCTTTTCGGCGCACTTCCCTCTCGTCAGCCGGGCGGCGCTGGCGGCAGATTTGGCGCGGCGTGAGGAACATCGTTTACTTCGACCTCGAAACCCAGAAGTCGGCCGAGGAGGTCGGCGGCTGGGACAAGATCCGCGACATGCGGATGAGCCTCGGCGTGACCTATTCCACGGTGCGCGGCGGCTACCGCATCTACGCCGAGCGCGAGGTGAACGAACTGCTCAAGGAGCTCCAGCGGGCGGATCTCGTCGTGGGCTTCAACCACCTGCGCTTCGACTACGAGGTGCTCCACGGCTACACGGTCATGGACCTGTCGCAGCTCCCCACGCTCGACATGCTGGTGGTGCTCAAGGAGAAGCTCGGCCACCGGCTCGGGCTGGATTCCATCGCCGAGGCGACCTTCGGCCTGAACAAGACGAGCGAGGGCCTGCAGGCGCTGGAGTGGTTCAAGCAGGGCAAGATGGCGGAGATCGCCGAGTACTGCTGCTTCGACGTGAAGATCACCAAGCTCGTGTACGAGTTTGGCGCGCAGAACAAGCAGCTCTTCTACAAGAACCGCTTCGGCGCGACGCTGAGCGTGGGTGTGAACTGGTGACGGGAAAGCGGGCGACGGGCGGGGCGGCAGAATCTGAACCATGCTGTCACGGCCACGGTTTCTGGGAACTGGCAAACGAGAATGTGGTGGCTGCGGTTGGGCACGTTGGCAGTTCGTGCGCGCCCTTCCCCCTCACCCCGGCCCTCTCCCTCAGGGAGAGGGAGAATCGGCGTCCGCCGCTCGGCGAAAGCACGGCGCTGGCATGGCCGGACGCACTCCCAAAGTCTCGGCCCGGACGCCCAGCTGCCCCTTCTCCCCAAGGGAGAAGGTTAGGATGAGGGGGAAGGGAGCTTACGTCCGTCGGTTGCTTCCGATCGTCAGGCAAGCCCTCGCAATCGCGGCAACAGTATTTTTAGAACAGCCCTAGCGTTCCGTTCCGGGCAGGGGACGGAAATCATCCTGCTCGATCCGGGAGCGCATGTGGAAAGCCGAGAACAGCTTGCGGCCTTCGGCGCGCGTGACGAGGGAGGTGTTGAACCACAGGCCGTCCGGCAGACGGCGGCGTTCCACGGCAAAGTCGAGGCGCTCCACCTTGGCCACCAGGCCGCCGAGCACCGTGAGCGGTTCCTTCAGGTGCGCCTCCACCTTCACCAGCTCAAACTCCTCGACGTCGATCCAGATGCGGCCGGTCAGGAGGTTCAGGGCACGGTCGGCGTTGTCCTTGGCCACGGGGTCGGCCACGGGTGAAAATTTCAGCACGTAGGCCATCCGACCGTTGAGCAGCTCGGTGCCGTCCGACTCGTAAACGAAGCGGCGGATCAGCTTCTCATCCACGAAATCGGGGCCCCGGCTGCGGGGCTTGTCCTTGCGCTCGGTGAAGGTCTTCTTCTGTTCCGCCTCGTGTTCCAGCTCCCGTCTCTTCTCGTCGGCGGTGGGGGCGCGGTCGTCGAGCTTGAGCAGGCGGATGCGCTGGTGCTCGCCGCGCAGCTCGACCGACTGCTCCTTGGTCTTGCGCTCCTTGACCGTGCCGTCGTCGGCCAGTTCCTCCATGACCGTGCGCCGGATGCAGATGTGATGCTGCGCGGCCAGCCGGTTCGTCGTGGTCCGGCTGCGCTCCAGAAAACGGCCGATCACCTCATCGGCGGACAGCGACAGCGGAGCGACCTGCGCCGCCACCGGCAGCGTCAATCCCAAGGCCAGCATCAGGGCTGGCAGCATCCCTCGCCATTTCATCCACCGTTTTGCTAGTTCCATTTGGCCGAGTAGTCAAATGCGACGGCGGTGGAAAAAAGGGATGAATTTGGAAAACAGGAACGGAAAAAGCGGGGTCGGAACTCCCAAAATCGTAATCGTAATCTTAACCTTAATCCTAATCGCCGTTCTTCCTCTGGCCGATCCCCGCGAGATTAAGATTACGATTACGATTAAGATTAGGACGCAGACCAGATCCTTTCGGGTTTCCTGCTTTCCTGTTTTCCAGATTCATTCTCAGCCCGGGTCGACGACCCAGTTTCAGCATTGAATCGCCGGCCCCTTCAGCCGACAGTGCTAGAGAACGAAACGCAGCACCGTACCCATTGCTCCTATGGCCGACCTCCTTTCCCAGCTCAAGCAGTTCAGCGTCGTTGTCGCCGACACCGGCGACTTTGCCTCCATCAAGAAATACCAGCCGCGCGACGCGACGACCAACCCGAGCCTCCTGCTCAAGGCCGGCACGATGCCCGAATACGCCGCCGTCGTGGACAAGGCCGTCGCCGACGCCAAGGCCGAAGCCGCTGGCACCAATGCCGCCCTGGGCCTCGCAATGGACAAGCTCGCCGTCGCCTTCGGTCTCGAAATCCTGAAGATCGTCCCGAACCGCGTCTCAACCGAGGTCGATGCCCGCCTGTCCTTCGACAAGGCCGCGAGCGTCGCCAAGGCGCGGCAGCTCATCGCCATGTACGCGGCGGCCGGCATCCCCAAGGAGCGCATCCTCATCAAGCTTTCCTCGACTTGGGAAGGCATCCAGGCCGCTGCCGAGCTGAAGAAGGACGGCATCCACTGCAATCTCACCCTGCTGTTCTCCTTCGCCCAGGCGGTGGCCTGCGCCGAGGCCGGGGTGCAGCTCATCTCGCCGTTCGTGGGCCGTATCCTCGACTGGCACAAGAAGTCCACCGGCAAGACCGCCTATGCGCCCACCGAAGATCCCGGCGTGGTCTCGGTCACGAAGATCTATACGTACTACAAGAAGTTCGGCTACGCGACCGAGGTCATGGGCGCGAGCTTCCGCAACAAGGAGGAGATCCTGGAGCTCGCCGGCTCCGACCTGCTGACGATCGCCCCCGCGTTGCTCGAGGAGCTGCAGTCGAACGAGGGCACCGTGACGCCGAAGCTCACGCCCGCGCTCGCCGCCGCCTCGTCGCTGGAGAAGATTACGCTCGACGAGAAGGCGTTCCGCTGGCTCCACAACGAGGACCAGATGGCGACCGAGAAGCTGAGCGAAGGCATCCGAGTCTTCGCCGCCGACTCGCTCAAGCTGGAGAAGTTCCTGACCGAGAAGCTGGCGAAGTAAGCGGGAGGGGGCCTGCTCGGACCGCTTCGTTTTAGGGAATTTATCACAGCGGCCGGATTCATTTCCGGCCGTTTTCTTTATTGGATGACGCCTGTATGGGTGCAGCCGTTCCCCCTCACCCCGGCCCTCTCCCGCCAGGAGAGGGAGAATTGTCGGCCGCCTACAGGCGCAAACTCGGCACGGGAATGGCCGGACGCGCTGCCAGAGCATCAGCAACGCCGCCCGGTTGCCCCCTCTCCCAGCGGGAGAGGGCGGGGTGAGGGAGAACGGCAACCTTGCCAATCCGCGTTCCGACTATGCGGAACTCTCCCCAACCGCCACCGATGGCTTCACCAGCCGCTGCGCCAACCGGATCGCCGCTTCCATGCTGGAAGGATCGGCCAGCCCCTGGCCCGCTAGGTCGTAAGCGGTGCCGTGGTCGGGCGACGTGCGGACGAAGGGCAGGCCGAGGGTCCAGTTCACGCCGGTATCGAAGGCCACCATCTTCAGTGGCACCAGTCCCTGGTCGTGATACATCGCCACCACGGCGTCGAAGTCGCCGCGAAAGACCCGGTGAAACAGCGTGTCGGCGGCGGAGGGTCCGTGACAATCCACGCCGCGCGACTTCGCCAGCGCGATGGCGGGCGCGATCACGTCGATTTCTTCGCGGCCCATCTTGCCGCCTTCGCCCGCGTGCGGATTCAGGCCGCACACGCCAATGCGCCGGCGCGACAGGCCGAGGCGGGCGCAGGCTTCGGCCGCCAGCTCGATGGTCTGCGCGATGCCTTCGACGGTGAGCGCGACGGCCACGTCTTTGAGCGGCAGGTGCGTTGTGGCGAGGGCGACGCGGAGCCAGCGTTCCCGGTCGTCGTGGCCCAGCAACATCATCGCCGTGCGCGAGGCTCCGGCGAGTTCGCTCAGAAATTCGGTCTGGCCGATGAACGGCTGGCCGGCGCGGATGATCGCCTCTTTGCTGACGGGCGCGGTAATGATCCCGGCCAGTTCGCCCGCGAGGCACAGGCGGGCGCCTTCGCGCAACCAGCGCACCGCCGCGAGCGAAGCTTCGGGGGCACCGGCCGGCAAGCCAACGGGCAGCGGCACGCCTTCCGGGTCGTGGACATAGACGCGGCTGGCGACCGTTTCGCGTTCACTCCAGCGCGGCAGATCGGCCTCGACACCGAGCAGGCCGCACAGTTCGCGCACTACGCCATTATCGCCGATCAGCACGTAGCGGGTGTCCTCGTCAGCGATCACTTCGCGGGCGAGCGCCTTCAGCGCGACCTCGGGGCCGATGCCGGTGATGTCGCCAAGCGTGATGCCAAGCGCGAGCATGGCGCTAATCGGAGTTGGGATAGCTGCCCAGGACCTTCACGAAGCTGCAATGCTGGCCGAGCTGCGCGATGGCCTTGGCGACTTTCGGCTCCTTGGCGTGACCATCGCAATCGACGAAGAAGAAGTACTCCCACGCCTTCCGCTTGCTCGGGCGCGACTCGATCTTGGTCATGTTGATGCGGAAACGGCGGAACGGCGCGAGCGCCCGGTGCAGAGCACCCGCCTCGTCGCGCAGGCTGAACATGAGGCTGGTGCGGTCCAGGCCGGCCTTGCCGCTAGGCGGCGGACAGGTGCGGCCGAGCACCAGGAAGCGCGTGGCATTAGCGGCGTTATCCTGGATGTCCGCTTCCAGGACGGGCAAAGCGTATTTCTCCGCGGCGAAAATCCCGCAGATGGCGGCGGAAGTCTTTTCCGTGGCCGCCAGCTCGGCGCTGCGGGCGTTGGAGCTGGTCTCAATCAGTTCGGCGTGCGGGAAGTGCCGGTGAATCCAGCCCCGACACTGCGCGAGCGTCTGCGGATGCACATAGAGCCGGTTGATCCGGTCACGCTTGCCGATGCTGACGAGACAGTGGCGTATGCGAAGCACCACCTGCGCGACGATCTGCAGGTCGCTGTCCACGAACATGTCGAGCGTGTGCGTGACGACGCCCTCGGTGGAATTCTCAACCGGCACGACGCCGTAGTCAGCCCGCTGCTTGGAAACCTCGTGGAAAACGTCGGCGATGGTCTTCTGGGACGTGTAAAGCAGGCTCGCCCCGAAGCGGCGCATGGCGGCCTCATGCGTGTAGGTCGCCTCGGGCCCGAGGTACGCGATGGTGAGGCTCTTCTCCAGCGACAGCGCGCTCGACATCACCTCGCGATAGATGGCGCGCAGGCCGTCGTTGGTGATCGGCCCCTGGTTCAGCTTGGTGACCTTCTGGAAGACGGCGCGTTCGCGCTGCGGCGCGTAAATTTCCTCGCCGGCCTTGAGTTTCAGCGCGCCGATTTCAAGGACGTGCTTCGTGCGCTCGTTGAGGAGGTGCACGATCTGCGCGTCGAGCGCATCGATGGCCTGGCGGTGCTCTGGCAGGGACATGGCGGGAAGAACCATGCCCGGTCCGCCGCCGGGGGCGAAGCCCAAAGCGCGCGGTGAAGCAGGAGACAGGAGACCGGAGGGATTTCATCCGGAGTCAGGAGGAGGGGCGGGTGGAGCGCAGCAATCCCGTTTTATGGAATGTTTGCCGAGGCCAGCGTGCTCGATGAAAGCGGTAAGCCGGGAACACCGTGGAGTTCCTCGGGTCGCAGAGCGATTCAGTGACAGTAGCCATGGGTTGCCAGACCCACGGTTTGGAGCCTATCCCGCGAGCGTCACGGAGTGAACGCCTGAGGCGTGGACACTGGCGGAAGCTTCATTCGTCGCTACGCGACGCGGCCTTGGATCATCGACCACCGGAGGCTCCGCCCACGGCCACGATCATGCCCTCGCTCCGCGAGGATAATCAAATCCGTCCAACTGCGAGAGTTCGGCTAAGGTATGGGCAGGGTTTCGCATTTGGCCGCTTCGACTCCGACGATTTTCGCGATGGCGATCGAATCGTGGTTGCGCGGGGCGCCTTCCACGCTGGTGATTTCCACGAGGATGGTTTCGTGGGTTTTGGGGTCGGTCAGCTGGTAGCGTTTTCCCAACTGGATGTTGAACCCGTAATCCCAGGGAAATGAAGCCGGGTTGTCCGGGTGCGGGTCGGGGTCGTAGTCCCAGCTTCCGTGGTTCAGCGCGTCACAGCGGATCCAGATATTTCTCTCGATGGCAGGTTTCATAAGCATTTCCTCTGCGGTGCGGTGAGGGCGTATTTTTACGCTGGCCGATGACCCTCTTTGCCGGCTCGGCCGCGACGGAACGCCATTCTCCGACACTCCCAACCTTCCACTGCTTTTCCGGTTTTCCAAACTCAAACTGGGTAGGGTTTACCAGCCTTTCGCCGAACGGCGTTACAAGCTATCATCGCGCGCCATGACTCCGCTCGTGCTCCATGAAGTCCACGCCGCGCTCGACGCCCGGTTCACCGAGGTGAACGGCCACGAGGTCGCGGCCGACTATGGCGACTGGCTGGCGGAACACGCCGCGCTCCGTACTGCCGCCGGGGTCGGCGACCTGAGCTTTCGCGGGCGGATCTGCCTCACGGGCGAGGACCGCGTGCGGCTGCTGAACGGCCAGGTGACCAACGACGTGAAGGCGCTGCCCCCGGGCACCGGCTGTCACGCCGCCTTCTGCAGCCCCAAGGGCCGGCTGGTGGCGGATGCCTTCATCTACGCGCTGCCGCAGGAGCTGCTGCTGGATTTCGAGCCGGGCCTGACGGAAGCGCTGAAGCAGCGGCTGGAGCACCACATCGTCGCCGAGGATGTGCAGGTCGTGGAAGTGGCTCCCTATTACGGCCTGTTCACTGTGCAGGGCCCGCGCGCGGCGGAAGTCGTCAGCAAGCTGGGGCTGTTCCCCGAGCTGCCGGCCAAGCCCCTGGCCTTTGCCTCCGCCAGCGACGCGACGCTCGGCGAGCTGTACCTGATGAACCACGCCCGCACCGCGTCCGCCGGATTCGACCTGTTTGTGCCCACGGATGCGCTGGCGGCGGTGCTCGACAAGCTCGTCGCGGCGGCCCGGGAGGTCGGCGGCCGGCTGGTGGGCTTTACGGCGCTGGAAGTAGCGCGCTTCGAGGCGGGCCTCCCGCGCTTCGGCATTGAGATGGATGAGACGCACCTGCCGCCCGAGGCCGGGTTGGACCGCGACGCGATCAGCTACACCAAGGGCTGCTACACCGGTCAGGAAACGATCGCGCGCATCCGCACCTACGGCCAGGTGACCAAGGCCCTGCGCGGCCTGCGCCTGGCCGACGACCTCGCCGCCCTGCCGATCAAGGGCGACAAAATTATCAAGGATGGCCGTGACGTGGGCACCATCGTGAGCGCCCTGAAATCACCGGCCCTGCACCAGAACCTCGCCCTCGCCTACATCCGCAAGGAATGCAACGCCCCAGGCACCGCGCTGACCCTCCGGACCGCCACCGGCGAAAGCCAGGTGGAGATTGTGAAACTGCCGTTCGGGGCGGAGTGATTAGGTTAAGCTGGAACGCAGGAAAGGGGCATTATCTGGCGGCCAATATGAACCCCTGAATCTGATAGGCGCAGAAGGGGATCAATGGCTCGGTGCATCCGGTGAGCGCGCCAGCGTCATGGAGTGCGTGCGGCGGAGCGGAGCGCAGACGCCGCTTTCGTCCGCGAGCGATGGAGTGGACTAACCCGGATCGCAATTCGTGTGCCCATCCGGCGGACGAAAGCGGTGGCAAGCCACCCGCACTCCACGACGCCATCGCGTTCGCCGCAACTGCATTTGGGTCGGAAACCCCTGGTGGCCCGCAATGGTCTGCAGCGTTTTGTGAAATACCAGTGGGACGTATGGAAATATAGTGCCCGCATCTTAAGAAATCGGCACTTACCCACGGCTTAACACTTGCCGGGCGAGGATGGATGGTTTGAGCTTCAAGCCCAGAGAAAGCCCGGAATCCAATGCCACCCGACAACTGCCATCTTCCCCGGCCCGTCCCCCAAGTCATGGTGTCCAGCACCTTCACGGACTTGGTTGAGCATCGTAGGGCTCTGATCAAGTCTCTCAACGAACATGATCTGCGTCCAAATGTGATGGAGTACGACAGCGCCAAAACGGCCGGAGAATTGGGCCGCCATCGCGTTCCAGCGCGACACCGGCCCGGCAACCAGGACTCACTGCCATGAGCCCCGAGCACTACACGACGACGATCTACACGGACGGCGCGACAACGGCGGTCCGAGTAACCCGACGCGGGAAGAAGATGGGGGAGCGGCCCATGCCAATGCCCTCGGCCGAGGCCGCGCTCGCCTAGTGCCGGGAGCGGTCGGCGTGCCTGGTCGTGATGTCTGCGTCGCATCGAGTGGAGAGAAACTGATTGCCAAGCTTCGACCGACGTTGCCGAGAGGATTTGCAGTAGAATTCTTGCATATCCTTAAAACTGCTGATAATTGCCTTAACAATGTTCCCCGCCAGAAAAGACCTGTACCAGCAGCTTGAAGCTGCCCGGGGTTCGAAACTTCTCGTTTACGTCACTGGCGATAGACCGGGAATGGAGACGCAAATTTCTCAGGAAGTTTACGACAAATTCGTCGATCACCTTGATAAAATTGGAGTCGTTCCAAAAATCAGTTTGTATCTCTATACGCGTGGAGGAAATGTGATGGCCGCTTGGAGCCTAATTAACTTAATCAACACATTTTGTGATGATTTAGAGGTCATCATCCCGTCCAAAGCACTGAGCGCCGGTACCTTGATGGCGTTGGGAGCAAAGCGTCTGGTAATGACCAAGCAGGCGACAATAGGCCCGATTGACCCAAGTCTATCTGGGGGGCCCCTGCACCCTCAGATTCCGGGTGGCGCGGCCAACACGAGAGCTCCAGTGAATGTCGAAGAGGTTAATGGCTTCGTGGAGTTTGCCAGAACTGAACTAAACATTCGGGGAGAAGAACACGTGGTCAAAGTTCTGGATCAATTGTCCCAAAGAATACACCCACTGGTTTTGGGGGCTGTCTACAGAACGAAGAGCCAGATCAAGATGCTGGCGAAACGTTTGCTAACGGCACAAATCAGCGACCCTGCGAAGATCGACAAGCTCGTCGCCTTTCTTTGCCAAGATTCCGGAAGCCACGACTACACGATCCACCGACGGGAGGCAAAGGACGTGCTGGGATTGCAGGTCGAGAAGCCATCGGCGGATTTGTATCCTAAAGTTAAGCAGATTTATGACGATATCGCGACTGAGTTGTTGTTGACCACTGCTTGGGACCCCACGGCCTGCCTTGCAGGTCATCCAAGCGCAACGTACAATTGCAGACGTGTTTTGCTTGAAAGTTTAGCCGGAGGAACGGACGTCTTTTTGAGCGAGGGGGAATTAAGCTCGAATCAGATGATGACCCCTAACGGCATGCAAAAAGCTATCTCTGACCGAAGAGACTTCGAAGGTTGGCGCCATGAAAACTGACTACATTTGCTTGCATAACGACAACACCTCAATTGCTAGTTCGGTCTGGAGCGAAGCGAGTTCTCCGGATTCTACTGCGGCGTTAATTCGCAACAGCACCTTGCTTCTGCCGGAAGTAGAGGTCACCCCCACGCAATTCGTACTTGAGCACGCTTGGGAAGGCACCTCGATTACGGTTCATTGCACCAAGTAGGTGGCGAAAATCTGCCTCGCTGAACGAGAATTGTAGCCTTTCCCACCCTGCTCAAACATTGTTTTGGGCACCTAAGTTCCTCATTCCACGGCGGTTTTAGGCTATTTTAGCCTTGTTCAATCATTTCGACGGGCCGGCAATACACGTCAATAGAAGCAGCCCTTTCCCTCTTCCTGTTTTCCTGCTTTCCAAATTTATCACTGCCGTTCTTCCACCTGTCCGGCGCGGATTTTCTTTGGCGTGTCGGCGGACGGGGCTTCGGCTAGTTTGGCGGGGACATGCAGCAACTCTGGCGGGCGCTTTCCTACTTCCGGGCCGACTGGCCCCGCGTGCTGGCGGGGTTGGCGTTGCTGGCGTTGACCACCCTGGCCGGACTGCTCAAGCCGTGGCCGCTGGCGCTGATCGTGGATTCCGTGCTGGGGCACAATCCCTTCCCCGAGAGCGTCGGGCGGCAGATCGGCGGGCTGCCGTTGCCGACGCAGCTCGCGCTGCTGGTCGGGGCGATGGTCGCGCTGCATCTCGGGAGCGCCCTGCTCGGGGCGGCGCAGAATGCCGTGGTGATCGTCACCGGCCTGCGCGGTTTGTCGCGAGTACGGCGGGCCGTGTTTGACTGGCTGTTGCGGCTTTCGTTGCGGCGGTTGCAGGGTGCACAGGCGGGCGACCTGATCTATCGGGCGACGTGGGACACCTACGCCTTCCAGACCCTGTTCACCCAGGGCGTGTTCACCTTCCTCGGAGCGCTGGCGAGCGTGATCGCCATGACGGTCGTGATGTGGCGGCTCAACGGGCTGCTCACGCTGGTGGCCCTCGCCACCGTACCGCTGCTGCTGCTGGTGATGCAGGCCTTTGGCGGGCGCATGGGGCGGCGGGCCGGCGAGGCGCAGTCCGCCGACGCGGGCATCGCCACGACGGTGCAGCAGCTCGTCACCAACCTGCAGCTCATCCAGAGTTTTACGCGCGAGGCGAAGGAGGCGGAGCACTTCGAGCGGCAGTCGCAGAACTCCTTCTCGGCGCGCTGGGGTCAGCATCGCGCGGAGGTGCTGTATCTCACCACGGTGTCGGCGGTGTTTGCGCTGGGCACGGCGGCGATCATCTGGTTCGGCTCGAAGCAGGTGATCAGCGGCTCGCTGAGCATCGGCCAACTGCTGGTGTTCCTAGCCTATCTCACCCAGCTTTACGATCCGCTGAACCAGCTTTCCCACGTGGGCTCAACCGTCACGAACGCCCGCGCGGGGACGCACCGCGTGCTGGAACTGCTCCACGAAGACTCGACCATGAAGGACGGCAATCGCGCGGTGGTCCGGGGCGTGGACACCGGGCTGGAGTTTGACCGGGTGGCGTTCGGCTACACCAAGGAACGTCCGGTGTTGCATGAGGTGTCCTTCCGCGTCGGGGCGGGCGAGGCGGTGGCGCTGATCGGCCCGAGCGGTGCCGGCAAGACCACGCTGTTGCAGTTCATCCCGCGTTTTCTTGACCCGGATGGCGGCACGGTGCGGCTGGGGGGGGTGGATATGCGCGAGTTTTCCCTGCATTCGCTGCGGGAGAACGTCGCCCTGGTGCTTCAGGAACCGCTCCTGCTGCCGACCTCCATCGCGGAAAACATCGGCTACGGCAAACCGAACGCGACCCGCGCGCAGATCGAAGCGGCGGCGCGGGCGGCCAACGCGCACAGCTACATCGAGAACCTGCCGCAGGGCTACGACACGGTCGTGGGCGACGGCGCGGCGCGGCTGAGCGTGGGCGAGAAGCAGCGCCTGAACCTGGCGCGGGCCTTCCTCAAGGACGCGCCGATCCTGCTGCTCGACGAGCCGACCAGCGCGCTGGACGCCGAGAGCGAGGCGCTGGTGCTGGTGAGCCTGCGCGAACTGATGCGCGGGCGCACCACGGTGATGGTCGCGCACCGGCTGGGCACCTTGCGGACGGTGAACCGCATCATCTCCCTCCAGGATGGCCGGGTGGCAGAATCGGGAACGGCAGAGGAACTGCTGGCAAGCGCGGGTTATTATGCGAAGGTATCCGGTGGCCAGTAAGCCGCCGCCGCCTCTGCCAGTGTCTTGATCCTAATCTTACTCTTAATCGTAATCGCGAGAGAAAGTGATTAAGATTATGATTAAGATTAGAATTATGAATCCGCCAATGCCCGCAACCGCAACATTGAACCCCAGCGCCCTTCCCCGGTCGGAGTACGGCATGTCGCGCCGTCTTGGCCTGCTACTGGGGGCGTTGGTCTATTTTCATCTGCCTCTGATGCAGGCAGATGCGCCAGCACCTGCCCCGGTGGAAGATCTGGCGCGCCGCGCCGACGCGGTGGTGCATGGCCGGGTGGCCAGCCTGGAGGCGAGCCAGGATGCCGAGGGGCGGGTGTTCACCCGGGTCGAGCTGGAATCGGCCGAATTCTGGAAGGGCCCGTCCACCAACCACTTCTCGCTGGTGATGGGCAGCGGCGTGCTCGGCCGGCGCTGGACGAAAGTGGTGGGTGAACCGGAATTCCGGCTGGGCGAAGAGGTGGTGGTGTTCACCGTCCAGAATCCGCACGGCGACGCCGTCACACTGGATCTGGCGCAGGGAAAATTTGCCGTCCATGAAGCTGCGGACGGACGCAAGTTGTTGAGCAATGGCGTGTTCGGTGGCCCGATGGAAACCACCGGCTACCGGCTGCCAACCCAGGTGCCGCTGGCTCTGGAGGAACTGAAACGCCGGGTGGAAGGAGTCAAACCATGAAACGAATCTGGCAGAAACTGACCCTCGCGCTGGCGCTGATCATGGGATTGGCCGGCCTGACCGGCACGGCGGCGGTCTTCCAGATCGCGCCAAATGGCAAGGCGATGCACTGGAACTTCTCGTTCTACGATTCGGCCCTCTTTCCCGACCAGAACCCGACCACGCTCGCCATCCGCTATCATCTTTCGGCGCAGGGCTGGTCCACCACCAACACGGCGGCGGAATTGAACGCGATACGGGCTTCTTTTGCCCAGTGGCAGGCGGTGTCGGGAACCAAGCTGAAATTCGAGGAGGGAGCGCCGGTCAGCGGAGTGACAGATGTGAACGTCACCGACGGCCAGAACATGGTGGTATGGCTGCCCGGCAACCGCACCATCAACGGCGGGACAACCTTCTTCCCCTCCGGCTCCGCCGGCATCACCGTGCTGTCCGGCTCAGACACCGACGAGATCATCGCCGAGGCGGATATCGTCCTCAATTCCAGCCGGAGCTGGTTCACCGATTTTGATCTCACCAAGACCGAGGGGCAGTTCGTCGAAACCGTGGCCCTGCACGAGATCGGCCATTTCATCGGGTTGAATCACGCGACGCTCGGCGGCTCGACGATGTTCTGGTTCGGCCCGCAGGGCATCGGTGCGCAGACCGGCCTGTCGTCCGACGACATCACGGCCGTGCGTACCATTTATGGCACGACTTCCCTGGCCTCGCTGAAGGGGACCGTGACCCTGAACGGCTCGGCCGTGCTCGGTGCAAACGTGACGCTCGAATCCGCCAACGGCCTGGTCCTGGCCGGCACCGTGTCCAAGGCCGACGGCTCCTACGAGCTGGACGCTCTGCCAGCGGGCCCGGCCTTCCTGCGCGTGACGGCGCTGGATCCGCCCGACAACCAGGACACCTATCTGGTGCGGGGCACGGACCTGGACCCGTACACCTCCGCCTACAACAACGCTGTCACCGCCTTCCTGCCCACCCAGAACCTGCCCGTAACGCTGACGGCGGGGGTGGCGACGACTCAAAATGTCGCTGTTTCGGCCGGCGCACCCCCTTTCCGCATCACGGAGACGCGGCAGTTCCTCACGGCGGACGCGCGCCAGAGCGGTGACATCTGCATCCAGCTCACCCCCGGCAAAAGCAACCTCTGGGTGGGCGTTTACATCCCCACCCTGCCCAGCACCAACGCCACCCTGCGGATCACCGGCGACGGCCTCACCTATGGCGACACCGTGGTGGTGACCAAGGCGCTCCGCAGCCTCTCTCTGGTGCAGGTGCCGGTGACGGTGGCCACCAACGCCACCCCCGGTGTCCGCAGCATCACGGTGACCTCGGGCGGTTTCACCGCCTGGGCCAACGGCTTCGCCGAGGTGCTGCCCACGGTGTATGACTTCAACTTCGACGGCCTCGACGACCTGTTCCAACGGCGCTACTGGAGCCCCTTCACCCGCCCGGAGGCCGCCCCCGAAGCCGATCCGGACGGCGACGGCTTCGTGAACCGCCGCGAGGCCGTCATGGGGTCCGATCCGACCAACCCGCTCTCCGTGAACTACCGCGTGACCAGGGTAAAG
The DNA here is from genome assembly GCA_903922605.1 of uncultured Verrucomicrobiota bacterium. Classification (GTDB taxonomy): domain Bacteria; phylum Verrucomicrobiota; class Verrucomicrobiia; order Limisphaerales; family UBA9464; genus CAIVQB01. Next base: position 56,885 of record CAIXUG010000006.1, read on the forward strand.
CTGGCCGCGAATGGCACCACGGTGACTTGGGAAAGTGCCCCGGGCCGCCGATATCAGGTGTATAGCCGGGCCAACCTGCAGGGGGCGGCCTGGCAGACGGTCGGTTCACCGGTGACGGCAGCCACGGGAACGGCGGGGGAAACCTCGCAGTACCTGGACACCCGGCCGACCGACGTGTTGCGGTTCTATCAGGTGCGGGATGCCCAGTAGGAATGTTCTGTAGCTACAGATGGTTCGACGATTGTCCGCTGATGTGGGAGCTTGTTCCCCTAGGGCGTGAGGTTACGCTCGTTTGCGCCGGGCATCCGGTCGTGTCCCCGGCAGGCCGAACAACTTCACGATGACAGCGGAAATGAACGTGTTGATGCCAAATTTGAAGGGCCGGTGGGCCCCGCGAGCGTCCGGCTGGAAGCTGCGGGCGGCAGGCGGAGCCTTGGCCGGCCTGGCGGCAGGCAGCCTTTGCCAGGTGCGTGCGCAGAGCTTCTTCAATCCCTACACCACCCCGCTGCCGGCCTATGGCAGCACGCTGAACTCCGGCGAGGGCGCGGGCGACAACTTCCTCATCAACCGGGGTGTGCCCTACAGTCCGATCGGCGCGGCGCCGATGCATGACTACAACATGAAGTTCGGCCCGGTCACCGCGTCCGTGGGCGGCGCGCTGTCGACCAGCTATTACGACAACTACAACCTGGTGCCGGAAGGCAGCGGGCTGAAGCAGGAGGACGAACTGTCGATCAACCCGTCGCTCTCGATCGCGTTCCAATGGCCGATCGCGCGCGATTCCACCCTCCATTTCGACGTCGGCTTCGGCTACGCGATCTTCCTCAACCATCCCGAATTTGACCGCTTCACCATCAGTCCCGCCTCCGCCTGGGATTACCAGTTCAAGGTCGGGGATGTGCGGTTCACCGTGGTGGACCACATCGGCACCACCGGGGATTCCTTTTCGCAGCGTACCGACCTTACCGGCACCGGCTCCGCCTCGGCGGTCCAGTTCCGCCGTCTCTCCAACACCATCGGCCTGACCGCCGCCTGGCAGCCCACGCGGCTCTACACGGTGAGCGGTTCGTACGCGCTGGATTTTGATCACGGGCTGGGGGACAGTTTCGGCCTGGCGGATCACCTGACCCACACCTTCAGCACGGCGGTGTTTCGCCGGCTGGATTCCCACTGGACCGTCGGCCTGTCCGCCTCGGCCTTCCGCAACGAATACCTGGAGGGCATCCAGAACAACTCCACCGGCTACGGGGCCGGTCCGACCGTGAGCTGGCAGCCGTCGCCCTTCCTCAATTTCAGCGGATCCGTGCGCTACAACACGGCCAAGGCCGACAGCAACGGCACGATCGGCGACCGGAACGGCTCCAGCGGCGCGGGCTACGATTTCTCCGTCCAGCACATCATCAACCGCCACCTGAACCACGTGCTGTCGGTCAGCAGCGGCATCGACCTGGGCGTGGGCGTCAATTTCAACAACACGTTTGCCATCACCTACCGGTTGGGCTGGCAGATCAGCAAGGCGATGACGCTGAACTTCAACGCCAACCGGGCGGTGACCACCCAGAGCGGGGCGGGGTACGATTTCGTCAATTTTGCGCCGGGCGATGTGGGTGTGGATCCGGCAACGCACCAATTGTATCTTCGCGATTCAGCCGGCGTTTTCGAACCTGTGGCAGCCGGTGCGCTCGTCGATTTTGGCCATGGGCTGCTATTGCTCCCGCGGCCGTTGGAAGAGAGCGAAGCCTACAATTTCGGCCTGGGCACCTCGTTCCAGCTCACCCGCCGGCTCACCGCCTCGGTCAACTACATCCACACGCTGCGGCTCTCGAATCTGCCATTGCACGACTACAACCAGAACACCTATACCCTGTCGTTGGGTTACCGCTTCTGAAGCCATGAACCGCCTCTTCCCCCTGCTCAGCCTGGCCCTTGGCCTTGGCCTCACCCCGCGTCTCGCGGCGGCCGAGGACGCCGCCCCGGCGACCACCGTGGCCGCGGTGACCAATGCCCCCGCAGCCGCCGCAACCAATTCTCCGCCGGCGGCCACCGGCACCAACGCGCCCGCCAAGGAAGCCTCGTCCACCACCGTGGTCAATCCCGAGACCCGGGAGCTGAAGCCGCACGACGTCATCCGCTTCCAGATCGAGGAGGATCCGCCCCTGTCGGCCGCTTCCGAGCCCGTGCATGTGCCCGTGTCCGACGGTGGCGAGGCCCTGTTCCCGGTGAGCCGGCATGCCGACACCTACGTGAAAGTCACCGCGGCCGGCCGCAAGCTCGTGGACATCCGCAAAGACGTGAAGGCCCTCCTCGATGCCGACTATTATAACGACTGCACGGTCAAGCTCGACCTCGCGTTCGCCAATCGCGGCAACGCGGATATCAGCAGCCTGGCCAAAGTCACCATCTACGGCTCCCTCAACCAGGTCATACCCATCAGCGATGGGGAAACCCTCATGCTTTCCGAGGCCATCCTGCGCGCCGGCGGCGGCCAGCAGGGAGGGTTCTTCAACCTGAAGAAGGTGCGCATCCACCGCCTGGATCCCAACACGAAGAAGGAGCTCACCATCACGGTGGATGTGAATGCGGTCCTGTACGAGGGCGCGCGGATCAAGGACCAGCAGGTCCAGGATGGCGACCGCATCGAGGTGCGGGACAAGACCTTTAACTTTTTCAACTGAATCAGCGCATGAAGGCCCCCTACTCCTCCTACAGCACGCCGTTGCCCGGCTACGGCACGTCGCTGATCGACCGGATCAACGTCTACCTCCACTTCCGGCGCTACGTCAAAGTCATCTCCGACCGCTGGCTGCTGCTGCTCATTTTCACGGTGGTCGGCACCGGCATCGGCATCTGGTTCGCCGTGACCAAGCCCAACCAGTACAAGTCGAACTCGGTGCTGATGACCCCGCCCAAGATCTCGGTCGGCAGCTCCAGCGGCGCCGAGATCCGCGAGGGTCTCAACAGCATCGACACCACGCTGACGATGATGCAGAACGATGCGGTCATCCAGCGGGTGCTCACCAAGCTCCAGGAGGGCCGGGACAACACCAACAAGCTCGTCCGGCCCACCATCTCGGCCTCCCCGGGGGCCGGCGGCACCTTCATCATGACGGTGAACAGCACGAACTTCGAGTATGCCCGCCAGTTTGCCACGGCCTGGGCGCAGGAGTTCGTGGATTTCAGCAAGCAGCGCCGCCGGTCCATGATCACCGACAGCGAGGCCCGGATCACCCAGAGCATCCTGATCTATCAGAAGAAGCTCGACCAGGCCCAGCAGGCGCTCGATGACTTCCAGAAGAAGAACAGCATCGCCAGCATGGAGGACGCGGGCGTCGCCGCCCAGCGCCGGCTCGACCAGGCCAAGAGCGAGTTCGCCAAGATCAACATGGAGCTGCAGCTCTTCGAGAACTCCACCGCCGAGGAACTGGCCAGCCGATCCGTTTCGCTGCCCAACAATACCACCCAGCGGGACAAGGCCGGCTCCACAAAATCCGCCAAGTCCGGCGACGATTCCGGGGACGACCAGGCCAACCCCTTCAGCTCCGGCTCGCAGTATTCGGAGCTGACCCGCGAACTGCGCTCGCTGGAGCGCAGCCTCGAGGACTGGGGCAAGCGGCTGAAGGACAAGCATCCCTTCATGATCACCACGCGCCGCCAGATCGAGAGCGTGAAGGGCAAGATGAAGGACGACCTCTACCTGGTGGAACAGGCCCGACTGGGCTACATCGAACAGCTCCGGAAGCGGAAGCTCGGCTATCCCAAACTGATCGAGGACTACACGGCCGATGTGTTCGACGCCACCGGGCCACGGGCTGAGTACCTGCGGCTCCAGCGTGATGAAAAGCTCATCCTCGATTCGCTGAACGACCTCATTTCCCAGCAGAACAACGTCAGCCGGCTCGGCGGCACCGAGGAGGAGCAGTTCACCATCCTCTCCGCCGGCGGTGGCACCCCCAACCCGGTGGGCCCCAACCGGCCCTATACCATCGTGGCCGGCATGGGCATCGGCTTCACGCTCGCGGCGGCGCTGGTGTTCCTCCTGCATCGCCTCGACGACCGCCTGGAAGACCCCGAGGACATCGAGGAGAAGCTTGAGGAGCCGATCCTCGGCCAGCTCCCCGAGGTGGACAAGAAGCACTACACCGAGGGCTACCTGATCCTCACGCGCATGAAGTCGCACACCATGTTCGCGGAATCGCTGCGCGGCGTGCGCTCCGCCCTGCTCCTCAGCCCCGAGGGCAGCAGCAAGCGCATGCTCGCCGTCACCAGCGCGGTCCCCGGCGACGGCAAGACGACCTTCACGGCCAACTTCGCCGTCACGCTCGCCAACTCCGGCAACAAGACGCTGCTGATCGACGCCGACCTCCGCCGTGGCAACGTCCACGGCTACTTCGAGCAGCCGCTGGAGGGCGGCCTCGCCGAGGTGCTGCAGGGCCGGCTCTCCATCAAGGAGGCCACCCGCGAGACCGGCATCCCCAACCTCTGGTTCATGCGCGCCGGCGAACGGCCCGCCAACCCGAGCGAACTGCTCATCGGCCCCGCCACCAAGGAGCTGGTGAAGGAGCTCCGCAGCGAGTTCGACTACGTCGTCTTCGACTGTCCGCCGCTCACCGCCATCGACGACACGTTCTCCATCGTCGCGTTCCTTGACGGCCTCTTCTTCGTTGTCCGCGCCGGCCGCACCTCGATCCGCTTCGCCAAGATGGGCATCAACACCATCCACCAGCGCGGCGCCCCGATCCTCGGCCTCATTGTCAACGGCGTGCCGATCGACAACCCGTACTACTACTACACGACCTACTACTACGCGTCGTACTACCACCGGCCACTCACGCCCGACGACAACATCTACACCGACAGCCGCCGCCGCCGCGAAGGCCGCATCCCGCCCGCCAATCCGCCGGAAGGCCGCAACGCGCCCGCAGAAATGCCGGCGGACCGCCCCGCCCCCGGCCCCAAAGAGAAGCCCTGAGCCGGCGCGCCCGTCCGCGCGACAATCGCGGCCGGCTTTCGGTAATCGGTGCCCGTGGCCGGATCACAGAGCGTTTTTGCTGCGCCGGAGGCGCAACGGAACTTACGGCGGTTCCAGAAATGATGTGTCTCTCAAAAGCCGATCGGAAACCGCTGCGCGAGTTGAGACCTCGGAGAGTCGCAAGCTCCCTTCCCCCTCACCCTGACCCTCTCCCTCGGGGAGAGGGGAAAGCCGGGCGGCTTCACGGGTGGTCGGAAAGTGTTTTCGACCAGTCTAGCAGCAGGCTTTCGCCAAAAGGCGGGCGATGATTCTCCCTCTCCCTGAGGGAGAGGGCCGGGGTGAGGGGGAAGGGCGTGAATGGACAGTCATACGCTCAAAACGACTGGGGCTGGAGCGAAAGGCTCCTCCCCGTCAGCGCCAGCCACTGACTATGCCAAACTCCCTCACTGCTCCGGCATCGCCGCACTGCGCGGGCTGGCGCTCAGCTGCCGCATCCCGTCGAACAGGTATTGCGTGCCCGACACGAGCGTCAGACCCACGGCCGCGACCGCCAGCCACCACTGCACCTCCGCCGGCCACTTGAGCAGCGTCCAGAGGACGACCACCATCTGGAGCACCGTCGCGACCTTGCCCGTCCAGCGCGGGCGCACTGTGACCTTGCCCACGGTGAAATGGACGACCCCCAGACCGAGCACCACCAGCGCATCGCGGGAGATGATCGAGAGGTTCAGCCACGGCGGCAGCGCCGAGAGATGCCGCTGGTCGAGGCTCAGCAGGATCAGCGCGGACACCAGCAGGAGCTTGTCCGCGAGCGGGTCCAGCACCGCGCCCAGCTCCGACTTCTGGTGGAACCGCCGCGCGACGAACCCATCGACGCCATCCAGCACCGCCGCCAGGGCGAAGCAACCCAGCGCCGCCCAGCGCTGCCAGTCCAGCCCGTGCTCCCGGTGTTGGAGCAGCAGGTAGATGAACACCGGGATCAGCAGGATCCGCCCCACCGTGATCTTGTTTGCCGTGGTCATCATCGCAACGAATCCGTTGCCGGAATCCATACCGCAGGCACTCCTTGGTCTCAACCGCGAACCCGGCGCGTGGGCGGGAAAACCGTCCCATTTCAGCCCAACGGCAGCTCCAGCTGGTTCGCCTCACCGAGTGCCCACGCCTCGATACCCATGCCCCGCAGCGTCGTGGCGAACTCGGCCGCAAACCCGTGCAGCGTGAACACCCGCTTCGGCGCAACGTGCCGCACAAACGCGAGCAGATCCGGATAATCTGCGTGGTCGCTCAGCGGGAAGGCCGCTTCCACCCCGTAACGATAGTGGCAGCCTTTATCCAGCGCCCAGCCTGTCAGCACCGCCGTGCGGACTTTCGCATGATGCTGCCGCAGCTCATCCAGCTTCGCCCCAGGCGGGCTGATCACCACATGACCGGCGGCCTGCGCGATCTCCAGCGGCTGCCAGCCGACATAGGTGCGGCCAAATTCCGCGTACACCCGCGTCATCTTGGCCACCGGCGCGCTCAGCATCACCGGCAGACCCGCCTTCGTGAGCGCGTGCAGGATTTCCTGGCTCTTGCCCAGCGAATAGCTCTGCAGCACCGGCACGGCACCCTCCGCCAACGCCGCGCGGCAGAAATCGAGGATGTCCCGGAAAATGTCCGACTGCGGCGGCAGCACATAGTGGGGCCGGCCGAAGGTAGTCTCCATGATGAGCGTATCCGCCCGGCGCGGCTCGCAGAGCTCGGCGCTGAGGCTGGGCCGCAGCTTGAAGTCACCGGTGTAGAGCAGCGACTCGCCGTCCGCCTCGATCAGAGACATGGCCGAGCCGAGGATGTGCCCGGCCGGCAGCAGCGTGAGCGCGGCGGCGGCCGGTGCCTGCGGCGCAAAATCCGCCAGCGCCACCCGCTGACCAAAGGCCAGCGCATGCTCCTCACGACGACCCGCCAACCGCGCCCGCATGAGCTTCTGCGTGGGCGACGAGAAGAGCACGCGCTTATGCCGCGCCGTGTGGTCCGAATGCGCGTGGCTTACGAACACGGCCTCTTCAGCACCAATGGCCGTATGTGCATCCAGCCAAAGCCCGAGCGCCGGGAGGTGGATGGCCCCCCGCACATACCGGAACTCCAGCGCGGACATGCCCCCACCCTAGCGGGAAACGGCTCACGGCAAAGCGCTGGCGCAAACGAAGTGACAGAGGCAGCCGCAGTGCGCCGCCGTTCGCAGGGGAGCATGGTCGCGCACGTTCGCCAGGGCGCATTCGGGACTTGTGCATGCCCCACCCCTCACCCCGGCCCTCCCGGTGGGAGAGGGAGAGTTGCAGCCCGGCTCCTGGCGGAGGCACACGCTGGACTGGCCGGATCCACTTTCAAAAGCCGGCAAGGCTCGACGGATGTCCCCTCTCCCCAAGGGAGAGGGTCAGGGTGAGGGGGAAGGGAGCATTCGTTCGACAACAGCGTCACGTGCGACGCTATTCCCCTTAATGACGTCTGCGCGCAAACGAGCCATTGCCTCACGGGCTGCGGTCTGGCATTTCTCTCGCGCCGTCGTGGGGCCATAGCTCAGTTGGTAGAGCATCTGCTTTGCACGCAGAGGGTCAGGAGTTCGAATCTCCTTGGCTCCACCACTTTTTAAAGACGGCAACCCCCGGAAGCCGCCACCAATCCACCTCAGGGTACTTCCACCCGGAAGAAGAGCTGGCTCCCGTCCGCGATATTCCAATAGGCCGAAAAGGGCATGATCGAATTCGTGGCGAGGAACGGTTTCGCGTAGTTGGTGAACGGCCCCGACGCGGACGGTGCGGCGCGGACCTGATAAACGGCACCTGCCACCAGGTTCGAGAAGCTCAGCGAAACCGCCCGGTTGACGGTGACGAGCGATCCGCTGCTCACGGAGGGCAGGCCGCTTTCGGCATTGTACACCTCGGCAACCTCGTTTGCTGAAAGGGCGCGCCGGTAGATGCGCGCATTGCAGATCGCGCCCTTGAAGCCCACGGCATAGACCGAATTCGGTCCCTCGAACGAGTCGTTCCCCGCCCCGAAGCTCACGCTGGAACGCCCGGTGTGATCCGCCAGGATCAGGTTCCGGGTCGCGACCTGCACGCCATCCACATAGAGACTTTGTCCAGAAGCATCCGAGGTGAGCGCCAGGTGATGCCAGGCCTTCGGCGTCAGGGGATTCGCCGAAATGAGTGGCGCGTCGCCCGGCAGGACATTGAAGAACAGTCCGCCGCCATAAACCAGGGTCGGCGCGACCACGAGCCCGCGATCCCCTCCACTCTGTTCGTCATCATCCCAAAAGGCCGGCCCGTTGGCACCGGCCTCCGGTCGCACCCACAGGCTCCAGGTGAGGATCTGGTTGGGATACACCGTCTCGTTCTTGCCCATGAGCACGTAGCCGCCGGCCCCGTCGCACCAGACCGCCCCATTGGCCTGGCCGGCGATGCCGTTCGTGTAATAGGCCCCGTTGTAGAGCACCCCGGCGTTGCCCTTGCCGAGGGCGTCGTTCGCGTTGCCGTTGAAGCGGTAATAGCACACCAGCCCATTGGTGGGCCCGGCAATGCCCTGGGCGCCGGCCCTGGTGCAAACCAGCCCGGTCAACGAAAGCCAGACGAGGACCGCAAAGGAGTTCAGTTTCATGGAGTAAATCCGCCGCCCGGCTTTCCCTTGGAAAGCGGTACGGCGCAAGTGAAATTCAGGCTCAGGTCAGCGGCACCGACGCGGGCCACGCACCTTTGTGGACAGCATGCCGGGCCGATTTTCCATCAGGCCTAGAAGCGGCTGAGGCTGAGACGGCAGTCTCCATCGCGGAGCGATGACAGCGATTAGCCGGGGGTTGAGTCAGCGATACCCCCGGAAAGGGAACCCTCTGGGGTCGATCCTGAAGGGATCGCAGCCGGCTACCATTTCCCAGCGCCGCTGCGACCCCTGCCGGGGTCGGGAATAATCGCGTCTTTTACCGGGGGTATCGTCGCGGTGCTCCTCAACCCCCGGCTAATGGCTGGCAAGCCTCCGGCTTGCGGGACTGAATGATCGCTGTGCTCGCTCGCCGCGCCGCCCGCAATCAGCCCTTGGCTGTCTCAACGAAAAGATGGGGTAATTGACTGCCGGTCGCCCTGCGCAGGCTTGTAGACTTCTCCGGGCCACTTACGCTGCCGCCGTGATTGTCCCGCAGAAAAAAGTCCTGCTCCGGCAGGACGAGGATGGCATCTGGATCGCGAAGTCCGACCTGCTTCCCGGCTGCCACGCGCACGGACGGGATCCCGGTGAGGCAATGCGCCGTTTTCAGGAAGCCGCGAAGGCGCATCTGGAGGCGTTGTTGGAGACCGGACGGCCGCAGTGGGTTCAAAGCTGAGTGGGTTCGACATCTACTTTGGCGTCGCCGTTTCTGAGTTGAAATCCCCGTAGCCCACCATATTGCTGAGCGCCAAGGCTTTCACAAAAATATCAGGCTTTAAATCAAATTGGAACTCTGCTGCCTTTTGAATTCGCAGCTTTTGCTCTGGTCCTTGCATACCGTACCAATATGCGACACACTTTCATCTCGTTTTCCGGCAAGAGCTATTCACTTTAATCTATGTTGATTTAAAACACGAGTCCTAGTATTCGAAGGCATTAGTTAAGAGCGATGCAAAAATCAATACCCGGCCATTGAATTCCTGACTTTGCAATTAGGTTGGTAATCTTGGGCAATCAAGTGCCAAAAATTATGTCACACCCCACGAACCCACAAGTAGGATTACTCTTCAAGCCAAACGAAGACTTTACGTTGGCTCAGGCGGTTTATCATTCTGTGACTGGTAAAACAGAAAAACTCACAAGGAATTTCTCAACAAATTATCGGGTAACAATGATGGATCTTGAGCAGCTACATGCAAAATGCACCCAGATGGTCACCCAATGGGCGGTTTGTCAGAGCAATAGCAATGTTTCAATTCAGCATTTAGATGACAACAAAGAGCAATTCAGTTCTTTCGATAGATTTCGCATCTACGATTCCAGCCGAACATCACCGGCAGAAAGTGTTTCGTATAGGTTTAACATTCTTATAGACGGTAAAGGTGCCGATGCCCGCCAAGGACACCCATACTCAATAACCGTAAGAATCGTATCGCGATTAGCTCTATTAAAACGCCTTGACGAAGACCAAGCGCCGGCTCACTGGCTACGCATGCTTGGAGTGTATACAATCGTCGTCGAGATCGACTACGTGGATTATGCTATCGCTCGAAATATGATGTCTATGGTTGATTCTTGGATTTCGCAGGTCGAAGCGGAACCAAATTGGAAAGCGTTCCTCTGGATCCAAAATAGATCTCAGTGGATACCTGCACTCTTTCAACCTGCAATGGCAACACTCTGCGGCTGGGCGCTCTACCTTACGGCTCCAATTGTTCTGTCTTCAACTGAGTCGATTTCGATATTAGCGCAATTCTTGATTGTGGCATTTGTTGGAATAATGGTTTCCGCGCAAATCGCTAAAATGTTGGGCAGTATAATCGAAAGCGCTATTGATCTGATGATGCCTCTAAGTTACTTAAAGTTAAATAAAGGGGACGAAAAAATTATCCGATGTGGTGAAATCTCCAGGAGGTTTTTGTTTCTAAAAGTATTTGTAGCCTTAGGGATTACTGTGGTGCAGGGAGTCGCGATTAACATTCTTTCGGTGCCATTAGTAAAACATATATTTGAAAAGTAAATCCGAGCGTAACTCTTTTGTGTTGCTACTCATACAAAAGCATTGCGTAAGATTGGCACTCCGCTCCCAGCTTTGTCCTCCGTGGTTCCAGCGTGCCGCTTTTCTCCGACAACTTCCGCGAACAGGTTCGCGCCGCCAGTGACACAGTGCCTTCGGCCAACGCTGCGCTTGCCCGAAAGTGGCCCGCTTCCTAAATTGCCGCCATGAGCACGGCGACCATTTCCCTGCCGGTTGAATTGAAGGCCCGCGCGGCCACGGCTGCCAAGAAGGCGGGCATGAGCACGGCCCGGTTTGTCCGCGAAGCCGTGGAATCGAAGCTGACGACGGACGGCGCGGCCCGGCCCAGCCTGTACGAGCTGACCAAGGATCTCTGCGGCAGCGTCAAGGGCGGTCCCCGTGACCTTTCGAACAAGAAGAAGCATCTGGCCGGCTACGGGAAATGAACCTGATCATTGCCGACGCCGGCCCGCTCGTCGCCTACCTCAAGCAGGACGACCAGCACCACGAATGGGCGGCGCGGTGCTTTCGCGAGTTCCGGGACCCGCTCGTCACCTGCGACTCCGCCCTGAGTGAAGCCCTCTTCCTGCTGCGTGACGTCCACAATGGGCGTGAGCGGCTGTTCACCCTCCTGGAACGCCGGGCGGTCATTCCCGCCTTTTCACTGCCCGAGCAGATTCCCCAGGTGCTGGCGCTGATGCGCCGTTACGCCGACGTGCCGATGTCCCTCGCCGACGCTTGCCTGGTCCGGATGGCTGAGCTGGGCGAGGAGGCCAGCGTGTTTACGACCGACAGCGACTTTCGTCGCTACCGCCGCCATCGGCGCGGCACGATTCCGCTTCTCTTCCCCGATTGAGGGCGGAACCTGTATCCGCCGTGCCGCTTTTCTCCGACAACTTTCGCGAACAGGTTCGCGCCGCGAGTGACATCGTCGATGTCATCGGTGGCTACCTGCCGCTGAAGCGCGCCGGCACGAACTTCGTCACGCTCTGCCCCTTCCATAAGGAGAAGTCGCCCAGCTTCAACGTGAACCCGGGCAAGCAGATCTTTCACTGCTTCGGCTGCCACAAGGGCGGCGACGTGTTCCGGTTCGTGCAGGACTACGAGAACCTCTCCTTCGTCGAGGCCCTCACCCGGCTCGCCGAGCGCGCCCGCATCCCCCTCGAAACGGAGAACAATCCGGGCGCCCAGCAGGCGCGCGGTGTGAAGGATTCGCTGCTCAAGCTCCACGAGGCCATCACCGTCCGCTGGCAGCAATGCCTCGCCACGGAGGCCGCCGGCCAGATCGCCCGCGACTACCTCGATAAGCGCGGCGTGAGCATGGACGCCATCAAGGAATTCCGGCTCGGGGCCGCCCCCGAGGCCTGGGATGACACGGTGAACTGGGCCAAGGCGAAGGGCTTCGACGCCGCGCTGTGCGAGCAGGCGGGGCTCATCATCAAGAAGGAGGATACCGGCCGGCTTTACGACCGCTTCCGGGGCCGGCTGATGTTCCCGATCTGCGACGAGCAGGGCCGGGTCATCGCCTTCAGCGGGCGCATTCTCCAAGGCGACGAAAAGGTCGCGAAGTATGTCAACTCGCCCGAGACGCCCATCTTCACCAAGGGCAAGGTGCTCTTCGCCCTCGACAAGGCGAAGCGCGCCATCCTCGACGCCGGCCATGCGGTCGTGTGCGAGGGCCAGCTCGACACCATCGCCTGCCACAGCGCCGGCATCCGCAACGTGATCGCGCCGCAGGGCACCGCGCTCACCGCCGACCACGCGCGCATCCTCAAGCGCTACGTGGACGAAGTGGTGCTGTGCTTCGACGGCGACAAGGCGGGGCGCAACGCCAGTATCCGTTCCTTCGAGGGGCTGCTCGGTTCCGGCCTCGCCATCCGCGTCGCGAGCATTCCGCCGCCGGATGATCCGGACAGCTTCATCAAGCAGCATGGTGCTGACGCCTTCCGGGCCATCCTGGCGAAGGCCGAGGGGTACTTCGATTTTTACCTGAAGCATCTCTGCGCCGAGAACGACACCACCTCCGACAAGGGCCGCATGCTGGTCGTGCGCAAAATGGGCGAGGACCTCCAGAAGACCGGCAACGCGGTGCTGCTGGACACCTACGCCCAGAAGACCAGCCAGCGCCTCGGGGTGAGTGTGGAGGCGGTGCGGACGGAATTCCGCAAGGCCCGCGCGCTCGCCGCGAACACCCATCGCGCCGAAGCGGACGAACCTCCGCTCACCGAGCCGGACGCGGGCACCGCCGAACCGCCCGCACCTCCGCCGAAGCACGAGCTGTGGCTGTTGAAATACCTGCTGGCCTCCGCCGACCTCGCCCACTTCGCCGCCGCGCACCTGGAGCCGGTGTGGGTCACGCACCCGACCGTCCGGCGCATCGCGGCGCTGCATTTCGCCCACGGCACCGATGTCGCGGGGCTGCTCGCCCAGTTCGAAGGCGACGACTTTGCCTGCCGCCTCATCACCGAGAACGCCAGCGCACAGCACGCCATTCCCGAGCCCGAAAAGCAGCTCGCCGACGTGATCCTGCGCCTCCGCAACACGGCCTACGACCAGCGCATCGCGCAGCTGAACGCCCACCTTTCCGACCCCGCCCTCAGCGCGGCCGAACATGACGACGTCGCAGGCGAACAGCAGCGACTCCGGGCGGCCAAGCGCGAGCCGCTCCATCCGCTTGGGGAGGTGTGAGGGCTGCCTGTGAAGCCGTTGAAACGGCTGAGACCTCCTGCTGCACAGGTCACCGGGCTGAAGCCCGGTGCTAATGGGATTTCGAACAAGGAGGCTGTCGCAAAACCTTCGTATCGTTGCTTCAGCCGGTGCCTTGGGGGACGAATGACGCTTGAAAACAATCTGCGCCCTCCCTCACTGGCACGCTCCCGCCGGTACCGTTCCTTAGCGCCGTTCTCGCTAGCACCGGGCTTCAGCCCGGTGGCCCCCACGATCTCTACGACTCAGCCGTTTCAACGGCTTCCCGGCCGGCCTACGCTTGACGGCGATGTCGCAGCACTCTTACTCCAAGATTTGGGTACATCTGGTGTGGTCCACGCTGAACCGCGAACCGATGTTGTCTCCGACAGCAGGCGTGAAAGCGGCCGGCTGGCTTCGCGAATATGCCGCCTCGAAGGACATCTATCTCAGGAACTGCTTCTTCAACGCGGACCACGTCCATGTCCTGATCGATCTGCCGACCAGCCGATCCATCGAGGAGTTGATGCAGCTCTTCAAAGGAGCCTCATCCCATTGGATCAACGAGCAGGGGTTGGTGAACGGGAAATTCGGCTGGGGGCGCGGCTATGGCGCCTTCTCCGTCTCCGAGTCGAACGTGGCCGAAGTCGTGGCTTACATTGCGGGGCAGGAGGAGCACCATCGACGGCGGTCATTTGACGAGGAGTTGAAACTGTTCGTGCAACGGCACGGGTTGCAATGGCACGACGACTCAAGCCGTTGAAACGGCAGGGCCTCCTGCCGCACAGGTCACCGGGCTGAAGCCCGGTGCTAGCGGTATGTGGCCAGCGCAAGGGAGCGATTCCCAGCCCTGAAGGGCTGGGCTTTTTTCGATTCGGGATCCGCAGGCCGCACTTCGGCTACCGCTTTCAGTTTCGCCGGATCGCGCGCTGGATTCTCACCGATGCTTTAAGCGTCTGGCCGTCGGCGGGCAGTTCCTGGATCTGGCGGACAATCTCAATGCCTTTCACCACGCGACCGAAGGCGGCGAAGCCCTGGCCGTCGGGATTGCGTTTGCCGCCGAAATCGAGTTCCGGCTGGTCGCCGACGCAGATGAAGAAGGAATCCTGCGCGGTATCGGGACCATCACGCGCCATCGAGAGGGTACCGTCGCGATGCTTCAGGCCGGTGTCGCGCGTGCGCTCCAGCGGGATGGACGCGAAATACTCATTCGTCTTCGCTGGGTTCGCCTGCGCCTGGATGACGGCGATCTTCACAGCGTTGGTGGGCTGGTTGCCGGCGGTGACAGTGCGGAAGAACTGTCCGTCGGCGTAAAGCCCCTCGTGAGCGTAACGGAGGAAATTCTCCACGGTCTTCGGCGCCGCCCGGTAATCCAGCTCCACCTCGATGTCGCCGCGCGCGGTCTGGATGAGCACGCGGGGATGCTCGGGAATCGGTGCGGCACGCCAGCGGAAGTGCGGCGACGTGGCCGGATCGAACCCGATGAGATGCGCGCGATCGGTGGCCGCCCGGTCCATCGGCTTGTGGTAGCGCCAGGGCCGGTCGCCATAGACCTCCAGGCAGAGCGCGGCAACGCCCGGATCGTACACCTTGAGCTTGGCGCGGGTGTCAATGTCGTTGTGCAGGGCGTCGTTGGCGCGGTTGTTGTCGAACCACGACTGCGTGGCCTCCGCCCAGTATTCCTCGTAGTTGGAGCCCGCGTAGGTGCTGCGCCAGAGACCGTGATTGGTCGCGCTTTGATAGGCCGTGCGGAGCCGGCGATCGAAGGTCGGGTCCAGGACACTCAAACCCGTGAGATGGATGGCGTGGGCGAACTCGTGGATGCAGATGTTCTCGGTGGAGTAGGGATCACCGGGATAGCACAGCAGGTTCTCCTCGGCCGCGCTGACGGCGGGAGCCTCAGGTGTCGCGCCGAGACCGCGTGCGCGGCGGTCCCAGAAGACCTTCGGGGTAAGTCGCGAGTGTTCCGGGATATCGGTCGTGAATTCGTTGTAGGCCATCACCGCGAGGCGCACGTGGTTGCTCGACATTGCGCCAAGGATGTCCTCCCGGCCCTCCAGCATGTGGCGTACAATCCAGGCGGCCTCGCGCAGGGTATTGTCGGAGACGTTGGTCGAACCGACGACCAGCAGCGAACCGACCGGCAGGTGCTTCTGGTAAAACGGAGAGAGCTTGAATTCGCGACGGAGCGCCTCGGGAATCGGCGTAACCTCCTCGGCCTGTGTCTGGCTCCACAGGGCGGCCACACCGAACAGAAGCAGCCCGAGGCGGTGAGTGATGCGGAGGAGGCTTCGAAGCATGGCGGCAGCTTAGTGATTCTCCCGAGGTACGGGCTAGCGCACGAACGCCACTTGGCCTGTCGATTTCGGCCCAATGGCCGTTCGAATGAACAACAAAGGAGAGGGGAATCCGTAACTGAAGGCCAAAGGCCTGGTCACAAGCCAGCCCAAGGCAAAGCGAGGAACGAGCGTCGCCTTGGGTGGTGCGCGAAAAGATGGGTCCAGCTCTGAAGGAGCGGCACATCGCTTGAGAGGTCGATTGTTCCGCCCTTGCAGGGCTGGGGTGGATCGGCGGCAAACCCAGGGCGGCGCGGCCTTCGTCCTGCTTGCCCTGGGCTGGCTTGTGACCGGGCCTTTGGCCCTTCCAAAGTAGGACGGGCGGCCCGCCCGTTTTCTATCTTTTCCCCCGCCCGGTGTTTGGATTACCAACAAATGCAAATATGGAGAACGGGCGAGCCGCCCGTCCATCGGCAAGCCGCTCACTCCACGCCGGCCATGAGCTTGCGCACGGGCTTGGTGAAGAACAGCAGGAGCAGGCCCAGGCCGCCCGCCGTCATCGCCACCTGGAGAAAGCGCGCAGGCATGGCGGCGGCGTTGTCGCCGGAGACCTCGCCGGCAAACAGGCCCGCGATCAGGTTGCCGAGCGAGGTGCCGAGGAACCAGATGCCCATCATCTGCCCGACGAGGCGCGGCGGTGCGAGCTTGGTCACCGAGCTGAGGCCGACCGGGCTGACGAGCAGCTCGCCGAAGACGTGCAGGAGGTAGGTCGCGATCAGCCAGGTCGGCCAGACCGGCCCGTTGGCCAGCGCGCGCTTCGCCCCGAGCGCGAGCACGAGGAAGCCGAGCGCCAGCAGCACCAGCCCGCCCGCCAGCTTCGCCGAGAGCGAGGGATCGGCCCCGCGCCGCCCCAGCCACAGCCACAACGCGGCCACCACCGGGGCGAACAGGATGACGAAGGCCGGCGGCACCGATTGGAACCAGCTCGCGGGAAACGCGCCGGTCATTCCCGGGAGGATCCGCTCGGTGTAGCGCTCGGCAAAGAGTGTCAACGACGAGCCGGCCTGTTCATAGCCCGCCCAGAACATCGCCGACGCGACAAACAGAATGGCGATGACCACCAGCCGTTTCTTCTCGGTCAGATCGAGACGCGCGAAGAGGAAGGCCCACGCAAAGTAGGCGACGGCCATTGTCACGATGAGCCCGGACGTATATTTCGCGAGCGTAAGGGGATTGACCTTCAGCACTCCTCCCAGCGCGGCCGCCACCGTGAGCGCGATAAGGGCGAGCGCGACGGCCACGACGGTCCAGTCGCGCCGGGTTGCCAGGCCCCGACTGACTGGCGGCAGGCCGATGTCACCGAGTCGTTCTCGCGTGAACCGGAACTGCACCAGCCCCAGCACCATGCCGAGGCCGGCGGCAGCGAAGCCATAGTGCCAGTTCACTTGTTCGCCGAGCGCGCCGCAGATCAGCGGGCCAATGGCCGCGCCGAGATTGATGCCCATGTAGAAGATCGTGAACCCGGCATCGCGCCGCGCGCCGCCCTCGGGATAGAGCTGGCCAACGAGCGCGCTGATGTTCGGCTTGAGCAGGCCGGTGCCGAGCACGATGAGCACCAGGCCGAGGAAGAACGTTTGGGCCGACGGCAGCGCGAGCGTGAAGTGGCCAGTCGCAATCAGCAGCCCGCCAATCCACACCGCGCGCTGCGCGCCGAGCAGCCGGTCGGCGATCCAGCCGCCGGGCAGCGCCGCCAGATACACACCCGCGACATAGAGCCCATAGATCGCGGTGGCGACTTCATCGGAGAACCCCAGCCCGCCGGCGTTCACCGCCTTGATCAGAAAGAGCACCAGCAGCGCCCGCATGCCGTAGTAGCTGAAGCGTTCCCACATCTCGGTGAAGAACAGCGTGCGCAGGCCACGGGGATGCTGGGCGGTGGGCGTCATGAGATTTGTCGGGCGTGGAGTCGCTGCCGGAATTCAGATCGGTCCGTGCAGTCTGCCAGCGTCCCCGGCGGCTGTCTTGGGAATGGTTGCCACCAACGGTGTCAACCACCACCCAAGCCGACCTCACTTCATGGAGAGCTGGTGCAAAAACTCCACCTGCCGGCGCGTCTCGATGGCGGAAGGCTGGGCCGCCCGCACTTGGTCAATCGCCTCGGCGGCCGAACTGCCCTTGGTGATCAGATAGGCGGCGAGCATGGTCCCGGTCCGGCCCAGGCCGGCATGGCAATGCACCGCCACGGCCTGCCCGCGTGCGTTGAGGTCATCAACGAACGTGACGAATTCCTCCACCTGCCGGCGGGTGGGCGCAAAGCCGTCGGAGATTGGCAGACTGAGAGCGGAAAAGCCGGCGCCAGCATAAACGCCCTCCACCGCCGGATGTTCGACCAGGCTGGCGATGCCCTGGATGCCGGCGGCATGCAGCACCGGCAAATCATCAGCGTAAGCCGTCGGACCGGCACCACCCGCCCGCTGCCTTCGCGGGTCGAGCTGCGGAAACGGCATCCCGGCCAGCTTGCCGGGAATCACCCAATAGAAGGGCCGATACTGCCGGGCCATGGCAGACTACTTGTTCGGCTGCGGGGTGTAGCGGAGGTACGGCTTCACCTTACGCATGCCCTTCGGGAAGAGCGTCTCGGCCTCGGCGTCCTTCACGGCGGGCGTGATGATGCAGTCCTCGCCGTCCTTCCAGTCGGCCGGCGTGGCCACGCGGAACTTCGCGGTGAGCTGGAGCGAATCGATCACGCGGATCAGTTCCAGAAAGTTACGGCCGGTGGACGCCGGGTACGTGAGCGTAAGCTTGATCTTCTTGTCCGGCCCAATGACGAAGACGGAGCGCACGGTGGCCTTGTCGTCGGCGTTCGGGTGGATCATGTCGTAGGCCGTGGCGACGACGCGCTGCGGATCGGCGATGATCGGGAAATTCACCGTGGTGCACTGCGTCTCGTTGATGTCGCCGACCCAGCCGCGGTGCGACTCGATGGGGTCCACGCTCACGGCGGCGACCTTCACATTGCGCTTCGCAAACTCCGTCTTGAGCTTCGCGGTCGCGCCGAGTTCGGTGGTGCAGACGGGCGTGTAATCCGCCGGATGGGAAAAGAGGATGCCCCAGGAGTCACCCAGCCACTGGTGGAAGGTGATGGTGCCGTCGGTGGTGTCCGCCGTGAAGTCGGGAGCGATGTCGCCAAGTCGAAGTGCCATATTGTGCTGATGAATTGTCGTGTTGTGGGGGCGGAGCGTATCGGACGCCGGCGGGTTGGCAATCCCACACCCGCCGCCAGTCGGACCGGTCACGGACCGGCCCGACACCATGACAGAACTGTCATGCCGGCTTGCAGAGATCCGATGGGTGGCGGTCCTTAGATGAGGCACTGCTGTCACCAACGCTTTCTCTCCATGCACCCAAATTTCCGTCTGTCTCTCCCCCTGCTCACCGTTGCCCTTCTGGGCCTGAATGCGGTCAGTTCGTCTGCGGCTGATGGTCCTTATCATTTTCTCAAGGAAATTCCCGTGAGCGGTGAGGGTGGCTGGGACTACCTGTCGGTGGATGAGGCCGGGCGTCGGCTTTACGTCAGTCATGCCTCCAAGGTCGTGGTCATCGACATCGACCAGGACAAGGTGGTGGGCGAGATCGCCGACACGCCGGGGGTTCATGGGCTCGCGGTGGCCCCGGAGCTCGGGCGCGGCTTTTCCAGCAACGGTCGGGAGAACAAGGCGGGCATCATCGACCTGAAAACCCTCGCCACCCTTTCGAAAGTCGAGACCGGCGGCAATCCCGACGGCATGCTCTACGAGCCGGGCCAGCAGGAAGTTTACATGTTCAACGGGGGCGGCCAGTCGGCCACCGTGATTGACGCGAAATCGGGCAGGGTCGTCGCCACGATTCCGCTCGGCGGCAAGCCGGAGTTTGCCGTGGCCGATCCGCAGGCCGGGCGGGTCTATGACAATCTGGAGGACAAGAACGAGGTGGTCGCCATCGACACCAAGACCCACGCCGTCGTGAACCGCTGGCCCATCGCCCCGGCCGAGGAAGCCTCGGGCATGGCCATCGACCTGGTGCATCACCGGTTGTTCCTCGGCTGCGGCGGCAGCAAGACGATGGCGATGATGGACAGCGCCAGCGGGAAAGTGGTGGCGAGCGTGCCCATCAGCAACGGGGTGGACGCCAACGCCTTTGATCCCGGAACCCAGCTCGCCTTCGCCTCCTGTGGCGAGGGCGCGGTCACGATCGCGCACGAGGATTCGCCGGACAAACTCACCGTCGTGCAGACGCTCAAGACCGAGCGCGGTGCACGCACGATGACGCTCGATTCGCGCACGCACCGCATCTACCTGGCCTCGGCGAAGTTCGAGGCCCCGGCCGAGGGTCAGCGCCGTGGCCGGATGGTGCCGGGCAGCTTCAAAATAATCGTGTACGGAATGGATGCGCCGACCGGGAAGTAGTCCTGGTGGAGAAAGCCGGTGTACCCTGAGGGTGTGCCGATCTACTTCCGCTTCGGCATCTTCGGCCGTTTCGCGAGGCCGTCGTGGATGACTTTGAGCACCGTCTTCCGCTCCGCCCCGGTGAGCGTGAGGCGCGGGGCGCGGACCCATTCCTTGCCCAAGCCGGCTTCCTGCACCGCCAGTTTGATGTACTGGACAAACTTCGGGTGCGTGTCGAGGTGCAGCAACGGCGCGAACCAGCGGTACACCTCGCGCGCCTGCTCCCATTCGCCACGGCGTGTGAACTCCCAGAAATATTGATTTTCCGCCGGGAAGGCGATCCCGCTGCCGGCCACCCAGCCGTCGATGCCGAGGATGGCGCATTCGAGGGCCAGGTCGTCCACGCCGGTGAAGATCGCATAGCGGTCGCCGACCGTGTTGTGCAGGTCGGTGATGCGGCGGGTGTTGCCGGAGGATTCCTTGAGCGCGACGAAATTCTTCTGGCTGGCCAGCTCGGCGAACAGCTCGGGCGTGAGGTCGTGCCCGTAGCTGAGCGGGTTGTTGTAGATCATCACCGGCAGCCCGGAGGACTGGGCGACGGTGCGGAAGTGGTGGAGCGATTCGCGCGGGTCCGGCGACTTGTAGATCATCGGCGGCATGAGCATGTAGCCATCGGCGCCAAGCTCCTCCAGATCCCGCGCGTAACGGCACGCCTCGGCCACGCTGCTCTCGGCCACGCCGCTGAGCACCGGCACCCGGCCAAACACGAACTTCACCATCTCGGCCATCACGAGGCGTTTCTCGTCGGCGGTGAGCGACTGGTTCTCGCCGAGCGAGCCGAGGAAGATGAGCCCGGTGATGCCGGACCGGATGAGCGCATCGGCGTGGGCGGCCGTCGCGTCGAGGTCGAGCGAGCCGTCCTTATGCAGCTGTGTGGTGATGGCGGGGAAGACTCCGGACCAGTGGGGTTTCATTGGGAGCAAGTGAACGACGGGACAGTAATCAGTGAATCGGTAATCAGTAAACAGTCAGCGAGTGAACAGAGGTGACGCTGGCAGGCAAAGGCGGGCGGGTCTTGGAGGAAATCAACAGGTGCCGGCGTCGTGACGGCACATCGTTCCGGATTGGGAGTGAAAAAGCAAAAAGGGCCGGACGGAAGTCCGGCCCTTGGGCTCACTCTCATGAACTCATTGATAGGTGATGACGAGTTTGCCGCCTTGCATCCTGGTGCTCTGGATCGTAACCGGTGGCGTGATGACGAGATAGGCCGGTTGGGAAGGATCCGCCGGCGCATCGGACGTGATGGTCTTGGCGTTCGGATCAATGACGATGTGGGTCAGCACGCCCGACGCACCCAGGGGCGAATCGTTCGGCAACGGTGTGGCCGTAATGCCGCCCGTGAGGATGGAACCGTTGAAATACTGACGCGCCAAGGCCCAGGCACCTTTGCCCGCCTGCGAACCGGCGCGACGTCCGCTGAAATCATCCACCGGCGGATGGATGCCGCCCCAGAGGCGGGAGATGCCGGCCTGGTCGGCAGCATCGTAGTAGGTGCCCCATTGCAATTGGACCGATGCGCTGGGGCCCTGTTCGGTGCCCAGGATGCCGACCGGCCGGTCGTAGGTGCCCAGGCCGCCTGGAAACCAGGCTGAGCCGGTCAGCTCGGTCATCACTTCGGCAGCGGCACGACTGAAGGTGCTGTGGCCGGAGATATAGCCGGGGAAGGCCGGGGACACGAAGGTCGTCTTCTGATAGGTGGTCCAATCCTGCGCCAGCACCCACTTCACGCCGCTATGGCTGTTGGTCGGGTTGGTTGGCGGTCCCGGGTAAGCAAAGAGCGCGACCTTGCCGACCGTGAGTCCCGCATGCCGCCCACCCGCCTTTGCGGTATCGGCGGTGACCAGCTCGATGAGTCCGGGAGTGAGCGGCAGGCCGAGCGCATTGAAGGCGGGCTGCGCCGGGTCGCTGGACTGGCCAAGTTCACCCATGTGCCGGATGGCCGCAATCGGTCGCCAGCCATCGTACTTGCGCTTGAGGGACCAGGCCGTGCAGGCGGCATCATGCAGCGCGCCGTTGATGGCGAAATAGACTTTCACATCCCATTCCAGGCCATCGACCACCGGGCCGGTGCCGCCGATGCGTTTCACCAGCGCTGGGCTGTCACTGACGCCATTGGCTACCGTGTTCCAGTGCCCCGGCGGCGTCTCGGAGTTGGGCCCGTCCGCCCAGAACTCGGTCAGTACCCGTGCGAAGTCACCGCGCTTGACCACATTGGGTGCATACGGCTGCCCCGTGATCGGATTGAGTGCATGGCCGGTGCCGTCATTGGCCCCGAGACTGTTGTTGGCGTAGGAGCCGCCTGGCGAGATGTCCACGGTCACGCCATCATCCGGTGTGAGCTGGCTGCTGCGGAGGATGACTTCCACGACGTTGGTACGGAAGGCCTCCGTGGTGTCTCCGCCGAGCTGGGGCGGCGGGCCGAGATCGATCCACGGCTTGGTGGCATCGGTGCGGGTGAGCGCGAAGGGCAGCACGCCGAGCCATTGCGAGCCGAGGAAGGACTGGAGCGGGCCGGTGGGCAGGCCGTTCTGGTCAACGGCGTTGGCCAGCTTCAGCGGCTGCCAGTGGTTCACATCGATCAGGCTGTTGAATGTGTTGCCATTCTCGTCGGCATCCTGCGTTCCACTCAGCCCGGTGTTCAGGAAGCCATTGACCGGGGCGTAGCCTCCCTGGGCCGGCGGCAGATCCGAATAGGCCGGGTTCCGTGTCTGCAAGGCGCCGTCATTGATGAACCGGTCATGTACGGCGTCATAAACCGCATTGCCCAGTCCTGCCGGCGTGGTGATATCGCGGGACACGTTGTTGGTGTCATAGCCGAGCGCCACCAGCTGTGCGTCGATCAGGGGCAGCGTTTTGGCAGCGTTGACCGAGAACGCATAACGCTCCTTGAGCATCCGGTAGGCGGCGTAGCTGATGGCCTCGCGCCGCGCGGCGGCCACATCGACCGCCGTCTGCTTTTGCCGGTAGGCATATCCCACCGCCACCGGATCGTAGGCCGCCCACGCGTCATACATGCACGCCGAGAGGGAGAACAGGTTGCGGGCGTGCACCGGCGGATTCGGCTTGTCGATGCGGATCGCGGAGAGGATTTCCTCGTCCCAGACGCGGGCGATGCTGGGGTCCGCGAGGGACACCACCGGAGCGCCGGCCAAACCAACGGCCAAGGCCAGCAGAGGCGGCCAGCGGGGCTTCGGACGACGAGACAATAGGGATAGGGGTCTGAATGCTTTCATGGAAGGGCTCCCAGATTGTGATGTCACCTCGGCCGCCACCATCACCACGACGGGAAACACCGGAGAACCGGGGCGAACGGCTGGCCACTCAGGGCGAAGTGGCTTTTCGCCGTATCCCCTGAACGCCTACTACCTTCAGAAAGCGCCCAGCAGCTTGGCCGAGGCGAAGAGCGCGAAGACGAGGATCAGCGTGTCGAACCACTTTTGCGGGAGCCGGGCCACGACGAACTTGCCCAGGAACAGCCCGAGCAGGATGAGCGGCACCAGCATGGCGTTGAAGGCGAGCGAGGATCCGTTGATGAGCCCGAGTTGCGCGCTGAAAGGAACCTTGATGCAGTTGATGATGAGGAAAAACCACGCGCCGGTGCCGACGAAGGCCTCCTTCGGCAACGCCACCGCCAGGAGATACAGGCCCATCACGGGGCCGGCGGCGTTGGCGAGCATCGTGGTGGTGCCGGCGATTAGGCCCATCGTCCAGGCGAAGCCGTGCGTGTGCGGCACGTGGGCGAAGAGGTTGGGTTTCCAGTTCCGCCCGAGCTGCACCAGGGCGAGCGCGAGCACGATGCCGCCGATGACGGGGTTGAATTTTGCGGCCGGCACGTGCGCCTGCTGCGCCCAGCGCATGATGGCCCAGCCGATGGCCACGCCGATCACCGCCGGCGGCAGCGTGCGGAACACGTGCGGCCACTGGGCATTTCGCCGGAAGAGCAGCACCGCCCCGATGTCGCCGCAGATCAGCATCGGCAGTACCACGCCGGTCGAGGCTTGCCCGGGGAAAAGCTGCGCGAAGATGACGACGTGCAGCAGGCTGATGCCCGGCAGCCCGCTTTTGGAAACGCCGATGCCGGTCGCCGCCAGCGCGGCCAGCAGCCACTGGAGCGTGGTAAAATCCGGGAGCAAGGGAGGGAAAAAGGAAGCGTCTTAATCTTAATCTTAATCTTAATCTTAATCCAAATCGCCCATTTCCCGCGATTATGAGTAAGATGGTGATTAGGATTAAGACATTGAACAATTACCGGGTCACTTCGCTGCCGAAGGCCATGAGCTTGGTCTTCGTGCGCAGGTAGAGGCGGTCACCCACGAGCGCCGGCGTGGCCGAAATGCGTTCGCCGAAGTCGGCCTCGTGCAGCACCTCGGGCTTGTCGCCGCCGGCGTTTACCACCGTGAGTTTGCCCTGCAGCGAGGCGAAGTAGAGGTGCCCATCCGCCGCGACGGGCGAGGCATAATAGCCACCCTGCGCGGGCAACCGCTCCTGGGTGTAGAAGGCCTTGCCGGTCTTCGCGTCGAAGGAGGAGACCATGCCACCATCCTTCACGAGATAGACCCGGCCGTCGTAATGCAACGGGCAGGGCACGTAGGGCAGGCCCTTGGTGGCTTTCCAAACCACATGGGTGGCGGTCACGTCGCCGTGGCCGCCGGGCTTGATGGCGAGCAGCACGTTTTCGCCGCGCTTCATCAGGCCGCCGATCTGATTCCAGTCCTTGCGCGTCAGGAAGCCATCACCATCCACATCCTGCGCCTTGAACCACGCGGGCCCGGCATCGTACTCCTCGACGGAAATCTTGCCGTCACCATTCTTGTCCTGCTTTTCGACCACGCTGTCCCAGCTCGGCCACGGCGAGTCGGCCTTGCCCGGCGACCAGCCCGCGAAGAAGAGCAGCCCGTCCCCGACCACGGGCGTCGTGCAGGTGTAGCTGGGCAGGCCGGTCACGACCCAGCGTTCCGCGCCGGTGGCGGGATCGTACGCCTTCAGCGTCAGCGCGCCGGCCATGATGACTTCCTCGATGCCGTCATGCTTCCAGAGGATCGGGCTGCCGTAACTCGTGAGCGATTCCGGGCGGATCGTCTCCCAGAGCTTCGCCCCGGTCTTCAGATCCACCGCGAGGATGGACGAACCGGCCCGCAGATCGCGGTTGAGGATCACCCGCTTGCCGACCAGCAAGGGGGAGGTGCCCGAGCCAAAATTGCCCGCCGTCTCCGCCAAGGGCAGGCGGAACTGCCAGAGTTCCTTGCCGTCCATGTCATAGGCGATGAGGCCGAACGAGCCGAAGTAGCTCACCACCACCTTGCCATCCGTGATGGGCGTGGAGGAGGCCGGGCTGCCCTCGGTCATGTGGTACTCCTCCAGTTTTGTGGTCGGCGCGACCCGCGTCCACAGCACGCGTCCGTCATGGGTGGAATAGGCCCGGGTCTCCAGCTTGCCGTCGTTGAATGTGGTGAGGAAAATGTGTTCGCCCCAGACGCTTGGAGAGGAAGGCGACCAGGGAATCTCCGCGGACCAGAGCACGCCGTTGGTCGGGCCGATTTTCACCGGCGGATGCGCCTCGGGCGAGACGCCGCCGCTGTTGGGACCGCGAAAGGCGGGCCAGTTGGCGGGAGCACCGGCGGCACCGGCGGCGAAAGCCGCGATTCCGGCGAGCAGGGCAAGGGTCAGGGTCCGGGCGTTCATGCCCCGCCATGCTGGCAGGTGTAGTGGTGGATGCAAATCCCGAGCGAGCCTCGGTGAACAATCGGGCGCATCTTTTCATCGTGACTGACCTCGTGCATGAGAGCGCGGGCGAATTGGGGTGGCCGATCACCCTCACCCCGGCTCTCTCCCGCTGGGAGAGGGAGAATCGTCGCCCGCCGGTCGGCGAAGGCAGGCGCGGGATTGGCCGGAGAATCTTCCCATTAGGGAGTGTTAACACTATTTAAGGGCATCCACAATGAGCGCAAAGAGGACGAAGGCGGCGAACATGAGGTCGAGCTTGTCGTAGCGGGAGAAGATGCGGCGGAAGCCCTTGAGCCGGCGGAAAAGGCGTTCGATCTCATTGCGTTTGGCATACCGGACCGGGTCCAGAGGCCAGGGATCCCGGCGCCTGGGGTGAGGTGGGACCACCGGTTCATAGCCCAGTTCACGGGCCAGCCGGAGGGTTTCTTCGCCCTGATAGGCCTGGTCCATGATGAGGCGACAGCCTTTCGGGGCCGGTCCGCCGTCGCGCAGCAGTGCGCGGCCCTCCGGGCCATCGCCCGCCTGCCCCGGGGAGAGTGCAAGGCTCAGGGCACACCGAGCATTCGCGGCAACCAGATGAATCTTGGTGGTGTGCCCGCCCCGGGAACGGCCGATGGCCTGGGGACCGCTTTTTTTAAGGCTCCCGTGCCGTCCGGATGGACTTTGATGGCGGTGCTGTCCAGGCAGACGCTCTCAATCCGCAGGGCGATGATCTGCTCCTGCTGCAGCTTGGCGAACACCCGGTCCAGCACCCCCGCCTTGCTCCAGCGGTTCATCCGCGTGTAGATCGTATGCCAGTTTCCCAGCACCGGCGGCAGACCCCGCCATTTGCAGCCGTGCTCCGCCACATACAGGATGGCGTTGAGCACCCGCAGGTTGCTCAGGCTCACGTTTCCACGCTGCCGCGGCAGGCAGTCGGCAATGCGCTCATATTGGCTCTCGGTTAGCTCCATCCACACTACTTACCTCATGGTCAACGGCGCAGTCAATTAGTGTTAACACGCCCTAGCCTGTGGCAGCCCCGGCTGTCCCCTCTCCCTGGGGGTGAGGGTTAGGGTGAAGGAGAACGGCCCGCGTTCACCAGGGCCTACTTTCCCTCCGAGGTCAGCGGCAGGCCACGATGAAAAGGTGCGCCCTGAACAATCCTGGCAAGAAAAAGGCGCCGGCCCCAGACGAGCACCGGCGCCTGCTTTTCAAACGGTCTCCCTACTTCGTCTTCAGATACGTGGCGATGTCGGCGAGATCTTGCGGCATGAGGCCGAGCTGGTCCGCGCTGAGCATGAGCGAGCGGCCCAGCGGCTTGCGCGACTCGATGCGGGCCTTGGGCACGGTCTGCGTGAGGCCGCCGGCAGATTGCACGATGGCCGGGTCGCCGTTCGACAGCACGAGGCCGTCGATGGTGAGCCCGTCCTTCAGCTTCAGCTCGGTGCCGTTAAACCCGCTCGCGATGTCGGCGCTGGGGTTGATGATGGAATTGATCAGCACCTCGGTGGTCTGGCGCTTGGCCCAGCCGGTCAGGTTCGGCGCGTACTCCGTGCCCACGTCGCCGGCCTTATGGCAGCTGGAGCAGACGGCGGTGAACCGCTCGCCACCGCGCTTCAGGTCGCCGGTGAGCTTTGTCACATCGGCCACCGTGAATTTCGGCGCCTCGGCTGCGGGGACAATCGCCT
This sequence comes from uncultured Verrucomicrobiota bacterium, assembly GCA_903922605.1. Lineage (GTDB taxonomy): Bacteria > Verrucomicrobiota > Verrucomicrobiia > Limisphaerales > UBA9464 > CAIVQB01. Next base: position 84,382 of record CAIXUG010000006.1, read on the forward strand.
CGGTCAGCTCGACGTTGTCGGGATCATACACGCCGCGCGACTTGAGGGCGGCATTCACGCCGAACTGCCCCCACGTCGAATCCTTGCGGTTCAGCAGCCACCAGAGCGCCTCGGCCTTCACCGATTTGTCGGTCTTGCCGCCGGCTTCCAGCATGGCGTCCGCGGCCTCCTGGGTCGCGTTGTAGCCGATGGCCGTCAGCGCACGTTTGCGCGCGCCATCGTCGAGCGAGGTGGAGAGGGCGCGGGCCTTGAAGTCGACGATGCTCTGCGTCGGATGCAGCCGCCAGGCGATCCAGGCGAACTGCGGGGACCAGTGGACCGCATCGGCACCGCCGAGGGCCGCCTTCACCGCGTCGTAAAACGCCGACTCGGAACCGGTCGCGCCCGTGCCGAGGGCTTCGAGATAAGTGCGGTCCTGGCCGTCAAAGCCTTGGGCCACGGTGAGCAGGATGTCCTTGGACTGCGCGAACGGCTGGTCGCGCATCGCGAGTGCGACCTCGCGGCGGACGGCGGGCGAGGGATCAGTGGCCAGGGCGCGGGCATGGCCGAAGAGATCGTGCTCCTGGCGGCGGAGTGCGCGGAAAGCGACGATCCGCATCTGGGCGTCGTTGTCCTTCAGCAGCGGCTCGACCTTTTTGATGCCCTGCTCGCCGAGCTGGGAAAGCACCCACACGGCGCGGGCACGCACGGCGGGGTTCTCGTCCTTGAGCAGCTTCGCGACCGGCTTCACGGCCTTCGCACCCATCGCCTGCAAGGCATAGTGGGCACCGCCGCGCACGTTGACGGACGGGCTCTTCAGGCCGGCGATCGCGCCGTCCATCGTGGTGAAATCCACTTTCGGCAGCTTACGCTTCATGCCTTTCGGCGCGATGCGGTAGATTGTGCCCGAGGTGCTTTCGTCCCAGTCCGCATGGCCGCCGACACGCGCGTCGAACCAGTCGGCGACGTAGATCGCGCCATCGGGTCCGACTGCCACGTCGCTGGGGCGGAACATCGTCTTGAGATCCTTGGTCTCGTTGCGGCCGCCCTTGAAGTCGGTGCCGGCGAAGTCGCCCTCCTTGTTGCTGGTGAGGAAATCGAAGCGCTCCAGCTTGTAGCCCGCGCCCTCGGGCTTCGGGAAATAGCCGAAGACCGTGTTACGGCCCGGCTCGCAGCTCAGCAACAGTCCGCGATACTTGGCCCCGAGCGCGCTGTCCTCGACGTAGGTGATGCCCGTCGGGGAACCGCCGCCGTACACGTCGCCGGACGGCATCGTGCCGGGATCCTCCTGCCGCCATTCGGCGGTCGGGATGCTCTGGCCGGGCCGGCGGTCCGCGCCCCAGGAGCGCTGGCCGTCGAAGGAGCAGAAGCCCGCGTTGCCGAACTCCAGCAGAAACGCGGTCCGGCACGCCGGGGGATCGTCGTTGTCATTCTGGAACACGTCGCCATACGAGGTGACGGTCTGCTCGTAGCTGTTGCGGTAGTTGTGCCCGATGATGTGGACGCCCGTGCCGTCCGGGTTCATGCGCGCCGTGAAGCCGCCAATCCAGACATGGCCGTCATCGCTCTTCTGGCCGGCGATCTGCGTCGGCTGCCAGCCGAGTTCGCCGCCGGCGTCGTAGGCGCTGCCGATGCGGAAGGTCTTGCCCGACTTGTCGGTGAACATCGCGCCGGTGTTGCCCGAGTTCCAGTACCACTGGCCATCCGGCCCCACCGTCACGCTGTGGATCGTGTGGTCATGCTTGCGGCCATTGAAGCCGGTGAGCAGCACCTCGCGCTTGTCCACGGCGGGGTCGAACTTCCCGTCGCGGTTCACGTCGGTGTAAACGATCATGTCCGGCGCCATCGAGACGACGACCTTGTTGTCGATCACGGCGATGCCCATCGGAGCGCGCAGGTCCGGCTCCTGCACAAACACGCTCTCCTTGTCGGCCTTCCCGTCGCCGTCGGTGTCCTCCAGGATCACGATGCGGTCGCCGGCGGGCTGCCGGTCATAGTGGCTGCGGTAATTGACGCCCTCGGCCACCCACAGGCGGCCATCCTTGTCGAAGTCCATGTTGGTCGGGTTCCTGACCTTCGGGGTCGAGGCCCAGACCGTGACTTCGAGGTTGGGGTCCGACGTGAACAGCATCGACGTGGGAACCAGATTGGTCTGGGCGCGGACGGCCAGCGCCGAGAGCAAAGCAGCGGCGTAGAGCGAGATACGGAAAGGCTTCACGGGCGAAGTGTGCCGGGAGACAGGCCACCTCGCCAAGCCGATACATGAAATCCTCTGTATGGGCCGCAGTTGCTGCCCACCCGATGTTGCGACTTGCCCGCAATGCGAATGTCAGTCATTTGTCTGACATGGAAACCGTGGTGGTTCGTGAATTTGTGCGCGCCTTTCCCCGCTACATGAGCCAGGCGCGTCAGGGCAAGGTCATCGAGGTCCGGCACCGTGACGGGGCGACCTTCACGTTTACGTTGAAGACGGCCGCCAGGACACAACCGCGTCGCGCCGCCCGTGCCCTCGATCCAAAGCGATTCGCCCAGCTCGACCTCGATGCTCCGGCCTTCCCCCCGCTCGCCGCACATGCGCGCCTTGATTGACACGGGGGTCTGGTTTCGGCGCTACCACCGGCTGCCGCTCACCGGCACGTTGGAAAAGCTGCTCGCCGAGGAGGTCGTGGAATTCTGCCTTTCGCCCATTTCCGTCCTGGAAATCACCTACAAGTGGCGGCATGGGCGTCTGCCCTGTCCGCCGCCGGAGCAATGGCTCGACGATGCGCTCGAACATTACCGGCTCCTCCCGGTGGACGGCCCGATCGCGCGTCAGGCCGGACTGTGGGAATGGTCACATGGTGATCCGGCCGACCGGCTCATCGCCGCCACGGCGGCCGTGCATGAACTCACGCTGGTCCATACCGACCTTGCGTTGAAGCCGCTCACGGGCTTTGCGCAGCGCTACTTTCGTGGAACCCATTAGCGCGGTTCATAAATCTGTGGCCGCAAGAACGGAGGCCCGGCGATGAGTATTCTGGAATGCCGAACGCCCCGGCCCTGTGGATGGGCCCTTCCCCCTCACCCCGGCCCTCTCCCTCGGGGAGCGGGAGAATTGTCGGCCGCCGGCTGGCGAAAGCCCGGCGCGGGCACGGCCGGACGCTCAGCCGGAACCATTGCCCGGCCGCCCGGCTGTCCCTTCTCCCCGAGGGAGAAGGTTAGGATGAGGGGGAAGGGAGCTGCCGGCCGCCGGTTGTTGCCGATAGCCAAACGAGTTCTTCGCAACCGCGGCTACAGCATTATTTAAAACGTTCTACCGCACCAAAGCCGTGGTCACGGCCGCGAGGGGCAGCTCGTAGCACACGGCCTCGTGATCGTTGCGCATGAGGAGATATGGGCCGGCCAGCGCCAGATTGTTCCACGTCTTGGAATCGAGCGCATTGATGCGGCCCAGCTCCGTGAAGCCCTCGGGCTTCGCCTCCGCCAGCGCCACGAAGCCGGATTCGGACTGGACCAGCATGAGATCGCCCACCAGCAGGCTCTGGCCGGAGCCGTAGCGGCCGTCTTTCCAGAGGCGCTTGCCGGTCGCGACCTCCACGCAGGCCAGGAAGCCGTCGTCCAGGCCGTAGAGATACCCGTCGCGCACGGCGACGTTGTTGAACTGCGTCTTCATCGACTTCGCGCGCCAGACTTCCTCGGCCTTCAGCGAGCCGTCCGCTGCCGCCTTGACTTCGATGAGCTGGCAGCCAGTCGCGTAGCCGGCGGAGAGAAATACCCGGTCACCCGCGACCACGAGGGGCTGCGAGCACTTCGGCGGCTTGTCGCTGCCCCACACGTGACGCCACAGGACCGCGCCGGTCGCCGGTTCCAGCCCGGCAACGGCCTGCGGCCCGCTCACCAGAATCTGCTTGCGTCCCGCCAGTGTGGTCGCCGCCGCCGAAGCGTAGTTGGCAGCGTCACTGTTGGCGGCCCAGAGCGGCTTGCCCGTGTCGGCATCGTAGGCCAGCCAGCCTTTCTCCGCCGAGGTGCCACCGCTGACAATCACCCGGCCATCCACGACCAGCGGGGCCGAACTTTTGCCCCAGGTGAGATTGTGCAGCCCGTTGGTCTTCAGCACATCCACCGACCACAGCAGCCGGCCGGTCGCCAGATCAAGGCAGTCGAGGATGCCGGTGGCCCCGTAGGCATAGATGCGGTTGCCCACAATGGTCGGCGTCGCGCGCGGGCCGTCGCCGCCCTGCCATTCGATGAAACGTGTGCGGTTCGTGTGCGCCCAGACGGGCGCACCCGTGAGCAGCGCGCAGGCGGCGACGAGTTCATCCTCGCCCACCTGCTCCTGCGTGATGGCCAGGCCGTTCGCGACGACAAAGCCCGACCAGCCCAGTCCGACCGGATGCCGCCAAAGTTCTTTGGGCGGCGACGCGGCCCAGTCATGGGCGAGTTTCACGCCCTCCACCCGGCTGTCGCGGTTGGCCCCAAGAAACTGGGGGAAGCTGAACTTCGCCTCCGCCGCAACGGGCAGAGCCGAAGCGACGGCGTGCGGCGCAGTCGCAGCTGCCACCACGGCGCGGGAGAGCTGCTCGTCCTTCGTCGGTGCCCAGCGCCAGACCAGCCGTGGGAGACCCGAGCTGCTGATTGCGCCATCGGTACGGGTGGTCATTTTCACGGCGGCATAGGCGGCCACCAGCACGCCCAGCGCGCCCAGCCGCTGCCACCAGCGCAGCCCGCTGAAAGCGAGCAGCCACAGCACCTCCAGCAGCACGCCCAGCACCACCACCGCCACCGTGATCCAGGCGCGGATGTTCCGGTCCAGATCGCCCAGGGATTGGACCACCACGACGCCCAGCAGGATCAGACCGGCAATCACGAAGGGCGCGATCCGCCGGGGGCGACGGGCAGGAACAGGGCTGGTGTTCATGGCGGGCAGCATCGTCAACCCGTGCCCGGGCGCAAGTGACCTTCCGACGGCTTTCCGGCGGCCCCGAGTTTGGACTCTTTCCGCTTCCTGGCGGGCTTCCGCCGATCCTTCTGCTTGGTGACGGCCACCGCCACAGCCCGGGTCATCCAGACCTTCAATTCGTTCACGTTCTCCAGCACGTCGGCGGGCACCTCGTGGTAGGCCATCGGCGGGGTATCCGGTCCGAACGGCTGGAAGGGCTTCAGGCCGCGCGCCTCAAATTCGACCCGGGTGGTCTCATCGGTTTTGAAGTAGAGCGTGTCATTGTCAAGCAGGGCGAAGAACACGCCGTCCGCATAAAGCCCCACGCCGCCGAACATCCGTCGCCATGTCACAGTGCACCCGTGCCGGAGCTGCTCGAGCACGAATTCGCGAAAGGAATCACGGACGGCCATGCCGCCAGCCTGCGGGAAATGGGAGCTTGCCAGCAACCCTTCATCAGGTAGCGTCCGCTCTCTTTTCCACCGGTAAAACCGGCTGTAGCATACATTTTTAAGACTTATGGCAGTCAACGCGAACGAACTCCGCAAGGGCACGGCAGTCGTCTATAACAATGACGTGTGTGTGGTGCTCGAAGTCACCCACCGCACGCCGGGCAACCTGCGCGCCTTTGTGCAGGCCATCCTCCGCAGCATCCGCACCGGCAAGTCGATGGACGTGCGCTTCGGCTCGACCGAGAAGGTCGAGACCGTGCCGCTGATGAGCTACAAGATGGAGTTCAGCTACAAGACGGGCGAGGACTACGTGTTCGTGAATCCGGACTCCTTCGAGGAAGTCACCGTCCCGCCCGAACTCGTCGGCGACGCCAAGGATTACCTCGTCGAGAACGCCCGGGTGACCATGACCTTCGTCGAGGAAAAGGCCGTGCAGGTCGAAATCCCGCCCAGCGTCGTGCTGACGGTGACGGATGCGCCCGAAGGCCTCCGCGGCGATTCGGCCAACAACGTGCAGAAGGCCGTCACGCTCGAGACCGGCCTAGTGATCCAGGCGCCGCTTTTCATCAAGACCGGCGAGAAGATCAAAGTGGATACGCGCACCGGCAAGTACATGGAGCGCGCCTGATTTTTGTGAACGCGGCTAACCCCCGCTTCCGTGTGTAAATGGACGGTCCGTCGCAAGGCGGGCCGTTTTTTATAACGGTTCCATAAAATCTACAGCCGGAAGAGATGGGACACTGAACGTCGGCACACCATGCGCCTTTCTGAATCCGGACGCGCTGAACCATTGCGTGCGCCCTTCCCCCTCACCCCGGCCCTCTCCCTGTATGGACTTGGGACATGGTGGACGGGTGTGCGGAGACATGGTGGACAGGTGCAATCAAGCGAGGGCAGCGTGGTTCATCATGCCCTGGCCTGTGAAAGACCTGCTGACTGTGCGCCTTGAGTTTGTGCAACTGGCCCTGCGCCCCGACGCCAACGTGCGGCAGCTCTGCCGCCGTTTCGGCGTGAGCCCGACCGTCGCGTACCGGTGGCTGGCCCGCTTCGCCGCCGGGGGTGAGGCCGCGCTGGCGGACCGTTCCCGGCGGCCTCGGCACAGCCCCCGGCGCACCGCGCCCGAGGTGGAGCAGGCGGTGGTGGAGCTGCGCCGCCAGCACCCGGCCTGGGGCGCCCGCAAGCTGCACCGCCGCCTGGGCGATCTCGGGCACCCGGGGCTGCCGGCCCCGAGCACGCTCACGGGGATCCTGCACCGGCACGGCCTGGTCAGTCCGGCGGCGAGCGTGGCGGCCACGCCGTTCACCCGCTTCGAGCGGCCGGGCCCCAACCAGTTCTGGCAGGTGGACTTCAAGGGGCACTTCGCCCTCGGCACCGGCCGCTGCCATCCGCTGGGCGTGCTGGACGACCACTCCCGCTACAACGTGCTCCTGGCCGCCTGCGCGGACCAGCGGGAAGGCACGGTGCAGGCGCAGCTGACCGGGGCTTTCCGCCGGCACGGCCTGCCGGAGCAGCTGCTCTGGGACAACGGTTCGCCCTGGGGCAGCGGGGGCGGGGAATACACCGCCCTGGACGCGTGGATCCTGCGCCTGGGCGTGCGGGTCAGCCATGGCCGGGCCTATCATCCGCAGACCCAGGGCAAGGAGGAGCGCTTCCACCGGACGCTGCAGGCCGAGGTGCTGGCGCGCGGCGGCTGGACCGACTGCCCCCAGGTGCAGCGGGCCTTCGACGAATGGCGGCCGGTCTACAACACGCAGCGCCCCCATGAGGCCCTGGCCCTCGCGGTGCCCCTCAGCCGCTACCGGCCCAGTCCGCGGAGCTTTCCCGAGACGCTGCCGCCGGTGGAGTACGCCGACGGGGTCGAGGTGCGCCGGGCCGACCTGAAGGGCGCCATCAGCTACCGCAACCGGGAGTGGAAGGTGGGCCGGGCTTTCGCCGGCCAGCCCGTCGGCCTGCGGCCCACGGCCACCGACGGCGTCTTCGCCCTCCTCTTCCTCACCCAGCTCATCAAGGAAATCGACCTCCGCCAAAACCCCAGCCCAACCACCCCCAATCCGTGACCACTCCAGCCCCAAATGTGTCCACCATGTCCCCGCACACCCGTCCACCATGTCTTCGGTCTGTACACTCCCTTGGGGAGAGGGAGAAATATCGCCCGTTCTTTTGGCGAAAGACCGGTGCGGGAATGGTCGGAAGCGCCACCAAAGAATCAACCAGGCCGCCCGGCCGCCCCCTCTCCCCAAGGGAGAGGGATGGGGTGAGGGGGAAGGAGGCATCCGGCCGTCCAATGCTCTCCGCTGGTTAGCGAGGCTGGTGCAATCCGTCTTTATTGCGGCTGCGGCATTTCTAGAACGGCTCTATTTGCCACCCCGCAGCCGCTGGATGATTCCCGGCAATGCCTGAATCACGCGGTCCACCTCTTCGGCGGTGTTGTCCCGCCCCAGCGAGAACCGCACGAGTGCGTTGGCTTCCGCCGGTGGTACACCCATCGCCTGCAGCACATGGCTGGGCTCCAGCGAGCCGGCCGAGCATGCCGAGCCGCTCGAGGCGCAGATGCCTTCCAGGTCCAGCACGGCCATCAGCGCGATGCTGTCGGCACCCTGCACGGTGAAGGCGATCGTGTTCGGCAGCCGCTCGGTCGGATGCCCGCGCAGCGTGACGCCGGGAATTGCCGCGGCGGCCGCTGCCAGCCGCTCCGTATACTCGCGCATAGGGACCGCCGGGAACACCGGCGTGGGCACGAAGCGCTCGAAGGCGGTGACGAGGCCCACGATGGCCGCGAGGTTTTCCGTGCCCGCACGGCGCTCGTTCTCATGGCCGCCCCCGACCTGCGTTGGCAGCGGCTGGAGCGGTGAACGGATGAAAAGTGCGCCCGCGCCCTTCGGCCCGTGAAACTTGTGCGCGCACACCGCGACCAGATCGGCCTCGAACTGGTGGATGTCGCGGAAGGGCAGCTTGCCGAACGCCTGCACCGCGTCGGTGTGGAACTTCACGCCGCGCTCGCGGCACAGCGCGCCAATTTCCGCGACGGGTTGGAGCGTGCCGACCTCGTTGTTCGCGGCCATCACCGATACGAGCGTCGTGTCGGGCCGGAGGGCGGCGGCCACATCCTCCACGCGCACGCGGCCAAAGGTGTCCACGGGCAGATAGGTGACCTCGAAGCCCTCGTGCTTCGCGAGAAACTGGAACGCGTGCAGCACCGCGTGATGCTCGACCGGTGTCGTGATGAGGTGGCGGCCCTTGGATTTCAGCAGGCGCGCGGGGCCCAGCACGGCGAGGTTGTTGGCCTCCGTGCCGCCGCCCGTGAAGACCACTTCGCTGGGCTTGCACTTCCACAGCGCCGCCAGCCGGTAGCGTGCATCGTCGAGGGCGGCCCGTGCAGCGCGCCCGATGGAATGCACGCTGGAGGGATTGCCCCACACCTCGCCCAGCAACGGCTCCATCGCTGCCCGCACGGCCGGATCCAGCGGCGTGGTGGCGTTGTAGTCGAAATAGATCGGCGGCACGGCCCTAGGATTACCCGCGCGCGGGCAATGTCCATCGCGGGTGTATGCCCGCCTCCAAACCCGCCTTTACGCAAATCTGCGAACGGCCCGGAGGCTGCGTGTCTCACCTCCGTAATGGCCGATCAGCTTTGGTTGAGTCGGGTTGGCCATTAAGTAAGTACCGGTTCCTCCCCAGAACCCCAGCCGTGCCTGCGACGGCCCCATGGCTTCCACCATGAAAGCATTCCCGACCCTCTCCGTGTTCCGCCTGGCGTGCGTCAGTTTCGCCACCTGGCTTGCCTGTACCCTCCCTGTGCCGGCCGATACCGGCCAGACGCAGCTATCCTCGCCGCTGTTCCAGGGCAACGAGGTGAAGTTTGACTGGAATTCCGGCGGCGAACTGCAGACCGCTCCCGGTCCCGACGGTCCCTGGACCACCGTGGCCGCACCCCAGGCCAAGAGCAGCACCTCCACCGTGCCCTTCACCCCCGGAACCCTGTTTTTCCGCGTGTTGGACAAGGGCATTCCGGGTGAGGTGCAACCCATCGTGAACGGTGACGCGCGCCGTCCCTTCCGCATCCAATCGGCCACCATCCGCAAGGGTGCCTCGGCCAATGGCAACGCCTTCATGGAGGCGATTTTGGTACCCGGGCAAAACCCGCCTGTGTCGTTCACCCTGCTGCAGGATGGCGAGCTGGTGACGCTGCGCGACGACGGCCAGGGCGGTGACGCCAAGGCCGGCGACGGCGTGTTCACGGGCGCCATCTTTGTGGACCGTAACGAGTTCGCGGCGGCCAATGACTTCATCAACGCGCTGCCGCCCGAGTTCCAGGTGATCGGCCATTTCGACGGCCGCAGCGTGGACGCGACCAAGGCTCCCGCACTGTTCGATCTCGATGCGTTCGACCAGGGCAAACCGGTGCCGATCCTGCCCACGCCCTTTGACGGCACGGGCCAGCCGACGGAGGCCACCAAGCGCAAACAGGCCGCCGCGAAGCGCTCCGGGGCCAGGCCGGCCTCGCCGATCAGCCAGCAGGTGGCCATCACCAATCTTTTCCCGGTGACCAACGTTGTCTGCAATCCCCTGATCATCGGCACGAACGACGCGGCAGTGGTCACCAACATCCTGTGCAATCCCGTCGTGATCGGCACGAACCTGGACCGGGGCACGTTCGTGACCAACGTGGTGTGCGACCCGGTGGTCATCGGCCGGTCGAACAGGTTTGCGACGAACATCGTGTGCGAGACCGTGCAGATCGGCACCCAGCCGCCGCCGCCGGTCACCAACGTGAACTGCGTCGATGTGGTGATCGATCCCCCACCGCAGCCGGGCATAACCAACGTGTGCGTCACCAACATCGTGATGAATCCCGCGCGGCTGGTGCCCCAGATCATCTGCGACGAGGTCAAGGCCGGGCCCAATGGGCAGCCGAACGGTGCGGTCAACTGCCGGACCAACTTCGTGATGGTCACCGACGGCCCCGATTTCACGACCAATGTCATGTGCTTTGACCTCGCGTTCAAGTCCGCCACCAGCGCGGCCTTTGTCACGAACCTCTGCGTGACCAACGTGTTCACGGACACCACGCCGGTGCCCATCTTCACCAACCTCTGCACGACCAACATCGTGGCGGTCACGGATGGCGACCCGATCATCACCAACGTCTGCACGACCAACGTGGTGTTCATTCCGGCGGGTGACCCGATCACCACGAACGTGTGCGTCACCAACATCGTCTCCACCGGCACGCCGTCACCGATCATCACGAACGTGTGCCTCACGAACGTCACGTTCATCACCAACATCACCTTCACCAACATCGTCACCGACCCGATGGACACGAACATCGACATCTACCTCGGGCGGCCGATCTTCTGGCCCAAGAGCCTGCTGATCACCGACCTCTCCGTGGTGGAGGATCCTACCCGCACCTTCGACCCGTGCCGCCCGGACCGCGGCACGAAGCTGGGCGCGTGGACCTTTGGTCGCCTGATGAGCGACGTCTGCAACCAGCCGGTCACAGGCATCGAACCCGGCGAGTTTGCCCGGCGCTGGCTGCGCTCGTGGATCACCGACCAGGTGATCAATTTTGACACGGTCACGAACCGCCAGGTGGAGATCGTGAACCAGGTGCTCACCGACTGGGAGGCCGCCAGCGGCGGTCCCGACAAGCCGCTCGACATGAGCATCGCGCCCTTCCGGCTGCTGGCCATCGTCAACCGCCTCGACCTGCGCGGAAACCCCGGCTACGGCGGCATCATAAACGATGATCCGTGCAATCCGGTGAACATCGGCGGCGAGGGCCGCTTCGTGTTCTGCCTCATCCCCGGCCCCCACGCGACGGATGGCGGCGGCACGGGCTACGGTGGCGGCGGTGGCGGTGTGTCCGGTTCCTGCGACGCGTCACAGTTCACGGTCATTTTCGAATATGCCGTGCCCAAGAACACCTGCGCCGAGATCAAGTCCTACGGTCTGGAATGGTACAACCTGAACCGGATGCCCTTCGGCCCGGACTACAACGCCGCGCTCCAGCACATCACCGACCAGTTCGCGGCCGCCGGGGCCGATCCGCGCCGCAAGCCGAACCTCAGCGCGCTCAGCCAGCTTCGGGCGAACGAGTTGCTGCGCGAGCCGTGGGAGCTGCGCGAGTGGCGCCTCTTCCCCAACGACAGCGACACCGGCTGGCTGCGCGAGGTGACGGTCAAGCAGACGCCGGATCCGGATCACAACTTCCAGCCGATCATCAGCGAGTACTGCGCGGCCAACGCCGGGCTGATCGCGCTCCAGCAACACATCGTGCCGCTCATGTGGCGCACGCCGGGCAAGCCGATCGTGCCATTCCTCGGCGGCTCCGCCCCGATGACCACGCAGGATTTCTTCTGGGACGGCGCGCCGCGCGGCAGCATCCCGACGGATATCCGCCACAAGTTCTCGCTGAACACCTGCAATGGCTGCCATGCCGGCGAAACCGGCACGCCGTTCACCCACGTCTTCCCGCGCAAGGGTGGCGAAGAGGCCAAGCTCAGCGACTTCCTCACCGGCCTGAACATGCCGAAGCTCGACCCGGCCGACCACGTCACGCCGTACGTCTTCGCCGACCTGAAGCGGCGCGAGGATGACCTGCTCAAGCTCATCAGTGAGCCCTGCTTCTTCCAGCTCTTCCAAGAACCGCCCGCCTTCACGCACTGATCGCGTCCGGGGCAGCGGCCTGGTACCCAAAACGAACCGGCCCGGTGGAGGCAGCTCCGCCGGGCCGGACTTTTTGTGGAACTTCAAACGGCGAACGGGAAAAAGCGTGATGCTGCACTTCCGTATCTCGCTGTTCCCCGTTCGCCGTTCGCCGTTTCAGAAGAGCTCCGGTTGCTTCTCGGCGTTCTTGAGCATCGCGTTCCGCAGGAGGCGCACGGGTGGCGTGCCATAGCGCAGCACCTGGTCGTGGAAGCGTTGCAGGGAGAAGGCCGCACCCTCCTGCGCCTGCCAGTCGGCGCGGAGCTTGAGGAGCTGGAGCTTGCCGAGGGTGTAGAAGCAGTAGCCGGGATCGAACGTGCCGCGCAGCGCCTCGGAATGCGCGGGCTTCTCCTCGTAGTAGCAGTTGTTCACGAAGAAGCGCGTGCCCTCCTCCAGTGTCATGCCCTTGCAGTGCATCTGCACGGACACACACAGGCGGCACAGACGCAGCAGCGCCTCGTCGGACTGCGCGAGCCGGTACTTCGCGGCGCGGACCTGCTCCTCATGCGTGGCATTCGCGGGGTTCGCCGGCGCACCGAAGCCCTCGTCCAGGACCATCTGCTCGCAGTAATGCGCCCAGCCCTCGATGAAGGCGTAGCTGCCGAACACCTTCTGCACCGTGCTGGCCGGCGAGGCGTTCAGGGCGAGGAACTGCACGTAATGTCCGGGATATGCCTCGTGAATGCTTACGACATCGGTCGTGTAGTAATTGAAGGCCGTGAGCCATTCCTCCTTCTGCGCATCTGTCCAGCTCGTCTCGGTGGGTGTCACGTAGTAGTAGGCCTCGGTCGCCTTGGTCTCGAAGGGCCCGGGCGTCTCCATCGAGGCGAAGCTGGTCGAGCGGAACGGCGGCAGCGTCTCCATGACCGTGGCGCGGACCTCGCTGGGAATCGTGACCAGCTTATGATCGACGATGAACTGGCGGATGGCCTCCAGATCCTTGCGCGTGTCGGGCAGCAGGCCTTCCGGCGTGGGATGATCCTTCTGGATGGCCTTGAAGACCTCGATCGCCGGCTTCGTGGGATCAATCACGCGTGCCGCAGCGGCGAATTTCATCTGCTCGACCCGCAATTCTGCGAGGCCGATGGCGAGGACGCGGTCGGGGGTCAGGTCGATCAGCTCGCCGCGCAGCATCGCGGTGTATTTCGCCTCGCCGAGCGCGAAGTCGGGTGTGGCTTTGGGCAGGCGCTCATGGCGCAGCCACTCGGCGAAGGCGCGGTGCTCCTTGGCCGCGATGGCGGCGGCGGCGTTGAAATCGGTCACCGCTGCCGTGTCCGTGCAGTCGCGCACGGCCTTGGCGATGTCATTTTCAATGAAATCCGCCGTCGAAGTCGCGATCTCGATGGCCGTTTCGACATACGGCGTGGGCAGCTTCGCATCCAGGTTGGTGCGCGCGGTCCCGAAGAATTCTGGCGCCTGCCGCAGGATCGCGGTCATGTCCCGCACGCGCTCGGGAAACGGCTTCCAGTTGCGCTTGATGTAGAGGCTCACATCCAGCCCGCTGGCGTAGGTCATCGGGTTCAGGTAGGGCGTGCGGGCGGCCTCCAGCGTGAAGCGCTCCTTGGCGACTGTCGTCAGCAGGATCTGGCGATCGTGCCGGCTGGCCTCCGAGAGCCGGCTCTCCGGCAGCGCCGCCAGCTCGTGCTCCAGCTGCCGCAGTTCCACCTGTTCGGCGGCGAGCAGGCCGGTGGTGGGGATGACGAATTTTCCGTCATGCTGGTGCCAGCCCAGGCCGGACGCCTCAACCGGGCGCAGGGCAAAGTGGTGGGCGACGAATTCATCCGCGAGGCGGTGGAAGGTCATTTCGGGGGTTTCGCTGCGTTGCAGCGCGCAACCCGCAGTGGTCAGCAACAGGCAGGCAAAGAGCTTCTTCACGTGCCAATGATATCCCTCCGGGGACGTTCGCAAAGCACGGAACGGGCAACCGCGCGACAATTTTTGCAAAACACCGACAGTGGCGGCAATTGCCCGGGACCGGGTGGCACACTAGGTTGGCCGCTCATCGTGGCCAAACCTGCCAGCAACACCGCCAACCCCGCCACCCTTGGAGGCGAGGCCGCACTTTGGCGGGGAGCCGGCGCGCGCTGGCGGCAGCTTGCCGGGGATTTTCCCCGACTGGGGGTCAGTTTCGAATGGCACAAGCTGCCCACGGGACGCGAAGTGGACTGGGCGCCCAGTTTCCATCCGGGCAGCGTCGAGCTGTGCCTGAACCTGGCCGGCACGGGTGAGGTCAAGCTCGGGACGGACACGCTCAATTTCGGCACCTGGACGGCCGGCTTTTACCGCCAGGGCAACACCCGGCTGGAGGCCCGCCGGCTCAACGGCGAACCGCACCAGTTCATCACCGTCGAGCTGTCGCCCGCCTTTCTGGCGCGGCACCTGAAGGAACTGAGCGCGGACCTCCATCCGCTCGTGCGGGAAGCGGTCGAGGGGACGGCGAAAGCTTCGGCCCTTGGCAGCCTCGAACCCATGAACGCCCGCCTGCGCGATCTCGTGATGACCCTGCGCCAGCCCCCGGTGCTCGCGAGCGCCCAATCCATCTGGTATCAGGCCAAGGCGGTCGAGCTGATGGGCGAATTCTTCTTCGCGCTGCCGGCCGATTCGGAGCTGTTCTGCCATCGCCAGCAGCGGGTCGCGCGGGACCGCGTCGAGGCCGTGATGAGCATCCTGCGACGGGATCTCGCCAATCCGCCCACCCTGGAGCAGTTGGGGCTGGAGGTACGATGCAGTCCGTTTTATCTGAGCCGGACTTTTTCCAAGGAAACGGGCCAGACCATCCCGCAATACCTGCGGCAATTGCGGCTCGAACGGGCGGCCGAGCTGCTGCGGCAGGGGCAGCTCAACGTCACCGAAGTGGCCTTGGAGGTGGGTTACAGCAGTCTCAGCCACTTCAGCCAGGCGTTTCACCTGCAATTCGGCTGCTGCCCCGGCCTGTATCCGCTGGCGACCCCGACGCAGCGGGCAGTGGGCAAACCGCTTAATGGCTGAGCCGGCTGGCGAGTCTCACCAACAGATGCAGGGTCTGCCCGGTGCGGTCCACCGCCAGCAGCAGGGCATCCAGGAGCCGGTATTGGTCGGTCAGCAGGGGCACGGCGAAAAGCAGGGTCAGCACATTGCCCAGCCAGATCACCACCGCCGAAAACACGCGCCCCTCACCGATGATGTCCGGCTGCCGGGTCCGTAGAATGTGGGCCGTCAGGGTCAGGTGAAAGGCATAGGTGACGCCGATGCCAAAATGGAAAGCCAGGGTAAACCCCGTCCCCGGCGAAACGAGTCGCACCACCAGCCACACCAGCGCCCAAAGGAGAGAATAAAGCGGCAGAAAATACGGGGCCAGCGCGATCAGGGCGTTCGTCTTGGTCAGTACCACCTGACCGCCGGCCGATCCGACCTTCATGGATTTGACCCGGCCGCCGCAGAGCCAGGTGCAAAGCGCATGGGTCAGTTCGTGCCCGACCACATAGACCCACATCGGTTTTGGCAGCAGCAGGAAGACCACCAGCCAACAGGCCCCACCACCCAGCAGCGTCAGCCAGAAATCCACCGCCGCCCGGGATTTGAGGAGGATACCGAACAGGGCCCAGGTACAGCCCACGGCCAAAGGCAGCAAGGCCAGGGCAAGCAGCCAGCGGCCGAACCGATGAAGCAACGGATGCACGATGAGCTGCCCTCAAAAGAAAAGAGCCTGCCGGTGAGGCAGGCTCTTCGAAATCAACCCTTTGGGTGATCAGTTACGGGCAGGATCGCCACCGGGGGCGCCGTACGCACCGGTCGAAATCGTCACCGTATTAGGGAGCGGGGTCTGGGTGACGCCATTGTCACCGAAGCTGACGGTCGAGGAAACCAGGCGACGGCCACGAACAACTGCGACTTCGCGTTCGAACGAGGCGGTGCGGGAGGGCATCTTCTTGCTGGCCACAGCCACGGCCTTGTCGGCCTGATCGGGCGCGCCTTCAGCGGCGGCGGCGATGATGGTCAGCGAGCTGTCGGGAGCCGCGTCCAGTGCGGCAGTCACAACCGCCGTCATGGTCTCAGGAGCCTTGCGGAGCACGGCCGTGATCACGCTGCCGATGGAGGAGGGGTGGGAACGGATGGCAGCGGTGACAACCGCCACAGCGACCTGCTCCTTGTCTTCCTTGGAGGCATCGGCCACCAAGCGAGCGGCAACCGAGGGGGTCTCGACGACCTTGGTCGCGGCAACCGTGCGGTTGAGGGAGTCAATACCGGCTGCATCCATAGCGACGGCAGGAGCCATGATAACGGCTGAAGCCGCAAACATCGACGCAGCGATCAATTTCAAAGTAGAGGTTTTCATAGTGAATTGTTTGGAACTTCAACCAACGCGGATGATTTGTGTCAAAAAATCAGGCCGCAGTCAATGATTTACTTCTGTTTATGACGTTCAGTCGAGCCGAGAACACCATTTTGCGTGCCAAGCGGGATTGAGAATTCTTCCTATCCTAGCAATATGGCCAGTTTCGAGCTATTTGCCGAATCGGTACCGATTTTCACCGGGACCGGCTGGCGTGTCACTTGCTTAGCTGGTTTAGGTATGCATCCTCCCCAATTGGTATGAGCACCTGCACTTCTCGGCGGTCGCTTTTCCGGGCCGCTTTCCGCGCTTTTGGGGCACTCCTCACCTGCGGGTGGGTGGCCATGGCGGCGGAAACTCCGAACATCACGGGGCTCACCCTCCAGAATGGGCAATTCCAGCTGAATTTCGACCCGTTCCCGGCCACGGTTGAGTACCAGCTGCAGCAGGCCGCCTCGCCGGAACTGCCGTTCGCCGGGAATGGTCCCGGCCTTTTGGGCAACTTCGTGTGGTCGGCGCTGCCGGTCACCGGCTCCGAAGGCTTCTATCGCGTGGTCGCCCAGACACTTTCCCCCGACGAGCTGCTGGGGGCCACCCTGCTGAGCCGGATCGCCTACGGACCGACGCCCGACGAACAGGCCCGGGTGCGCACCGTGGGACCGGCGGCCTATATTGAGGAACAGCTTGCGCCGGAGAACATTCAGGAGGATCTGGATCACGCCGCGTTTGTCCCGACCTGGCACAAAGTCACCGCCTCGGGCCTGGGTACGGCCTCGGCGGTCTTTATCTATGTGGATGGGGCGGGCGAAGCCTTTCTCGATGACGTGCGCCTGGTTGAGGGCCCCACCGATGATGGCACCCAGCCGAATCTGCTCCGCGATGGCGACTTTGAGACCGCCCTGGGCTCGGACTGGCTGATTTCGACGAATCTGGTCGGCTCGGCGCTCACGCCCGATGTGCAGCATGGCGGCGACCTTTCGCTGCATGTCATTTCCACCGCCGCCGGCACCACCACGAGCAGCTCCATCTACCAAAACATCCTCCCGGCGCTGTCGAAGACCAAGACCTACACCCTGTCCTACTGGTATCTCACCTCGGCCACCGAGACCGCGCAGCTCACCGTCCGGCTCTCCGGCAGCGGCATCGTGACGAAGATTCCGCTGAAGGACCCCAACGCCTCGCCCGCGCCGATCTTCACCAGCCTCACCGCCGGCACCGCCACCATCAACGACCTGCGCGCGTGGCACGTCCTACATGCGGTGCAGTCACGGCAGCAGCTGGCGGAGGTGCTGCGGCAGTTCTGGGAGAACCACTTCGTCACCGAATACACCAAGGAGCACGACTACTTCAACAACGCCGGGCTGGACAGCAATAGCGCCGGCCAGATCGCCACGCAGCTGGAGTTTGCGGAAAATATCCGCTGGCGCGACGCAATGCGGAAGCCGCAGTGCACGTTTTACGACCTCCTCCGGATCAGCGCCGAGAGCCCGGCGATGATCATCTACCTCGACACCGTCGGCTCCCGGGGCAACGGCAGCAACATCGCCAACGAGAACTACGGCCGGGAACTCTGCGAGCTGTTCACCCTCGGGGTGGACAACGGCTACGACCAGGCGGACATCGTCCAGATCTCGCGGGTGTGGACCGGCTGGTCCATCCGGCTGGTGGCCAACGACCAGGTCGGCAACCCCTTCGCGCCGACCACCACCAACTATCTCGACCCGAACGCGATCACAAACAAGACCGCCGTCACGAACCTGATCGGCACCTGGGCCTTCAACTACAAATCCGCCAGCCACAACACGACCCAGAAGAAGATCTTCTTCCAGCACGACTCCGCCGGCAACGCGACCACGCCCAAGCTCGTGCCGGCGCGCTTCGGGCAACCGTGGGCGGGACGCGACTACTCGCTGGTGATCCCGGCGGGCAGCGGCACGAACAGCATCCAGGAGGGCTACACGCTGCTCGCGCACATGGCCAACCAGCCGTTCGCGGAGGAATTCATCTCCGTGAAGCTCTGCCGCCTGTTCGTGCATGACGGCTTCGCCATCGGCTATGACTTCACGGACGGGCAGACCACGCCGGAAGAGGAGCTGGTGCATGCCTGCATGCTGGCCTGGGAAAACCCGCCGAACGGCGGCCCCAAGGGCCAGTTGCGCGACGTACTGCGTGTAATCTTCAACTCTGAACTGTTCCGTTCGAACTCCGGCTCCCTGCAGAAGATCAAGACGCCGCTGGAGTTCAACGTGAGCGTGGTGCGCGCCTTGCGCGGCCGGAACGGCGACGGCTCCTTCACGGCCACAACCGACGGCTACGGCCTGCTCGCCGCCCTCAGCCGCATGGGGCGGATGCTCCTCTTCGACCGCATGGAGCCCAATGGCTACCCGGAGGACGGCCCGGCCTGGATCAGCGCCGGCACCCTGGCCGAGCGTCTCCGCTTTGTGCAGGCCGCGCTCATGCCCGCCGGCATGACGGGCAAGAGCGACGCCGGCACCGCCACCATGATCGACCCGGTCGCACTGCTCCGGCTCAAGGCTCCCGCCAGCCTGGGCGACGCCGGCGCGGTGGCCGACTACTTCCTCGGCCTGCTTTTCCCCGCCGAAGGCACGGCGAACCTAGCCGCCTTCCGGGCGATCACGATCAATTTCCTGAACACCGACGACGCCGGGGCCGCCTCGCCCCTGTCGGGCCTGACGCCAGGCACCAGTCCCTACGATCTCCGCGTCCGTGGCGCGGTCGCCCTGCTGCTGACCACCCAACGCTTTGAAGAACAATGAACCGGGCCGCCGCACTCCCATGAACGTCATCACCCGCCGCACGTTTCTCTCGCACACGGCCCGGCTCGGGCTCGGCACCGCCCTGGCCACGCTGACCGACATCCCGTTCGTCCTGCAGCGCGCGCTGGCGGATGGCTCCATCGGCCTCACCGGCCCGGATGGCCGCGTGAAGAAGCTGCTGTTCATCTTCCTGCGCGGGGCCAATGACGGCCTCAACACGCTCCTTCCTTTCGGTGATGACGCCTACGCTGCACCCAACCGGCAGACCATCCTGATCGGCAAGGATCCCGCCCAACCCGTCGATACCAAGGGCCAGGCGCTGTTCCCGGTCAGCGGGCAGACGACGGGCACCTTCGACTACGCCAACGGCCTGCCGCTCGGCAATGGTTTCGCGGCGCTGCATCCGGCACTGAAATTCCTCGCGCCCGTGTACAACGCCGGCGACCTCGCGCTCGTCCACCGTGTCGGCTATCCGAAACAGTCCCGCTCGCATTTCGACTCGCAGAACTACTGGGAGACCGGCGCGCCCAACAACAACCTCGTCAGCGACGGCATCCTCTACCGCGCGATGGTGGAGTCGGGCCTGGCGAATTCGCTGCCGCTCACCGGCGTCAGCATCGCCTCCTCGCTGCCGCTCATCCTGCGCGGGTCGAACGCCGCGATGACCAACCTGAGCGATCCCACGCGCTACAACCTGCTGGCGGTGCCCAACACCCCCGCTGGCAACCTCAAGGCCGACGCCGCGCTCGCCGCCGCGAACCGCGCGCGCTTCGCCGACAAGCGCGACCGCGAGCTGCTCACGCTCCAGTACCAGAACCTCGCCAGCACCCTCGACATCTTCGCCCAGATGGATTTCAGCGAGACGGGCAACACGTTCGTGGATGACGAGAACACGGACGGCGACCAGCCCTACTACCTCTTCCCGACCACGAACGCCAAGAACGGCGGCTACGCCCGCAACAGCGATACGGGCAAATATGTCGTGCCCGCGGCGGCCTATGGGCATTTCCAGAACCTCAAGGCCGCCTCGCTCGTCCTCAACAAGACCTCCGCGATCGTCGCCGGCGTCTCCATCGACGGCTGGGACACTCATGGCAACCAGGGCGGGGCCAACGGCGCCCAGGCCGGTCTGCTCCGGCGCGTCGGCTGGTCCATCTACGCGGCACGGAAGTATTTCACGAAGTACGCCGACAAGTGCAAATGGGACGACCTGGTGATTGTCACGCTGTCTGAGTTTGGCCGGACGACCGTGGAAAACTCGGACGGCGGCACCGACCACGCCGAGGCGAGCGTGATGTTCGTGGCGGGCGGCGGGGTGAAGGGCTTCCAGGCCGATCCGCTCGGCGGGGTGAAGCGCAGCGGCGTGTTCAACTGCGGCGGCGACAGCGACCCGATCCCGTGGCAGACGGGTGCGAACGGCACCATGTTCCAGGCCACCGGCCGCTACCTGAAGCGCAACACCGACTACCGCAGCGTGCTGGGGAAACTCATCCGCGACCACCTGGGGGCCACCCAGCCGCAGCTCAACCGGATCATCCCCGGCTACGCCGATCCCACCGAAAGCCTGCTGACCCGGGGCACGCAAACGCGCGACCAGACTGCCGTCATCGGCGAGCCGGACTTGGTGTGAGTTGCCCGGCGTTCCGGTCTACTTTTTATCATTGGGGTGGTACATCTCATCGGATACACCCGCCCAAGTCCCACTCTGTCGCCGGTCCGGACGAGGGGAGATAAAATATGAATGTTCCCTTGGAGGATTTTTGCAACCTGCCCTGGCACGATGCGGACATTCACCGTTTCACCGTGAATTACTCCGAGCGCGAAACGACCTATTCCGAACAGGGAATCCAGTCGGTTCAGATTCCCGTGGAGATCAATCCGTATGAGGATTTGAGTGCTTTCAAAAAGCTCGGGCTCTCTTCCGCCCGAGTCACCATCACCTTCACAAAATGCTGGATGATTGAGACCAGGATCGTGGCGTGCAATGCGAACGGCGAGTCGATCTCCACGGTCGACTTGCTGGCCGAATCGGAGCTGCTCACCAAGCTGCGTTCGTGGCCCAGCGGCAGCCCCCGGATGCAGCACGTGCAGATCAGCGGTTCGGGCGGTTCCGTGCTGGATATCGTGGCGGAATGCGTGGCCGTCGATGAGACGGAAACACCCGTCCGGTGAGACCGGGCTCGCGAGCGTTGGCCAAAGCATTTCCAAACCCTCTCAGCGCGGGCGCACCAGCATCTCCTCGATCACGACGCGGGCCGGCAGGTTCGCGCAAAGCAGCACGCACTCGGCGATGTCCTCGGGCTGCATCATGCGGGCGCGGGCGGCGGCATCGGGCACGACCGGGCGCTTGTCGAGCAGCGGGGTGTCGATGTCCCCGGGAAAGATCGCGCAGGCGCGCACGCCACGGCCGCGCTCCTCGGCGTTGATGGCCTGGGTCAGTCCCGCGAGGCCGAATTTGCTCACCACGTAGCCGGGGCCGGCCTTCGGGCTGGCCTGTTTGCCGGCATCGGAAACCACGTTGACGATCGTGCCCTCGCCCCGGGCGCGCATGCCCGGCAGGAACGCCTGCACACAGTAATAGGGCCCGTGCAGGTTGGTATCGATCATGGCGTGGTAATCCTCCAGCGAGAGGACTTCGAGGGCGCGCTTCGGGGCATTGGTCCCGGCGGCGTTGACCAGCAGCCCGACCGGGCCGAGCTCCTGCAGCACGCGCCGGCCCATCGTCTCCACCGCCGCCGGGTCGCCGATGTCGCAGGGGCAGGCCAGCAGCTGCGCCGCCGCCTCGCCGGCCAGCCGGATGGTCTCCGCCAACGCCTCCGCCCGCCGGCCCACCAACGCGACGCGCCAGCCCGCGCGGACGAGCTGGAGCGCCGTGGCCCGACCCACGCCGCTGCCGGCGCCGGTAACGACTGCATTGCGGGGAGATGCGGAAGACGTGGTGGCAGACATCGGCACGGAGTGTGGGAAAGTCGCCGTCGCGAATCCAGCCCGTACATGAGTCGCCACAAGGGCGCGCGGAAAATCTCGTTGTTCCCAATATTGGCCCGCCCTCACCCCGGCCCTCTCCCCCAGTAGAGGGAGAAACTTCGGCTGCGTTCAGTCGAATTTCGACATCGGGAGTGGCCGGACGTATCTCCGAAAAAAGCGAAGGCGGCGCAGTCCGTCTCCCTCTCCTCGGGGGAGAGGGTCGGGGTGAGGGCGGGCGACCTTTCTTCAGTCTGCTTCCGGAGATCGCTTGTATTGATCCGGCATCACCACGCCTCCAACGCCGCCCGTACCGCCTCGACCGGCAGGCCGACGACGTTGCTGAAGGAGCCCTCCACCGATTCCACGATCAGGTTGCCGTGTTCCTGCACGGCGTAGGCGCCGGCCTTGTCGAGCCCGTGCACGCGGCCCAGATAATCTTCAATGTCGGCGGCGGTGAGCGGGTGGAACTTCACGCGGGTGGTTTCCGCCAGCAGCTTTGCGCGCGAGCGGCTTTGATGCACGAGGCACACGCCGGTGATGACCTCGTGCACGCGGCCCGCCAGGCGGCTCAGCATGACGCGGGCTTCGGCGAGATCGGCGGGTTTGCCAAGGGGCTCACCATCCAGGAATACCAGCGTGTCGGCCCCCAGCACGAGGTGGTCGGGAAACCGCTCCGCCACGCTGAAGGCCTTGCGCTGGGCGTTCACCTCGCACAGGCGGCGTGCGCCGATGGTGATGTCGTGCAGCTCGGTAGCGTAACTTGGAGCGACGTCGAAGGATGGAATGATCTGGCGCAGCAGCTCGACGCGGCGCGGGGACTGCGAGGCGAGGATCAGCGGCGGATGCTTCAAGCGCCGCCTCCCAGCGCGGCGTGAAAGGCGGCCAACCGCGCGGCAAAGGCGGCGTCATCCAAGACGGGGTCCGCCGGCTCCGTCGGGATTTCCTCGGCGATCTCGACCCATGATTTGCACCCGCCGTAAGCGGGCAGCATTGGCAGCTCCACCGGCCGGGGCAGCCGCCAGACGCGGAGGGCGAGGGCGTGGATGGCGTGTTCCTTCCCCCAGTCAAAGCGTTCGGCGATCAACTCATCACGCCAGATGTGCTGGCCGCGCAGGCGTTCCACACGGGCGAGCGAGGCCACCTTCTGCCAGGCGACGACCTCGGCGAAAAATTCCAGCCGGAGCGTTTCGGGGCCAGGTAGATTGGGTGCGATTGCGTCGTAGCGGGCCTGGGCCTCAGCCACGACCTGCTCCCGCTGCTGGTGAAACAGCGTCGGAAACAGCAGGAAGCGGTCATGTTCCGGGCGGAAGCCGCCACGACCCTCCGCGATTCCACCTTTGCGCAGGATCACGCTCTGCCGCCCCTGACCGAGGGCGTCCACCACGATGGCCCATTCTTTGAAGGCGATGCGCACGGTGCGAGCGTGCGGAAACCGGCTGGCCGCCAGCAAGCCGCGAAAAGCGCTTCGGGCAGAGCGTCCAGAGTAGGTCGGGCCGCTGGCCCGACATCGTATGGCGGGCTGCCAGCCCGCCGGGTGCTGTAGCGTTTTTTCGGCGGGCTGGCAGCCCGCCGTACTTGCCGGGCCAGCGGCCCGGCCTACTACGGGCCACGAACTCGCCGCTTGCCGGACTTCCTCCGGATACGGCTAAATGAATGCGTTCCCGCACCGGCCCGTCCGCCTGTGCCATCACGTTTCCAGCTCCACGCATCACGCATCACGCATCACGCATCACGCATCACGTTCCACACTCCATGAAACTACCGCTGCTCACCGCCTCGCTCCTCGCGCTCGGCCTGATTTCCGCCGAGGCCGCGCCCAAGAAGGTCATCGTTGTCACCGCGACGAAGGGCTTCCACCACAGCTCGACCGTCATTGCGGCGAACGTCCTCACCACCCTGGGCGAGACGACCGGCGAGTTCACCGTGGTGGACCTGGTGGACGGTGGCGGCGAGGCCAAGAAGGGCGCGGACGACACCGACGTGATGGAGAAGCTGACCATGGCCAAGCTGAACCAGGTGGACGCCGTCATCTTCGCCAACACCACCGGCAGCCTCGCCATTCCCGACAAGGACGGCTTCATCAAGTGGGTCGAAAACGGCCACGCGCTCATCGGCATGCATTCGGCCAGCGACACCTTCGACGGCGCGAACCGTTATCAGCCGTACATCGACCTGATCGGGGCCGAGTTCAAGACGCACGGCGCGCAGGTGCAGGTGGAGGCCTACAACCAGGACCCGATGCATCCGGCCACCCGGGGGATTGGTGCGAGCTACGTCGTCTTTGACGAGATTTACGAGTTCCTGCCGCAGAGCTGGCATCGCGAGCGGGTTCACGGCCTGCTGACCATGGACAAGCATCCGCAGACGCTGGCGCCCGGCGACTATCCCGTCTCGTGGTGCAAGGAAGTCGGCCACGGCGGCAAGGTCTTCTACACCTCGCTCGGTCACCGGGAAGACGTCTGGAGCAGCGAGGCCTACCAACGGCACATCCTCGGCGGCATCGAATGGGCTTTGGGCTTGGCGAAGGGTGACGGCAAACCCACCGACACGGCCAACAAGCTCGCCGCCGCCGAGAAGGCGGACGGATTCAAGCTGCTCTTTGACGGCAAGACGCTCAACGGCTGGAAGTACCGCCGCGATGACGGCAACAAGTCCTGGAGCGTGCAGAATGGCATGCTGGTGAACACCTTGGCCAAGGGTGACCACGGCACGGACATCTACACCGAGGAGAAGTTCCGGGACTTCATCGTCCGGTACGAATACCAGATTCCCCCGGGCTCAAACTCCGGCTTCTACCTGCGCGGCCGTTACGAGCTGCAGATTTTCGACAATCTCAATAAGGACGGTCACGACAAGGGCCTGAATGGTGATCTTTATAACGTTGCATCCTGCACCATCCCGGCGACACGCAAGGCCGGCCAGTGGCAACAGGGAGAAGCCAAGATCATCGGCAACAAGGTCACCTTTATCCTTAACGGAGTGAAAGTTCATGATGGAGTGACCGTGGAGCATGGAACCGGCAGCCAGCTCGACGACAACGATGATCAGCCCGGCCCGATCCTGCTACAGGGCGACCACGGCGCGGTCGGCTTCCGTAACATCCGCATCAAGCGGCTGAACTGAACGGAAACCATCAGCCAAAGCGTACCAACGCCCGACTTCGGTCGGGCGTTGCTGTTTTCAGGGATGGTTGGGCTGCAAGAACCGATTGGGTGAACCCATGCTTGGCCCGCCTGCGCCATTTCCATGCAAAAACCATGATCTCGCTGCAACCAAGGAGCGCAATTTCCGTCATGCAACGGGTATTCGCTCTCAAATCTGAGACATGCAGGCCGGCCGGAAACCCATGGCGAGCCGGATGTTCGCACATGAAGTTTTGGTGAAGACGGATGTTCGTTCTTGCCTCGTTGGTGGAGAAATTCAAGGTGCTGATCGTCATTGGCTGGTGTGGCGACGAGGAACTGTGTTGGACGGATCGCCAACAATTCGGCAAGCTGGTGCGTCAGTTGCTTCTGCAGCTGGCTTCGCAGGTTGGCCTGCTGGCATTTCCTTTGGTTTGTTTGTGAAACGGCATTTCTGAAAGCTGAGCTGTCGCAAATTGAACATTTGCGGATTCAATCTGTCGCAAAATGCCACCATGCTCCGTTTGTCGGGGGTGGTGGCGACGGCCCATAGTAACCTCGGTCAAACGCATTAAAAACTGCATGCTTGAGCCTGAAAACATTCGCCGGATGGGGCTGACCCTCTCCGGCCTCGTGGTCGTCGCCCTGCCGGTCGCGGCCCTGGATGCGGAAGATGTGCTGAATTACCGGTGGGGAAAATTGACCGTAAAACCCCAACTGGACATCACCAGCGTGTTCACGGACAACGTGTTCTACGGGAATAACTCCATTCTGGCAGCGTTGCCGGCCTCACCGACAGAGTATCTGAGCACCAATGCGGTGGCCGTAAGCATCGGTGGAACCAATAATTTCATTCTCCGGGGCCCAGGACCGGACAGCGGCACGCTTGTCACGAATGGCCTGCCCGTCATTTCCCGGTCCGCCGAGCATGACGTGTTGATGACCATCAGCCCCGGGGCGCGGTTTGCGTATGGTTACTCGGATGCGAACCACTTCTCGCTGGAGTACACGTTCGACAAGATTTTTTACACCGAACATCCGCAGTACAACACGGATCAGCAGAGCTTCCTCTTCGATACCAGTCTGGCCGCCAGTCACTGGAAACTGAAGGGTTCGGACCAGATGCGCTTCCTGTCTAGTTTCCTGGGGGGAGGTTATTTCAGCACGGCGGCCCAGCAGGTCAACCGCCGGGAATGGGTGGACGATTACCGGTTTGACTACGAGATCAGCCCCAAGACCTATGCGTATGTGGAGGGGAACCACTACAATCAGGATTACGACAAGGGGCTGAACATCTACGATGCCGACACGCTGCGGGGTTCCTTGGGTGGCGGCTACAACCTGTCGGATCTGGTTTCCGTCTTTCTCGAGGGTTACTACGGCCAGACGGCGGTCGCGCCGAACATCGATACCCAGCCGAAAGGGCCGCACTCAACGGTGATTGGCGGTTTTGTCGGCCTCAAGGGCGATTTTACCGCGCGAATCACGGGCTCAGTCAAGGTCGGCTATGAAACCCGGATGTTTCCGGAGAGTGCCGGCGGGGGTTCGTCCAGCGCGTCGTCGCCGGCCGTGGAGGTGAAGCTCACCTACGCCCCCAGCCTGAAAACGCAGCTGAGCCTCAGCTACAGCCGGCGGACGGACGTTTCGCAGCAATTCGTCCGGCAGGCGCTCACCTACGACAATATCGGCCTGACCGCGCTCCAGACCATTGGGACGAGCGGCCGGTGGTTTGTGCAGTTCGCCGCCAACTATACCAGCACCGAGACGGGCGATTTGCAGAGCCAGTTTTTTGTCCGGGATCTCAATGCGTCTGGCGTCCCGAACAACTTCGTGGAGGTTCCTGATTATGCCACTGGAAACGTGTATCTGGTGGAACAGTACAAGGCGGTCACCGGCAACATCGGCCGTACCGACACGCAGATCACGATCGGGCCGACGCTGGTGTATCAGCCCCGGCCTTGGTTGCAGGCCTCGTTGGGCTACCAGTTCACGCATTTCAGTTCGAGCTACCGGGATGCGCAGTATGCCTCGACCCATCCGTTGATCCCTTACGACGCCAACGAAGTCACCCTCCGAGTCTCCATCGGATTTTAAATATGAAAACTGGACTCCTGAAACTGACGCTAAAAGCGCTGACCATCGGCTTCCTGCTCCTGGCCGGAGCCGCGAATGCCGCCGATGCCGCCCGAAAAATCGCGGCCAACGACCTGCTGCTCATCCGGGTGCTGAACGAGCCGGACATGCAGGCTGAAAGGAAAGTCAGCACCGACGGGAAAATCTCGTATTTCTTGGTGGGCGAGATCGCGGTGGGCGGGAAGTCGCCGAATGAGGTGGAAAAGCTCATCACCGAGATTCTGGACCGGGATTACATCATCAATCCTCAGGTCAGTGTCGAGGTGAAGCAGTACGACGCCCAGTACGTCACCGTCGCGGGGCAGGTAAACCGCCCCGGCCGCATTGAAATTCCCGCCGACCACCAGATCGACGTCGTTGAGGCGATCGGCGCCGCCGGCGACTTCACCCGGCTCGCCAACAAGAACAAGATTGACGTCCGTCGCAATCGCAACGGAGAAACCACCAGATATACCTATGACCAGCTGCAAAAGCTCGCTCAGGCAGGGAACCGCGTGATGCTGGAATCCGGCGATGTCGTCACTGTGGCCGAAAGCATCCTCTGACATTTACGAGTTATGGAAGACAACAATACGACCAAGCCGCAGGCCGCGAATGACGAGGCCAACAAACTGCGCGAATACTGGCATGTCGTCCTGGAACGGCGCTGGCTGATCATCGCCGTGTGGACGGTGTTTGTGGTGCTGGGCACCGTCTGGGCCTTCCGCGCCACGCCCATCTATCAGGCCGCGGCCCGCCTCCAGATCGATCCCGAGACGGGCGGTGTGCTGAGCATCCGCGACGCGATCTCGGTCGGCAACAAGGACCAGGACTACCTCCAGACCCAGTACAAGAACCTGATGGGCCGCAGCCTGATCGAGGCCGTCATCACCAAGCTGAAACTGGACGAGGATGACCGCTACAAAAAGGCGGTGGACAAGGTCGAGGCCGTGTCCGCAGACATTGACATCGTCCCGATCCGCCTGACCCGCCTCGTCGAGGTTTTTGCCAAGCATCCGGACCCGAAACTGTCGGAAAAGATGGCCAACACGTTGCTGGAGATCTTTCTGCAGCAGAACCAGGACCATAAGACCTCCAAGGCGATGGCGGGCTACCGCATGCTCAAACAGGAGGCCGCCGCCCAGGAGTCCGAACTGACCCTGGCGATGGAAAGCCTGCAAAAGTACCGGCGGGACAAGGGCATGGTTTCACTGGTGGATGACACGAAGCAGGTCGGTGAAAACATGGACGCCCTCGCGATGCGGCAGGCCCGCGAAGAGCTCGGCGCCCAGGCCACCCGCTCGTCGGATGCGCAGAAAAAACGGGAAGAGGCCGACCGTTGGATCAAGGAGGGCCGTGAAATCACCGAACTCGGCGTGATCAACGAAGATCCGATCGTGCGCGAAGCGAAGCGCAAGCTGAACGATGATGAGGCCGTCCTGAAGGGGTTGCGGACCCGCTATCGCGACCTGCATCCCAAGGTCAAAGAAATCCTGAGCGTCATTGGGCAGGAAAAGGAAAAGCTGAAGGAGGAGTCGCAGCGCGCGTTCGACACCGTCATCTCGCAGGCCAACATCGAGAAGGAAAAGGAAATGGGCGCGCAGGCGCGGTTTAAGATCGCTGAAAGCCGGGTCACCGAGCTCAACGAGGCCAAGACCGGCTACGACATCCTCAACCGCAAGCGGGAGAGGGCGGAGACCATGTACCAGATGGTCCTGCAGAAACAGAAGGAGTACGACCTCAACTCGAAGGACACCTTGCAGAACATGGTCGTGATTGACCGGGCCACCGTCCCGCTCAAGGCGGTCAAGCCGAATAAGCCCCTGATCCTCGCCGGCAGCGTGTTTGGCGGCATCGCGGTCGCCCTCGGTCTGGCCTTCTTCATCAACATTCTCGATGACTCCATCAAGAGCCAGGAGGATGTGGAGAACTACCTGCGGCTGCCGTTCCTCGGCTACATCCCGAACATCAAGTCGGCGAGCGTGGTCGAGCGCGACTTGCAGGCGCACCTGCATCCGACCTCCAGTGCGGCGGAAGGCTTCCGTACCTTGCGGGCGGCCGTGTCGCTGGCGCGCAACGCCGAGAAGCTGCGCAACATCGCCGTCACCAGCACCATCCCCTCCGAGGGCAAGTCGCTCGTGGCGTCCAACTTCGCCATCGTCACGGCGCAGACCGGCCTGAAAACGCTGCTGGTCGACGCCGACTTGCGCCGTCCTTCCGTGCACAAGGCCTTCCAGCTGCAGAGCCCGATCGGTCTCTCCGCCTATCTGGCCGACCGCGTGCGCAGCATCGACGAGATCGCCCACACCACCGACGTGCCCAACCTGGATGTCGTCTGCTGCGGTGCCACCCCGAGCAACCCCTCCGAGCTGATCAGCTCCAAGCGCATGCTGCAGTTCCTGGAGGAGGCCGCGACCCGCTACGACCGCGTCGTGCTGGACTGCCCGCCGGTGTCGGCCGTGGCCGATCCGCTGGTGGTCGGCGCGATGTGCGACGGCATCATGTTCGTGACCAAGTTCAACAAGATCCGCCGCGAACACGCCCTGCGCTCCGTCCAGCGCATCCAGGAAGCCGGCATCTACCTGATCGGTCTCGTGCTGAACGACATCGATTTCGAGGGCAAGGACAGTTACTACTACAGCTACCACTACTACCAGAACCGGTACTACTCCTCGCACTACAAGAGCAAGGCCGCCCCGGCAGCGGCGACTCCGGCCAAGGAAACTGCCAAAAAAGCCTGAACAGGCCTACCCCAAGCAAACGGCGCGGACCCCGGTCCGCGCCGTTTTTTGTGCCCACCGTGAACTGGAAAGGCTTCTGCAGGCCAAGCGCAGCTCGGCGTCACTGACCACACGGACGACTCGTACCAATTCCGTCTAAGAAATGGTAATGGCAGGGACGGTGCGGGTAGGGACGGTGCGCTGCGCCGTCCCCGTCGCCGAGCGCAGCGTCAGGCGACGGAACGAACGTCCACGGCCTTCGAACACCTCTGCCGCCCCTTCAGGGCGGGGACGGCGCAGCGCACCGTCCCTACCGGAAAGACCGGTCATCATCGAGAAATGATATCAGAGGTACTTGCCGATGATCGGCTTCAGGGCGCGCCTGGTGGCGGCCGGCCAGAGGCTCTTTTCCGTCATGATGGAATTTTGCAGGGCCCGGTGGCAGGGCCAGTCGGCCTGCGTCGGCAGCAGCGGGATCACGTGGCTGATGATGGCCTTGGCGGTCGCCGCGTTGCGCTTGAGGTTTTCGATCACCATTTCCACGGTGACGTGGGCCTCGTCCACCTTCCAGCAGTCGTAGTCGGTCACCATGGCCATCGTGGCGTAGGCGATCTCCGCCTCGCGGGCGCACTTGGCCTCGCCGAGGTTCGTCATGCCGATCACGTCAAAGCCGGCCTGGTGGTTGAAGACGGATTCGGCGCGGGTGCTGAAGGCGGGGCCCTCCATGTTGACGTAGGTGCCGCCGTTGTGGACGCGGGCCTTGCACGCCTTGGCGGATTTCAGCAGGAGGAGTCGCAGCTCCTCGCAGACCGGGTCGGCAAAGGCGATATGGGCCACGATGCCCTTGCCGAAAAAGGTGTGTTCGAGGTCGCGCTTCGTGCGGTCAAAAAACTGGTCCACCAGCACGAAGTCGCACGGCTTGTACTTCGCCTGCAGGGAACCCACCGCACTGGCGCTGATGATCCAGGCCACGCCGAGCTGTTTCATCGCCCAGAGGTTGGCGCGGTGATTCAGCTCCGTGGGCAGGATGCGGTGCCCGCGACCGTGGCGTGGCAGAAAGACGACTTCGCGGCCGTTCAGCTCCCCCGTCAGGAAATCATCCGAAGGCGTGCCAAAGGGCGTCTTCACCTTCACCCATTTCTGCCGGGTGAAACCTTCGATGTGGTACAGGCCGCTGCCGCCGATGATGCCGATCCGTGGAGAGCTCATTTGATGAAACCGGCGCGCAGTGAACGCGACCGGTTCCCCACGGGCAAGCCTGTTGCGGCTGCCGGCGGGAACGCAGGGGAGCAAAGGGGCGGGGGAGAGGGGCAGGAGCAGTGAACCAGTAATCAGTAATCAGTGAACAGCCAGAAGAGCTGCCCACTGTCCGGCGCTCGCTGTTCGCTGTTCCCAGTTCGCAGTTTACTGCTGTTCAGAGGAAATCGTGTTCCTCGGTCCGCACCACGAGCGCGGGGCACGGGGCGTGCCGCACGACCTTTTCCGCGACGCTGCCGAGCAGCGCATGCTTCAGGCCCGTGTAACCGTGCGTCGCCACGATGACGAGGTCGGTATTCTGCGCCTTGGCAAAATCCACGATCTCCTTCCAGGCACGCCCGACGCGCACGATGGATTTCACGGGCACGGTGGCGCCCAGCTCGGTGCCCAGCTGCTTGAGCCGGGCCAGCAGCTCGCCCTGGCGGGTTTCTTCCGCCTCCAGCGGGGCGATGGGCGCATAGCCGTATTCGATCGGGTAGTTGATCGGCTCCATCACGTGCAGCAGCGTGAGGCTGGCCCCAAACTGCTCGGCAAAGGGCCGGGCGTAGCGGAGCGCCTTCTGCGAGTTCTCGGAAAAATCGACCGGCACCAGGATCTTCTGGATGTGGAAGCGGACCGGGGCGAGCTCAATCACCGAGGTTTCCGGGTTGCGTTTGCTGGCAACGGCTTTCTTTCCTGGTCGGCTGGCCACATTGGCGGCGGAGATTTTCTTAGTTTTCATGGTAGTGAGGAGGTCGGTGCCTGTTTTTGGGTGGGATGGAGTGTCAGTATTTCCCCGGCCATTAAAACTCCAAGGCTGAAAACCGACCGCCAAAGGGTTCAGGACCGGCGCTTGCTGCCCGGGTAGTATGACTGATTTCTTCCGACTTCTCCACCCCGTTCGCCGGCAGGCGGCTCGACGGGTGGTGCGCGCCGGTCCTGAACCGTTCGGCGGGGACGGTGACAGTGGCCATGGGGTACGGAGCTTTCATGCTCACTTGCTTGACGATGTCACTGTGGTACGAGCGTGGTCAGGGTGCTTGCCGCCGATTGGCGAAGCGCGCCCCTCTTTTGTCATTATCACATGTCCGCCTAGTCAGGGAGCTCTCCACCCGGCATGCTGTGGATAAGACATGAAGCAACCCGTCGCACCGACCGCCGCCAGCCTGGGACACCAGCCCTTCTTTCGAGGGGTGCCCTGGACCCACTTGGAAGCCCTGGCGGCAGTGGCCGCCTGCGCGAAATTTGGGCCGGATGAGGTGATTTTCAAGGAAGGGGAGGAGGCGAACCGTTTCTACCTGCTTCTGAGTGGCACCGTGGCGTTGGAAGCGGCCGCCGGGAGCCGTGACGTGCCGTTGCAGACGGTGGAGGCGGGCGACGGGCTGGGGTGGTCATGGGTTTTCCCGCCCTACTGCTGGCAGTTTACCGCCCGCACGGTGACACCGGTGGAGGCGTTTTTCTTTCATGCGCCCACCCTGCGGCAGCGCATGGAGGATGATCCCGCGCTGGGCTACGCGGTCATGAAACGCATGGCGGCGGTCCTGTTCGAGCGCCTGCTGTCCACGCGCGAGCGGCTGGTGTTGCTGGAGCACGCGACGGCGGGTCGCCCCCTTCCGTTCACACCGTTTGCCACCGAGGGTGGCACCGCCTAACGTTCTGTTTATGGCTGATCGCCACGCGAGTCCGTTGCTGGAGCAGCTCTCCCGTTCGCAAATTTTTTCCGATTACCAGAAGGCCTTCGGTCAGGCGACCGGGATGCCCCTGTCGTTGCGGCCGGTCGAGGCATGGCAACCGGTGCACCACGGGAGCCCCCACGAAAATCCCTTCTGCACCCTCATGGCGAAGACCAGCCGGTCGTGCGCCGCCTGCCTGGATGTGCAGGAAAAGATCGCCGAAAACCCCGGTGCCGGGGCGCGCACCGTGACGTGCTTCGCCGGTCTGAACGACACGGCCATCCCGCTGCGCTTCGGCCATGAGCTGGTGGGCTTCCTCCAGACCGGCCAGGTGTTTCTCGGCCAGCCGACCCGGGAGAAATTTGCGAAGACCGCCAGGCAGCTCCTAGACTGGGGGCTGAAGGTGGATCTGACCAAGGCCGAGGATGCGTGGTTCCATTCGCGCGTGCTCACTCCGGAGCAATATCAGGCGACCGTGCGCCTGCTGGGCATCTTCGCGCAGCACCTGGCCATCGTCGGCAACCAGATCCTGGTGCAGCAGCAGCATGCCGAGCCGCCGGTCATCACCCGGGCCAAGGAGTTCATCGCCGCGCATCAGGACGAGGCGCTGTCGCTCGGTGCCGTGGCGAAGTCGGTGAACACGAGCACGTTTTACTTCTGCAAGCTCTTCAAGAAGGCGACCGGCCTCAATTTCACCGACTACGTCTCCCGGGTGCGGATCGAGAAGGCGAAAAACCTCCTGCTGAACCCCAACACCCGCATCAGCGAGGTGGCTTACGAGGTCGGCTTCCAATCACTGACGCATTTCAACCGCGTCTTCCGCAAGGTCGTGGGCCAGTCACCGACCGAGTTCCGCGAACGGCTCCCCGCGAATTGACATGGGGCACGAGCACGCCAGCGCGGCGGATGCCCCGTGGAAAACGATGATGTTCCGGGCGGCTGTCCGCACCGTGGCGGCGGTCACGGGATGGTTGCTGCATCCCCTGTAGTGCTCTCGCTCGGCACGATGACGGTGATGGCCACGCTGTCGCTGGTGTTGGCCAAAATCCCACTGTCCCCCGGCGTCGCCGCACACGAGGGCAGCACGGTGATTGGGGATGCTGAACAGCCTGCGTCTCCTCTTCCTGCCCACGAAACAGAAGACCACGGCGGTGTGAACCCGGCGATGCTGCCGACCCGCAGGGATTGTTGCGTCCGGCAATTTCTGGCGAGCACTGGGCAAGCGCGGGTGGGCGCACGGGAGCGGGAACGGGTCCACTGACGCCGTGGAAAATCTTGGAACTGCCATCCCCGTGTCCATTGGCCGGGGGCTCGACTTGACTGCGGTGGCGGCGGGGCCGTTGACCGCCGACCCATCACGCGGTGCCAACGCCAACGTGGTGCCGGAAGCGGCGGAGCATGACCATGAGCAGGAAGAATCCAGCTGTGTCTGCCTCAACTGCTCGGGCAAGGGAGCCTGCGGGCGGCTGCGCTGAGGCATTTTCCGAGATTGAAGTACGAAGCCGCGCCGGGTCGGAGACCGGCGCTCCGCCGGCACCTTAATGACAATGGGCGCAGATGCCGGCGGCGAGGTCGGGGCTCAGGTAGGGAATCCCGAGGGCCAATCCGCGCAAAATGAGCAGCCCGCCCACGACGCCGAGCGACACGGGCACGAGCTGTTGCAGCTTGAACCGCAGCGCCACCGGCAGCGCCCGCCCCGAAAGTCCGATCCCAAGCATCAGCGGCACCGTGCCCAGGCCGAAGAGCGCCATGTAGCCGGTGCTCAGGGCCAGGCTGCCGGTGGCGGCGGCCCCGACACAGGCGGCATAGACGAGGCCGCAGGGCAGCAGGCCGTTGAGCAGGCCCATCAGGCCCAGCGAAGCCAGCGTGCGCCGCCGCAGCAGCGCGCCAAAACCGGATTTCAGCCAACCCACCGTCTTCACCATAGGCGTGCCGAGGAACGCCCGGCGGCTGAGCAGCAAACCGAGGAGGATCACCGTGCCCGCGCCGATGGAGAGCCAGCGCTGGATGCCGATGAGGGAAAGCGATTTTCCCAGCAGGCCAAACACCACCCCGAGCAGCGAATAGGTCACGATGCGGCCCAGATTGTAGGCGAGCCGGCCGGACACATAGCCGACCGTGCCAGAGCCCGTCGCGGGCAGCGCCAGCGCCAGCGGCCCGCACATGCCCGCGCAATGCAGGCTGCCGGCGAGGCCGAGGAGGAAGGCGGTCCAGAGCATGGCGGAGCAAGGTCAGCGGCTGGTGGCCGGAATGATGAGGTTTTCGTCGTGGAAGAAATCCTCGCCGCCGACGGTCCAGGCCACGCGGGCATTCCAAAGACCGGGGAGCAGTCCCGCCACGCCGACCTGCTGGGTGCCGTCCGCGTTGACGGCCAGCTTCACCTCCCGGTCGAGCTTCGCATCGCTCGGGCGGTACAGGCGGATGGTCCCGTTGGCATGCTGGGCCGCATGGGCGGCGGGGATGCTCACCCGGATCTGATCCGCCGCGTAAGCGATGGCGACCTGGCCGCCGAAGGCCTGGGCGCGCTTCGTCGAGTCGATGCGCTGCTGGAAGCGCATCTCCTGGTCGTAATAGTCCGAGCCGACCAGATCGACATCCTGTCGCATGGACCAGGTGACCATGCTCACGATCAGCGTGATGAGGATGGCGAAGAACGCCATCAGCGAGTACGGCCAGGGGTTGAAGGCGGGCTTGGGCAGGGCGGTGGCGGTTGTGTTCATGGAGTGGAATTAAAATGTTTTCAGAAATCGTGTCTCTGCGCCCAACGGCTGCTTGCGGCTGGAAAAGATGCGGGTCGCTCCGGCCTCAATCTTCACCGGATGCATTGAAGTCCGTTTGCGCCCTTCCCCCTCACCCCGGCCCTCTCCCTCAGGGAGAGGGCCGGG